>JAKAEZ010000011.1 GCA_021819825.1 Planctomycetota bacterium
CAGCCGATATTGGACCTTCCGCACGCCAATATGGCTGGAGGCGGTGGAAATTCATCCACAAACTCATAGCCATATCAACACTTCTAAATATCATGCCTCTCTGGAATCCTTACAACGCAACCGGCTCTATAAAAACCACGAAAAAGCCGTGACAAAAGCCTTCAGGCCCTGTTATTTGCCGAATTAATGAATTTTCCCCACTAATCCCCGCCCATTGGCCGTCCGATGACCGCAATGCCCAATTGATCGGCCAATTTCAACAGTTCCGGCTTCTCAAGCATAATAGTTCTACCGGTTTCCACCACCACCGCCGCGGCACCGAATTTCTTCAGGCGTTCAATTGTAGCCGGGCCGATGGTGGGCACGTCAAATCGAATATCCTGATTCGGGTTACTGGCCTTGCACAGCACCCATCCACCGCGTTTGCACAAAGTCCCGGTGCGCTCAATCATGCGATCGGTGCCTTCGACGGCCTCTACCGCGATGATTTCCCGGTCCTTGCAGGCCAGACTTTGACCTATTAAAAGCATGTTGACTTGCCTTAACAACGGCCAGGCAAAGTCGATATCGGCCATAACGTCGGCGTTAGGCCGGCAGCGCGTCATAACTCCACTTTCAGCTAACAGTTCCGGTATATACGGCCGTGCGTCCATTATTTCCACTCCACCGCTGGCCAGTTCATCGGCCACAGCACGCAGCAATCGGTCCGATCGCTTGTCATGCCGCAGCCGCACCAGCCAAAGCCGTGCCGTACGCCAGTCGGGCATATACCGTAACATGTGAAAGCGATCATACATTCTTTCCTTGGCGACTCTGCCAACCATTACCGTCCGCCGGGCACCGTGTCGGCGCAATACGCGAATCCATTGATTCAGGCGAATTAATCCGACCCGATGAAAAACGTCACACTGCGCCGTAAGTTCCTCTTCGCGGCTTTGTCCGGAGAGACCCACGCAAATTACCGGGTGACCCGCCGCTTTAAGCCCGCGGGCTACCGCCAGTGGCAGGGTGCCTTGTCCCGCGATCAAACCGATGGGTTCCCGTTCACCCAACGCCATAGTCCGGTCCCTTCTGCGTAATTCGCGCTTCCACAGAACGGGCGTGCGCGTCAAAGCCCTCCGTCCGGGCAAAATCGCAAATGGCGCCGCCAAGTGTCTGTAGAGCGCCGGCATCCAACTCTACGATGCTTATGCGTTTGCGGAAACTTTCGGCCGACAGGCCGCTGAAAAACCGCCCAGTCCCCGAAGTGGGCAACACGTGCGATGGTCCCGCCAGATAGTCTCCGGCGGCCACCGGCGTATAAGCTCCGATAAATATCGCGCCGGCATGGTGAATTTTGGCCGCATCACGGCGCGACTGTCGCGTGGTGATCTGCAAGTGTTCCGGCGCGAAATCATTGACGAGCCTAATGGCTGATTCCATATCTGCTGTTACGATTAAAGCGCTGGCATATTCCAGAGCTTTGGTGGTTAACTCCCGGCGGGGCAGTAGCGCCAATTGCGATTTCAGTTCAAGTTCTACGCTCTGGGCCAGATTCAGGCTCGGTGTAATCAGCAGGCAACTGCCGGGCGCGTGTTCCGCCTGTGCCAGTAACTCAGCCGCCACAACACCCGGGACCGCCGAATCATCAGCTAGAACGATGACTTCACTGGGGCCGGCAAAGCTGTCAATATCCACTATGCCGAAGAGTTCTTTTTTAGCCAGTTGGACGTAACTGTTGCCCGGGCCGACAATTTTATCGACCGCCGGAATAGTTTGCGTGCCAAATGCCATCGCCGCCACCGCTTGCGGGCCGCCCATGGCGTAGACCTCGCGCACGCCCAGCCGCGCCGCCGCCACCAAGACTGCCGGTGCCACCTGTCCGCCGCGCATGGGGCTGGCGATACAAATACTTTCCACACCCGCCACCTGGGCCGGCACCACAGTCATCACCACTGTGGATGGATACGCCCCGGCCCCGCCCGGAACATAAACGCCTACCCGTTTCAGCGGCTCATACCGCATTGCCAGCATGGCCGAGTCACTATCAGTTCCCGAAGGTCTGATGGGTGCTGGTGCCGGAGGCAGCATGGCTTGCTGATACCGCCGGACATTGGCGATGGAAATATCCAGAGCCGTTAGAAATTTTTCATCGGCCTTTTTTACCGCAGCGTCTATGTGCTCCTGCGGTACCCGGAGGTGCTGTAGTGTAGATTCCGGATAGTCAAAGCGGCGGGTGTACTGCACCACGGCGTCGTCACCAGCGCGGCGGACATCGGCGATAATTCGCTGCACCTGCATGGTCAAACTTTCGCCCTGGGCCTCTAAGGCGGACAGCAGTAGGGGGGCCAGCGATAATCGCGACTTAATCCGGGAAATATGTTCTTGTCCGTCCGGTTGATCCGCCCGGAGAATCGGAATTACCTGCATGAGATATTACACTCCAATTTAGCGCCAGTGATTATAGCGTTTTTGCCGATAATCGGCAGATCTGAATTTCTCGCCCCTATTTGGAACCCGGCTTACGCCCGCCGTTGGCCCTTGTCAGTTGCCACTTGGCGCTGATCGTAATGGCGTTGGAGGAACGAATAATGCCCAGCATGGTCGTCGGCGGCGTAACGGCAAAATCACGCATCTTCAACTTGACCCGCGCTTGCACCGTTACTTTTCCGCCCAGATGTGGAGTAACCAGCAACTTTAGAGATTCCTTTCGCATAATTCCATTAATTTTCAATAATCCCACAGCGTGGAAGATATATGTCCCGGACTTTGTGGGCTTCGCGTTTTGCGGTTCCGCGTGCGTTAAAATAAAAGTGATCTGCGGGTGCTGCCGACGATGCAGGGCGTGCATGATGGTATTGGTCATCCCGCTTCCATCGCTGCCCTTTAGCGTGGCAACGGGAATGGCCACATGCAGCAAGTCCATGGCCACAGTTTTTCCCGATACCATAGGCCCGCTTAATATCATTTTTCCCGTAAGCGTTGAGCTTCTCACCGACCAGTTGTGCAACGTAGAATGGCCGCGCACCACTACCGTACTGCCTGCCGCCGAATGGTAGGTTGTGGCCGATGCGGCAACCGCTGCTGTTAGTGCGTTGAAAGAAATCACCAAACCCAGCATCAACGCCATCATGGACAAGGTGTTTGGCAAACTTCGTCGATCATAGTACGCCCGCATAAATAGTCCCCGCATGATCAGCTCTGCGCTACACAGTGCCGTTGAGGCTATTATCAAATATCGAACAAACTTATTCAAATGCGTGCAATCCGCGGAGTCAACAGAACGCGGCGACTGGCCGGAGCGAGCCAAGCCCACTTTGTTGATTCACATGCGGGCGCTCGGTGAGGACGAACTGTGATTAACGCTTTTCGCAACTCATTGGTTTAAAAAAAAGCCCCGCACGGCCGGAGCCGTGCGGGGCTTGGCAATTACAGCGTTGCTGGGCAACCGGGATGTACCGGGTTGTGCTGTTGCGTCAATAATTCGCGGCGTTAAAGCATTATTGAAAATTATCGCGAAACGCGCTTGCGGGGCATTAGTAATAAGCCGCCGGCGGCCAGCACAATGAATCCCAATGTCGCCGGTTCCGGCACGGCCGCTGGATCATTAATAAAGCCGATGCCTGCCGGGCCGCCCAAGCCGGTAACGATGGGTGTCAGTACGCCGGTGCTGAAATTCAGCATATCCAGACTGTGGTTGGTTTTATCGGAAGAATAAGCTTGATTCAACGTAAAGCCGTTGTTGGCGGTCAAGGCATAAACGACGTTATTTTTCACATCGGAAAATAAAAGTGTTCCGTGGGCGGTGGTCGCAAAACCTGTGTCGTCGGTATTGACCGGGTTACCGGAGGCATCCGTCAAATTCAACACCGAAATGCTCTGTGTTGCACCGGGATTGGTAACTTCGGTTAATTGCGCACCGCTTTCGTTGGACAAAAGCAGACTGCCCGTGGGAGTAAGGTTCAGCGAATCCGGATCAAAAACATTCATCTGCGCGGTCTGACCGGTCACGGCATTGGTCGCCATGTCATTACCCCAGACCAGACCCATCGCCGTGGCTGTGGCCGGATAAGAATTTGGATTGGCGGTGACCTGATAGATGACCGGATGGCTGTTGACCTGCCCGGGGCCGTCGCCGCCATTATCCGGATTTGACCCGGAAGCATAGAGATTTCCATTGATGAATTGCAGGCCGTCAAACCCGCCGCCGTGTACGGATGGGTTGGGATAACCATAACGCATCTGACTGCCGGTGGCGGTGTTGATTACGGTCAACGCGGAGTTGCCGTCTTCATTTTCATCGGTGTACAGCAGACCGTTATTGCCCATGGCCAGGCCTTCCACGTGGCCGGTCACATTAAAGTGGTTAACCAACTGTCCGGTAAGGGTGTATTGTGCCACAACGCTTTGGCCGCCGTCGCTGCCGTCGGACATGACGTTGTTGCCCCATCCGATAAACACACTGTTGCCGGCAACGGTAATGTCGTCGGGGGCGCTGACAACCTGCGAAGCGCCGGGGATAATTCCCTGATTCAATCCCGCGACCGTAAAGGGGGACGCAAAGGTAGTCAGTGAATATCCGGTTGCCACGGTTGGGCCGGCGTTTGCATGGGCTGCGGCCAGAGCCAGAGTGGCGGTGCAGGCCGCCGCTAAAGCCAGGGCCTTGCCAAGGCATATTTTGGAATTCGGTGTACGCATGATTAGTTCCTTCGAGAGAGATAAAAATTGGATCACAGCAACATCGCGTGATCTCTGAAAATCAGGTTATGGGAACCGTATTTGTGTAAGATGAAAGAAATAAAAATTTTGCGTAAGGATGGAGGCGATATGGGTTGCTTTTTGCCGCGATTGTTTTGATGATAGTGGATGCGAAAGTGCCTTGTTTGGAGAATCAGACCATGGAACAGGCCATTATTGATGAATATCTGCGGCAGGCATCCGTATTTCCCGCGGCCATTAAAGGATTAAGCGCGGCGGAACTTAACGCCCATCCAATACCTCATACATGGAGTATCCGGCAAATTGTTCTGCATGTCATGGACAGTGATTTAATTGCATCGGACCGTATGAAACGTGTTATTGCGGAAGACAATCCCACCCTGATCGGATTTGATGAAAGCGCTTTTGCTTCTAATTTGTTTTATGACCACCTTGACGCGGCCATGGCCGCTGAAGTTTTTGCTAAAAATCGTCTCCTGACCGCCGCAATTCTCAATCGCCTTCCCGCCACAGCTTTTCTGCGTGCCGGTACGCACAATCAGCGCGGGCGTGTTACGTTGGAAGAACTGCTGAAACTATATGTGCAGCACTTTGATCACCACATGAAATTTCTCAAGCATAAACGGCAATTGCTCGGCAAGCCTCTTTAAGGCTGCTCGGAAAGCTTTACGCCGGTATATCCAGATTTGTACATGCCTGCACGATAAAGCGCTCCATGTTGCGCTGCGGATCGCCCAGGCTGGTTTTGGCCGCCATGTCCGCTGTCAGCAACGCGGCGCTGACCCGGCGGCTACCTTCGATCCCCCAACGGCGGGCGGAAGCCAAAACGGCACTGGCGCGTGGGGCCGGCCAGAGTTTCAGTTCCTTGATAATCTGATTATCACTTAATCGCCGATCCAGCATCTCCCGGGCGCGCAATACCTGTCCCATCCAAAAAAATATGGCACCCACCAGAGTGAATCCGATCCGGGCATCCATCTGCCATAGTTCTGTATGGCGCGCTAATGCTTCCTTGGCATTCCCCGCCGCCAGGGCGTCAATAAGACTCCATACGACCTGTTCATGTTGAAATCCTACCAATTCATCGACCATTGCGGTGGTAATCGCGGTTTGTTTATCCGCGAATAACGCCAATTTGGCCAATTCACTTTCCAGGCGTCCCAAATCCGTGCCCACCAGTTCCGCCAGACGTATGGCCGCCTGGGCGTCGATGGTTTTTGCAAACTCTGTTCGCGCGTGCTGTGTCAGCCAGCGAGGAACTTCATCTTCCTTCATCGGCTGACAGAGGATCACGGCACCTTGTTTATCCAGAAATTTGTGCAGGCGCGTTGTTTTAACCCAGTTGTCGCAGATCAATACCAGCGTGGCGTTGTCACTGGGAGCCTGGGCATAGCGCAAAATCAGATCGCGCGCTGCCGAACCGCCGGAAGCCGCCAACTCTTCGACTTGATCTTCATCAGGCTCATTTTGCGGTTCAGAATTGTTGCCGCCCCGGCCCTTAAGCAGCATATCCGCCGGCTCAAGCACGACTAACTTGCGGCTGGAAAACATGCCAAAGGTCCGGCATTCATCCAGTAATGCTGTGACGGACACATTGGGTTCCATACGAATGTATCCCGCGTCCATGGAAGACTCATCCAGAGCCGTCCGCCGTATTCGCCCCAGCCACTGGCGGCGCAAGTACGCCTCACTTCCCGCCAGCACCATGACCGGATGTATCTGAATTTTAGATTCGCTGATCTTCGCTGCCATGATGGTATGTTACGTGCGGATACCATAAATGCCAACACGCTTTATAGGCTCAATGTTATGTTGTATCCGATCCGTCATGCCGCGCAAATGGTGTACGACTGCGCGCAGTGAAAGTGCTATGATCCCCTTATTATTTTGCTTTAGAATCCGCCGTGACCCCTTGTCCGCCAAATATCCTGCCGGCTCCGGATTTGGTAATGCGCGGGCGAAATATACCCTACAATTTGCGATCTCCAGGCGCTGGGATTATGCTTCCAACGTGTAAAAGGAAAATTTGAAAAGCCACGGCCATCGATCCTCAAAGTTCACGGCCTTGAGAAATGGGCAGGAGACACGCATTGCAGGTTAATGGTGAGCAACTCCAAGAGGTGTTGAAGCTTTACGATGCGGGTCAATACCTTCAGGCTTATGAGCGGGGATGCAGCCTGGCACCCTTGCCACAGTGGAAAGGCGTTGCCGGGCGGATCATGGCGGGCCGGCTGGCGGGAAATCTGGGTGGGGGGAAGATGGGAATAGTCTTGCACTATTTAGCCTATCGCGAACATCCCGATGAACCGGAGGCCTGGTATTATTATGCGTTTGTGATTTTAGGTTGGCGCGGCCCCCTGGAAGCGTGGCAATTTCTTCGCGACCATTCGATGCCCCATAGTGCGTCACTGGAATTGCAGGCACATTGGTACGCCATAAAAGCTCGAATTCTGGGAACGATGCGCGACTTTAAAGGCGCACACCGCATGCTGGCCGCCGCTGAAGAGATGCATCCGGATGATGCGTGGCTTGCCGTGGAGCATAGCAGCGTATTGGAGCGGGAGGATCGCTATGATGAGGCTCTGTCTGTAATCATGCGGGGATTGGAGATTCGTCCATGGTACCGGCCCGCGGTACAGTCCGCGGCCCATTTGATGCAATTGTTGGATCAGGAAGATCAGTCGCTGGAGCTTTTGCGACAGGCAACGGCGCGAAATCAAAGTATGGCCCTGGTATTGCAATTGGCCGCCTTGCAAACCGAAATGCGCCTCTATCCGGAAGCCCGGTTGAACTATTCTCGGGCTATTGAATTGTCCCCGCTGATGGACAGACAAGTACGTGACTGGCTTTACGGAATGCAGTCGGACGCCGCCTATTTTTGCGCCGATTATTCCGCCGCCGTCGATCTGGCGGAAAAATCTAAAAATCGTTTCTATCAGAAAATTGCCGCTAAATTAAAATCCGCTGAGAAAGATGGCAAGCGGGTCATGTTGCCGGTGGGTTTTGTACGGCAACATCACCTGACGTGCGGACCGGCGGTGGTGGCCTGCCTCGGGCGATTCTGGCAAAAGCCGGTGGATCAGCAGACGCTGGCAAAAGAAATCTGTTACGACGGCACGCCCAATCACGCACTGCGGCAATGGGCCAATGAGCACGGTTGGCTGGTACGCGAATTTCGCGTGACATGGGAGGCCGCCAAGTCGCTTATTGACCGGGGCATACCCTTTGCGATTTCTACGGTGGAGCCTGGCAACGCCCATCTGCAGGCCGTTATCGGCTACGATGATCTGCGCGGAACATTGATAATTCGCGATCCCTATATTCGTCCTGTGGTCGAATTTGTCTCGGATATCACGCTGGAACGCTACGCCTCGACCGGGCCGCTGGGAATTGTACTGGTCCCGGAGGAGAAAAAGCAGCTTCTGGATCAAGTCAGCTTGTGCGACGAATCGCTTTATGATCAACTTCACGCCCTGAATGCCGCATTACACCGACATGATCGTGATGCCGCCTGTGCGGCCTGTGCCAACCTGCGGGCCTCGGCACCGGAACACCGCCTGACGCTTACGGCCCAACAGGCTATTGCCGCGTACGATGCCGATCCCGTGGCGCTGCTTGATTGTTATGAGAAACTTCTTGCCCTGTTTCCGGCGGATTCCGGACTGTTGATCGCGAAGCTGCAATGCCTGAAGACTTTGGCGCGTCGGGATCAACGCATCGACATGCTTGGAACAATATGCGCCTCTTCAACCGCGCATCCGATATTCCGGGAGATGTATGCCAAGGAATTGATGCATGACGCGCGCCAACACACCGCGGTCCGCCGGATGTTGCGCCGGGTCATTCGAGCAATGCCGCTGGCCGCCAATGCCTATTCGGATTTGGCCTCCATATTCTGGGAGCAGCGCCGCTTTGAGGGGTCTGTGGAACTTTATCGGTTCGCGTGCTGCCTCGACGATAAAAATGAGGACTTTGCGCGTTCTTATTTTGTCGCTTGTCGGCACTTTAAGCAGGAATCCGACGTGCTGGAAATGCTCAGGGAGCGATTTAAGCAATTCGGTGCCACGACCGGGCGTCCGGCCGAAATGCTGTTTTGGGCCTTGGACGCATTGGATCGCACCACTGAGGCTTTCGCCCTGCTGGACGAGGCCCTTGGCTTACGCCCAGAAGATGGATCGCTGTTGCTGCTGGCCGCCGACAACAATGCTCGCCACGGCCGATTAACCCAGGCGGAGGCCTGCATGGCACGAGCCAAAGGGCTTTGTGCGGAACGTGAATGGTTGCGGGTAGCAGCGGATATGGTGCTCTACAAAGGTGACCCGCGCGAGGCTCTCGGACTGTGGCAAAAAATTGTGGACGCCGAACCCCTGGCAATGGACGCTCTGCGCAGGGTGACAGAACTGTTGGTACAAAGCGTTGGCACCCAGGCTGCCGAGTCCTATCTGGATGCCCATTGCGCCCGGTTTCCGCACCACTATCCTCTTCTGCAGTTGCGGGTCATCTGGTTCCGGGATCAACTGCCGCACCGTTATGAAGCGGCGGTTCGACAATTAATACACTTGCATCCGCAGGACGGCTGGTCGCGTCGGGAACTGGTGGCGGCCCTGCTGGCTTTGCAGCAGTTTGACCAGGCCGCCGCCGAGGCGGAAATGGCCCTGACGTTGGAGCCTAACAATCCCGCGGGGCATTACTATTCCGGGTTGGTGACTTTACGGCGCGGAAATCCGTCCGAGGCGGTGGCCGCGTTCAAGCGGGCAATCACACTGTCGGTCGACTACACCCCGGCCATTCATGAGTTGCTGGCCAGTGAAAATTCTCCGGCCCAACGGAAGGCCGCTCTGGCGTTTGTACATGCCGAGATTGTCCGCCAGACGATTTTTGGGGAATGTCTCACAGCGTATCGCGAGCAGGCCGCGCAAATACTTGATGCCGACGAGGTGCTTGCGTCCCTTCAGGCCGCACTGCGGGCACGACCGGATTTATGGCAAGCCTGGTCCGGTGTAACGCTGCAACTCACGCAGATGGGAAAACTTGATGACGCCCAACGCCATGGCTGTGCCGCTGTGGAAAAGTTCAGCCTGTTGCCCGCACTGTGGCTGGATTTGGCCGGGGTGTATCGGGCGATGGCGGATGCGGATCGTGAGCAAAGCGCATTGCGGCAGGCGCTGGAGATTAATCGATGCTGGAGCGTTCCCGCCCGGCAACTCGCCGCGCTGCATATTCGCGCTGGTGATCTGGTGAGTGCCCGAACCGTGTTGGAAGAAATTATTTCCCGCAGCCCCTTCGACGTGCGAAATCAGGGCATGCTGGCCGATGTGCTTTGGCGAATGGGAGTGCGGCAAAAAGCGATCCAGCAATTACAGCAGGCGTTGGAGCGTGAACCAAACTACCCCTGGGGCTGGGACGCACTTAGAAATTGGAGCCGCGAACTCAATGAACCGGACGCTCCCCTGGCGTTAGCCCGGCGACTTACGGTCAGTCACGGCGGTGACAGCCGCATGTGGCTGAATCTGGCACACATGCTGTATCTGCCCGAACAACAGGAAGAACGGATGGCCGCTTATCATCGGGCCATCGCGGCTGATTCGCGTTGTGCCGAGGCCTACGATGAACTCGCCACCGCATTGGCCGAAGCGGGGCGTCTGGAAGAAGCGCTGGCGGCATGTCACCCCGCGGTATTCAACGGCGATATACCGTTCGAGTTGCGCGGTCGCGCCGCTTGGATTCAGTACCAGCGGGGAAACCGTCATCAGGCCATTGAGGATATGGCAGCCCTGACCCGCGAGTCGCCCCGTTATTTCTGGGGAATCTGTCGCCTGGCGGATTGGTATCAGGTCGCCGGCGATAAAAACCAATATCTTCGCACCGCTGAAACGCTCGTTCGCACGTGGCCCGTCAGTGCCGTGGCACATGGCTATCTCGGTGATGCGCAGCGCGGAAAAGGTGCCATACCGGAAGCGCACAAAAGTTTCCAACGCGCTGTGGAGCTGGATGCCGCCTATACCTTCGCCATTGAGAACCTTCTGGAAATGGATTTGGCGGCCGGTAACGTTTCCGATGCGGCAAAATGGGAAAAGCAACTGGAGCAACACGCCACCGCCGAACGCTCCGCCCTGGCCCGGCTGCAAATTGCCGCCGCACGCAAGGATAAGAAAATGGCGATGGTTGAACTCCAGGCGTTGTGCCGGATATCTTCCGCCCCAACCTGGATGCTCGAGCGGGCGCTGGACGTGCTGGTTGGAAAAAAATGGAGTGATTCAATCGGATATTACGTCCGTGGCGCGTTGGATCACGATGATTGCAACCCGCGGATCAGTGAAGTGTGTGTACGTTGCCTGGCGCGGCATCGGCAGTGGAAACTGTGCCGAGCGTTCGTCGCCTCTTTAGATACGCGCACCGATAATTTTCGCCCAGCCATGCTCGAATTTATTCAACAGATTGTCAACAGCAATAACTTCGCGATGCTCGGATGGCTTATTCGTCGTTACCACAAGGTATTGCATGAAAATACAGCGTTATGGGGAAAAATTGGCTATGCCTTGAAACGTTTTGGTCGTCATCGCAGGATTATCAGGTGGATGCGGGATTGGCGCCAACGCCCGGACGTAAAAGCATGGATGCTGGGCAACCTTGCCGCAACGTACCGCGCTATGGGCAGCCGGGCTAAGGCCACGGAGGTTAGTACATTCGCCATGAAAATCGACGGGGATCCCGCGGACCGCACGATCCATGCCCTGTGGCTGGCTGCGGACGCCGCCGTTCTTAAGCGACTCGACAGCGCCCAGGCGTGGTTATCACAAGCCGGCATCTCGCCCAACAGTCCGCCGCATCACCAGTTTATTCAAGCGATCACGGACGCCGCGCTGCAGCGGCTCCGTGAACCGACAACACCCTTCTCCAGTACGAAGGCGCAAATGGCCGCGGCCATCAAATTATATCCCGCGTTTCGCAAAACCCGTGAAATAAAATTCCTCTATTGCCAAATTCTCACGCGAATTTCCAGATCAAGCAGTGGTCTTTCCGGTATGATATGGTGCTGGCGGCAGATAGTTCGCGCGCTTTAAGCGGCAAACTGCAAAAGGCCGGCGTGGCAGTGAGGCGGTATGAAAATACATGGCGTATCTGATCTGATCACAAACCTTCACGGCGGCTCTGGAAACCTCTTAGGCCGGAGCGGGCATAGGATCGCTGTGGCCGTTTTTGGCCTCTTGACGTTTGTGTTGCTTCCCGGCGGGGCAACGCTTATTGCCCGACCAAGTGCCCCGGGGGCCGCCAATGGGGAACTGGTAAGGACGCTCGCCGCGATGAGATTCGTGAAATCAATTCAGTCAGCATTTTTGTGCGAAAAGAAGTTGCGGGTGCTTCGGAAGCCCTTTTTCAGCAAGGGAATTATTACCATCGCCCGGCCCAGGCAGGTTCGCTTTGAAACGATTTGGCCCTATCGCTCGTGCTATATTCTTAATAAGCGACATATTGACATGCGTAATGAATCTAATTCGCATTGGCGCACCGGGTCGGTGGATTCGCAGCCGGCGATCGGGATGATGATGCGGCAATTCGCGGCCTGGTCTTTGGGAAACATTGGTAAAGTCAGCCGGAAATATCAGGTCAGCGTGCGGCGTGCCACGCGTCGGGTCCCACAGGATGCTCCCGCCGGCTCCCCGTCGAGTAACCATAAGCCAACACGCTTAACACTTGAACTCTTTACTTTGCGCCCGCTTAGCGGAGTGCTCAAAGAAGCTATCCATGAGATTCAGCTTGGTTTTGCCACGTCAGCGGGCCAGGGTGCCGCGCGGCGGCAAGCCGCCGCTAAGCCATTAAAATATATCCGTATTGTGGCAAAAAATGGGGATCAAAGCATCTTCTGGTTGCGCCGCACGCAACTGAATCCGCAATTAAGGCCGCAGTGTTTTGCGCCGGTAGGGCCGCCATGAGCGAACCGACTAGCCAAAGCGAGGCGAGCGCTTCCGGTACTAAGCCTGATCCACTTGCGCGATGGATGATCTGGTGGTATGGACGATTGCAGGCTCACCGAATTGTTTTAAGCGTGGTGCTTTTGATTCTTGGCGTGCTGCTGTTTGCCGCGTCGCGAAACATCGTGTGGCAGACCAGTCTGCTGAGTTTTTTTTCCTCGCACAGCGCCGCGATTCATGATGTGCGACTGTCCGAGGATCGTAACGGTTTGGCCGATGCCATGCGGTTGGACGTGCATTTTGCTTCGGGGCGAAAAGGGAATTTAGGCCTCGCGGTGCGATTGCTGGCGCAAGACCTGAAAAACTCCCACGTGTTTTCCAAACTTTGGTACGGCGCGCCGGTATCGCAGCAACTCAAAGTACAGGCGGATTTACAGAATATCGCGCCAATTCTCCTTACACGGCCGCAATTCATTACGCTTCGCCATCGGTTGTCCGCACACTGGCTGGATCATTATTTTCACCGGCAAGTGCGGAAAATGGCGGGACCGGCCGGGCAAATGGTTGCCGCGGAATTGCAGGCTGATCCATTGGATATGCGGCAACTGCTGCTGGCGCAATTTAAATCCGTTCATGCGGGGGCGGGATCACACTTTTCCGGCCCGCTGCTGGTGAGCAGCAATGGCCGCCACGCGATGATGATCCTGGTGCCTCCCTTCAGACCGGAGAATGTCGCGGCGTCTGAAAAAATGCTCGGCACCATTCGCTCTGCGATTGGTTCGGTAAAAAAGCACATGCCCGCTTTACGCGTCTGGATCGTGGGGCCTTATCGTAATTTTGTTGAGAATCAACGGCTGGTGAAGCGTGATCTGAAAATGATTTCAATGGTCGGATCGCTGCTGGTGGCCGGGGTTATCGCGTGGTATTTCCGGCGCATCGGTTCGGTGGTTCTCTGCATGATTCCGCCCATGATGGGGCTGGGTGCCGCATTGGGCCTTGCGGGTCTATTGAGCCTGCATATTCCGCTCATCGTTCTGGGGTTTGATGGCCTGCTGTGCGGAGCCACGACCGATTACGGCATACAGCTTATTGCGGCACTGCAGCGGCAGGCCGATCAGGTTGGGCACTACCGGGCGGATATGCCGGCTTTAGCGGCCAGAGATCTATTTGGTCCCATATCCATGAGTGTATGTACCAGCATGACGGGCTACGGAGCACTGGCCGCCAGTTCAGCCCCGGGGTTGCGGACGTTGGGACTTTTTATCGCCGGTGCCACCGGCTGTATCTGGCTGGTAACTTTTCTGGTTTTGCCGGCTTATCTGGGAGCCTGGGTAAGCTGTCCCCGGGGGCACACACTCAAGCCGCTTTGCAACGCCGCACACGTGGGCCGGCACCGATTAATTAAGCCATTGGGACTGCTTGGTTTTGCCTTGATAACGCTTTGGCTTGGCAGTCGGGCACTGGCGGTGGGTTTTACGGCTAACGGGCAATCCTTAGATGGTTCGTCCGCGGCCCTTAAACATGACGAGGCCGAATTTTCCTCTGTGTGGGGGCATTTGCGGCAATCAGGTGTGATTACAATTCACCAGGCGTCCGCGGACGGGGCCTTAACGGAACTGCACACGTTTGATCACCTGCTTGGCGTGCTCCAAGCTAAACGATTAATTGCGGGGTATACCACGGCCGCGGCCATTCTTCCCGATACCCATCTCGCGCAACGGCGATTAACCGCGTGGCGGTCATTTTTTACGTCTGAACAAATAGAGCATGACCGGGCGCTCCTGGCGCATGCCGCCTTAGCCAATGGCTTGCGGGCTAGCGCGTTTCAAGGCGCATTAAAGTCCTGGCAGGTGGCGCAGCGTGCTCCCTCCGCGTTGCATCGGTTACAGCAATCACCGGCAACTTTGTTTCCCGGCGTAATTAATATTCGCCCGCATGACATTTCCATTTCTTCAACCGTGCAACTTAATACATCTCTGTCGCCAAAGCTTGCCACGCGATGGGCTGCCGATGTACGGCATGATGTTCCCGGCGTTTCCATCATTTGCGGGCAGGTGCTGTATCTGAACGCATCGCATCATGCCCAGTTGGAAGCCAGGCGATTATTCCCCTGGGTGACACTGTTTATTTTAATTCCCATGTGGATTTATTTTCGGCGGCTGGATATTGCGGCGATCGCCGCACTTTCCCTGGGCATCGGTTTTATCTGGCTGTTGGGCGTAGCGCAGTGGTGGGGAGGCGGCTTAAACCTTCTTTGTCTGGTACCAATACTTTTTACCATGGGGGTGGCTGTGGATTATGGCATCTATGCCGCCAGCGATCCATCTCTGCGGCCCGGCGGCGGCATGATGCAAAATCGGAATTCCGCGACATTCCTTTGCGCCGCAACCACGATTCTGGGCACAGCGGCAATGATTCTGGCAAGTCACCCTGTTCTGCATTGGATTGGTATGACGCTGACGGCTGGAATTCTGGGCGGGTATCTGGCGAGTTATTTTGTCGTGGGACCCCTGGTAAGGATTGTTCTTAATCCACCGGCAGCGCCCAAACGCAGAGGGATTTACCTGAAGATATTAAATGCGTGGCGAATCATCGTGGTGCTGGCGATGGTGATGCTGGTGATCGGTCTATTGGCAGGCTGTTGCAATGTGCGACCGCCGCGGGCCTATCGCCCTCCCATGGCTCCCGCGCCAACCACGGCGGCGGCACATCGCGCATTGTCGAAATTTCCACGACGATGGGATCGGCAATTTTTTGCAGCACTGGACTGGCGCGGTCATCGCGTAAGCATGATCGGCAGAATAAAAGGAAACTCGCCAGGCACGCTGCGCGTTACGTGTGCGTCAGAATTTGGAACACTGCTTTGTGACGTGCGAGTGGCGGCAAACCGTTGTCAGGTCCTGCACAAGGCCGCGGCATTTCCGAAGGCTCTGGCACGGCATATTGGGGTGGATACCGCCTTGGCGCTGCGCTTGCCTGTAGCGGCGGCATTACGGTTGAAACATTTTCGTCGTGGCACGCACTTACTTTCCGGAACTCTTCATCAGACATGTTATATATTTGCCGGGCCGGCTGGAAAGTTGCGGGGTTGTCATCTGCGCCAGTCGCGACAGAACTTTGAAATGCAATATTTGCACTATCAGCGTGGCTATGTTCCGCACAAGGTAATTATCTGGGATGCTGGCGATTGTTTACTGTTGACTATAAACTTTGATGCGAAATAGTATGAGGGACACCCTGTGAAGAACAATCGCACATCAGGTAATAGATCAGGCAAAAGACACACGGGGCAGGTCGGCGGGCATTTATTCTGGCCGGTAGAACGCTGGCAGGCCTTGCAGCTTGATGCCCTGCGCCGGCATATTAGCCACGCGGGCAAGTCCACCTATTACGCCGGGGTGCTTCCCGGTACCATTCAGTCGTTGGAACATCTTGTTGAATTTTCGCTGACGCATAAAGATCAGTTGGCCGCGGCAGGCGACGCCGCCTTTGCCTGCAAAAGCCAAGATGTGCGGGAGTGGGTTACCACTTCCGGTACCACCGGTAAGCCGTTGCGCGTTCCACTGACCGAGAGCGATCTGCATCGCCTGGCGGAGAATGAGGCCGTTGCCTTGAACATTGCCGGGCTAAACCGGGGCGATACTCTGATTCTAGCCTTGGCGCTGGATCGTATGTTTGTTGCGGGTTTGGCATATTGGCTGGGCGCACAGAAATTAGGCGCGGCATGTATTCGGGCGGGGGCCGCATATTGTGCGCAGCTCGACATTTTACAATCTCTTGTGCATCGCGGTGCCCGGACGTTTGTCATCACCGTTCCATCGCTATTGGCTGGTGCCGGAAACGCGGCGTCCCGTGATAGGCCAGCGCCGGAAATTCAGGCCGTTATCGGAATTGGAGAACCATTGCGCACCGCCGCGCTGGTCCCCAATGCTTTGGCGTTGCGCTTGATGGATAAACTTGGGGTGCCGGCGATTAGCACCTATGCGTGTACGGAAACCTGCTCCACTTTTGCGGAGGGACCGTTGTGTGTGGGGGGGCATTTGAATCCCGCGCTGGCGGTTGTGGAAATAATAAATGAGCAAGGCTCTCCCGTCGCCGCCGGCACCATGGGAGAGGTAGTCGTTACACCGCTGGGGGTGGAGGGTATGCCGCTGGTACGCTTCTGCACCGGTGATATCGCCGCACTGTATACCGATCCATGCCCATGCGGCCGCACCACTCCGCGCCTCGGGCCGATATTGGGAAGAAAGCGGCAATTATTAAAGGTGCGCGGTTCGAGTTTATTTCCATCGGCGATTGCCGACTGCCTCAATGGGATCCCGGAGGTGCGGGACTACGCCATTATTGCCCATCGGGAGCATGATTTAAGTGATCGCATAGAACTGCACGTTTGCTTAACCAAAAGCAGCTCCGCCATTCGTGAGCGCCTGGCCTTAACCGTTCGGGCGCTGTTAAAAGTTCAGCCAAAAATTATCTTTTCGAGCATCTCCGCCATCCGCGAGTTGCAAAGCGCTGCCAACCCCCGCAAACCCGCGCGATTTATTGATCGACGCGTTTCCTGAAACGTGCTTGCGGTATAATATGGGAATGAATCAGATGCCGACTCCCAAACATGACGCCACGGACTTACTGCAAACTCAGTCTGGGAAGCTTGCCATTGAACCGTTATCTGTCCCGTTGCTGGCGACTTTTATAACCTGTGGATTTTACATGCTGTTGCCACGGACCATGATGCTAGGTCCGCCTTGGCTGCTGTTAATTGTGGTTACGGCCGTGTTGATTCCGTTGATTATTTTCCGATTGCGGCAGCGTTTTTTCCTCAGCCATGTGTGCGGCCACATTTCCGCGGCCCTTATTACGCTGTTCACCGGGTATTCACTATTGGCACTGGTACGGGATTTGCCAACACAACATGATACGCCCATCCAGATGCTCAGAGCGGCGGGAATGCTTTGGATGATTAACGTTCTGATTTTTTCCTTTTGGTACTGGCGGCTTGATGGCGGGGGGCCGCACGCGCGGGCTTCGCGCGGCCACTACCAGACGGGGTGTTTTTTATTCCCCCAGATGACCATGCGAAACGGTGATCCATCCTGGTCTCCGCGATTTCTGGATTATTTATTCGTCGCTTTTACCACCAGCACCGCCTTCTCCCCAACCGATACGCCCGTGCTTTCCCGCTGGGCCAAACTCTTGACCATGTTGCAGGCCATTATTTCACTGGGCATTGTGGTGTTAATTGCCGGTCGGGCGATCAATATTATTTAAAGGCTTCCCCAATAGCGGGGCAGATTCATACCCTGAATTATCCAACATGCGTGGCAATATTTCCCGGCATGCGGAGTGATCGACGGCATCAATGCCCGCGCTAAGAAAAATGGCGGGTCTTGGAAGCTCGCGCCGCGGAGGCCTGCCCGGGTTTATTGCCAGCCACAATCCAACCGCCGCCTGTTTCCCCCATTGATTCTCCGGCCTCGGGGCGCTAACATCTCAAGTGTGTTGGAGGAATTAACCAATACCGGCTGCCGCCGATGAGTAACGGACCGGCGATGGCAGGAAGTACATTCGTGTTGTAGATCGTGATGAGGATAAACATGGCCAATCCCCCTTCCGCGCGTACTGTAGCTGAACTAAAAAAAATGCCGTATCAACCCTGCTCGGTGAAAGATGAGTTGCGGCGTAACGTCATCGCCGCTCTGCGGACCGGTAAACCGTTATTTCCCGGTATTGTGGGCTACCGGGAGACAGTCATTCCCGAGATCGTCAATGGCATTTTGAGCCGGCATGACATGCTTTTTCTGGGTCTGCGCGGGCAGGCTAAAACGCGGCTCCTGCGAATGCTGCCGGATTTACTGGATCCATGGATTCCCGTTCTGGCACAATGTGAAATCCCGGATGATCCGCTGGACCCGCATTTGGCTTCGGGAAAAAAAATCATTGCCGAGCAAGGCGATAATGCGGCCATAGAATGGGTGCATCGCAGCAATCGCTACCATGAAAAGCTTGCCACACCGGATGTCACCATTGCCGACTTAATCGGGGAAATTGATCTGGTGCGCCATGCGCAGGGGCGTTATTTATCGGATGAAAGTACCATGCACTTTGGCTTGATCCCGCGCTGTAATCGCGGCATATTTGCCATGAATGAACTGCCCGATCTGGCTCCCAAAATTCAAGTCGGACTTTTTAACGTGCTGGAAGAGCGCGACGTGCAGATTCGCGGTTACCCCATTCGCCTGGACCTGGACCTGTGCATGGTATTTTCCGCCAACCCCGAGGATTACACCAATCGCGGCCGCATTGTGACACCGCTGAAAGACCGTATCGGCACGGTGGTGCGGACCCACTATCCGCATACCATTGGCGAAGCCATTAAAATCACACAGGACAATGCATGGCTGGAGCGCGACAGCGGCGTTCAGGTGACTGTTCCGCTTTATATGCATGAAATCCTCGAGGAATTTGTTCGCTTGGCGCGGCAAAGCCCGCATATTAATCAGGCCAGCGGCGTAAGTGTTCGGTGTTCGATTACCAATACGGAAAATCTGGTCAGCTCCGCCGAGCGGCGCGGCATTGTGCATGGGGAAAACAGGGTCACTGCGCGGACGGATGATCTGCCATTTATCCATGCCAGTTGCCGGGGAAAAATTGAACTCATGCTGGCGGAAGGTGAATCCGCGGAAGATAAACTGGTGACCTCCCTGATCGGGGAAGCGGTGAAGCTGGTGTTCAGCCGGCAGGCTGATATGGATGATTTCGATGACATTTGCCAGCAATTCAAAGGCGGCTTGACGTTGCAGGTGGGCGATGAAGTTTCCACCGCCACCATGCTGGAAAATTATGCGCATATCAAAGGCCTGAAGGCCGCGGCGGCACGAATGGCCGGCAAATTGGGTATGGCCTCCGATGATTCCGCATCGCTGGTAAGTGCCGGCGAATTTATTCTTGAGGGGTTGTACGTCAACAACCGCCTGAGCAAAGTGAATATGCCGGGAAAAACTTTTTTCAGGAAATGAGCGCAGGTAAGATAAATGCCGTAGCTCGAGCCGTTAAATTATAGGGAATCGCGATGAAAACACGCGGGGGTGATCAAGCTGATCCGGGGCGCGAGATGTTTCGGATTCTGGGCCTTATTGTGCTGATGGCGGCGCTATACGGTATTGTTCATGACCAGATTACGGCGCGGATTTATCCGGCGTATTTCAATGTTGATCATCCGGATTTGGGTTATCCGGCGATATTTCATAGCTCCAATCCCACGGTTCTGGCGTTTGCGTGGGGAATCGTGGCAACTGTACCTCTGGCTACAGTTTTGAGGACGATGATCGCCATTGCGGCACAGGCGGGAGGAGGTTCCCGCATTTCCGCCAACGATCTATTTAAGCCGCTGCTGCTGGTATTCGGTAGCATGGCTCTGATGGCTGTGGCGGGGGGAATCTGGGGTTATCACGCGTGGCAGGCCGATTCAAAATTGTTTGTAGCGCGGCGCGAAATGGCGGATTTCTGCGCCCATCTGATGTCGTATTGTGGCGGATTATTGGGGGCGGTCATGCTGGTGATATGGATTGTAATTCATCGGCGCACCGCGGGGTCGCTTGGCGCGTAGCGTTCTCGGATATGCGACTGATTCGGTGTCGCGATTTCGCTGCGGGAATATGGACAGTCGGGAATTTGGACCTGTTCAAAGTTGTACCGCGGTAGTATATTGACCTTGCGTTTATGGAGAACTTGCAACCAGCGCCACTTGGCTGACATTGTTTCCCACAATCTTACACGTGAGGAGTCATCATGCAGCGAGAATCTGAAATTCCCATGCCCCAGGTAAGCCGTAGAGAATTTGCGATGCGGGTTGCCTTGGCCGCAGGTGTTCTTGCGACCGGTTCCACCCATCTGGTTCGTGCCGCGGTATCCTGGAATCAATTGCCGGTTTCGCCGCTGGTCCATGCTGATCGCCGCGTGACATTTCTGTTTCAGGATGCCGGGGCAAAAACTGTTATTCTGGAAATGGGCGGAATTCCCCCGATACCGCTGAAAAAAAATGTCCATGGCATGTGGGCGGTTACCGTCGGGCCGTTGGCACCGGAAATATATACCTACGCCTTTTCTGTGGACGGTGCGCGGGTGCTGGATCCCTTGAATCCCTGGGTAAAGCCAAACCTGTTTTATTCTGCCAGCATGGTTCTTGTTCCCGGAAATCCGCCATCCCTTTGGCAGGATTGTAACGTGCCGCACGGTGTGGTTCACCGGCATTTTTATCATTCTAAAGTCGTCGGCGATAATCGCGATTACTATGTCTATACGCCGCCAGGATATCGCGGTGATAGTTCGCAAAAATATCCGGTTCTCTATCTGCTGCACGGCTACAGCGATCTGGCGGACGCCTGGACCAAGGTGGGAAGGGCCAATTTTATTCTGGATAATCTTATTGCCCAGGGAAAAGCCCGGAAAATGATTGTGGTTATGCCGCTGGGGTATGGAGATTTGCGGGTTATTTCCCGCACGGGGCCGGGCCTGGGGCAGCCGCAGTTGTATCAAAGCAATCTGAAAAAATTCCAGGCCACGTTGCTGACGGAAGTCATGCCGCGCATCGCCCGGCAATATCGGATTCACAGCCACCGCGATCAAACCGCGATTGCCGGTTTATCCATGGGGGGCGGGGAGTCTTTGTCAATGGGGTTAAATAATCTCAATCGCTTCGCGTGGATTATCGGCATGAGTTCCTACTTGAATACCAATGGTCCGGACTTTTCCAGCGTTTTCCCGACATTAAATAAAAGCGATAACGCCCGAATCAAATTGCTGTGGATCGCCTGCGGAAAACAGGATCCCATTGTGGCCAAAGCCAACCATAATCTCGACGCCTGGATGACCGCCAAAGGAATTAAATTTACACCCGTCTGGACGCCCGGTCAGCACGCCTTTCGCGTGTGGCGGGGAAATCTTTCCGCGTTCGCGCCATTGTTGTTTCAATCCAAAGCGTAATGTTCGTAGCCTGATGCGGCAGCATCATGGTTGGTTGCGGAACGGGGTTTGCTGAAAATAGCGAATGTCATAGTCCATTGCTGCGCTGGTGCTGCCGAAGTGGTTATGGCGCAGACTGGCATAATATCTCGCATCCAACTTGATGCTTCCGCATCAAGCTAATGTGCGGTATGGCGCGTGGTTATGCGCCAAAACAAAACCGGCCGGGATTTCAACACCGGCCGGTGGGATTTACCGCGTCTGATGGCCCTGCCATCAGATGCAAGAAAGGAAAAATTGTAATTAATGGTCTTGGAAATCCTGGCTGAATATCTGCCGCCACCCAGTGGTAACCGGAGCAGGCGGATTCCCTCCCGCGGCCCATGCCGGCGCACCCGAGATCGCCGGCACGATTGTGGGTTGGCCGGCCGGTGCCCAGGTGTCGGGCCACTTCACCGTCTGGCAATGGCCGTCGAGGTATGCGACGTTAAATTCACCCGAGTGGATCGTCGTATTAATGTTGTTGGTATCATTTGTACCTTTGTTGGGGTTGTTGGTGTAGCCCAGCGCTTCGGGGGCGGTGGAACTCCAAGTTGCGACATCCGGCGTTGTTTGCCAGCCCGCTGAGTACCCACCATCACAAATAACGATCGATTGTGACGGCGCGTTGACGCTGCTGATGGCGTAGGCGTTATAGCCCGGTTCGTTAAAGGGCTTGGTCGCTGCGACGTCTTCCGGCTGGTTGCTAGCGTTCAATCGGTACGATCCGGGGAGATTCTGATAAGGCTGTGCTGCCGCCAACGAAAGTGAGGAGTAACGCAAGTTTCCGTTTCCGGACCTGTTGTAATCGTCCTGAGTATCGGCTGGATCCTGCAGGACGCTAAACGTTACGTACTTGTCGACGACAAGCACCTGATCCCAGTTTAACGGGGAGGCAGCGCCAAGTGTCAGGTTCGTGCTGTATCCCCACGCCTGCGGAGCGCCGTAATACGCCCCGTCAGAAACTGTCGTATTACCGGCTACCCCGTACCCATTATTCTGCCCCTTGACCATATAGCCGTTATGCTGATGGGCGAACATAAGTAGTGATTGGGCGATAGTTCTTTGATTGGCCAGGCAGGCCACGGTCTCAGATTCCGCTTTGGCGGCTGCCAAGGCCGGGATCAGGATCGCTATAAGGATGGCGATAATAGATACAACCACAAGAATTTCGATGAGCGTAAATGCCCCGCGGGATATTCTACGGGACAGTGAACCGGTTTGGGGAAGTTTATTGGCCATGGGCGTTTCCTCTCGTAAAAATTGTAGGACCTTCACTCCTGCCGGCCGCATCGCGATCTTCGGCTCTATATAGAATGGTACATCATATAGAGGTAGAAAGTAAAGAAAAAAACGTAGTATTTTCCTTATCGGGCGACCCGCCGGCCCGCAGGACCGGTAAAAACTGGCTCTCCAGCATTTGCCGGCCTAGAATAAATTAGCCTTCGCAGTGGTTCGATGGCGTGAAAACTATTTTGGAGTTGAATATGGCGACGATGCGTGCAGTTCAGGTTTCTCATGCAAAAGGGGCGTTTGAGTTGGTTCAACGGCCCATTCCCGAGCCGGGGGTTTCGGGTATACGAATTAAGGTTCAGGCTTGTGGCGTTTGCCACAGCGATATGTTTGTTAAAGAAGGATTATTTCCCGGCATCAGCTATCCGCGTATTCCCGGCCATGAAATAATCGGTACCATAGATGCCGTGGGAAGCGCGGTAAAAAACTTTAAGCCCGGGCAGCGGGTGGGTGTGGGTTGGCACGGTGGGCATTGTTTTGTCTGTGAACCGTGCCGCCGGGGGGATTTTATTCATTGCGGCAAAGAACAGATTGCCGGTATCACTTACGACGGCGGTTATGCCGAATATTGCGTCGTCCCGCAGGAGGCGGCGGCGCTTGTGCCCGAAGCTCTGGATCCTACCAATGCCGCGCCACTGATGTGCGCCGGCGTGACCACGTATAACGCGCTACGCAACAGCGGGGCCAGAGGCGGGGATTTGGTGGCCATACAGGGCCTGGGCGGATTAGGCCATTTGGGCGTGCAATTCGCGCGGGCCATGGGATTTCACACGGTGGCTATTTCCGCTTCCGATGCCAAACGTGATCTGGCCATGAAACTTGGGGCACATGAATATGTAGACACTTCCAAACAATCGCCGGCGCAGGCCTTGAAAAAATGGGGCGGCGCGCGGGTTATTTTAGCGACCGCGCCGGACAGCAAGTCCATGGCACCGCTGATCGCCGGCCTGGGCATTGCCGGGCACCTGGTCATTGTGGGTGCCGGGACGGATCCCATTCCGGTTGCGCCCCTGCAACTGATCGGCGAAAGTAAATCCGTTTCCGGTTGGCCCTCCGGTACAGCGATGGATTCACAAGATACGCTGAACTTTGCGGCCCTTACGGGTATTAAGGTGATGGTGGAAAAATTCCCACTGGAAAAAGCCGTAGACGCCTACGAGCACATGATGGCTAACAAGGTGCGGTTCCGCGCGGTGCTGGTCATGTAAGTAAAGCCTTGGCTGTGGCGATCGCGCGCTACGCCCGGCCGCGCCAGGCGATGTTTTTGCCCAGCAGTTGCCGCAGCCAGGCGTACCACTGAATAACCACCAGCAGGCAAATTCCCAACGGATGCAAAATGGCTCCGAGCGTTGATTGGCGAAACCGGATCGTCAGAAGCATCCGCGGCAAGTAAACAAGCCCGGTCGCAAGCGCTGCGCCGGCAATGATGACTGGGGCGGCGTGCAGCAGCACTGCGGTGATCAGCAAAATTAACGGCACAACTTGGCCGCCCAGAAGAATAATCGTTGCCGGAACAATCATTTTTCGCGATGCCAATGCCTCGGTTGCGTTTTTCGCCAATCCATGAAATACCTCTCCGGCGGTGTGATACATCCGACATGATGCTAAGGCGGTGGCGTCAAAAATATCGGTGGCAAATCCCGCTTGCCGAAAGGCGCGCGGCAGTGTGATTCCGTCATGGCGGGAAGCACGGATGGCGCTATGCCCGCCGACGGCCATATACGCCGATTTCCTGGCGATAAATAATTGTCCGCAACCGGCACTGTACGCCGGGGAGTTACTTTTTCTCATCCGATTCAGCGGGAGAAAACCCAGGAGAATAAAGTACATCAGGGGAATCAGCAGTTTTTCAAACAAGCTGCCGGTTTTCTGCAACGGAAATCCGCTGGCCAGTGCCGTCTCGCTGGTCTGCATGAATCCGGCCATGCGCGCCAGGGCCTGGGGCGCAAGTTCAACGTCGGCATCCATAAATACCATCAGATCATAGTGGGCTTGCTGGGCCAATTGCCAGCACGCGTGCTGTTTGCCGCACCAGTTCTCCGGCAGCGCGGAAGAGTTTATCAGGGTGATGCGGGAATCTTTCACGGCCAGAGTTTGTACAATATCTTCGGTTGCGTCGGTGGATTGGTCGTTGAGAATAATTAATTCAAGCGTCACATCTTGATTGGCCAGAACCGATTGCATCGCCGTCCGGATATGGTTGGCTTCATTTCGGGCGGGGATCAGAACGGATAGTTCAGGGGCGTGGCCGTGCGATGTGCCCGGCTCAGGTGCGCGAAATAAGGAAAGATTCACCGTCAGCAGCGCGGCCGGAACTCCCGCCAGAAACAGAGCCATAATCACTAAAATCAGCAGCATTATCAAGCGTCCTGTTCCTCCGGGCTTACGGATGCGGATAAAGGCTTTTTGCCGCCGTAGCGCAGGCGCAAATCGTAAATTCCCCCCACGCCTGATTGGCGCATTAACAGCGTGGTAAAACCATCGCCCGATCTTAAGACGGCCTTGGCCCGCAATACATTTTGTTGCTGTTCAAGCGCCGCCGCGAGGCGTTGTGTCCATTGAGCCGCCGTTTTCTCCCCGTGCCTATCCGGACTAATCGGCGCTCCAAGGGAAATTAAGGCTTCCGGCAGGCGGTCTTGCCAAAAAATATATTCTATCGCCATCGGTACAAAAGTTATGGGATAAATATCTCTGGCCAGATGTCCCAAGCCGGGTTTAAGCGCAACGGGTCGAACCAACGAATCCACAAAATCCCCCTGCGGCGTGACCCAGAGAATGGAATTATTCTGTCGCAAAACGCTTCGGCTGGCCTGCAAAAACTCAGCCGCGCCACGGGCGGTATTTTTATGCACGGGAAAAAAGCCTAACTGGCGCATGATCGGGTATTGCGTGAGGGATTGGGCATCTATGGGGCAATAGTGTTTATGCCGTGGATAAAATCGGCACGCTATCACAGCTCCAATCAGTGGGTCCCACCATGAGGGATGATTCAAATAAATAACTGTTGGTGTGGCTGCGGGGGGAATGGCGCTTTGGGCGTCCAGCCGCACGGCATGAAAGGCTTTGCGTACAAAACGGGGGATGTACCATCGGGCCAGAGCTGCCACAACAGGGCGGTAGGCGGGGGGCGGTCGCTCTTTCATGGGCAACTCCGCTTAGGCCGCTGATCGCTATGGCCACGCTCCACGCGGCACCCGATGCCACAATAAAAAGTCGCCTGATAACGCACATTTGGATTTGCCGGCACCGTCATATTCCAGCTCATGCAAGCCTCCCGGGCATTTATTACCGCCTGTTAGTTTAGTCGTAATGGTGCCCGAAGTCTTGGACAGCAGGTTTTCCGCCGGAAAATTGTGTTTCTGTTAAAAAGGCCGAATTGTATCCCTGGGGAAAATTACATGCCCCCGGCAGGTGCGCAGCATTGAGCCGTCCGGCGGGGGGCGTCCGCAGAGTAGCCGGTTAGGCGGCTGTGGATTAGACTTTAGCGAGGTTCAGGGGAAGCAACGCCGAACGGGTTTCGGAACGTATGCAATCCCCGTGTGGATGGGTTCGTTGCCGTTAATGATCTATGCTAATACCATTTTGCTGCTGGCCCCCGGCTTTTTGCTGGCCGGCTTTCTGATCATAGCCGCCCTGGCTCGACGCTCGGCCTCCACCGCGGCTTATATAAGCATTATTTCACTACTGGCGGCCCTGGGGGCGGCTCTGGCGGCCATTATCCTCCGCCTGGCACACGCCGGCGTACCGGGACAATCGCAGACGCACAGTCTTTCATTTAACTGGTTGCCTCTGCCGCGGGCCATGGCCATAGGCGGCACGCCGATGATTACACTGGGCATTTCCAGTGGATCGTTGAATCTGGCTTTTTTCATGTTGTTTCTGTTCATTGTGCTGTTGGTTCAGGTGCACACGCTGGGGATGCTTAAGTATAAATCCATTCTGCCGGATTACTTTGCCCTGGGCAATTTAACCGCATTTTTCCTGGTTCTGGCGGCGTTGTCCATCAATGTGGCGCAGATGTATCTGATGCTGGAACTGGCGGTTTATACGGCCTGCTGCATGATGCAGTGGACCCATCGACCGCCTGAGCAGCCCATTTCGCGACGTATCCTGCTGCCCCATGTTATTGCCGATGCCTTATTTGTTCTGGGGATTACCATTTTTGCGCTGCATGGAACTTCGCTGGACCATCAGCTTCTCTTTGGCCATGCATCGACACGGATGGCCGGATTTGTCCCGGGAATCGAACAGCCCATTGCCTCACTGAACCCTTGGTTCCCTGGTTTAACTTGGCGGAGCCTGGGAGGTGTGTGCCTGGCGGCCGCGGCGTTGGCGAAAGCCGGGCAGTTTCCCCTGCATACCTGGGTGCCCGAAACCATCCCCGCCTTGTCAGAGGCAAACGCCCTGCTGGCCGGAACACTGATCGCCGGCGGCGGACTTTTGCTTTTGGCGCATTGCGTGGGGCTGCTGAATCTTAACGCCGCGTTAACGGTGACGATGATGGGTGCTACGACGCAGTTCTGTGGATCATGTATCGCGCTGGTGCAGAAAGATATTAAACGCGCTGTGGCTTGGCTGTTAATTGCTCAGACGGGTCTGAATTTAGTATTTTTTGGCTCCGGGAATCAGGCGGCGGGTTTGCTGGGCGGGCTGCTGACCGCTCTGATTTATTGTGGACTGTTTCTGGCTGCCGGCACGGTTTTACGCGCCAGCGACGGCCAACGCGATATGACCCAACTCGGCGGTGTGTGGAGACGCTTGCCCATCACCGCTATCGTTAGCGGCGTATTGGTATTGGCAGCCGCTGGTGTGGGCTTGTCAGGAATGACGGAAATTATGCGGCAGGGGCTGCTGCACGTTCACGCCTATGCCTGGGGAATTGGGGAGTTCGGCAAGTGCTTATATTGGGTGCCGCTGATGATGTGCTATGTGACGGCCCTGGCCTTGGCGCGCTGGTGGTATCTGATTTTCGCCGGTAAAGCGCGAGGCCAACCCCTGGAAGAGGGCGAATTGGCGGTGCAGACATTTCCCCTGCTGATTTTGCTGGTGGGGGTCATGATTGCCGGTCAGCCGTTTGTCGATCTTTCCGGTTTATTTGCCCATGTAATGGGAATGCCGGGGATTCGACATGTGCGTCACATTCCGGCAGGGTTTGATGGAATGTTATTGCGGCCATTGGAATGGCTGGGGCCTGCGGCCTTGGCGGTAGTGGCATTGGTCTACGCCGGCGGATTGCGGCAGGCCGATGCGTTGCGCCGGCGCGCGGGGCTGAATCTGGTATACCGGTGGCTGGCGGCGGATATGTATTTCGCGGATCTGTTTGCGGTTCTGGTGGGTCTGCCCGTGCATGTGATTGGAAAGGCGGCGGCGTTTCTGGACCGGTGGGTGGTGGAATGGCTGCTGGTAACTCTGGCGATTGTGATCCGCCTGGCCAGCATTCTTGTAGCGGCGGCGGAAACTGGATTAAATGTTTCTTTCTGGGAACGCCTGGACCGTCCGGCGGGGACGGCGGTCGGCCGGCTTAGGTTGCTGAAGCGCGACAGGCCGATGGTGTATGTCGTCTTGGCGCTGGTCATGCTGGGTGTTATCGCGTTGCTTTCGGTATGGGTTAGTAAATAACGCCATCCTCCGCGGATCGAAAATGCGGTTATTTACCGGCAAGTTTGAAAGGTTGACTTGAAACCATTTTTTTACAGTTCGATTCTGACATGGCTGATGCTCCTGCCGTTAATCGGCTCATTTATACTGGGGATTTTGCCCATCGGCCGTCTGAGGCTGATTCGCTATAGCGCCGTGGCCGTCAGCGCGGGTAATATGCTCATTGCGCTGGCGGCGGCGCGGCTGTTTAACTGGTCGCCGCGGTTTGCCGACCAAGCGCAGTTGCAGCAAAATGTGATGTGGTTTCGCGATTTAAATGTACACTATCATGTCGGTGTGGATGGCTTGTCCATGGTGACGGTGCTGCTGATCTGCGGCATAAGCCTGATCGCGATCCTGGCCAGTTACGGCGTGAATGCCCAGGTAAAGGCTTATTATGTGGTCATGCTGCTTCTGGAAGGTTGCGTGGTGGGGGCGGCCGCCAGCATGGATTTGTTCCTTTTCTATCTGCTTACTACCGTTTCGCTATTTCCCTGCTTCCTGCTCATTGGCGTGTGGGGTGGGGCACGGCGAAGGCCGGCGGCACTGAAAATGGCGCTGTTCTGGATTGCCGGCTCGGCGGCAATGCTGGGCGCATGTCTGCTGATAAGTCTTTCAACACGCGGTGTTGCAGGCTTCGGGCAAGGAACTTTAAGCTTTACACGCATCGCCCAAGACCCGCAATTGCGACTGGCTTTGGGGCCGGCCAACCCGTGGACAACAGCGGCCTTTTGGCTGCTGATGCTGGCGCTAGGCATTCGGCTGGGAACTGCGGGCGTACATTTCTGGCTGCCCGACACCGTGGCTGAATCCGCAGCGCCGTCCGCGATGATGATTATTTGCTCGCAATTTCTCCTCGCGGGTTATGCGCTGGATCGCTTTGTGGTGGCCCTGTTTCCGATGCAACTGGTGATCTGGCGCAATACCTTGGCCATTATCGGCGCTGCCGGCGTGATTTATGCGGCCCTTTGCGGCCTGGCGCAAAGTGATTTCCGCCGTGTGATTGCCTATTGGCTGATCGGGCAGGCTGGCTTTGTTCTTCTGGGAGTTGCCGCGGGAAATATAACGGGCTTCAATGGGGGCTTTTTGTTAACGCTTGGCGCGTCGGTAACGACGATGGCTATGCTATGGACCAGTCATATTATTGAAGTGCGGGCCAGCCACCGCGACTTGCCGCGCCTGGGGGGGCTGGCCCAGGTAATACCGGATTTATTTATTTTCTCGATGATTGGCTTTATGTCGGCGCTGGCCTTGCCCGGTCTGGCGGTGTTCGGCGGCGACCTGCTGACCATACTGGGAATGTTTCGTGCGGCATCCGTTAGCGCAAGACAGCACGTGCTGATGGGTCATGCCCTGTTGCCGGCGGCGCTGGCGATGTGTATTGCGATGGTGCTTATGGCGGCGGTGCTGTTGTGGACCATTGAGCGGCTGTTTTTTGGGCCGGGGCGTCCGGAGCATCAGCACTTTCATGCCTTGTCGCTGCGTGAACGACTGGTATTTTTGCCTTTGATCATCGCATTGCTTGCGGGAGGAATTTTGCCTACGCTGCTGGTGCTGGATCCCATTGCGCCGGTGCTCCAGACACTGGTGCGCGAGCTAAGTGGCGTTCTGCATTAACCGCGGGAACTGATGGGTAAAAGGGCTGTCACAAACTCGGGGCGTTTAAAATGTTTTTATCGGAAATTATTGCACAGGAGAGCCACGCCTGACGTACCACGTTCTTGCCATCTTAGCCCCGCAGATTGTACTGTTGCTTACCCTTGGGGTTCTGGCACTTGCGGCGCTGCTGCCGAGCGGCACGTCGCGCTCGGCCAGTGTCATGGTCTGTTTTACGGGCCTGACGATTGCAACGCTGGCGCAACTGCGGTTTTATCCTCGAACATTTGGTACGGTGGCATCAAACTATACCTCACACTGGTTGGTGATAGACCCTATGGGATGGATATTTACCAGTGTTATTTTGCTTATCGCGACTGCGGCGGTGATGACCTGGCGGCTAATAAGTCCCAGCGGGCAGGGAGATTGGCGATACTGCCTGTTGGTTACCTTAAGCACGCTGGGCTGGAGCGTGATGCCGGCATTGCATAGTTTGCCGATGATGGCCGGATGTATGCTGCTGGCATCGCTTCCTCTGGCGGTGCCATTTACCTTTGGGACAGGCGGTGACAGGACGTTTGCAACGGTGGCGCTGCTGGCCAGTTTGCTGATAATGCTTTTAGCCCTGGCGGCCCTGACACAGGGAGGTTTTGGCCTGCGGATCGGCCAAGCGCTCATATCCGCATCGCACGGCGCATCAGCATGGGGCGGCGTGCTGGTGGTTTTATTTATTTCACCCATATTATTCTGGGCAGGCAGCCTTCCACTGATCTGGTGGTACGGTAGTGCCGCCGGGGATGCGCCCGCGTCGACCGTTTTGTTTTTGCTGCTGGTGCCGGCCATTGGATCCTGCGCGGTCTATCTGCGAATTATGCATCGTTTAATTTCCGTCGCGCCCGCGGCCGCCAATGTCGTCACGCTAACGGTGGTTTTTCTGGGCGCTCTGGCCGTTATCGCGTATGGAATTAAGGCTATGTTTCAAGTCGTGGTTCCGGATATTTTGGGAAATATAGTCGGGATATTCATGGCCTGCACTTTTGTGACTCTGGCCGCGGGGATTTCGTTAAGTCATGTGGCCCCTGCGGATTTGGTGGGGTGTGTGCTGTTATACGCCCTTGCCGCGGGGATTACGGTCGGTTCATCCGGGGGAATTATCGGCCGAAAATCGTTGGGATTAAAACATCAATGGCCTTCATTTACTCGCGTAAAACCCTTGTATTCACTGCTTTTGCTCGTGGCCCTGTTATCGCTTGGCGGCCTTCCGCCGACACTGGGAAGCATTGCCCGAGTTGACTTGTTTCTCGCCGTCGGACGCGGCACCGTATTGGGGCTGACAGTATTGGGGATCAACATGCTGGGAATTCTACTGGGCGGCAGTGCCGTGATGCGCGTTGGAACTTATGCGCTTATGGGGCTGCCGGAAATAGACTCGCCACAAGTAGGTACGGGTAAACGCCGAAAGAAGCGGCATTTGACCGCTGGGCTGTTGCTGCTGCTGACGGCGGCCGCGATCTTAAACGCCTTCGCGTTGCCGGCGTACAATCCGATTCAGCAACTGGTGACCGCCTTTGCTCCGACCTGGGTAGCGCGGTGAACAAATCGATCGCGGCGCTGGCGTGAAACGCCTCCCCGCCAACTTGCCGGCTTTATTTTTGCGTCAAGGCATTTTCGTTTTCCGTCAAACGCACAATACGCTCTGGGCATTGTCTACGCTGTGCGGTAATATTTAATCACATGCCGAACGGGCGGTTTTCAAAGCCGGTGGAATATCGACTTGTCGCACTTGTCCGGCGGTTAAGCGCCGGCAAAATGAGCCGCGGCGATTAACCAAAGTGTGCGCCGTCAATCAGAAGGACCCAATGATGAGCAAAACTGAAACTATCGTTGTCAACGCTCCGAAAAACCGGTTGGTGGTACCGAACGCCAAAATTGGTATTCGTCCCGCCATTGATGCGCGGCGCGGGGGAGTGCGGGAATCCCTGGAAAAGCAGACCATGGAAATGGCGCGAAGCGTGGCGGAGTTATTCACCGCCAATTTGCGTCACGCGGATGGAACGAAAGTGCAATGCGTCCTGGCGGATACCACGATCGGCTCTATGGCGGAAGCGGCACGCTGTGCGCGAAAATTCGCCGTGCAGGGCGTGGGGGCGTCCATCACCGTCAGCCCCTGCTGGTGCTATGGTTCAGAAACCATGGATATGGATCCGCTGATTCCCAAGGCGGTGTGGGGATTTAACGGTACCGAACGACCCGGTGCGGTGTATCTGGCGGCGATCGGAGCGGCCCACAGTCAGAAGGGGCTGCCGGCGTTTAATATTTACGGTCAGGATGTGCAAAGTGCCGACCAGACCGCGATTCCGGATGATGTGCGGGAAAAATTGCTGCAATTCGCCCGCGCGGCCGTGGCGGTTGCGGATATGCGCGGCAGGTCGTATTGCTCGATTGGTTCTGTGTCGATGGGTATCGCCGGGTCGGCGGTGGATGCAAGTTTTTTTGAAGCGTATCTGGGCATGCGGGTCATGAATGTGGATATGACCGAACTGGCGCGAAGAATTGACCGCAACATTTTTGATACCCGGGAATTCGCGCAAGCTTTGACATGGACGAAAGCCAATTGCGTTGAAGGGCTTGATGCCAACAGCGCCGCAAGCCGACGAAGTAGAGCACAAAAAAATAAAGAATGGGAACACTGTGTAAAAATGGCGATCATCGTGCGCGACCTGATGGTCGGTAATCCGCAGTTGGCAAAACTCGGGTATGGAGAAGAAGCCCAGGGGTATAACGCGATTGCCGCCGGTTTTCAGGGGCAACGACAATGGACGGATCATTATCCAAATGGCGATTATCTGGAAACAATTTTGAATTCCTCATTTGATTGGAGCGGTATCCGCCAGCCGTACATTGTCGCAACTGAAAATGACGCCCTCAACGGAGCGACCATGCTTTTCGGCCATTTGCTTACCGGATCGGCCCAGGTATTTGCCGATGTGCGCACGTATTGGAGTCCGCAATCGGTGTTTCAGGCCACCGGGCACGAACTTCAGGACGATGCGGCCGGTGGAATACTGCATTTGATTAATAGTGGCTCGGCGGCATTGGATGCAACGGGTTGCCAAACGCACAATTCGCATCCGACCATCAAGCCCTGGTGGCGGATTAAGCCCCACGAGGCGGCGGCTTGTATTCGTGCGGCTCAATGGTGTCCGGCTATTTATGAATATTTCCGCGGGGGTGGCTTTTCCGTGCGCTATCGTACCCGGGGCGGAATGCCGGTGACCGCGGCTCGCCTGAATCTTATCAAGGGATTGGGGCCGGCGTTGCAGATCGCGGAAGGCGTGACAATTGATTTGCCATCCAACGTTCATGATATTCTGGACAAACGTACCAATCCTACATGGCCCACCACCTGGTTTGCGCCGCGCTGCACGGGGCAGGGGGCGTTTCGCGATGTGTATACCGTGATGAACAACTGGGGGGCTAATCACTGCGCATTAAGCTCGGGGCATATTGGCCATGAGCTGATCACCCTGGCCTCCATGCTGCGCATTCCGGTGTACATGCACAATGTGCCGGAAGATCGCATTTTTCGTCCATCTGTCTGGACCGCCTTTGGCGCTGCCGAGCCACAAGCCGCGGATTTTGCCGCCTGCCGCAATTTCGGCCCGCTGTACGGGAAATATTAATCCGCGCCTTCCGCCGCTCGCCGGATGATCAATCCGCTGAATAATCCCGTGCCGCCAAACGACCATCAGGTTCTCATCACGGTGTTCTATGGCACAATGCGACTTCGGTGCCTTCGGCGATATAGTTGCGCGACGGATTAACGGATACAATTGTTACCTTGCCGCGGCGTTGGCTGCGGTTGATTGTGTTTGCACGGCTGGAAGACAAAAATATGGCATCGAAGGAAGACGTACTTGAAGCATTGCGGTCGGTTCAGGATCCCGAATTATTTAAGGATATTGTGAGCCTCAACATGGTAAAGTCGGTTGAGGTGCACGGCACAACGGCCAAAATTGATGTGGAGCTTACCACGCCGGCGTGCCCGCTTAAGGACCGAATTCGCGCGGATGTGACGGCGGCGGTAGCGCGGGTGTCGGGCATTACAAAAGTGGATGTTACCCTCAGCAGCCGGGTGCGATCGGGAAGCGATCCGCGGACGATTCTTCCCGGCGTAAAAAATATTATCGCGGTGGGAGCGGGCAAAGGGGGCGTTGGTAAAAGCACAATTTCAGTGGCCATCGCGGCCGGACTGGCTTTGCGCGGTGCCACTGTTGGGCTTATGGATGCCGATGTCTATGGCCCATCGATTCCCACGATGACTGGTTTGGAAGCCCAATCACCGGCGGTGCAGGGTGACAAGATCATCCCGTTTGTCGTGGGGCCGCACGGGCAGAGCATCAAAGTCATGTCCATTGGGTTTATTGTTCCGCGTGAAAAAGCTCTCATCTGGCGTGGCCCGATGGTGCACGGCGTCATCAAGCAGTTTCTTGAGCAGGTGCAATGGGGTGATCTGGATTATCTGGTGGTAGATTTACCGCCGGGCACCGGAGACGTGTCTTTGACTTTGGCACAGTCTATTCCATTGACCGGCGCGGTGATCGTGGCGACGCCGCAAGAAGTGGCGCTGATGGATGCACGCCGGGCGGTGCGAATGTTTCAGCAACTGGGCGTCTCGATTCTGGGGGTGGTGGAGAATATGAGTTATTTTGTCTGCGATCATGGAACACAATACGATCTTTTCGGGCGCGGCGGCACGCAACGCATGGCCCAGGAAATGGGCCTGCCCTTCCTGGGCGAACTGCCTATGGATATCCGCATTCCGCGGCATGGTGATAAGGGAGAACTCTTTGCGGGTTTTAAAGCGGGTTGTCCTTCCCAGAGCTTCCTTGACAGCATTGTGGAAAACCTCGCCGGCCAGATCAGCGTGCGCAACATGACCCGCCCGGCGGCAAAATCTTTGAAACTCGAGGTCACCGAGTAATCGCGACATACCAGCGGCATTACGTCATTGGCGGCGGGAAACGGTTCGCATACAATTCATGGGTAACGGCCGATGGTGGCCGAGCAGGAGTTTTTTGTGGCAGAAGAAAAATTTGATCTGGTTATTGTCGGGTCCGGTCCCGCGGGTTATGTCGCGGCGGTGCGGGCGGGTCAGCTTGGAAAAAAAGTGGCGTGTGTTGAGCGTGCGGAACTGGGCGGTATTTGTCTGAATTGGGGTTGCATTCCCACCAAAGCGTTGATTCAGGATGCCCATGTCATGCACCAGATGCACCGCGCGGCAAATGATTACGGCATTACGGTGAACACGGAAAAAATGCAGTGGGATAAAATTGTGGCGCGCAGCCGGTCGGTGGCGGTCACCATGAGCAAGGGCATTGAATTTCTGTTCAAGAAAAATAAAGTCTCAAAATTTTCCGGCACGGGCTTTATTCCCAAGCCCGGAATGGTGGAAGTGCGCGATGAGAAGGGCGCGGTGACCAGCACGTTACAAACCAATAAAATCCTGATTTGTACCGGGGCACGAAGTAGAGATTTGCCGAATATTAAGCCGGATGGAAAAAGAATTATTACCAGCCGGGAGGCGATGATCCTACCGAAAATACCTGGAAAAATGCTCATTATTGGTGCCGGCGCGATCGGCGTGGAATTTGCGTATGTGTACAACGCGTTTGGCGCGCAGGTGACGCTCGTGGAAATGCTGCCTAATATCCTGCCTATTGAGGATTCCGATGTTAGCACCCGCCTGGAAGCCATTTTCAAGAAGCGTGGCATTGATATTCGCACCAACAGCAAAACTGAAAAAGTCGAGGTAAAGCCCGATGGCGCTGTAGTAACGCTGTCACGGGATGGTAAAAGTGAAACATTATCGGTTGATCTGGTACTCCTTGCGGTCGGCGTAACGGGTAACGTGGAAAATCTTTTTGCCCCCAGTGCCACGCCCATGATGGATCGCGGTGCCATTAAGGTCGATAAGAGTTTCAAAACATCGGTGGATGGCATCTACGCCGCCGGTGATGTGATCGGCCCGCCCTGGTTGGCGCATGTGGCAAGTATGGAGGCGACCATTGCCGTAGAGCGTATGTTTGAGGTCAACAATCGGGAAATGGATTACGCTACCATCCCCGGTTGCACTTATTGTTACCCGCAGGTGGCCAGTGTTGGCCTAACTGAGAAACAATGCCGGGAAAAATCGCTGGACTATGAAATCGGCAAATACAATTTCGCAGCCAATGGCAAAGCGCAGGCCATGGGCGAGCCGGAAGGCTTTGTTAAATTAATTTTTGACAAGAAATATGGTGAGCTTCTCGGAGCGCATTTGCTGGGAGCCGAAGCTACGGAAATGCTCGCTGAACTGGTTTTGGCCCGCAGGCTGGAGGCCACACGCACTGAAATTGCCTCAACCATTCACGCCCATCCGACGCTTTCAGAAGCGGTGATGGATGCCGCCATGGTGGATGGGGGGCACTGATCATCCTGGTGCCAAGAGCATGGGAAATTGTCCCGAGGATCGCGTCGGCTCATGTAGAATGGTATCCGACGCTCTCCATGCAGCGTACCGCCGCGGAAATTCAGGATGCACAACTGCGGGCCAAATAGTACTGCGACGAGTTAAAAAAAGGGATTCGCATGGAATCAGATAACAATCCGCTGTTAAATAACCCCAACATGCCGCCGGTACCGCAGACCCCGGATGTTCGCAACTCGCCCGCTGCGCCATCGGCGGCCGGCTTGCCGCCCGCTGCCGCAATAGCCCCTGTTTCTCCTGTGCTTCCCGGACCTGCCCGTCCCTCTGGCAAGCCCAATCCGGGCATTAGAGAAACCCTGGAAACGGTGATTCTGGCGCTTATTCTCGCGTTCACGTTCCGCACATTTTGCGTGGAAGCATTTGTTATTCCGACCGGTTCCATGGCTCCAACGCTAAGTGGTGCGCATTTCCGGGCCGTGTGCCCCATGTGCGGATATAATTTCAATGTCAATGCCAATGTTGATCAGCAATGGCTCCCCGTCCGTGATCCGGAAACCGGTCAGGTTGAATCCACGCTCGTGCGTGTGAACAATGGTGAATTGACCGATCCCCATGCCATTCCCGCACCGGGTTACACCATGTGCCCGAATTGCCATTTTTTAATTCCCGCGGACGATTTGCGCGGCAAACCCATCCTCAAGCGAATTTACAGCAGCAATAATTCCTCTGAAACCTTGCACTTTCCATACACCTCCAACGGCGATCGTATTCTGGTGATGAAATATCTTTATTGGTTCTCGCCTCCCAAACGATGGAACGTCGTGGTATTCCGTGAGCCGATGTTTGGCAAGCAAAATTTCATCAAGCGGCTGGTGGGATTGCCGGGCAATACCGTTGAGATCGTCAATGGGGATGTATTTATTGACGGAAAAATCGCACACAAGCCGGTGCATGTCGAAAAATCCATGCTGCAGGTGGTCTACAACAACGACTTTTACCCCACCGATGCCGGGCGCGAACGCATGAATGGCAATCGCTGGAGTAACCCATGGGTGGGCGAGCCGCAAAGCAGTAGTGCCGGAAAATGGTTTACCGGCGGCCCGGTAATTCATTTTTCAACCGGGCGCTCCGATGCCCTTGGGCATCTGGAGTTTATTCAGCGTAATAGTTATCTCTATAATGATCTGGGCTACAACGCGAATCCTTATTGGAATGGGCACCACCTGGTCGGTAATCTGTATTTGCGGACGGTCTGGATATCGCACAGCCCTGATTCAGCCGTGCGCATGACGCTTGGTCCGGCCACCAATCGGTTTCAAATTACTCTGGCGCACGATGGCGCGTTAAAACTTTATCAATGGGATGCTGCGCTGCGCACCTACCGAGCCATCGCACGCAAATCCATGAGCATTTTTCACACGCCCGGGGCTTTGCAAGCCGGTCAAGCATACCGACTGGCGATGAGCAATACACAACATGAAGCGCGATTCTGGATCAACGGGCAATTGGTGTTGCAGTATGCGGCACCGTGGACCTTGGCCGATGCTTTGGCTGTTGCGCGCGTGCGTGAGGCGACCGGTGAACAGGAAACGCCCAAAGTACAAATTGACGTAACCGGCGGCTGCACCTTGCGCCATCTGCTTTTAATGCGTGATATTTACTACACGCAAATGAAGATTCGCTTCCCCTTAAACAGCTCCGTGGATCCCGGCGGCACACGACCCGGAACCGGCACGATGGGCCATCCCATCACCCTGAAGAAGGGCCAGTACTTTATGCTGGGTGACAATTCCAATGACAGCGAGGATTCGCGAGCCTGGTACCGTGTCGAACCGGTGCTGCGACACATGCACCTGCCGCTGGGGGTGGTGCCGCAACGTTATATTCTGGGCCGCGCCTTTATGGTTTACTGGCCCGCCGGCTTCCGTCCGATGCGTGCCATCAACTGGGCCATCATTCCCAACATCGGCCGCATGAGATTTATACGGTAGGGTTTCCGGGCGACTCGCGGAACAACCCGACTTTTTTATCACGATATTCCCGCAGGTGGGTAATAACCCCCGGCGGCAGCAAGGCGCTTAAATTATCCAGATTGCCCCCCAGGGAGGCGATTTGTCTGATCAGGCTGCTGGACGTAAAGCCGAAGCGTTCATTGGTCATAATAAAAACGGTATCCACATCCGCCACGGCTCGATTGGTGAGAGCCAGTTGAAATTCGTACTCGAGATCGGTCATGTTTCGCAGGCCGCGAAGTATGGCAATAGCTCCACGTTTACGCACCAATTCCACGGTCAGCCCCTCGTAGGCCTCCACCGATACCGTGGGGAGATCGGCCACGAGGCCCCGAATTAATTCCAATCTTTGGTCCACCGGGAAGAGTTCCGATTTCTCCGGATTTTTCCCAATGGCCACAATCAGATGATCGAAAAGTTTATAGCCTCGGCGGATCACATCCAGGTGCCCCAACGTCGGCGGATCAAACGTGCCGGGAAAAACCGCGATTTTACTGGCTTTTATCATAAAATTTCCTTTCGCATCCAAATACCGCGCCTTGCACGGAGGCCTTACGGACTATTGCCCTTGGCATTATCGGGTGTAATTATCGCCGGAGCCATTGACTTGTCCAAAATTGACTGTATTTTACCGGCGGTTGGATTGCTCTTTACCGGGGTGCCGGGGGATAGTTCCGCCGCTTGCATGGATCTCGATCTAAGATTGGGGCGGCGGTGGAAAGCCGGCATACTTGGTTGGCAGATTATGGAGAACCGTATATGGTCATGCAGTGTAGTGTCGAAGATTTTGGGGCGGGCCAATCTAAATTGTCGGCACCGCAGGATTCGCTGGAGTCGCTTTTTTCCGCGGGCGGGCCGGAAACAGCCGATGCGGAGGAGTCATTAGCGGCCATCATCGCTGAGCCGGAAGATCCATGTGAAGATACGGCATTAGGGCAGGCGAAACGTCGGCGGGATGAAGAGGACGACGATCTGGATGAGGATGAAGACGATGAGGACGATCTGGATGACGATGAAGATGAAGATGACGATGAAGAGGATGATTTTGAGGACGACGACGTAGGCGGCGCGTATGATGATGATGATGATCTTGATGATGAAGATGAAGACATCTTCTACGATGAAGATGATGATGATTAATTCCAAAGCTACGGAACCTTTTTGGGGCCATAGTCGCTGCGCCCGAGGTTCTGACTGTGGATGATTTTCGCCCACTGCCTGCTGCGATCCGTTCATTGATTGAATTGGCGATACGGGAAGACCTCGGTGATTTGCCGAACACCGCGGATAAAACCGCCATCCGGTTGGATCGCACGGTTGCTTTAAGTATTCCCCCCGATATATCCGCCGTGGGAAAAATTGTTGCTCGCAAAGAAGCGGTGATTTCCGGCTCAGTTCTGGTGGCCGAGATTCTTTCATATTATGACCCGCGGATTAAAAGTTCCATTTTGATTCCGGACGGCGGCCTGGCGCAGCCCGGCGGAGCGGTTGCGGAAATCATGGGGCCGGCTGGCGCGATACTTGCCGCCGAACGGGTGGTGTTGAATTTTCTGGGACGCCTTTCGGGCATCGCCACGTTGACCAGGCAATACGTTCAGGCTGCCGCCGGGGGATCCAACCAATCGGGAAAGCCGGTTATTTGTGACACCCGAAAAACGACCCCCGGCTGGCGGGAGTTGGAAAAATATGCGGTGCGGTGCGGTGGGGGAGTTAATCATCGCATGGGGCTTTTTGACGGGGTCATGCTGAAGGATAATCATCTTGCGGCCTTGCGCCGATCCGCGGGAAAGGCATTATCTTTATCGGAAATCACCCGTCAGTTGCGCGCCGGCATCCCCCGGCATATTCCCCTGTGGCTGGAAATTGATCTTCTGGATCAACTGCGGGAAGCTCTGCCGGGTGCGGCGGATATTATTCTTCTGGACAATATGACGCCATCGCAGATGCGGCAAGCCGTTATGCTGCGCGATGAATTCCGCCCGGGCGGGCCGCCATTGCTGGAGGCTTCCGGTGGCGTTACGCTCAAGACTATCGCGGAGATCGCCGCCACGGGCGTGGACCGTATCAGTGTCGGCGCACTGACGCATTCGGCACCCGCCTCGGACTTGGCAATGGATTTTCTCGAACATGAGTGAGTCAATTTGTAATTCCATCGCAGAAGATTCCCTGCGGGCCATGCTTTCTGAAAATCAAATCACTCTCGAAGTCCGGGCATTTCTGCAAACGCCCAGCACCAATGATGAATGTTTTACCCTGGCAGCCGCTGGAGCACAGCAGCCGGTAGCCGTCTGTGCGGATCTCCAGACGAGGGGGCGGGGCCGTCGGGGAAATCGCTGGGACGCTAAACCCGGGCAGTCCGCATTATTGTCGCTCTTACTTCCGGGGCGGGACCTATCGGTCGAAACCTTATCTCTGGCTGCGGGATTGGCCGTGGCGGATAGCGTTACGCTGTTTACCGGGCGGGTTCCTGAACTCAAATGGCCCAACGATGTGTTGGTGGACGGGCGCAAACTGGCGGGCGTTTTGATTGAAACGCGAGCCAATATAAAAAATCCCGCGCTGACGGATTACGTTATTGGTGTGGGTATAAATGTCTTACAGAAGCAGCATGATTTTCCGCCGGAGCTTGCGGACCGGGCGGTGGCACTTAATATGATTTCCAATCAGTCCTGGGATATTCCCGCAGTGCTTGTGGTACTGATCAAGAATCTGCAACAGTGGTGTAATCCGCCGGCACCGATCGAAAAAATTCTACCGCTTTGGCGATCGCGATGTCGAATGCTGGGGCGGCATATCCGCGTATCCTGTGCTGGGCATATTATTGAAGGCACCGTGGCGGATATTGATCCTCTGGAGGGGCTGATTGTTCGAGATTATCTTGGCATGAACCACGCCTGTCTGGCTTCGCAGACTACCGTATTACGGGATGGCCCCCGGACCCATGAATGATCCTCTGCGCTCATGGTGCCGGCCCTGACGATCAAAGAGCGGTCCTGTTCGTAGCGTTAAAGTCCCCGGATTCTTTTTTGCGATACTGTTGAGGAGTCGTGCCCAGTTCGCGACGGAAGACCACCGCCAGATGCGTAGGGCTGGAAAAGCCGGCGGCATAGGCAATACGCTTCACCGGCAAACGTGTTTCACGCAGCATCCGCTGGGCTCGCGCCAAACGGCAGGCCGTTAATTCCTCCAGCACATTTCGACCACGTGCGGACAGGAAATGCCGCGACAGCGTTCGGCGTTGAATTCCCAACGCGCGGGCGATGTCATGCACCGACAAATTTCGATGGCTCTGGTTCCAAATCAGATGCAGCCCCGCATTGACAATGGCATCCTGTGTGGGCACGGCATGGGATGCCGGAGGCTTTCCGACTTGGCGAGCCTCGGTGGCCTCACCGTTGCCCAGGGCAATGGCCAGCGCCTCCAGGGTTAAGAGGGCCAATTCCCGGGGCGAACCGCTTGGGTTCTTGCGAGTAAATTCGATAATCGCATCCATGCTTTCGGCCAGACGTTCTGGTGTTTTGATCGTGCGGACCAGATTTGCCGGCGAAATAAGCCCGGTGGTCTGCCACATGTGCGGTATCTGGCCGTTGAAAGATAAATACACCTCGGCCCAACCGGTTCCCGCGGTGGGACGGTACCGGTGCCATACGTCGGGAAGCAGCAGCAATGCTGTTCCCGCTTTAATGTTGGTGCGACCGGTAACGTGTGATTCAAACTCTCCCGATCCCGAATAGATGTAAACCAGTTGGTATTCCGGCAGCACCCGGCCGGTTTCCCACGTGAACATGTACATGCGCGGGTGTGCGGTATGCGGATAGCGTTCAAAGGGCCTATACTGTTCGCGCCCCGCACCGGTAAGATACAACCCGGTAGCCATCGCTGCGTCGTCCACCGGAAAATAGATGGGGCGTTCAATGTCATTTTTCATAGATCATGTAACCTAATAAGAGGATAAATCGTGCCGATAATTATGATTTTATATTAAAAATAAGATGTCAAAAAATCAATAGAACTTGTTGTTGACTTGGTGCCCAAAATCGTTAGCATACCGCATGAAAGAATGGCGGAGTGTTGGTTGGGTACCCCCGGCGTACCGGCCGGCAGATGCGGAAATATCCCGGTTCTTGGAGCCGTGCCCGGCAGTTGTAGTAGTCTTACTGCTGTTTTCCGTGCAGCGTTCAGGTTTTCAGGGCCGCTGTTCTTCTTATTGCTGTTTCAATAGGTTTTGCTCTAAAAGCTATGGAGGCTGTTTTGAATACCGGCTCAGGTACAAATTGGTTTGCGGCCGTGGCGCTGCATTGGACAGGTGGCTTGGCTTCCGCGAGTTTTTATCTGCCGTTCCGAGGAGTAAAGCGCTGGAGTTGGGAAACCTACTGGCTGGTGGGCGGGTTCTTCAGTTGGATTGTCGCGCCCTTATGTTTCGCGTGGCTCCTGGTGCCGGATTTCTGGCAGGCCATTCATGCCGCCAGCGCCTCAACGATTTTCTGGACCTATTTTTTCGGGGTGCTCTGGGGGTTGGGAGGTCTGACCTTCGGCCTGACCATGCGGTATCTGGGCATTGGCCTGGGCATGGCTATTGCCCTGAGCTATTGCGCGGCGTTCGGCACGCTGATGGTTCCCATATATGACGGACAATTTGGTAATCTGGTGACTCATCTGTATGGTCAGGTCCTTCTGCTGGGTGTGCTGGTATGCTTGGCGGGGATCGCGGTCAGCGGCATGGCCGGGATGTCCAAAGAGCGGGAACTTCCGGAGGATCAAAAACAAAAGGTGGTCAAGGAATTCAACTTCAAAAAAGGAATTATGGTGGCCACCTTTTCCGGCATTATGAGTGCCTGCTTTAATTTTGGCCTCACCGCCGCAACGCCGATTAAGAATACCGCCAAAGTCTTATTGGCGACGCATCATGCCAGCAACATGTGGAATGGCCTGCCATCCCTGGTGGTTCTGCTCTGGGGTGGATTTACCACTAATTTTATATGGTGCCTGATTCTGCATTTGAAAAATCGCAGCGGTCGGCAATATCTGGCCGCAACTTCCGCGCCGGAGGAAAATCGGATCGTCACGGGTCTTGATGGGCCGGGTTATTCCGAGCCAGTGGGTAATATCGAATTACCCTCTAATCGGGTGCCTCTGTTGAATAACTACACCCTTTCCGCGCTTGCCGGTGTTACGTGGTATTTCCAGTTCTTCTTCTATACGATGGGCCAGACCAAAATGCCGGAAGCGGGCAAATTCTCTGGTTGGACGCTGCACATGGCAAGCATCATTATTTTCGCCACGCTTTGGGGCGTGATACTTCATGAGTGGAAAGGTACCAGCAAAAAAACCCACGCGCTTATTACCGGCGGAATTATCGTACTGGTGCTTTCCACGATTATTGTCGGTATGGGCAACTATCTGAAAAAGAAAACACCCGCGAAGCCGGCCAAGCCGACCGCCGCTTTGGTTGTGCCGCAGCACACGGCATAATCGTGGTTTCACCCATCGTATTTTAACCCCCGGCGTTAGCGCTGATATAGCGGCAAATAATGGTAGGGTACGCATAACGCCAGCACCGCCATGGCCGTCGCATAAGCTTTGGACCCTTGCTGCTCAATGCCGTCCTTGGGGGTCCAGGAGCCATTGCTATTTTGTAATTGAATTAATTCATGGCGGATAGTACCGTAAATCTGCTGGTAATATTTGCCACCCAATTCATTGGCCGCCTGACTGCAATAATAGACCGCATAAAAATAAAAATTCTCATTGGGTGATAGCGGATGATTCAATAAAAAATCTCCGCCCGCGATGGCCTGGTGTGAATTTCTCTGGCCCATAAGTTCTAACGCCAGAATTCCGGTACCCGTGCGTGCGCGCCCTGGGGGGCCGCCCGGCTGATACGCGAAGCCGCCATTGACGTTGGCATCGCGCAGCACGAACGCGATACCATTTTTGATCGCCGCCGCGGGAATGGCCGCTCCGCAGTCCGCCGCGCCCCGCAGGGCCATGAGTTGCCAGCCCGTGCAGGAAATATCCGCATCCGTTGCCGTGGGCTGATACCGCCAGCCGCCCGCAAAAATGCCACGCGAATTTTTTTGTGCCGCAAGAATTAGCGCCACCGCCTTGGCTAAAACCTTTCCAATACGCTTGCGCAACGTCGGATTTGCCACACCATAAGCCTCTGAGAGCATCACCGTGGATATGCCGTGATCATACATGGTGCCGCCGGGCACAGTGATGTACCCATCGGGGAGTTGGTGCTCCAGCACCCAGTTGATGCCCCGATCAATGACCTGATGGTGGGGCCCGGTGCCCGGAGTGTATCCGCGCGCTAAAAATGCCATCACCGCCAGAGATGTCACGGCGGGGCGGTCATTGCGGTTGCAGGGGAATGTTCCACTGGTTTTCTGATGTTTCGTCAGCCACCCAAGCCCATGGGCGATCGCGCTTTTTACATACACCGCAATGGGGCGTTCTGCCTGCACTGCGGTTACGTTCAGCGAAAGACCGGCCGAGATAATTGCAATCGCAGCCAGGACGACCGGCCGCCGATAGCGGATACGTTTGATAAATCCTGTCTGTGGTAATGGTGAGCAAAAAATCATCGCACCCGCATTTCTGAAAGCCGGATGTAATAGTCACGCACCATGCGTTTATAGCCGGCGGGAATATTTTGCCGCGCTGTATTTAACAATTGTCGTTTGGCCAGTGGGCCTAGATTGCTCCACTGGGCCGGACTGATTCCCATAGCCAGTACCGGCTTGGGCGGCGCGCCCGCGGGGCCGCCGGGGCCGGTCATGCCGGTGGGGTTGCCGCTTAAGCCTTGGCCTGCTGCGCCGGGGGTGCCGGCCTGACCCGCCATGGCCACACCCTCACCGCTACCGCCGGTCGGTGCGCCCCGATTGCCATTTGCACCTTGCGTATTCATGGTTTCTCCCGCCGCTCCAAGGGATTGCGCCGCCTGTTGTGCCGCCTGTGAATTCCCCTGCCCGGCCTGCTGTTGGGCCTGCAGGGCATTTTGTACCTGTTGGGCGGCGGACATAATGCGCTGGTAGGAACTTTGGCCGGTCTGGGCCTGTTGGTTGCCGCTGGGGCCGTTATTGCGATTCGCCGGCTGCTTGTCTGCGCCTTTGCCGTCGGTTCGGTTCTGCTGCTGGATTTGTCCGGCAATCATGTTTTTATATTGCGGTACATTCCGCATTTCCGGCGAATGCAAGGCCCCATTTAAATCATCCAAGGCAATCCGTAAGTGTTGTAGAGCAGATTGCTGATGTTCCACGGCTGCTGCCTGGTTTAATTTGCCAAGGGCCCGCGCGGAATCTTTTTGGTCACGTGTTCCTGATTGCATCTGCCGACGCGCTTGAGCAATATCTGAATTTAAATCCGGTGCACCGGTCTGGGTTTGCTGCTCAAGCTTTTTGGCAAGCGCTGCGGCTTCCGCAATTTGATCGGCAATCTTTCGGGCATTTTGTGCCTGCTGCCCCGGATTTACCGCGGGTGCGGCAATCTGAGCCATCAATTGTCTTGTCTTTGCGGCCAACTGTTGCTGCTGTTGTGCCAGTTGGTTGGCATTGCGGGCCAACTGCTGGAGTTGTCCGCTTTGGCCGGCGTGTGTTTGGGTGTGTGCCAACTGCTGCTGCACCGCGTTATTCATAAATTGCTGGGCACGTTGCAGCGACGCCGAGGCCTGCTCCGCATTCTGATCCGCCGCCGCCCGCATGGCCGCCTGAGCCTGCGTCATGGCGGCATTGAGGTTTTGAGCTTCCGTCTGCGTGGGAGCCTGGTTGAGCATTTTTTGGGCCAATTGATTCATTGCACCGGCTGCGCGCTGCAGGGCGTTGGCTTGCTGCACGGGTGAGGTATTGCCTTGGGGATTGGTTGCCGCATTGATATGCGCAAGTTGATGCTCATTGGCCATTGCCGCCTGATGAGCCTGCCGCTGTTGCGGCGTGGGGGGCTGTGCCGCGTGATTTAAATTAGCAGCGGCTTGTTGCAGATTGCGGGCAATGTTGTTCTGGCCTTCCAAGGCCGCCGGCCCTGCATGTTGCCGCAGATTGCTTACTACAGCATTCATTACTGGTTCATTGGGCAAATTCGGTTGTGCCTGATCCGCGGATTTGGCTGATGTTTCAAGGGCTTTAATGTGCTTATTGAGCTGTTGCTGCTGGACGGCAAGCTGCGCGATCCGCGTTTTTGCCCACTGGGCGTGTAATTGCTGCTGGAGCGTGGCGGTCGCTTGTTGCTGAGCGGAGATAATTTGTCCCAGTTGATTTTTCAAGCTCGCCATGGTGGGTTGCACCTTTGCGGCTACCGGCGTTTGTAACGCCTTGTGTTGCTGCAGAAGTTTGACGAGCTGGCGATGTAATGTCTGCTGCTGACGCTGCACGTTGGGTGAATTCGGTTGTTCGGTCATTTTTTTCGCTAACGCCCGTTGTCGCCGGGCCAGAGTTTTCAAACTGTCCGCCAGTTGTTGTTGGCCCGCCTGTTGGGCCATCTGCTGTTGAAGTTTGTTTAGCGCCTGTTGCGACTGCCCGAGGTTCTGTTGCGCTGCCGCCAGATCGGCGTTCCGTTGTGCGGATTGTTGCGGCGTGGCGAAACTGGCGGCCGCCACATTATTGGCGGCCTCGGGTAAATGTTGTTCAGCGGCTGCGGCGGCTTTCTGAGCGTTTGTTGAAAAAGCGGAATTTTGGGATGCTTTAGCTGCCGCCTGCAAATTATCCACCGTCTGGGCCAGATTCTGCTGCAGTTGTTCCGCCGCGCGTTTTTGTCCATCTGAAAATCGTCGATTTCCCGGCGTGCGCTGTAAATTGGCGATACGTTGCTTATCTCTATTAATGGTGTTTTGCGCTTTGGCAATGGCGGCCTTTACCGCGCGATAGGCCGCCATGTCTCGCCGCTGCTGATAGCTTTGCTGCAAATGCCGGTCGATGAGCAGTTCATGCAGGGCGGTGCGGGTTTTCTGATGCCCTGGCCGGCGGTTGTCGATCGCTTCAAGTCGATAGAATATTGCTCTGGCATGGGGGCGGTCGGCGGTCAAGAGTTGATCCGCGACTGACAGATTCCAGGTTTGTTGCACATGCCGGGGATCTTTCATTCCCAAATCAATGTTGTAACTCATCGGCAAAGAATGGCCTACCGTGACAATGGCCTGCACCCCGGAAAGTCCAAATTCATCCGATGCGTCAAACAGAATCGGCACGGAATCATCCACGCGCACCCGCACGCGCCGGGCCGGCTGCACAATGTGAATTAGCGGCGGTTGATCCGGAATCGCGACGATGGGCCATAAATGATTATCGTTGTTTTTTATTCCCTGCGCATTGATCAGATTGATGCGATAGGTGCAACTGTACTCTACCGGAAAGGTTGCCTGATATTCCAGGCCGGTCAGTTGCGTCAACGGCAGCGGTTGCACCACGCCGGCCACGGGCGTGCCCATGGCGACAAAACTTTTCTTCGCCAACGGTTCGGAAGCATGAACAATTAATTGCACCTGCGTGCCGATGATAGCTTTAATTGAACCGTTTTTTCCTGCCGTGCTCCGAGCCGGCAGGGCGGTGTATGCTGGGAAAGTGTACTTGATTTGCAATTCGGAAATGCGCGGCCGGGCGATAACATTCGCGTGATACCACGGGCTTTGGGCGTTTCCTGATGTAAGTTGATAGCGGAATGTTCCCGCAATATCCGTGAGATTGGCACGAAAGATATTGGGCCCGATGTGCGTCATCGCGATCAGCCGCTGCGATCCGGCGGTATTGGTCAAATTCAACGTCATGGATCGCACGGGCTTACCCCCCAGCGGCGGCCTGGCTTTGCCGAGAATTTCCAGATTAGCTCCCTGCCCCAGCGTGATATCCCCCGGCGTTACATGGATAGCCAGGCGTGAGGCCACCGCCGCGCTCCAGGGGGCGAAAATCCGCCGCACGCCGGTAGTTACCGTTTGCGGAAATAACGGCCAGAGAATCAGCCACGCCAGAACCGCCGGTATACAATAGACCGCCCATTGCATAATAGTTTTACGGGATAAAACCCTGTCGACATCAATACGATCGGTATGCGCCTGTGCTTCCGCAATGACATGGCGCACCATTTCCGGTGACGCGTGTTCCACCGGCGGCGGACTTTGGGAAAATTCAACGGCACTGATAATGCGCTCTTCATGTTCCGGCTCGCGCTGTTCCACCATCCCCGCCGCCGCCTGCAGGTCCAGTTCACGCCAGACAGGCCGCAGCAGCCCCACCGTAACGGCAATCATGCTGCTCCATGCCGCAATCGCTATCATCCATCGCAACACCGGCGGCATGGTCGGCTGCCCACCCAAGAGCAATACCACCAGCAGAGAAATCAACAGACAAATCAGTATCGCCTTGAGCAGGGCGCTAATAATCTGTAATCGCCGATGGCGTCCGGCCACATGGGCGAGAATTTCCACAATATTCGTCGGCAATGCACCCGGTGCGTCCGAGCTGGTGTGTAGTGTGTTTTCCGGCATGGTTAAAACCTCGCCAAAAAGGAAGTCCATTCCGGGCTTCCAATGAATGAACACTATTGTACCGTTTCACAAGGCAAATAGGCAGTTCTCAATGCCGTCAACGCTGTTCAACACAACGCTGTTCAATGCCTTGCTATCTATCGCAAAGCGCATGACAATACCGCTTAACCATTCGGTTACCTGGCGCACTGGGTGTAATGGAGGCTGATATGCCGCGATGTCCCGGTTGTTTTGTAATGCTTACCATGACGAATTATGGTGGCGTGAATGTTAAAACCTGCAACAGTTGCTTCGGGACCTGGATTTCCCGTGTGAGTCTCATGCACATTGTCCGGGCCGTGGAACCGCCTGATGCCGGCCCAGACACGCCATCGCTTAAGGATTTGGCGGCTTTGGTTACTGAAGGGCATAACAAACGCCGCTTTCCCTGCCCCGAATGCCGACAACAAATGACCATCGACCGGCTGCATCCGATGATTCCTGTGGATATGCAGTTCTGTGGTAAGTGTGCTTATGTCTGGCTGGATGTCGGAAAATTAGCTATGACCCAGCGACTGTACCACGCGCTTACCAACAGCACCGATCCCAAAATTATCGAAATTCGTGAGCGTTACGCCTTGGCAAGTCTGGGAATGGAGGTTCAGAAAGAACGCATGCCCGCCATTGGCGGTGCTGCCGCGGGGGCGTTGGGGCAGGCGATGCGATATCCCACGCCTTACGGTGTCGGCGGCGGATTTGACCTTAATACGCTTGTAGGCATGTTGGACTTTTAAACACACCTCGCAGGGACGCAGATGAATTTTGCCGTTATAGGAATCAATCATGGCCACGTTTATGGACAGGTGGAAGGGCTTTTATCCATTCCGGGAGCCACATGTTCAGGCGTTGCCACCGCGGAGCCGCGCCTGCTGGAGGAATTCTCCCGGCGGTTTCCTGGAGTTGCGGTTCGCACCAAAGAATCAATTCTCGCCGATCCCACAATTGATTTGATCACCTGTGCCGCGATAAATTCCCAGCGCGGTGCCTTGGCTGTTGAAGCACTGTCTCATGGCAAACACTTTTTTGTTGATAAGCCGCCATTGACCGATCTAAATCAGCTCGATCCGCTGCGCCGCGCGGTCGAAAAAAGCGGGCGGCTCTTTTTTGTCTATTTTAGTGAGCGGCTAAGCCAACCTTTTGACGATCTGGCACGACAAATATTTCGGCAGGGGGGCATCGGCGACCTGGTGCATTTAATGGGTGTTGGGCCGCATAAACTCAATGCGGCCACCCGTCCTGACTGGTTCTTCGATCCATGGCAATATGGCGGTGTGCTCAACGATCTGCTGTCGCACCAGGTGGATTGGTTCTGCTGGTTTACCGGTGAAAAAATAAAACACTTCAGCAGCCGCGTGGGCCGCTTTGGCGCTGCGCCTCAAAAGACCTTTGACGATTTTGGGGATGTCACAGTGACCGCGGAAAGCGGCATCACCGGCTATTTTCGTGCGGACTGGTTTACGCCCGAAAAAAATCCGGTCTGGGGAGATGTCCGCGGATTAATTGTCGGCACGCGCGGCACCATCGAAATTCGCCGCATCGCCAACCTAAGCGCTATCGATGCAACCGACAGCGGGCCGTGCATGATTCTGACCAATGACACATCCGGCCCGATGCGCCTTGTGCCGGAGAATAAAACTTTGGCCTGGCCGCGGGAGATCATGACTTCTCTGCGCCTGGGAAAAAACCAACTCAATGAGCCGGAAATGCTCTGGCATGTCATGGAAACCACCCTGCGCATACAAGTCCAGGCGGTTCGTGTGAAATAAAATCTCCGACCTTGCGACCTTGGTAAATAAGTAGATCAACTATCGATCCGACTGGCCGAAGATTAGTCGCTTAAATTATAAGCAGTCGCGTTGCGGTATTGTGACTCTTGCTCGCAAATCAGCACACAGGCGGCCCCGGCAACCCAAGGGCCGTATTTAAAAAGTTGGTCGGAATTCACGCGAAATATCCCCAATTTATCGGTTGAGCGGGGATATTAACGCGAAATTCCAGAAGCCATTCACATCGCGGCATTGTATTTGCATGAATTACAAACGTGGTGAGATTCACCGCGTTCCCCGATTCTTGGTGAATCGGCGTTGTTCTGTGAGGCATTTTTTGCATCCGGGCGGCGGTACAAAGCTTGAATCTCCCTTTTTTGTTCTTTCTTTTTTTAAGGAGGACACATGCCTGTATTATGAGAATTTCCAGTTGATTATCCGTGCAGTCGCGGAAATGTGCGTCCGCCGACGTGCCGCCAAAGTTCACAGGATGCTGCAATCTGGTGTGTCATCAGATTCGCCATGGATATTTGTTGACTTTATTTGGGAGTATTTTCAATGTTGTCGTCTCTTACGGGTAACCCCAGGATTGCCAGTGCATTGGCCGCCGCGGTGATGTTGAGCGTCGGCGGCGTTTGTGTCGCGGCAAACACCGCCTCTAGCTCATCGAATGTCGCCGCGCCGCCTGCGGCCTTATCAGGTGCTGCCACCGGCTCCGCAGCGGATCAGGCTGTCAATGATCTTTTGAGTAAGTCCAGTGCGGGTTCCTCTGACACTGTTGTGTCATTGGATGATGCAGGCAGTGGTGATACGCTGGGTTCGGCCATGTCCGTGTTTATCCAATCCACGTTTGCCACTGATTACATTACCCCGCGCGGTTTGCATGTATCGGACAAGGGCGTTACCTGGCAGCCCTTAACGGTCATTAATATGGATGTTTACAGCGGGAAGGGATTGATCAATGATGTGACCGCGTACGGGGGCATCTGGCAGGACTGGAATAGCCAGCAGCATATTAAACCTGATGGAGCATTCCAGGAAATCGATCCCTTTGTGGGTGTCAAGACCACCCTTGCCAAGGCTTTTACCCTCGATTTTCAGTATGTTGATTTTATCAGCCCGAACGGCTCCTACACGACGGAGCAAAATTTGTCGTTGAAACTAAGTTATCACGATACATTCCTCAAAAACTTCTCTTTTAATCCTTACATCAACCCGTTTTACGAAGTTACGGGAAGTTCAACCGTAGTCACCGGTCGAAACGGCGGGACGTTTGATGTGGAAGTGGGTATGGTTCCAACGTACACGTTGGCGGCGATCAAAAATTATCCGATCACGCTGACATTTCCGACCTGGTTTACCGTCGGGCCCAAGGACTTCTGGGATGCCACGGGACAGACCAAAAACAATTTTGGCGTGCTATCCTCCGGCCTGCAGTTAGCGGTTCCGCTGTCCTTTATTCCCAAGAAATTCGGGGCATGGACGGCCTTTACCGGCTTCCAGTATTACAACGAACTCAATAACAATCTGATGACCGCTTCGCATATTCTTGGTACCGGCGGACACCGGAATATTTATATCGGCACCGTTGGTGTCAATGTGTTTTTCTAAACCCGTGTTGAATGTTTCAGGCAGTTTATGTTAAGAAAGGAAAAAAATGAAAACTGGTAAAAACTATCTTGTCCACTATGCCGCCAGGCGGATGCAGCCGCTGCTGGTGGCATTGGCGGCGTTGCTTTTGCTGGCCGGTGCCGCCAGACCGCTTTGGGCCGCTTTCACCGTCGGGGTTATTACCGTGGGTTCCACCAAGGACTGGGGCTACAACGAAGCCCAGGCGGTGGCCGGAAAATCGCTTAAAAAGATTCCGGGAGTTAAAGTGGTGGTTCAGGACAATGTCCCGGAAACCATCGCCGTCACACAGACGATGCAAAGTATGATCAACTTTGATAATGCCAAAGTGATATTTGCCACATCTTACGGGTATTTTCCATTTGTCTGCAAACTGGCACCCAAATACCCCCATGTTCTGTTTGTTCACTGCGGTGGCGATTATGTGCCGGGGAAGACGCCTAAAAATGTTGCCACGTATTTTGGTGATGTTGATGAGGTGGAATATCTCAGCGGAATCGTAGCCGGCTACAGCAGCAAAAGCGGCAAACTCGGTTTTATTGCCGCCAAACCCATTCCGCAGGTATTGCGGGACATTAATGCCTTCACTCTCGGTGCACGTTCAGTCAATCCCAAAGCCACCTGTACCGTTGTTTTCACTGGCGACTGGTTCCAGCCCGTCAAAGAAGCTCAGGCGGTAAACAGTCTGGCTGACCAGGGAATTGATGTCGTGACTATGCACGTCGATAGCCCGAAGCAGATTATTCTCACCGCCAAGAGTCGGGGGATATATGTGTGTGGTTATCACTTTGATGGCGCTGCGTTATACCCCAAAGGTTTTCTCACCGGCTCCGCGTGGAACTGGGCACCGATTTATAAAGAACTGGTTACCGACGCCATGATGGGCAAACCCTATCCCCACAGCATTATGGAAGGCTTCCGTGATGGGGTGGTGAAGCTTGATCCGTTTGGTCCGGCCGTTTCCCCCGCCGCCAAAACCGCGGCACTGGCGGTGAAAAAAGAGTTCATGGCCGGCAAGTTCCAGATCTTCAAAGGCCCGCTTTATTCCAACACCGGAAAACTCGTGATTCCCGCGGGGGTCGTGTACCACGATGCCGCCCCCACGCTGGATGGGATGAATTATCTGGTCAAAGGTGTTATCGGTAAGATCAGTTGGAATTGAAAATGCGTATCAGTCAAGGCCAAATCTGGCTTAATTTTCCTGTGGTCAACGCCGTGCGGGCGCGTAGCAGCTTTCTGCTGCGACTCGCTGAATCGCTGACCATCACCGGGGCGGCTCTCCTCGCCTCGGTGATGGTCTTCAGCATCTTCGTGGCTATCATGAAAGTCAATCCGCTGCAGGCCTTGTATGCGATGTATCTCGGGGCCTTCGGCACAAGCTTCTCCTGGCAGGTCACGCTGGTGAAGGCTTCGCCGCTGCTGCTGACAGGATTATGCACCGCGTTGCCCATGCGCACCGGTCTGATTGTCATCGGCGGAGAAGGAGCGTTTGTGCTCGGAGGGCTCTTCGCCGCCGAGGCTGCGCACATGGTAATGGGTGCTCCCACAATCATTGTCTGGCTGGTCATGGCCGCAGCCGGATGTCTGGTGGGGGGGATCTGGATCATGATCCCGGCGGCGCTGCGCGTATACCGGGGCGTTAACGAAACCATCAGCACGCTGCTGATGAATTACATTGCCATCGCCATATTCAATCAGTTGGTTGAAGGGCTTTTTCATGATCCCAATTCCTTGAACAATCCCTCGACGTACAGCATCGGTGATAACAATATGATTGGCGATATCGGTAATTCCCAGGTGCATTGGGGATTGATCGTGGGTATAGGTATTTGTATTCTCGCATGGATACTGGTGCATCACACTACACTGGGCTTTTCAGCGGATCTCGCTGGTGGAAATCCCAAGGCCGCCCGGCTTTCAGGCATCCGAATAAACCGTGTGATACTCTGGTTCGCTTTTCTGGGCGGAGCCTGCGCGGGACTTGCCGGCATGATACAGGTCGCGGCCGTGCAGGAGCGCGCCAATGACGGATTAAATGTTGGTTATGGATATGCGGGAATTCTTGTGGCATTCATGGCCCGACAGGATCCCCTGGCCATTATTCCCGTAGCTGTATTACTGGGGGGCGTACATGCCGGGAAAATTCTGCTGGCCACGCAATTGGGGCTGCCGAATTCCGCAGCATTGGTTTTCCAGGGATTACTGTTTCTGTTTATTCTGGGGGCGGAAACGCTTTATGGTCGTTTTTCGATTTTCCAACCGCGGGTGCGAACATGAGTCAATCACTGGGATATTGGGGTGTACCCCTGGCAGTGCTCGGAGGTATTCTCCGATTAAGCCCGCCTTTTCTTTTTGTGAGCCTGGGTGAATGCCTGACCGAAAAAAGCGGACGCATCAATCTGGGGCAAGAAGGTACGCTGGTTATGGGGGCCATGAGCGCCTACGGAATTTCATATCTCAGCGGATCGCCGTGGCTGGGAGTGTTGGCCGCCGGTGCAGTGGGATTTATTCTCGGCAGTATTCATGGCTGGTTCTGTTCACGCCCTCGGGTTAATGATATCGCGCTGGGCATCGCCATGATGTTTCTGGGAGAGGGTCTGGCTTTTTATCTTGGGCGCGGATTGATTCAGCCCCAGGCGACGCAGTTGGCTTCCGTCAATCTTGGCTGGTGGAGTCATCAGCCGGAAATTGTCGCGGCGCTGAAAATTAATATTCTGCTTCCGGTGGGCTTGGCGCTGGCCATTATCATGTGGTGGGCGTTTCGGTATACCCGGTGGGGTATGGTCGTGCGGTTGGCGGGTGAAAGCACCGATGCCTCGCGTGCCATGGGCTACAGCATTAACACCATTCGATTCCTGGCAACGGCAGTCGGCGGATTTATTGCCGCCATCGGCGGCGCATTTCTTTCGCTTTATTATCCGGGATCATGGAATGACAACATTTCCAGCGGCCAGGGACTTATGGCCGTGGCGCTGGTGATTTTTGCGCGATGGAATCCCATTAATTGTATTTACGCCGCTGTGATTTTCGGCGGTGCCAAAGCGATTGGACCGGCGTTACAGGCCGCCGGTTACAGCTCCTATACTTATCTGATGAACGCGGCACCGTATGTCCTGACGATGGTGATAATGATCATTACCTGTTCACGCACCAGAGCGTGGGTTGGCGCGCCGGCGGAACTGGGAGCGAGCTTGAGATGACAAAAATGACTGATCCAAAAAAAACGTATCCGAAAGTTGACGCGCAATTATACGCGTGGCCGTTTGACGGCGACTTGCGAGCCGCCAATACCGCCCTGATGATCATTGATATGCAGCATGATTTTTGCAGTCCCGGCGGTTTTATTGATCGGTTGGGCCTGCCGGTGGCCGGTACGCGGGCCATAATTCCAAGCGTGGCGCGCGTGCTTGCGGCCATGCGGGCGGAGGGTTTTCATATTATCCACACGCGCGAAGGACACCGCCGGGACGGGACGGATGTACCGGCTAACAAGGCCTGGCGTCTGGCGCGGGCTGGTGTGCCGATCGGGGCGGCACCGGGGCCTTGCGGTATGGTGCTTACACGCGGTGAACCGGGTTGGGAAATTGTTCCGGAATTAGCGCCATGGCCTGATGAGCCGGTGATTGATAAACCGGGCAAAGGGGCATTCTACGCCACTGATCTGGAACTCCTGTTGCGGACACGTAATATTCGTAATCTTGTTTTTACGGGTGTCACAACCGATGTGTGTGTCCATACAACCTTGCGCGAGGCCAATGATCGGGGTTATGAATGCCTGCTGCTTGAGGACTGTTGTGCCGCGATAAACCCGGCTAGCCATGACATGTCCGTTTGGCAGGTGCGGGTGGGAGCGATTTTTGGCGTTGTGGCAAAGTCCGGAGAATTATTGAGGGCCATTGCATGAACCAGACATCTGTAAGGCAAGGCACCATGATGGCTTCGGCACCCTATCCGTGGCCCTACGACGGTGATTTTCGCCGCGAAAATACGGCGCTATTTATTATTGACATGCAGACGGATTTCTGCGGTAAAGGTGGGTATATTGATCTGCTGGGATATGACATTTCCATAACCCGCGCCTGTATTGAACCCATTGGTCGATTGCTGTCAGCCATGCGCGCGGCTGGTTTTCATATTATTCACACACGGGAGGGGCATCGAGCGGATTTATCTGATCTTCCAGCCAATAAGCGCTGGCGGTCGCGCCAGGGCCATGCCGGAATTGGTGATCCGGGGCCGTGCGGACGCGTGCTGGTCCGCGGTGAACCGGGCTGGGAGATTGTCCCGGAATTAGCGCCGCTTCCCGGTGAGCCAATTATCGACAAGCCGGGAAAAGGATCGTTTTACGGCACTGACCTGGACATGATTTTGCGGCAGCGCGGTATACGAAACATTATTCTCACCGGCATTACCACGGATGTATGCGTGCATACGACCATGAGGGAAGCCAATGACCGCGGTTATGAATGCGTGCTTTTAAGCGATTGTTGCGCCGCCACGGATCCCGCTAATCACCTGGCCGCAATGAATATGATCAAAATGCAGAACGGCGTTTTCGGTGCTGTGGGGACATCCTTACAACTGATGGAGATAATCCAATGAGTCCTGGACGAATCGAAGTAACCAGACATGGAGCGCCGGGGCTGGAAGTTATCGGCATGAGTAAGCGCTTCGGCTCGCTGAAGGCTCTGGATAATGTGAGCCTGAAAGTCCAACCCGGGACGATCCATGCGCTCCTGGGCGGCAATGGTGCCGGAAAAAGCACGCTGGTTAAATGTGTCATGGGCTTTTATCACGCTGATGAAGGCGCTATTGTTCTGGGACCCAAGCAGGTCACCGTCAAAGACCCGCGCGAGGCGCGGGAACTGGGAATGGGTATGGTGTATCAGCATTTTACGCTGGTGCAGAATATGACCGTCCTGGAGAATCTGGTTCTTTCGCGCGGCACGGTTCCGGGCGTTATCAAGTGGCGGCAGGAGCGGCAGGAAGTAGAGCATTTCATGGCCACAACGCCTTTTAAGCTCAGTACCGACATTAAAATCAGCAGTCTTTCCGCCGGTGAAAAGCAGAAATTGGAAATTCTCAAGCAGTTGTATCTGAATACCAAGTTGCTGTTTCTGGATGAGCCGACCTCCTCACTTACGCCCGGCGAAACCGAAGAGGTGCTGGGAATGTTGCAGGCCATGGTCAGGCGTGGAGAATTAACCATTGTGCTTATTACGCATCGGTTCCGCGAAGTCATGCGATTCGCCGATGCCTGCACCATCTTACGCAACGGCAAATTCGTCGGCACCGGACTGGTGGCGGAATTGGATCAACAGCGCATGTCGGACTGGATGATCGGCTCAGATCAGGTTATCCAGACCGCGGCACGTAAAGACATTCCCAGCGGCTCGATCAAACTTGAATTGCGTGATTTACAGGCCCGGAGTGATTCCGGGGTGCCGGTGTTGGAAAAACTCAATGTTTCGGTGCGCGGCGGCGAAATTGTGGGTATTGCCGGAGTCTCCGGCAACGGTCAGAAAGCGCTTATTGAAGTCATTGCCGGACAAAGACCACTTACCGCCGGGCAGATTCTCGTGCGGGATCAGCCGTATCGGGGGACACGCAGAGAAATTCAATTCCACCGTCTGAACTGCCTGCCTGAAGAACCACTGCACAACACGTGTGTGGGGCACATGAGCGTGACCAGAAATATGGCGATGCGGAAATTTGATCAGAAACCCAACCGTATGTTCGGCTTCTTCCTGCACAACGGTCGGTTACGCCGTCACGCGTTGGATCTGATCAGGCGTTACAATGTTAAAACGCCATCCCCGGAATCCCCCATTCGCAATCTTTCGGGAGGCAATATTCAGCGGGCGGTCCTGGCACGGGAGTTGTGCGAACCCAGCGAGGTTCTGATTACCGCCAATCCCTGTTATGGCTTGGATTTTCATGCCACCGCTGATATTCGTTCGCAAATTATGGAAGCCCGTAACCACGGAGCCGCAGTTCTGCTGATCAGCGAGGATCTTGATGAAATTCTGGAACTGGCCGATCGTATATTCGTTATTTTTGAAGGGAAGTTGATTTATGAAACTTCCGCGGCCGCCGCGGATATTTCACACATTGGTCAAGCCATGGCCGGGCATTCATCGGCTGAAGAACTGGTGCACGCATGAAAACTGTTGACGCCCAACCGTTTCCCTATGAACTGCCGGAACAGGGAGTAGCGCTGATCGTGATTGATATGCAGCGGGACTTTATTGAACCGGGCGGTTTTGGCTCCATGCTGGGCAATGACGTTCGCCCGCTGGCGGCCATTGTTCCGGCGGTGCATAAGTTGATCGCCGCTTTTCGTCGCCGGGCCTGGCCGATTATTCATACGCGCGAAGGACATCAGAGCGATTTGTCTGATTGTCCGCGGGCCAAACGTTATCGCGGATTTCCGAAACTGCGCATCGGAGATGTCGGCCCCATGGGCCGAATTCTAATTGATGGACAACCCGGCAATGAAATTGTCGCGGAACTGGCACCGGCCCCGGGAGAATACCAGATCGTCAAACCCGGCAAAGGCGCCTTTTATAAAACCGATCTCTCGGCGATTCTCGCTGACCTGAAGACCACACATCTGGTTTTTGCGGGTGTTACAACCGAAGTTTGCGTGCAGACTTCCATGCGTGAAGCCAACGATCGCGGCTATTACTGTTTATTAATCGAGGATTGCACCGCCAGCTATTTTCCCGCATTTCGGCAATCCGCACTGGATATGATCCGGGCCCAGGGGGCCATTGTTGGTTGGACCGCAACATTAAAAAGTTTCCTGCAATCGGTAGAGGATAATCGCGCCTATGCCTGAAGAAACACCCTTGGTACTGTGCAATTTGTTCGGCCCGGATGTTGACCTGGATCGCTTCGCCTGGCAGCCGTTCAAAGAAGGAGTTGAGATTTTTCGCATCTATGGCGACGGTAAATCAGGTGCCGCGGCCGCGCTTTTGCGCTATCAGCCCGGAGCAAGTGTACCTCTGCATGAGCATCCCGATTATGAGCTGGTGCTGATCCTCCGGCAGGGACAGCGTGACGCGCGTGGGGGTTATGAGGCCGGCACGTTACTGGTAAGTCCGCCGGGCAGCCGCCATGAAATACGCAGTCCGGGAGGGTGCGTGGTGCTGATTGTCTGGAACCAGCCCGTGAAGTTTATTTAATATGGTAGAATTTCAAATGGGCCCCGGTGTTTGGCGGCAGCAGGGCGACGGCATCATTGATTTGCGGGAAACATGGAATCATGGCAGAGGATTTGCAACGGCTGGCTTTTACGCTCGATTCAATTACCGAAGCGTACAGGCAAAAAACGTATACGGTCACGCAGGTAATTGAAGAATCGTTGCGCCGTCTTGCGCTGTCGCCGGAGGGCGTCTGGATTTCCGCCACAGAACGTCATGTGCTAATGCGCCGGGCCGCGGATGCGGACACTTGGCTCTCCACCGAGCCTGACGTTCTAAGCCGCCTGCCGCTTCTGGGAATTCCGTACGCGGTGAAAGATAATATCGATGTTGCCGGTCTGCCTACCACCGCCGCCTGCCCGGCGTTTTCTAATATGCCCCCGGAAAGTTCCCCTGTGGTCAGGCTGCTGGATCAGGCCGGCGCAATATGTATGGGCAAAAACAATATGGACCAGTTCGCCACGGGGCTGGTCGGCGTGCGATCCGCGTTTGGCCCCTGTCCCAACGCGCTGAACTCTGAATATATTTCAGGCGGTTCAAGTTCCGGATCCGCAGTGGCCGTGGCGCTAAACCAGGTGAGTTTTTCACTGGGGACCGACACCGCGGGATCGGGGCGCATTCCGGCGGCCCTGAATAATATCATCGGCTTTAAACCCACACGCGGGCTGCTTAGCACGCGCGGCGTGGTGCCGGCATGCCGCTCTCTTGATTGTGTATCAGTCTTCTCGCTGCTGGCCGCCGATGCGTGGCGGGTTTTTACGGTTCTGCGGCAACCGGATGGCGCGGACGAGTTTTCAATTGCCAATCCACCCGCTCTCCAGGCACCGGCTCCGCTGCCGCCCGCGTTTGTGGTGGGCGTGCCGCAACGTAATAAGCTCGAATTTTTCGGCGATTCGGAGGCGGCTGAACTATTCCAGAATGCGGTCAAGAGAATTATCGCGCTGGGCGGCAAGGTGGTGGAAATTGATTTTACCCCCTTTCAGGAGGCAGGTGAACTGCTCTATAACGGCCCCTGGATCGTAGAGCGTTATGCCGGACTCCAAGCGTTTGTGGTGTCTCATCCCGGCGAGTGCCTGCCGATTATCGAACAGATTTTTTCCGCTTCCCGCAATTATTCCGCGGAAGATGTATTTGCCGCTTTACATCGGCTGCGAAAGCTGCTCATGCAAACGCGGCAAACCTGGAAAAATATTCAGGCTCTGGTGTTGCCCACAGCCCCCACGATCTATCGACGTTCTGAGATTCACGCCGATCCGATCCGCCTGAATACTCAATTGGGGTATTACACCCGCTTTGCCAATCTTCTGGATTGCTGTGCCGTGTGCGTGCCGGCCGCAATTCGTTCCGACGGACTGCCTTTTGGAATTTCGTTTGTCGCGCCGGCCTTTCATGAGCATGAGTTAATTGCTCTGGCGGGCCGCTTCCACAGCGACGCACAACTGCCACTGGGAGCCACGGGGCACCGTGTTGCCGCCCCTCCCGGCGCGATTGAATCGGCACCGGATGAGCACGGAATTGATTTGGCGGTGGTCGGTGCCCATCTTTCTGGTCAACCGCTGAACCATCAGCTTATCCAGGTCCATGCCCGCTTTGTACGTGAAGCTCGCACCGCGCGTTGTTACCGCCTTTCCTGTCTCGCCAACAGCAAGCCCGCAAAACCTGGATTGCTGCGCGTCACCGGCGACGGGGGAGCCATTCGTTTGGAGATATGGCGAATTCCCCGCCGCAACTTCGGTGATTTTCTGGCACTGGTGCCGGCACCCTTATGTATCGGGACTATTGAACTGGACGACGGCACCAGCGTTAAAGGCTTTTTATGTGAATCCATCGCGCTGGAGCAGGCGCGGGATATAACCGCCTTCGGCGGCTGGAGAGAGTTTTTGATTGAAGATCGGGGCGAAGCGGGGTATAACGCTGCCTATGACAGCTTCACACAGCGGGAAAGTTAGCCCACGGCATACATTTTGTACCGGCTATTATCGTGAGCCGTTTCTAACGCTATGTTCAAACCTTCCCGATGCTACGGCGTATTCGCCGAAAGATTTCTATGTGGAATGGGGGCCGGTGTTTCATCGCGGACGTCTGGATGGCACAGCGCGCGTGTTGATTCTGGGAATGGTTCCAACCCAGCTTGAACTTATTGCCCGCCGAATTCTTATGGGCGAGGCCGGCCAGCGCGTGCAGGGATTTCTGGCCAAGCTCGGGCTGGAAAGAAGCTATGTAATGCTCAATACCTTCATCTACAGCATCGCCAACAGCAAGGCACCGGGAGCCTATCAGGATCACCCGGTCATATCCGGTTATCGCCATGCCTGGATTGATGCTTTGGTCACTGCGGATATTGATGCGGTGGTCGGTTTGGGGGCGCGGGCTGATGCCGCATTTGCCGCCTGGCGACAAACCCCCAACGGGAAATCGTTTTCCGGAGCGTATGTTAATATCGTGCATCCGACACAGCCCGAAAGCGCGGCACACGGCGATCCGGCGCGACTGGCTGCGGCCACTGCGGCATTACTTGATAACTGGAATGGGGGGCTGGCGTTGCTGCATAAAACAATCCGAATTCCGGATCATGATGTAAAACTGACCCCCTATCGGAGTGGATTCACTCCGGATGATTTGCGGCCGGTTCCGTTGTTTGACCTTCCGGTTGCCACACCCGCGTGGATGGGCCAGGCAACGTCATGGGCTACTCGGCCGAGCGGCGATCGTATGGAGAAACGGGCCAGCATTATTGTTTGCCCGCCGGAAAGCGTCTACCGGCAATTCGGTATCGCAGATTCCCGATAATGTTTGTTTATTGGGCCGCAGCGCGGATCGTGGGATCCTCCTTTGGATCAGCAGCAATTGCTTTGAGTTCCGCTGCGGCCTGCGGCCCGCCCAATGCCTTTAATGCGACGACCGCCGCGCTCCGCACGCTTGGTAGAAAAAAATGATCGGCATTATGCAGAATGTTTATCAGCGGAACAATCGCCCGCGCGTCTTTTCGGGTGCCTAGCGCCTTGATGGCTTCCTCACTGACTTCGGCCATTGTATCGCGGGTTGCGGTGATCAGAGCCTCCAATGCCCGCGGATCGGTAATAGCTCCAAGACTTTTAATGGCCGCCACCCGTACGACTGTATGAAAATAGTGATCGTCATTGCGGGCCACTTCAATAAGTACGTCCACGGCCGCGGGGTCGCCGCAGACGCCCATTGCCATCACGGCATCACTGGCTTTATCTGCCGACCGATCTCGAACGGCGATCAATAATTCTGCAAAAGACACCTTGGCTTCGCGTGCCGTGGATCGGTTCGCCGCCGCTGCCACGGCGGTTCCCGGCAGCACGGCCGCGGGAGCTTCCCGAGTTGGAGCAGGCTTCTGCGCCGGCTCTGCTGCCGGCGCTGTCGAGACCTGTTTCAGTGTTTGCGGTTTGTTTCTTGATTTTTTTCTGAAGTTAAACATGCCATATTCTCTCTGTTCAAGGGATAAAATCCTACCGGCATCCGAGTTGGGCGGACGCTGATTCCACAATGAATACTCTAGCAAATTCAACATCCACAAACAAATCATCTGCGTAAAAAAAAAGATAAAATCACCCATGATCGCGTCTGTCTGGCTGCGTCTGTTTGACAAATGCGGCAGTTTGCATGGATCATATCTTGGTCAATGGCCTAATCATCGTACGCCACCGTGATTAGACCGGCGACTGCTTCCGGGGTGTCGCGCCACGACATTTTTTGTATTTTAGGAGTTCATGTATGCACCGTAGAGAATTCTGTAAACTGCTGGCCGGCGCAGCGACTGCCGCGGCCCTTCCGACGTTGGGTCAATCCGTTAACGCGGCTCCGATGGGTGCCGGCGGATTTGATCGGTATACCGAAACGTTCCCTGAATTCTGTGCCACACCCGCCAATCAGCGTGTGTTTTATGCCTTGCGTGGCCAGTCCATTGTACGCGAGAAACTTCACAACACCGGCTGGCGACCCACGGGTTGGGGCAATCCGCCGGCGATTCCGGTTCCTGGTGGATCACATGATGGCGTGCCGATGGAATCGCCGATTCCCAATCTAGCCGGAGATGGGCCTTATGAGCCTACCTGGCAGTCGCTGCTGAACTATGACTGTCCGGAATGGTATCGCGATGCCAAGTTCGGCATTTGGAATCACTGGAGTCCCCAATGCGTTCCGGAAGATGGGGACTGGTACGCCCGTAACATGTACATTCAAGGCTCCTGGCAAAATAAATATCAGGTGCAACATTACGGCCCGCCATGCAAATTTGGCTATAAAGATCTTTGCGCTCAATGGACTTTGCTGAACTGGGAGCCTGAGCACCTCATGGATCGCTATAAAAAGGCCGGTGCCAAGCTCTTTATTGCTCTGGCCAACCATCATGACGGCTTTGACACCTGGAATTCCAAACATCATCAATGGAATGCTCACAACATCGGGCCGCATCGAGATGTCATCGGCACATGGGCCAACACCGCCCGCCGGCACGGTATGCGATTCGGTGTTACCGTCCACCAGGCCCGTAACTGGTGGTGGTTCCAAACCTCGCACGGGGCGGATAAGTCGGGTCCGTATGCCGGCATCCCCTATGATGGAGTTTTGACCAAAGCGGATGGCAAGGGCCAATGGTGGGAAGGCTATGATCCCCAACAACTCTACAACGCCAAGCATCCCTTTAATGCCTTACCCGATATTTCCTATGTTAAAAATTTCTATGATCGCACGCGTGATCTGGTGGATCAGCACAATCCTGATTTACTGTATTTTGATAATCCCCTTTTCCCGCTGGGTTGGGCGGGTATGAACATTGGTGCCTATTTCTATAACCACAACCTGAAAACCCACGGCGGTAAAATGGAAGGGGTGATCAACATTAAAAATGTCCCGCCAAAATTGCTTAAAAGCGTGGTAGCCGATATTGAACGCGGGCTTAGCGGCGGGATTATGCCCTACCCCTGGCAATCCGAAACATGCATCGGACAATGGCATTATCTGCGCGCATTATTCGATCACCCCGGCGAATATGGCGGCTACATGCACCCGCGCGAGGCCATCCACTGGATGATTGATACCGTCAGCAAGAATGGTACATTTATTCTCAATATTCCCGGCAAGCCTGACGGCACCATTGATCGCAAAGAAAAACTGATTCTCGAAAAGCTCGGCGAATGGTTCGCGGTAAATGGCGAGGCTATTTATTCCACGCGTCCATGGAAAGTGTATGGCGAGGGTCCCAACATGATCAAAGCCGGTTCCTTCCAGGGAAACAGCATCCGCAGCATGGGCGTTAAGGATATTCGCTTTACCCGTAATAAAGCCAATACCGTGGTCTATGCGCTGGTACTGGGCTGGCCGCACGATGCCTTTTTAATCCACGCTTTGGGCACGGCCTCCGCCGCTAAACCTGGAAAAATTGCTCATGTGCAATTGCTGGGCACCGAGGAAAAACTGCAATGGAAACAATCCGCGACGGCCTTACGCGTGGAATTGCCGAAGTACCGCCCCACAACGGACTATGCGGTGGCGCTGAAAGTGGTCTTGGCGTGAAGGCGGTCGCTGGCCGGAAAATAAAGCGCCTGCTATAGTGTGTACATGGCAGCAGGTTACACAGTTTTGGCTCGGCGGTACCGCTCGCAGAACTTCGACCAACTCATTGGTCAGGAAGCAATCGCCACGACGTTGAAAAACGCCGTATCCACCGGGCGTTTGGCCCATGCTTTCCTCTTCACCGGCACCCGCGGAGTTGGGAAAACGTCATCTGCCCGCATTCTGGCAAAGGCGATTAACTGCCCGAATTCCGGCGGTGGCCAGCCGTGCGGCCAATGCCCGACCTGCAAAGCCATTGCCGCCGGCGAAGATATTGATGTTATTGAAATCGATGGAGCCAGCAACAACGGTGTTGATCAGATTCGTGATTTAAGGCAAAGTGCCGGTATTACGCCCAGCCACAGTAACTTTAAGATATATATTATTGACGAAGTTCACATGTTGTCGATGGCGGCGTTCAACGCCTTGCTGAAAACCCTGGAAGAACCGCCTCCGCACGTAAAATTCATTTTTGCCACCACCGATGTGCATAAAGTTCCGGCCACGATTTTAAGTCGCTGTCAGCGCTATGACTTTAAAAACATTCCCGCCGCCCGCATCACCGACCATTTGATGGAAATCTGTCGGCAGGAAAATGCCGAGGCGGAAAAAGCAGCGCTGCATCGTATCGCGATTCTGGCCGCCGGGTCCATGCGGGATGCGCTTTCACTGCTGGATCGGGTGTTGTCCCTGGGCGCGGGACGGATCACTGAAAAGCTGCTGGATGATCTGCTGGGTAAGCCATCCCTGGCCAACATGACGGACTTGGCGGCGGCAATGGCGGCGGGGGACGCGGCGGCGGTGCTGAAGCTTTCTGATCGGATGCTTCTGGAAGGCATGTCTGCGGAGCAGGTGCTTAGCGAATTAACAGATCTGTTGCGTCATTTGATGATTCTGCGCGTGTGCGGGGCGGAAACGGAAATTTTGGATATTCCAGGTGAATGGCGGGGCGCTCTGGTAAAGCTCGCCCCCGCATTTGATGCTTCGCTGCTGGTGCATCATATTGCATTATGCGATCAGACACTACGCTCTTTGCGTGGCTCAACCATGCAGCGGCCTTTATTTGACGCCTTAATGGTTCGACTGGCTATGGCGGGGCAGTTCAGCAGTATCCGGCAGATACTGGAATCAGGACAACTGCCGCCTCCGGACGCGCAAAAAAAAAATGATTCACCAAGCATTGCAGTCCAGCCCGACTCCCCGCATGTGACAATTTCCACCCGACCGCAAAGCCGCCAACTCACCAGTCCGCCCTCTTCGCAACCGCCGCCGGACTCGCCGGCACCGTTGCGGTCGCCCGCGCTGACCGCCACCGTTACGCCCAGTGTTGAAGACGGCAACTCAATGTGGGAATCCGTGGAAGCGTATCTGCTGGAAAATCAGGGGGCTTCCCTGGTTAATTTGCTTAATGGCCAAGCGCGCATTATTTCTTCGGATGTCGGCACGGGTGCAATAAAATTGGAAGTGCCCGGTCACACGCATACCATGGTGAGTAGTGATCGCTACATGCGGATGATTGAGACGGCTTTTGCGGCGCAAATGGGCAAAGCGTGTCGCCTGGAAATTATCGCTGCAGCGCGCCCGGTCGCCATGGCTGCGCCCCAGGCAATCGCGCCGGTTCGTCCGGCCCCTGTGTCCAGCCCGCGCGTTTCCCCGGAGTTAATGAAACGTGCCCAGGACATGCCCGCCGTTAAGCTGTTGATGGAAAAAATGGGGGCAAAACTTGTGAATGTGGAACCGCTGGAAGTCAGTTCGGAACCTTCGGATCATTGAATCGCAAAATCATGAAGAATATTCAGAAATGAGGAACCATGTTTGATTCGCTAAAATCTCTGGGCCAGCTTGGGCCTTTAATGGCTAAAGCCCGGGAAATGCAAACTAAAATGGCGGAAGTGCAGCAGAAACTCGGCGATATTAAAGCTGAAAGTTCGGCTGCGGGCGGAATGATTACTGTCACCGCCAACGGCCGCATGGAAATTATAGAATTGTACTTTTCGCCTGATGCCGTGCGCCTGGAGGCACCGGTGCTGGCGGATTTAACCCGCTGTGCCGTCAATGACGCGCTGGTGAATGTTCGCAATAGGGTGCAGCAGGAAATGCAGGGGGTGGCCGGCGATATGGATTTATCCGGAATTCAAAAAATGATGGGAATGCCTTCATGACAGACCATTCCATTGCTTACAGCGCCAGCGTCCGGCGACTCATGGACATGCTTGGGCAATTGCCCGGTGTCGGCAGTCGCTCCGCGGAGCGGATGGTTTTTCACATCCTCAAAGCCAGTTCTGAAGATGCATTGGCGTTAGCGGATGCTATTCGCGCTGTTAAGCAACAGGTCCGTCATTGCAGTACATGTTATCACTTAACGGAATTTGACCCGTGTGAAATTTGTCGCAATCCCAGCCGCGACACATCCGTGATTTGTGTTGTCGAACAACCTAAGGATTTGTTTCAAATTGAAGCCACCGGCACCTATAGGGGGGTGTACCACGTTTTGCTGGGGCACCTGGCCCCTTTAGATGGTATTACTCCGGAAAATCTCACCGTTGACGCTTTGGTCGCCCGCATAGAGCAACGTGATGCGACGGGAAATCCGCTGATTCGGGAAGTTATTATCGCCACAAATCCGACCATGGACGGGGACGGTACGGCGCTTTATTTACAAAGTCGTCTGGAAAATTCCGGCGTGGTTATTACGCGGCTGGCTCGCGGCCTGCCGACCGGAGCGCAGATTGAACACGCCAACAAGGCTATCCTGGCTGATGCTCTCTCCGGACGCATTAAAATGTAAGATGAAATGTAAGTTCGCCGCCGCGCTGCGGTGTGGAATAATTCCGTTCGGCAAAACCCGACCGCGGTAAACGTCCATGCAAAGGACATATCGGCTTATCGAGTTCGGTGGGCGCGTGCGCACCAGTCGCTGGCATACGCCTGATGGTGATCAGGCCACGTTTTTCGGCATGGCAGCCTCGGCCGCCGTCGGCGGATTCCCAAAGCAAAAATAATTCACTTGACCTTACACCTAAGTGCAAGGTGTACAATTACCCAGTCATCCAAATTCCGGGCTATCCCGGCTTATCTGGAATGAGGATTATTTGGGTACAAGCCGGGCTTAATAAGGAGGTGTCCTATGAAGGGCACACTGTTATCGCTGGCCGTAGCGTTGCTGGCGGCGGGTATTGGATTGCCGGGGCTGGCCAACGCCGGTCCGAGGGTTCCGGGGCATTCAATCACCAGTGCATTGAAGGTAATGACTGCCAAGTGCAAGGAACCCCAGTGCAATCCGAAGGCCCCGCGCTGCAACAAGCCCGGGTGTCAGCCTGGCTGTTGCCACTGATCGGCTTTAGCGGTGGAACCGCCAGCCTCGCTTCACCGGGCAACCGTGCAGGCGCGTGCATCACTACGCCTGCACGGTTCCGGTGGGTTTGAATTGCTAAGTTGAATACCGCGGATTGTGCGGAGAAATGAGTGTATATGATTTCTTGTTGTGGTAACGGTGGGTGTGAAGATTCAGTTGAAAGTTTGATTATTATTGGCGGCGGGTCCGCCGCATTTTCAGCCGCCACGCGTGCGGTGGAACTCGGGGCTAAAAAAGTCACCATCATGAATGATGGCTTGCCGACGGGGGGTACTTGTGTAAATGTCGGCTGCGTTCCTTCCAAAACCCTGATCCGCGCTGCTGAGTCACTGCATCGCGCAACGCACAATCGCTTTGCCGGCATTAAGACCAGTGGGATACTGACGGATTTTTCCGCCGTTATTGAAGAAAAGCGTCAACTGGTTGCTGATCTGCGGCAGGCCAAATATGTCAACGTGATCCAGGATTTGCCGCAGGTGCGGTTGGTCAAAGGGCACGCCAAGCTGCTTGATGCTCGTAGCGTGCAGGTGGGTGAGATGCGGCTGTCAGCCGACCATATTCTTATAGCGACCGGCGCTACCGCCGGGATACCGAATATTCCGGGGTTGTCTGAAGCGGGTTATTTAACGAATGAATCGGCGTTTGACTTGGAAACTCTGCCGGAGTCGCTGATCGTTCTGGGCGGACGATATATCGCGCTGGAATGCGCACAGATGTTCGCGCGGCTGGGCAGCCATGTAACGGTGCTGCAAAGATCGAATCGTATATTGCCTGCGGAATCTGAGGATATCACCAACGCGTTGACGGGCTATCTCACGGAGGAAGGCTTGGAGATTCTCACCGCTGTTGCCGTTGAACGGGTTCATCGTGGGAAGCAGGGCGTTGTTGTAATGGCTAAAATCAATGGTGAAAGTCGGGAACTTACCGCCTCGCAAATTCTTGTGGCCACCGGCCGTAGACCCAACACCCGTAATATGGGCTTGGAAAATGCCGGCGTGTTGCTTGATGACCGCGGCTATATTCAAGTCAGTCCAACGCTGCAAACTACGTTGCCCGGCGTTTGGGCGGCGGGGGATGTACTGGGACAGAATATGTTTGTCTACACGGCGGCCTACGAAGGCGCGCTGGCGGTAGAAAACATGCTAACCAAAGCGGATCGGGTAGCGGATTATACCGCGTTGCCATGGGTGATCTTCACCGATCCGCAGGTTGCCGGTGTGGGCATGGATGAGCGGCAGGCTGTTGCGGCAGGCCATGATGCTGAGGTTGCCACATTGCCTTTGAGCCATGTCCCACGCGCTATTGCCGCCCGTGACACGCGTGGTCTGATCCAACTGATCCGCGATAAGAAAACCGATTTGCTGCTGGGTGCCCGAATTCTGGCTCCGGAAGGCGCGGAACTGCTGATGGAATTGGCCATGGCGATCAAATTCGGCATTTCAGTTACGCAACTGCGCAACAGTTTCCATGCGTATTTGACACTGAGCGAAGGAATCAAACTGGCGGCGATTACTTTTGGTAAAGATGTTGCGCAATTAAGTTGCTGCGCCACATAAATAGTCTGTTTAGAAAGAGGTGCATGATGAACACGCATAATCAATCTGATAACACGGGTGAAAATTGCTGCACGCCCAAGACAGCATTGCCCGGCACGAATCCGGGCCGGAATGCGCCGAAAACCTGGTCCGCCGGTGCGGTGGCCATTGCGGCGGCCGTCCTTTCTTCCGCCTGCTGCTGGTTGCCGTTGGCGCTATTGGGGCTTGGCGTATCGGCTGCGGGGTTGTCCAAGTTTATTGTCGGTGCGCGGTGGTTATTTGTCGTAATCGCCGTCGCGGCCTTGGGCCTTGGCTTTTACTTCAGCTACCGCCGGAAGGCGAGTTGCGCACCGGGTGAAGTCTGTGCTCCAAGTGCTCTGGCACGTTTCAACCGTGTGATGTTGTGGGTGTCCGCCGCACTGGTGCTGGCGTTTGCCACGTTCCCCTATTACAGCGCCCCATTGCTGCAAGCCATGGGCGCGGGTGGCAAAAAGACATCAGTGAATTCCAGTTCGCCGGCACAGACCGTGGCAAAGGTGCCATCCGCCAAGACGATGGCCGCCAATGCCACCAGCGCCGCTATGACCCAATTTCGGCTTTATGCCTATCAGATTAAGGGCATGGACTGTCAGGAATGTGCCGACGGCTTGCAGGCGGCAATTGCCAAAATGCCCGGCGTAAAAAAAGCCACCGTCTCATATCAGCATGGCACCGCTCAAGTACGGGCCGCCGCCGGTTTTGACCCACAAAGCGTTGCCAAACGCATCAGCGGTATCGGATATAAAACAACCTTGATTTCATCGGCGAAAAATGCCCCGCTAAGCGGTCCGTAATTTCCCCGTAACTGTCGAAGTCGTGGGGTGTGGCAATTTTTCCGGGCATCCCTGGGACCGCGGGTGTCCTCACCCGCTTTTGCTTTGTGGAGACCAAGACTCAGCCCTGAATTTAGGCCTCCATTAGCAAATTTCTGCCCTTGCCCGGAAAA
>JAKAEZ010000012.1 GCA_021819825.1 Planctomycetota bacterium
GCGACCCGTTGTTTGCGATGTTTTTGCACTTCACCATCCATGGTGATATCAAGCATACCACCACTTACCCGAGCGCGCCAGTGCCGTTATTGCGAATATTCGCCGCGGAGCGGTAAACAGTTACGCCTGCGCCGCCGATGTTGCGACGCCTGTCACCACCATCGCCCAAATGGCTGCCGCCACAATGGTCCCATTCAGTAGTTGCCAGAAACTGCAAAATCGGCCAACACAAATTCCCTTAAACGTCGGCATTCTCTTTTTTCCTTTCATTTGGATCGGATTAGATATTTGTCGATCTCAGGACGATTGCTCGCCAGAAGCTTTTCTGCCCGCACACTTCCCGCCGCCGCCGCTCGGCGCAACCATTTTATTGCATTCACGGAATTTTGGGGAACACCTCGACCGTATGCATAGGCAACCGCCATTCCGATCATTGCGTATTTGCTCCCCTCCCTGTTGGCTTTCCGCCACCACGCAATCGCGATCGGAAAATCCCTATGCACACCGAGCCCGTTATAGTAAAGGTTACCAACCAAGAACGCCGCAATGGGAGAGCCTTTCGCTGCCGCCTTGCGGTACCATAGCATTGCCTTGTGATAATTCTCGGCGACACCACGTCCATTTTGATAGAGTGCCCCGATCTGGACCATCGCTGGTAGACTGCCCCCTGCTGCCGCCCGGCCATACCACTGGATGGCCTGCGGAAGGCTGCGCGAAACGCCTTCTCCATTCTCGTACAAAACGCCAAGGCGGTACATCGAGTTATAATTGCCGGCCTCGGCAGCGCGATGTAATTTCTGAATCGCTGCGTTCGTGGCATAGCCGCCAGGCAATTCTGGCTGGACGAGCCTGCTTGATAGTAGGAACATCTGCGCGATGGCCAAGCTGACAAAAATATATCCGAAAATTATCAATCCCCGCCCCTTCTTATCCGCCCCCGTTACCGGGACGGCACGTTTAGGCCAAATGTTATACCCGTAGGAGAGGCCCCAAAGCCCGATGAGGAAATTCCAAGTTGCACCCGGGGCAGTCACGACGCAATACCTCCGCATACACAAAACTAATTACCTCGACTATCTTAACGCAGCAGAGAGCTATCGCAATCTCAAAAACGAAATCAATCGGAATCAGCAGCGTTGGCAACCGAACGGCAATACTGTTATCACGCTGATCCTGCATGCGCCCCGGCCACGGCCAGGCCCGATCCACGGATTGGCGGTAAAACCGGTCAGGTCCGGAAGAAAGCAACCCCAAGCATGTTCAATGAAGTTGCGGCGCGTCATTAGACGTTACATTCAGGATGAATTAATATATTTGACTGCAAAATGTTCACGCGAACCTAAGGATTGACAATGGGCTTCTGGAGCAGGATCACCGGCGGGTCAACGAGCCGCGACGGCACACACCAAGGCCAGCGACCGCTGATGGAACCGGGTGCTTTTTCATCAGCGCTTCATAAGTTACATGGGTTGCCGCACATGGATTGGCGGCAGGCCCGGAATATTATCAGCCAACGCCTTGAGCCTGAATTGACTGGGGCAGCAGTAGCCTGCGCGGTGCGATATTGGCTGGAAATGATGGCCGCCGCCGGTGGCACCCGATATGCTGTTTTTGAGGATTCTGATTTTCTAATTATGCACAGCGGCGGAGCGGGCCGCGCCCGGCGCATCACCGAAGCCATAGCTCCAGCTTGGCATTTGATCGGGAATCTAATGGAAATCAGCCCAAAGGGGGACGCGGGTGGCCCGGGGCTTGAGAAGCGGGCGATTCTGATTTTTGATAATCCGGACCAGTACTATGACTACATATGCGTATTTTATCCGGACCAAAATACAGTCTTCGGCACCAGCGCGGGCGTGTTTCTTTCCCAAGGCTATCCACATATCGTGCTTAATGCCGTTGCAAACGCGGTTTCGCTTCAGACGCTGGTGCACGAGTTGACCCATAGCGCTGTAGCGAACCTGCCGTTGCCGCGCTGGCTCAATGAAGGGCTGGCCCAGCAGATGGAGGACCTTGTCCGTGCGGCGCACCTTCCATTTAAGCTTTCCGCCCGCGAATTGCGCGTGCAGCAGAGATATTGGGGATGGTTTGGAATTCAGCGATTCTGGTCCGGCAGCAGTTTTAATCTGAAAGGCGGCCAGCGTCCCAGCTATCAATTATCTGAAGTTATGGTGCGCAGCTTGATGACGGGGCGGGGGCGCAACGGATTATTTAAACAGTTTCTTCTGCACGCTCACCGGCGTGACGCCGGGGAACAAGCCGCACGCCGGTTTCTAAATGTCGGCGTCGGAGATTTAGCAGCGGAATTTCTTGGATCCGGTCCCTGGTCGCCACTACCGACGACCGAAAGCGATGAATAGCTCCCCCCCATCGCTTTTATCCACAGATTTCACAGCTTTCTTATTTCGTCGTTAATCTGCGTAATTTGTGGATCAGGCATCTTGATTGCGGCAGTGCCGCGCGGGGCATCATGACGTCTCAATTTCATCGCCTGTGGTTGGCTTGCGAAATGAAATTCATTTCTTTCAGCCAGCGGACGCAATCGCGCGGCCATTGCGTGCTGTCGGTGCCTTTTTCTCCCAAGCCAAAACCATGCTTCCCGTGCTTGAACTCCACGAGCTTGGCCGGCACACCGTTGCGCCGCAGCGCCGCGTAAAAGCGCTTTTCATTCTGATGGTTTACCGTGCGGTCATCATGGGCGTAAAAAATAAATGCCGGCGGCGTCAGCGGCGTGACGTTAAGTTCACCGGAGAAATATTTTTCAACATCCAGCGGCGCATGACGGCCAAGAAGATTATGGCGTGTGCCTTTGTTGGCAATCCCCGGCATCATGGAGGTGGTGGGATATCCCAGCACCAGAAAATCCGGCCGGGTGCTGAATTTGTTACGCGGATCCCTGGCATTGGGATTTCCCGGCAACCAGTGCACGCCGGAAAGTGCCGCCAGCGACCCCCCGGCTGAAAAACCCATCACGCCCACATGGTACGGATTAATGTGCCATTGGGTCGCGTGGGCGCGGATAATCTGCACCGCGCGCCGCACGTCCTGCACGGGCCAAGGCACGCCGCTGGCGGGCAGGCTCTGCTGGGGCAGGCGATATTTGAGCACATAACAGCTTACACCCACCTTATTAAACCAGCGCGCCACGCGATAGCCTTCCAGAGAAATGGCCTCCACACCATAGCCGCCACCGGCGCAAATGACGATTGCACATCCATTGGCTGCTTTTTTACGTGCAGGAAAAATCGTCAGCGTGGGCCAAAGAACGGGATGCAGAATAATACACCCCTTGTGTTTTTTCATGAAGCTATGCCCCGCACGTTGTGCCGGCGTGACATGCAATTCGGGCCACACGGGAATCACCCTTGGAGCAGCTGCGGATACTGCCGTGACAAGCATCACAATCAAAACAACTGCGGACCACTTTGTTTGTGAGCGCACAAATCGCAAAATGTGATTTGTGCCTGGAACGATAATATTGTATCTGCTCAAGAGCGAGGTCCCTTTTTCAGTTGGATATGCGCACGCGACAATTCGCTTATAAGAATATAAAAGCCTCCCCTCCGCGTGGATGCGCAGGGGAGGCTCGATCACTGTACAACCTTAGTTTCCAATTACCACGCGTAGTAATTATGGCCGTTGTAGTAATGCACCTTTACTTTAGCCATTCCCTGCCAGGATACGGATCCGTCATTGTATAGATCATGGACTCCTTCCGGCAGGTAGTTGTTATTGGGAATATCCACATGATTGGAAGCCGGGGATAATGGCGAGACAGAACCGCCGACGGCACCCCAGGTTGTCATTTGGCCCATTGTGCCTGTCGGGTCGGTCATTACCGCGATGTCCGACGCCAATATCGCGCCTGGACCCGCCAAAGCGTTTTCCGCGGGCATGTGGGACGTATTCGTATTGAAATAGGACCAAGAGTTGATGTTTGTGGTCTGGTTGATGATGGCTGAAAGATCATAGGCTGGGCTATACCCCTGGGGGTTGCCCGAGCCGACAGTGCTGGAATTGGGCCCCAGCGGAACATTGCCGCCCGTTCCACGATCCACCCAATAACAGTAGCCGGAATAGAAATTCCATTGTTTCAAATATCCCGTTGTTGGAACAAAAAAGGACTTAGGGCCACTGGCGATGACCTGATCCGGCTGACTGATAACGCCCGGTTGGGTAGAGAAAAGCAACGAAATGCCTTTTAAATTTGGCGTCAAAATTCCGGGGCGAATGGTGGTCGGAATCATACTGTTGCCTCTCCGGCCAAATGAATCAACATATAACATGGCAAACCCCCACGCCGGATATACAGCCGGGGCCACCGGCCAGCGGAATCCCCCCATCGGATACATAAAAGAGGCGTTGAGGGGATAGGTACCGTTGTATTCATTGGCGTACTCATGCATGGCCAGCCCTAACTGCCGCAAGTTTGACGCACAGACAACTTGCTCCGCCACGTACTTCGCGCGGGCCAGGGCCGGTAAAAGCAGGCTGATCAAAAGCGCGATAATGGATATTACCACCAGCAATTCAATGAGGGTAAACCCTTTGCTCCAGGCTTTTAGCACGCCCGCGCACGTGTTTTCGTTATCTCCCAAACTCCGTCGCTGTATTGAACGACAGTTGTCTGAAACATTCTTGCATACTGAACGGTTCATAAAGATACTCCTTTTAGAACATCGGGCATCATTGGGTACAATAACTGGGCACTAGAATGCCCTGTACCGCGATAACTTAACTTTTCAAACACGTTGTCCGCTTTGACAACCGTAGGCACCAACGCGCCAATTTGCTATACATGACTATAGAGCTTTGTAGCTGAAATGGAAGTCCCATTTTTTATCAAAATCTGTACCACTTTTTATCAATTTGGCCCAGCCTCAACGGATAACCGGGGTAAAGTTGGGCATTGGCCTATTAATCCAAGCATGAGGTACTATTCCGCCACGTCATGTCCTGTTACTGGCGGACAGCCTGGCGCAGTAGTTCATCGCGGCTGGAGATTCCCACGGCGATGGTGTAATTACCGGGAGGGACTTCCCATGCATTATTTCGGCTGTTAAAACAGGCAAATGCTTTCCAGTTCAATCGCATCGCCACGGTCCGACTTTGACCGGGATTCAACTCCACACGTTGGAAGCCTTCGAGTTTTTGAACTACGCGATGGATTGGGCCGCCCTGTGGGGGATGCACATATAACTGGACGACCTGCGCCCCGGCGCGTTGACCGGTATTAGTGACCGTTACATGAACGGTGATGATCCGCTGCGGACCGGCCCCTCGGGAACGCACGGTCAGATGGCTAAGTGAAAATGTGGTGTAGGAAAGCCCGAACCCGAAGGGAAATAAAGGACGGATATGCTTGTAATCATACCAGCGATAGCCGACATAAATCCCCTCCACAAATTTGCAGCGTGCCCCCGCCCCGTCGGGAAAACCGGCATAACGCGGCTCGGCAAACCAGCGATGGTTGAATACGCCGGGATAGCCCGGAAAATGGTGGTAAGCAGCCTCATCGCGCGCATAACGACTGAACGAGTCAGGCAGATGGCCACTGGGATCAATTTTTCCAAATATTATTTTGGCAATCGAAATATTACCGGTCTGTCCCGGATACCATCCCCATAACAGGCCCGCCACATGATGGATCCATTTTTCCATGCCTACGCCTGCCCCGGCATAAACCACCGCAATGGTATGTGGATTTAATAGGGAAGCTTCGCGCAGATATTCGTTCTGCGGCCCCGTGAGGTTATAAGGCCTGTCGGCCTGTTCCCGTTGGATGGTCTGATTAAATCCCATGCAGGCAATGACCGCATCGGCATGACGAATCATGCGGCGTTGGCTTGAGGTAAAGAAATGCACCGCTTTCCTTGGCACCCAGCCAAAGCCGATGACGGCGGGTTTGTTTATAAAACTGCGGTACACCACGCGAATCTGATACGTTTTTCCGGCGTGAAGGCGCACTGTTGTCAAAGCGCCTTTAAGAGGATGGAAAGGTCTTTGCCAGAACGGCAGCCACAAATCAATAATCCGTCGGCCATTGAGGTAAACCTCTCCCGAACCATTGACAGCGCAGATAAAACTATAAGCGCCGGTACTGGTGGGATGAATTGCCGCTTTCCATATCACACTGATTGGCTTTTTGCCGGTTCCGGCCTGACGGGTCATTCTGGTCAGCACCTGGATAAGTTTGGCGGCGCGGCTGTTATCGGGACGGTCGGATACAGTGCGGTTAAGCGTCGTTGGCGGATTGAGGGAGATATTCTGCTGCCGCACGTGCTGTGGTTTTCCTTGGAACCGGCCATTGGCATAATAATCCGCCACGACCCCGGGTCGCCCATCCGGCGTAGTGAGCACTCCGCGGCCCCAAAACTGTTCGTAAGTGTCGTCCCATGGCACGGCGGCCAGACGAACATTGGGGCTGACTACCTGTTTGACCGCGTTAAATAAAGTTAATGGCGGAACCACGGCCGGAGGCACATGGGAACTGCCGCCGCCGCCGGTGACAACGCGCGTAGCCCATGGCCCGATGAACACCACATTAATATGCCGCGCTGGATTCAACGGCAGGATATGATCGCGGTTCTTCAACAACACCGTCCCCTCCGCCGTGACCTGATTTACGACGGCGGCATCGCCAGAGGTGTTGGCGGACTTATGATTAAATGAATTGATGGGATCATTAAAACCCATGGCGACAATCATGCGGAGAATCGGCAGGACCCGGCGGTTAATTAGCGCGATGGAAATCTCGTGCTGGTCCAACAGACGGCTGATCGCCGGCAGTGAATATTTATTAGTCTTGGGCATTTCCATATTAAGCCCAGCGCGTAGATTTCCCTCTGTGCTGTATACGCACCCCGCGTCCGACCGGGTGACACCTTGAAATCCCCACCTGTCACGCAGGATATCCGTCAGTAGAAAATGACTTTCAGAGCCGTATTCACCGTTGATACGATTGCAGGCCGCCATAATCATCCAGGTGTGCCCCTGTCGCACCGCGGCACGGAACGGCGGCAGATAAATTTCCTCCAACGCGCGGCGGCTGATGATGCAATTAATGCTGGGCCGCTGGGTTTCAATCTCATTGCCCACAAAGTGCTTGGTACATGCCACGACATCTTCCGACTGCAGCCCTTGCACATAGGGCACTACCAGTTGCGCCGCTAAAAATGGATCTTCCCCGCCGATGTATTCAAAACTCCGTCCATTCTGCGGCTGGCGCAGTATGTTCACACCCGGCCCCAGCAACATACCGACATGTTTGGCCCGGGCGTCAATGCCGATGTGCCGAGCCTCGCGGTAAACCAGATGCCGATTCCATGCCGCGGTCAAACAAGGTGCTGCCGGATAGGCAGTTGACCTGCCCCAATCGACCACGCCCAGGGTGGCGTCGCTGACATGAATGGCGGGGATTCCCAGCCGCGGGATGGCATGGGTCGCCTTGGCCGGACGGTAACCGGAAAGTAGGGCCACTTTTTCCGGCAGCGTCATTTTCGCCAGCAGGCTTTGTGCTCTGGCATTAATTTGTAAAGGCGACAGACCAATGGGTGAATATTCGCCGGCGGGCGTTGACCGCGTGGCAGCGGCTGCAACGGACGGCGCGGCCTTGGCGGAAATATCAGCGGTGCCGGCCAGATCAGATGCGGCCGTCGGGCGGGTAAATGCCGTCAAAGCCGCAATGCCGATCGTCGCGACGGCGATCGGGGAAAAAGCACAAAAAATTGTAGAGGATTTGAACAACATAAGAACGTGAACTCCTGGATGATCTACCAAAAATACCGGGGATCAAAAATACCGCTTTCCATCTCTTTGGTATTCTCGATATTCGGACCGCCATCATAAAGTCGGCAAACAATTTGACTAAAGAAAAGAAGGCCGTGAACTCTCGCGGCCTTCTTGCACATCTGCAATACGTTGTAACTGTGTAGTAATTAAATTTGGGCCTTACGTTTCCGGCCTAACAGCACCAGTGCCATGCCACCCATGGCGAACAGACCCAACGCGGTTGGCTCCGGCACGGCACTGATCGTAAGCGTTTCCGCCGTATCGGAACTTCCCAACGTCAGCAAATAGGTTTTGCCGCCGGAGAGCGGCCCGGCAATTGCAGTCTGCCCGCCCCCCGTAAACTGGAAGGTTCCGCCCGACAGTCCGCCAGAGCTGTCGGTGATCAGATTATACGTCCCGTAGGTAAACGATGACGTACCGGCAAGAGCATAAATGTTAATGTTGTTGACGCCGCTGACATTCGCGGCGCTGCCGATCGACAGGCTCGGCGTCTGGCTGCTGTTCAACTCGAACGTGAGAGTTCCGCCACTGATATTCAGCGCGTTTACCTGCGTTGCTGAGGCATTGTTCGCCATGGTTAATACACCGCCGGAATTCACCGTCACCGCAGAGCTATCGGCAATCGTAGCCGCCGCCAGCACAACGGAATTTGCGGCCGTCGCCGCCCCGGCCAGCACCAGGTCACCGCCGCTTTGCACCACTGTTGCACCGGTATAGGTGTTGACTCCTTGCAGTGTGACAGAAGAAGACGTCTGCGAACCGGTGGCCTTGCTGTCCGTAACAGTCAGGCCGCCATCCGGTGTTGAACCCAAAGTAGCATCGTGCAGGAGCGGCGTCTGAATCCAATAGGTGTTCGCATTGGAATCAATGACCGCCCCGCCGGCCTGCACGTTGAGATTCGTTGGTAATGTATAGGCACTGTTGGCAGCCCCAATTCCTCCGCCATTGTGGGATTGCAACGTGCCGCCGTTGAAATCCATGACAACATTGCCGTGGTTTGTTGCGGTGATCCAATTAGTGTTGAGAGTACCGCCGTTGAGATTCACCACGGTTGGCGAACCTATATTCGTTCCACTCTTGCTGGTGATCCCGGCGGTGGCGGTCGTCGTCACCGTGCCGCTGTTAATATTTAAAGTTCCGGTCTGTAGCATGTTATTGGCCGCAACGGTAATCGCCTGGACCGTAATCGAACCTCCATTGACATTGACCGTACCCGCGGTACCGCTGGCACCACTGGTCGCATCGCTAAGATAAAGGTTGCTGCTGCCCGCCATAGTAATTGTGCTGCCGGTGTTAATATCCAACACACTACCGATTACGCCGCCGGTGTTTACCGCAATAGTGCCATAACCGCTGAGTTTGATATTCTCCAGCGTGAGATTCCCGTTGACCACCACTTGCCCCGTGCCGCTAACGGTTCCATTGCTGCCATCAAGCATATAGGCGTTACCCGAATTATTGATTCCCATATCAGGGGTGGAATACGTACCGCTGCTGCCCAGCGTAACCGTGTAGGTGCCGCTGCCGCCGGTACCAGAACCGAAATAAGCGCCATCACCGCTGGCCCACGCTTGGGCTCCGGTGCCGTTGTACCAGTAAGTACCGCTGCTATTCCAAGTTCCGCTACCGTTGGAAGCCCCCGTCGAGCTTCCGCTGGGGTCCCATGTCAGGTTAGTGGCGGTAGCGTTTGAAACGCCCAGTCCGGTCAGCAGCAAAGCCGCCGCCGCTCCCGCTGAAAGAACTCCGATACTCCGCCCTGATTTGGATGTGAATGAAAACATGTCTCTTACTCCTGAAACAAAACAACGAAAACGTAACAACTACACAAAGACAAACAACTCTGACACTGATACAACCGCATCCCTTATTTCTCCACAGGTGGCAGCGTGTTGGGCTGAACCGCAGTTATGAATTCTCCGACACGATATTCATCAGCTACTGTTGTACTATGACACAACTGCCATTAAATTAAAAGGCCCACTTTTCATCAATTCCTGTACCACTTTTTATCACACCCACACAACTTTTCATGGCGGTTTTGCTGCTGATTTCGCTCATGAGTTCATTGGAACCAATGTGTAATGGTGCGGTACCGGTTGCGCGGCCTGCCGCTCCACGTGAGCAACCACACGCTCCAGCGCGGAAAATCCCCTCATAATTTTCTGAACAGCGGCGTGAGCGGCCGGATTTGACTGTGTGTCAACCGGGAAGATCGGCCCCCTGGGAGCGTGGAAGAAGGTAGGACGATGAAAAATGTTCGCCATGGGAAGCTGTACCTGCTGCCAACCCGTGAATCGCACTTCTGTACGTTGCCAGGCCAGTGCCAGAACCCGGTAGGCCTGCGTCATCATGGGTGTTACAAACCTGGCCAAATTTATACCGTGGGCAAGATCCGTACTGCTGAACATGCCCACGGCCCGCCCGTCGATCCGCAATTGGTATTTGGGGGCACTTAGGTGCGTTACTCGTAAGGTCTCACGATCCAGCGCGTGGTAAAATCCACACTCCTTGATCACCAGAGCTGTGACGGGATTGGTGTATTTATAATTCGGAGTACGGGCGGGCCAAAGCCTCTGCGGCGCAAACAGCGGCCATTTGTCATGCAACGACATAATGGGCATGGGTAGAGAACCATCCAATTGCCGCCAGGAAAGTGTGCCGCGGGTATCAGCAAGGGCACTTACTGTGGTATTGACCGATTTTCCAACATGTTTGTCGGCCGCGTTAATGCCAACGGATGTAACTGTCGCCGGCGCGCCCCACGCCTTGAGCAGCGTTTGCGCCATTACCAAATGACCCGCCGCCGAGGGATGAATGCGCCCGGGAATAATCATCCGAGCCAGCTTCAGGTTCACTTTTACAGCTTTTTTGAGTACCGCGACAAGCGGCGCATTGAAATCCACTAAAAACAAGTGGTCGCGCTTTGCCAGTTGCTGGTTATATTGACCGTAACGGATCAGCACGTCATTGTAGCTGCCCTTGGCCTTTCGATCGAGCATGAACCCCGGTGAATGGGTAAAATCATCCCAAGGCGTTGAGTTGATAAGTACAATGCGAACGTTGGGCAGATGGGATCGCAACGAACGCAGAATATGTGCCAACCCGCGCCGGTAAATATCAAAGGTCGGCTTGGAATAAGGTTTATAGCCGGCGTCGTTTTGGCCCAGCAGGTAGACAATGACATTGGGCTTGAACGGAAACACATCCCGCTTAAGCCGCAGATCAATCGGGCCCGCCCAGCCACCGGTCACACGGTCTCCGCCAATGCCGGAATTCACAAATTTAACTTTAAGTTTCGGATAGTGCGTCAAAATATACGTTTCGACATCCGTGGTGTAATAGCGCTGCGCGGTAATGCTGTAACCATAAAAACAGACGCGATCTCCATTTTTCAGGAAAAATGGATTAGCCGCAGGGGCGATACGACCAACGCCAAGGATAACCAGCATGAGCATTGCAAGACCAGAGATATTTTTCATCAGCGACTCCTTTATGCTTAATTTAAGGCGATAATTAGGTTACTAACGGATTACCAGGCGAAATAAAAGAATATATATATTTTTGCCACGTATTAAAGTTCCACTTTTCATCAAAGCTATACCAATTGTTATCACACAGAAATACACTTTCGCTCACTTCCGTGCTTCAGTGGTTCTTCTTCAGGACTTCGGTCAGTGCGTAATGGGAGAATAATCCGAATGAATATCTGCTTGTGCGGCGGCGTCCGGGGCCTCGGGCCATGCCCATGGCAGGGCGGATGAGATTCTAAATATTGACCTCCGACCAACATGTCACTACGACGATACGCACCCGACGGGCGATTAAATCATGAATGCACGCGTCATGTGGCGAAGAGCGCTTCGACGAATTCGTCGGGGTTAAAGGGAGCGATGTCTTCGGGCGTTTCGCCGAGGCCGACGAATTTTACCGGGAGGTTTAATTGTCGGCGGATGGCTACGACAATGCCGCCTTTGGCGGTGCCGTCGAGCTTGGCTAAAAATATACCCGTTAATTCAACGGATTTGGTAAATTCTTCGGCCTGCCGTATGGCGTTCTGCCCGATGGTGGCATCAAGCACCAGCAACGATTCATGGGGAGCGGTGGGAATGATTTTTTGGATGACCCGGCGAATTTTTTCCAGTTCCCGCATCAGATGATCCTGGGTGTGCAGGCGGCCGGCGGTGTCAATAATCAGCACATCGATCTTCCGGGCCACGGCGGCCTTGCAGGCGTCAAACGCCACCGCCGCTGGATCACTTCCCATCTGATGTTTGACGATCTCCACGCCGATGCGCTGGGCCCAGATAGTTAATTGTTCCACGGCTGCGGCGCGGAAGGTGTCACAGGCGGCAACCATGACGGTTTTGTTCTGATTTTTCAGATATTGTCCCAGCTTGGCAATGCTGGTGGTTTTGCCGGCCCCATTGATGCCGGTTACCAAAATGACCGTGGGGCCGGCGGGCGCGCATTTCAAAGCGCGGGATTCCACGGGCCAATAGGCCCGCATATCTTCCTGCAGAAAAGCCAATACCTGATCACCCGATTGTACGCGACCCTGTTTCCAGGCCGCATTAAGATCGTTAATAATGTGATCGGTCGCTACGACACCTAAATCGGCGGTGATTAAGCGTTGCCGCAGTTCATCCAGCAGTTGCTGATCCAGCTTACGACCGGTTAATAGCGTGCGTAAGGATCCCACCAGCGCGTCGCGCGTGCGAGTCAGGCCGGTGCGCAATTTTTCTACGCTTTGTCCGAGTGCTTTTTTAATAAATCCAAATGCCATGGCTCTTTTACCAGTACCCATTCAATTCAGCGCATCTTTTGTACCGGTTATCACGTTAAACCGCCAGCGCGGGAAACATGTTGCCCCATTTTCCGCTACCCGTCGGAAGCTAAGGCACCGGTCCATTACAGCACAATATCGCATGCATCCGATTGTATGATACACTCTCTGGCGCGATGGATGCACGTTTGCCTGACTCCGCCAAATCGACCGTTCGAGCGAAACATCGCTTCGGATACCGCGGCAACATGTTTATGTTGTTTCTCGGCCGGCGCTTCCCAGCCGTGGGATATTTCGCGGTTGGTGTTGTGTCACTGGGCTTTTGGTTATTTAACCGCCAAGCGCGCCTTGCCGCCATGCAATTTCAAGAGCGTGTTAAAGGTATTCATAACCGCGGGCGACTCTATTGGCACAGCTATCAGCAGGTGCGCATGTTTGGCGTTCTGCTTTTGGATCGGAGTGTCGCTTTGGCCAGTGCCAACGCTGGAATCACTGTGGCATCGGATCATCGTGACAGGCTGAAGCGAGCTTTGGATTTGCAGCGTGGTCTGCTGATTCTGACCGCCCACTTCGGTGCACTGGAAATAGCAACCCCCTGGTTGAGGCCCCACATTGAACCGGCAAAAATGCACTTCGTGATGTACCGTGATTTCAGTGACAGCACGGAACAATTCCATCAAGACCAGTGGAAAATGCTTCAGGGCATGAGGTTTATCAATTCAACCGATCCGCTTGCCGCCGGGCTGCAGATTATGGGGGCGTTGCGGCAGAAACAGTACGTAGGAATTCGGGCGGATCGGGTTATGGACGGACGAAAAGTCCAGGTATCACTGCTGGGGGACAATGTCTACCTGCCGGCCGGTCCGTTTACCGCGGCGGTTATTGGCAAGGCGGCGGTGATAACAGCGTTTACGTTGCGGGAAAGTCCACGGCATTATCGCATGTTTGTATCGGAACCGCGAATCTACGATGCGGATCATGGATTATCGCGCGACGAATTGGTCGCAAAAGCCGCGCAGGATTATGCTGCCGATCTCGAAGCCCTGTTGCGAAAATATCCGCATCAATGGGCAAATTTTTACGATTTCTGGTCCGGCCATGCCACCGCGATCGAGACGTCCAATACCAATTCAGAAACCACCATGCCGGAGACGTGAAGCCGGGCCGCCACGCTGCCGTCGGCCTCCAAGCTCACGAGCACAATTATAATCTCCTCGGCAAGAACCGGTCGCAAAAACTTCACATTTTGCACAGCCTGAAGTTCAACGTGTGAAAAAGAGAGCCGCAGAATATCCAGCACCAATTCAACATGCAAAAAGCCGGGCAGCAGTGCGTTACCGGGGAAATGACCTTGAAAGCCGGCATGTTGGGCCGGAAACCAGGCGCGGGTCGAAATACGTTGTACTGTGGACATGGATGGAGGATTTTCTGGTGGCACAATATGCGCACCGGAACAGGCTCCCAAAATAAACTTTGCAGCATCCACAGTATTTCCCGTTTAAGTATTTGCCGTGGCCGGGCCGTTGCGGTCAATGTAGGCCGCAAGCGATCCGATTGTGGCCAGCGCCGCCCGAACTTCATCATTATTATCCTGCAAGGCCACACCAAAATTTTTATCGACAAGCACGGCAATTTCCAGCACATCAACGGAATCCAAGCCTAAACCGCCTTTTCCAAAAATAACGGTATCGGGTTGAATCAGGGCGACATCCATGCGCAATTTCAGGCCCTCTTTTAAAACATCGATAAGTTTCCGCTCAGTAGGCGTCATGAATTCTCCATAAAAGTTATTTACCACTATGAATGCAGAATGAAAACCAACCTTCACAGATCAGCGTTGCCCCACAATGGGCCTGGCCCCGGCAACGAAACATATTTCCCATGCGATGGGTCACGGCAACCCGCAGGCTTAAAGTATCTCCCGCACCCGCGGAGCTGTAAAACCGCACATCGCGTAAGGCTATTAACATACCGGAAACAGCTTGGCCCGTGGGATTTTCCACAGCCAGAGCCGTACCCCCCGCGGCAGCGGTCTGGGCTATATATTCAATAATGGTTGACCGCGGAAGGTGACCGTGAATTAGAAATGGATGATCGGCCGGAATATATTGTTGCGCGAAAATCGAATCGTCCTTTTGAGCAAATGCGGCATGAATCCAACGCATGGGACCGGCATGAGGAATATTCCCTGCAAGGTTTTCCATCATGTTTTCAGCCATGGGGCGTTTCTCCCGCCGCATTAAAATCCGGAACTACGGGATGGAAAGTATCATGCCCTTCAGGGCCTGCCGCGTGACTTTTCACTTCGCGGCTTTGGTCCGGTCCGCGCGCCAACGCCGCGACAATCAGATCACGCACCCGCTTTTTAAGCTCACGCTGGGGATGCGCCAAGCTGTGATCCGGATACAAAATGGCCAGCGGTTCAACGAAAATCGGCACGTCAAAAACGGCCATCTGTCCCGGTGGCATACAATTCCCGCTGCCGTGAATCGCGACGGGCACAACCGGCACATTGGTCCTGCACGCCAGTTGAAACGCGCCTTCGTGAAATCGCCCAAGTTTCAAAGATCGCGACCGGGTACCTTCAGGAAATATGTACATACTCTGCCCGGAGCGCACCAGTTCTGCGGCCCGATTGACAACATCCGGTTTCTCGACGTGCAAATGCCCGCTTAACGACATCAGCCATCCCAGAATGGGCATTTGGAACGGCCATTCTTTGGACCAGCAGCAACCGTCGGGCGGAAGTTGGAACATCAACAAAATGTCAATCACGGACTGGTGGTTCGCGATCAAAAGACAGGGGCCGCGGATGGCCGACCAGTCAAATTCCTTAATACGCATATTTTTGCCACAGTACCCGCGCATGCCATGCCGGTAAAACATGCGCACCAATTTTCGGACACTGCGCCGCTGCCGGTCAAAAAGCCGGCACCATATCCATAAAAATGGGCCTAAAATTAATGTTAAAATAACTAGATAAATGGCGAACCAAGTCAGAACGTACGTAGTGCGCAACACCACACGCGGCGTGATCTGGCGGCGCGCGGCCGAGTCACTTGATTGTGTTCCCATATACTCGGCCATTCTGCCACACCCTGCTATGACCGAATCTTCCGCAAACAGCCAGAAGCCTGTCTAAATAGATTCTACGTTCAGCGACGCTTTGGAACAAATCAATTACACTAGTAGGTAATGACCGCGCAGCGATACCCGACAGTCCGGCTTTCTTCTTTTGGCGCAGCGACACCGAGGCATTCGTCAGCGGAACGCATTTTTTCCGCCTGGCTTTCCGGGGAAGCCGCCCCACCTGTTCCACCGCGGCGGTCTGAGGATAATCTCTGGGACACATTGACGACACAGGCCATCACCGCCGCGCTGCCCCCGCCGGAAGGCCGCGATCATTGCGGTTTAATTCTGGCTACGACCAAAGGTGATATGCAACGGGTGGAGGCGTGGCTGAATTCCAACAGCGCGGAGCATGGCGCATCCATCCCACCACTGCTTTCGGATAACGTCCATGCTTTAGCCCGGCGCTTTGGTCTTGGTGGCCCGCAAATGGTTATTTCCACCGCATGCAGTTCGGGCTTAACCGCGATTATCGAAGCGGCCATGATGATCGAATCACGGGCGGTAAAACAGATGGTCGTATGTGCGGCGGATGTGGCGGGAGAATTCATTCAGGACGGTTTTTACGCTCTCAAAGCAATTACCAGAACACGGTCTCGCCCATTTGACCGCAAACGAGATGGCTTGGCACTGGGTTCCGCGGCTGCAGCGTGCCTGGTAACGTCCAGCGAGCATCGGCCACCAGGCGAGCGTGGACCGAGTATCTCATTGGAAGGATGGGGAATGTCCTGTGATGCAAAACATCTGACAGCACCGGATTGGGAAGCTTCAGGGCTAATCCGGGCAATCAACCAAGCCCTAACAGGCCTTGATGCCGGCGGCATCGACGCCGTAATGCTTCATGGCACTGGCACCGCTTATAACGACGCCATGGAGGCTCTGGCCGTGCAACAGGTATTTAATCATCGACCTTATCTTACCGCCGCTAAGGGGTTTCTCGGCCATACCCTGGGAGCCAGCGGGGTTATTGAAATAGTATTAGCGGCATGGATGCTGCATCGACAGGTGGTACCGGCGATAACTGGTCTTGAAGATCCGCAGTGGCCGGAATTAAATTTTGTTCGGGCCTGCCCGACGGCCGCGCCAATGAAACGCATTCTGAAAACGGCCAGCGGTTTTGGAGGGTTGAATGCCGCTATTGTATTGGGAATCCTGAACGGCGAAAGCATAAGCCATGACTGACACGGTATATATGTACGCCCTCGTGGGGCAAAGTGGAACAAAGCCGGTTTACTGTGCGCGGAACATGAGCGCCGATGCTCCGCCGCCCGACGATAGGGAAGACTCCAATTTGTCGGGCCGTGAAATAAATGCCATCACGGCACAATCGCACAAACTGACCACCGTACTGCTACAGGGAGTTTCAGCGGCCCAGAGAGAAACGATGGGACTATTTATCGGGACACGCTACGGGTCACTGGAAGACGACCGCATATTTCAGGCTTCGCGGGTTGCAGATGGCGGAAGGTTTGCCAGTCCCGCCGCATTTCGCCGCACTTTGCCCAGCACGGTGCCGGCCGAATTAACTATTGCATTTGGCCTACGGGGACCCTTGATTACTTTTGCTGATCGCCAGACACCGGGCATGTTAGCAATCATTCGAGCTGCCCAGTGGATCGCCGGCGGCAGAATGAATGCCGCGATTGCCGGATCGTTAGATTTTATAACAACTGATCATGCTGATTCGCCTGATTCAAGTTCCGTCTGCCGCACGTTGTTATGCCTGCTGGCCACGCGTGACGCATTTTCGGAAATACAGCCTTGGGCCAAAATCATGCTCGCTGAAATTTCCTCAAGCGGCGGCTCCAGTAGCCAAGATGTGGTACAATCAGACGCGGCTGATTTCCCGGCTATAGTGCGCCTTGCATCAACGTCAAAGCTGTCAACGCGACGTATTGATCAAGACGGCGGCAATGGCCACACCTGCCGGCTGGAAATTCAGGTGTTGTAGCCCCATCATGGGGGGGATCATCGCCATCATATTTCCCGATCCACAGCTGCCGCGATTTTTTTCAGTGACACCATCAATGATTTCAAGACTTGCGGCGTTATGGATTGCGCACCATCGGTCAAGGCGTGTTCCGGATCGCTGTGGCATTCAATAATTAATCCGTCGGCTCCGCATGCGACCGCAGCGCGGCACATGTCCGGCACCAGATGCGCGTGGCCGGTGCCTTGGGATGGATCAATAATAATAGGCAAATGGCTGATGCGGTGAACCTCCGGCACAATCGCCAGCGGCAAGGTATTGCGACAGTAGGATTCAAACGTGCGTATACCGCGTTCACACAGGATCACATTGCTGTTACCGCGTGACATGACGTATTCCGCCGCGAGCATAAATTCTTCCAGCGTGGCGCTTAAGCCGCGTTTGAGCAGAACCGTTTTTTTCTGCTCCCCCACCGCCCAGAGCAAATTATAATTCTGCATATTCCGCGCGCCGACCTGGAATACGTCCGCGTATTTGGCCACCAGCGGAACCTGTTCAATGGACATGACCTCCGTCACCACCGCCAGGCCGGTTTGTTCGCGTGCTTCGGCCAGAATTTCCAGCCCTTTTTCACCCATGCCCTGAAACGCATAGGGACTGGTGCGGGGCTTGAACGCACCGCCACGCAGCGCGGTGGCTCCCGCCTCTTTCACCGCATGGGCCACTTCGAGAAGTTTAACACGGTCTTCCACCGAGCATGGACCGGCAATCATCGCGATTTTTTTTCCGCCGGCACTGGCTCCCAGGGTTCCTCCGAGGGCCACGACCGAGCGTTCTTTTTTTACTTCCCGCGAGGCCAGTTTATATGGGGCCAGCACGGGCATCACCTTTTCCACGCCGGAAACATTTTCCACGCGTTCAATATCCATTTTTCGTTCATCGCCGATACAGGCTACGACCGTCCGCTCGGTGCCCACGATAACATGTTCGCGCAGGCCCATTTCCCGTATCAGTGATACGACGTGATCCACGCGAGACTTATCGGCACCTTGTTGCATGACTACAATCATTTTTTTACTCCGTCTGCGGCGGTGCTTCCGCCGCGCAATACGTGAACTGAATTTTCCTTCGCCGACTCGGCATGCTCAAACCGGGGCATATCATGAATTTGTGATGCCGCGCCAACGACGCTCCACGAGCCGCGTGAGCCGAGCACGAATGTGTCCTGATAATTCCAGCGCCTCGCGCGACTGGGCCAATGTTCGTTCAATGCTTGTAAAAATCGACCGGTCCATTTGAAACTCCTTTTTAGGAAACGTCGAATAGCAATAAAAAAGCCCGCTTTTTGCGGGCTTTAGGATCACATTTACACGATGGCAAAAGATCACCCAGCCCGCCGCAAAGCACCGGTAAAATAATAGAACCAGAAACGATATCCGTCGCCGGTTGATTTCGCGAGGCAGAATGGGCGATCACTTTTCATAACTACACTATTAACCAAGCGGGCGAAAAAGTCAAACGGGTGGGCCTGAACCCCTATTAAGCCAAGCACAAAAAAGCACGGTGGCCGGAATGTATCTTACGCAAGACTCTGAACCAGTAATCGCGGGGCTACGACGGCGACCTTTTTAGCCCCCTGGAAGCAAACCGGGGCGTAGAGCACCGCGATGATAATACCGTGGTTGGTTGGCGGCATTGGATCAAGCACCGAATTAATTATCCGGTGATCCACCAGCAGTGACGATAATGGCGTACCTCAACACGATGGTACTTCCAGGAGCCGTGCCACAGTCGGATGGAACACAAACCACGTCGCCCCGCAGTCATGACTCGGACAGGTTCACGCCGGTGACGTTTGAGGCATTGGGACAGCCGGTTGGTTGGCAGGCACGGCAGGTATAGCCGTTGGATTGGCATAGTTCCTGTTGATGCCGGCTGCGTGTCCGGCAGTAGTCGCAACTATCATGATGGTCATCGCAATGCGTAATGCGTTTTACGATCACCTGTGCGATTTTCTCATCCAGCCCCAACGGCTGCGTAACGTGAAAGCGGATATGCGGATGGTGCTTTGCCGCTTCGGCCGCCATGCGCGGAATATCAGTGGTACTGTGGCGGCCCGGCGATAAAAAGTATGGGTGCACCACAACCCGCGTGGCACCCTGGTTAACACAGGCCTTAAACGCGTCAGCGATACTGGGGGCCGCCAATTCCATGTGCGCGGGAAATACAATCGAATAACCGGCGACCCGTCGGAAGAGTTCAACCACATCATTAAGCATATCATTGGCCGACGCCAGACGACTGCCGTGATCCACCAGGATGATTCCAATTTTTTCGTTCTCGACCGTTTGAGCCATGCATTATTCTCCATAGTGCAACTACAACATCCGTATTGTAGCACGGGTTTGTTTAAGATCATTGAATTCCCTGTATGACGCTGCCCTTTCGGGCCAAGGCGCAGGCCCGCATTTTATCACACCTGCGGCTTATCGGACAGAAATGGCTGTAAACCGCACGGAATTCGTTGATGAAATCATGACGCGGAGCCGATGAAAGACTTACGCTCACATCTACGTGAACCGAAGAATTCAAGTCGTGCGTTAAATAGAGGAGAGGCGAAAATGATTAACGTAGAGGTATTAAAGAGAATTGTTCCGACCGTTGCACCGGCCATGACCGTATGGGCCGAAACGATGGAACGCTCGGCACTGGAAAAAGGCGCAGCCCTGGATTCCCTGCAATGGCGGGATGCGTTGCGCGTAGGAGTGAAGCGTCCGGAAAAAGTGCGCGTCATTTATGTCGATGATTTACCTCATCCGAACACCGAGCTGACACTGTTGGCGAAAGAAATCGGCATATTGACCGAACAGACAGACGGCATAACATTCGGCTATGGAATATTCATAAAAAACAATCTTCCGGATGTCAAACGCCGTTTGATTCATCAACTGGCACACGTATGCCAGTATGAACGGTTGGGTGACATGCGCATATTTGTGCGCGAGTACGTGCAATGCTGCCTGGATTTCGGGTATGCCCATTCTCCCTTTGAACTGGAAGCGGAGGCCCGAACCCAGGAAGTCTTGGCGGATTTTCATACGGCGATGAAACCGTGCCCCTGCGAAGACTAAAAAATACCACAAACGCCTCTTAGCGCCTATAATGGTGCAAAGAGGTGGTGTTATGCAGTGGCAACAGCCGATCCCCAAAGAATACATGCAAATTCCGCGCGAACAGGTATTGGCCAGAATTGGGCAGCGGAAGGCGGAAATGGGTCACCGGCTGGTGATCCTCGGGCACCATTATCAACAGGATGATGTGGTGCGCTTTGCGGACTTTCTGGGAGATTCATTCCAATTATCACGCGAGGCGGCCAAAGTTGCAGACGCGGAATTCGTGATATTCTGCGGCGTGCATTTTATGGCGGAATCGGCGGATGTATTAACCGCCCCGCATCAAAAAGTGCTCTTGCCCGATATGGGTGCAGGCTGCTCGATGGCAGACATGGCCCAACTGGATGACGTTCAAGATGCCTGGTCCGCTATTGCGGCGGCCTGCCAAGCCGACAAGGATTTCAAACTTGTACCCATCACCTATATGAACTCTACCGCCGCCGTGAAGAGTTTTGTGGGCGAGCATGGCGGTGCCGTTTGCACCAGCAGCAATTGCGACAAGATTTTGTCCTGGGCATTGGGGGGGCAAAAGCCTGCGGAGGTGCCGCACACCAAAATTATTTTTTTCCCCGATCAGCACCTGGGTAGAAACACAGGTTATAAAATGGGATACCCGCTGGAATCCATGGTGGTTTGGGATTATCGGCAGCCCAACGGCGGGTTGACCGATCAGCAAATTCGAGACGCAACATTTATTCTGTGGAAAGGCCATTGCAGTGTGCATCAGCTTTTCCGACCGGAACATGTCGATGACATTCGTCATCGGATGCCTGGCGTAAAAGTTTTGGTACACCCGGAGTGCCGGTGGGAAGTGGTCCAGAAGGCAGATCTGGTGGGATCCACCGATTTTATCGGCAAGCAGATTGCCGCCGCGCCGGCGGGAAGCAAATGGGCTGTAGGAACTGAAGTACACATGGTACAACGCTTGGCCAATGCCCATCCGGAGCAGACCATTGTGGTGCTTTCCGACTGCCAATGTCTATGCACCACCATGTATCGCATTGATCCGCCGCACCTGCTGTATATTCTTGATAATCTCGTAGCGGGGAAGGTCTTGAACCGAATTCAAGTTGATCCTTTTGATACGTATTGGTCGCGCGTCAGTTTACAGCGGATGCTGGATATCACGGCCGGCAAGCCTGTCGCACCGCCCCCGGAACCACGGCCACAGCGAGGGATTCAGGCTGCGGCCTTGCGGGTGCTGCCACTGGAAACCGCTACGACCTGATATTTGCAAGATTCGGCAGCTTATAACGATATAATTCGGCATGGGACATAAAGCACAGAAATTCAGGAGAATTCATGCGTACCACCTATACCCTGGGAGTTGTTGCCCTGTTCGTCGCCTGCAGCCATGCCAAGGCTGTTGTGCCGACGCCTTATCAGGAGCATAACGCATATATTTCCGGATACGTTTCAGCACTGTTAGATATGAAATTCCACCTGCGATCCACGTCTGTGCAGGTGCATGGAGCCACAGTTGAAATTGGCGGCGTACCGGCATCGGATCACAGGGCCGTGCGGAAGGCGGTGCGGAAGGTAAACGGTGTTAAAATCATTGAGTTTTTGCCGGCACCGGCATCCCAGATTCATCCTTCGTCAAACACAACGGGAGACGATGTCGGCGTCATGCCGGCACCCGAGCAATCCGCCAATCCCGCCAACGAGAACTTTGCTGTAGGCATGGATACTAAGGCCATGGAACGGGCGGGCGTGTATCATCTGCCCACAGGCTTTCTACCGCCGGGCAGACTGTTTCAACCACTGATTGCGGATCCAAAATGGCCGACATTCAGCGTGGCCTACACCTATTATACGCCCTATCATCCCAATGGCCTGAAGGATGTTATTCCCGTGAGCATCGGCGATACGATACCATTTGAGCGCGGCAATTGGCCGGACCATTGGCAGTGGGAAGCCGGTATGCAGGCGGACGCATTTGCCTATTTCAATATGGATACGGCGCACAGTGACCTGCAAAATGTTGATTTTCTGGTAGGCGGTTATTTTGCGGCACGTCATCGCAATTTCTCCTTTCTGGTGCGCTATTACCACCAGAGTTCGCACCTTGGCGATGAATTTTTAATTGCTAATCCGGCGTATTACTACGGGCTTCGTCAAAAAATAAGCTATGAGGAAATTAATGCTCTGGCCTCCATCGATTTATTACATCGCACAGTCCGGCTCTACGCCGGAGCCGGCTATCTTGATGATGTGGCCCCAGCCAACCTGGGCCATTGGCGGTTTCACTATGGCGTGGAATATCACGGTGCGGCCTTCTTCCATAAGGGCACTTGTTTTATGTCACCCGTGGCCGGTGTTGATTTTAAAAACTGGAGCGAAAACAATTACGACACCGATATTTCAGCCGTGGGCGGAATTGAATTAAGCAATGGAAAACCGGATAGTTCAAAACTGCAATTCCTGCTGGAATTTTATCGCGGCCACTCACCTTATGGGCAGTTTTACGTCAACGAAATTCAATACTTCGGTCTGGGCATTCACTATTATTTTTGATGTGGCGGGCCGACACTGGTCCAGGCCCGTAAGCTGTGCCGGCGCTTGCGGGCGATTACTGGGATAAGCTTTTTGGCGCAAAGGTCTCCATGCCCGGTTCGGTTCGACCTGTGAGCACTAATTCCGCCATGAACTTACCCGACAGCGGAGCCAGGCCGATGCCGATTTTGAAATGGCCGGCACACACAAACACATTAGACAAAGCGGGTGATTTGCCCATCACCGGGTGATGTTTGGGGCCGGTGGGCCGCAAGCCTGCCCATACGCATTCAACGACCGCAGCTTTAAGAGCCGGGACAATTTGCGTTGCGCCATTGATGAGAAATGCGATACCTTCCGCCGTGTTTGTAAGGTCAAATCCCGCCTTGGGTTCAGTGGTTGAACCCACCAGAATCCGACCATCCTGCCAAGGCACCAGAAAAATCATACCGCTTTTGACAATATGCCGAACCGCTTCTTTTTGCACACGCAGCAGCAACGCCTGCCCTTTCACCGGCGTAACAGGTGGTGCCAGATCCGTCCCGGCAGTGATAGTGGGCAAACCGATTCCCGCACACAGCACAAATTTATCTGCCAAAAATCTTTGGCCATTGGCATGGGCCGCCACAACGCGGTCGGCCGCGGATTCCAGTCGCTCGACGCGGGTGGCTTCAATCATCCGCACGCCGGAATTAATGCACGCTCTTATCAGCGCCTCAAGCAACTGGTCCACATTTACCTGTCCGGACCAGCGGCACAAATGTGCGCCGTGGGGCGCATTGGCTATTTCCGGCTCATATTGCGGGACTTGCTGATCGGTAAGCAGTTCCATTACCGGCTTGTCGCCTAATTTCGGCCAGGACGTATTGGCCGCGGCACACTGCTCTTCGGCGGTACGAACGGCATCAGTGGAATTTAACAGTTCCAATTTTCCGCGGCGCTGATACTCCACATGCACACCGGAGGCACTCTGAAGCGACTGGATGAACGCTTCATATCCCCACAAACTTTGCCGGTGCATCTGTTGCATGGCACCGGCATGAGCCATCGGCGGCGGCCATAGCGCTCCCAAGGCCGCGCGGCTGGCGGCCTGCCCGCAGCGCCCCTGCTCCAAAACCGTTACCGAAACACCGCGTTGCGCTAATTGCCACGCGGTTGTCAGGCCGATGACGCCGCCGCCAATAACTAGAACATCCGTTGCACCATCGACCATTATCCGTCTCCTGAAAGCCTGCTTATCAGATTTCTTAAGTCCTACCAATCGGTTTCCCGCGCGTGCGGGCCATGGCGAATGTCTCTATCCCGTCGGCTTTTCACTACGCCGGGGCCGGGCGGGCCGCGCGGCAGAATTCATTTCTGGCATTTCATCCTGATTTTCATAATTGAGCCATATTTGCATCCCCTGGTATATTATTTCAATGCCCATCGTTCGCCCCATGGGGATATAAAGCCCGGCATCCGCGGGTCGGTATTTATGATAAGTCACCAGGGCCGCAACTTCCTCAACGGGAAAAGTTTCCTTTACAAGGTATCCCGCCACGCCCAGATCGCACAGTTGCACCCACGTGGACAGATGCCGATTAACTTCCGATTTCTGAACCTCCGGGAAAGCCAGAATCCATCCCGGGCCGGCCACAAACGCAGCAATCCAGTTTTTGGTTTTACCCGGCTGCAAAATTAAATATTTCCATTCGTCCATGTTATGAACTTGCGTCAGTTTTCCCTCGTTCAGCTTATCAGCGAGATCCAGTTTGCGTTTGTACTCCGCCGCCAGGCGAAAATCCATGCGTGACGCCGCCTGGCGGATTTGGGCTTCCTGTTGTTCAAACCATTGGTTTCGCGCGTCCGGGGAATCCGCAAGAAAATGGCCGGCGGCGGCTATTTGGCCCTGATATTCCGTCAAGGAAGTTGTGCCATCACAGGGAGCGTGGCATTTGCCAAGTTCTTTGTAGGCACACGGCGTCCCATGCGGAGCCTGCCGGAGTATGTCGTAATACCGGCATAGATCAAATAAATCTTCCATGGATTCCATCAGTTCCCGTGCCCCGCGCCGCGAAAGCAACGGTCCCACACACATTGCCGGTGCGTCGCAAAGCTCGGCGGAAATTTGAAACTGCGGAAAATCCACCGTCGGATTCAATGTGACAAACCAGGCGGGTTTCCAAGCCAGCATGGCGGCATAGCGTGTCGGGAATAACGATCGAACAGTGCGGTAGTACCACCAGCTTGCGGCAAATGCGCTACCGACACATCGATAGCGCACGGTTTCGACAAATTCCGCGTAATTTAAGCGATTCCTTTTTGACTCCGCTTCACCGGCGATGCGATTTTGGAGTGCTTTGCGTAAATTCGCCGTGGTAGCCGCAATAATAGGAACTCCCTGCGGAGATAAACACGCATAGACGGCGGGTTTTGCGGGAATTGCGGCAAAGCCGTCCGGCGTAGATTTCTCCCGCGACATACGTGGCTCTTCGGACGGATGTCCATCCAGGGCTGCGGAAACGTCATCGGGTGTCGCGCCAGGCGCATTGTTCACCAGGTCGGCAATGCAGGCAACCTCCGGCAGAAGATCAGAGATTGTTTCCACCATGTCGGGCATTGATACGCTCTAAAACGCTTGCACAGGATATTTCACACCGGCATGCCGGTAATCACGGCTTCAAAAACCAGGGTACCGTTACAGATGCCCTGACAGTTCGCGATGATCCGGCGGCGTGAAATATCCGCCGCCTGAGCAATCAAATACAGCGAACTCGGCGGCACGACCGTTCCACGGAAGCGCACAGTATCCGCCTTGGCAAAGCCCATGAATTCAATTTCAGGGATGGTTTTTCGGGCCATAAAAGAACACAGCTGAGCCGCCGCTTCCACCATTAAAACGCCGGGCATTAGGGGGCGTCCGGGGATGTGGCCGCGCGCCCAAAACTCATTTTCCTGAAGATGCTTAACACCAATGACAGTGGTAGCGGCGTAATCGATATGAATAATCGCGGAGAGCTGCTCCATTTCAAAGCGCTGTGGGTTAATTTTACGAATCTCTTCCAGAGAGAATTCTTCTTTATGCAAATCAAGTTGGCTTAAATCATAGAGTATTGATGGAGCCATGAGAGTACAATTTCCTTTCTTATCGCAATCGCCGAGTCACTGCACCGATCCTTAGATGGAATTTTCCACGTCGCAATCCCAAACCGTACCGGCGCAATGCGACCACAACCCGCACGCTGCTTTTCCCAACTCATGCGATCAGGCCGCAAGTACAGAACGAATGTTATAGACGTGACCGGCGTTGGCAGCAAGCTCACAGCATCGTTGCAAAGAATTTAGAAATTGTTACAGTAGTCATCAACAGGTGTTCGCCGGTGTAGGTGAATGAAAAGGGAAGGCGGTTAAATTCCGCCGCGGACGCGCCGCTGTATAGGGCAGTTATCGCGTCAGGTCACTGGAAATGGTTCAACCGGCTCTCGCCGGGAAAAGCGGTAAAATCATGACACCGCGTGAGCCAATCAATCCGGGAAGACACTGACGCCACCACGCCCTGAGCCAGAAGACCTGCCTGTTGAGTATATGCCGGTCCTCGCGAGATGGGACATTGGGCGTTGTATGTGCTGTATTGAATTGCTGATTTTGGATGATTGCTGACGCGCCCGCGTCGGCACGGTAATTCGCCGCTGCGTACGAGCGGATGAATTTCCACAATTTCCAGAACCGCCGATTCCAATTCTCAACATCCGACATTTCCAAAGTCCCGTGGGACCCGACATCGCTATGTTCCACAACCGGCTTTGCGGTCCGCGCCGCAAAGCGACAGGGAGTTTATTCCATGAAGCGTTTTATTTTCACAACAGGGGTTCTATTGTCTGCGGGGGTTGGCCTGTTAAACTCCCAAATAATCCACGCAAGTGCGGTTCCGGATACCGCATCGTCGATATTCAATTACAATTCCGGCAATTTAAGTGGCTCATTGCCCAACGACTTTACAAGTTCTTCCAATAATGACACGAACACCGCTGATGCAACTGGCGCGTTGGGAGCGCTGACCACAACCTCCGGCGGCTACGGTTACAACGTTTTTGCCAGCCAGTATAACGCGAGTCAACTCGCGTTCGTCGGCGGCGGCGGCACGATCAGCCTTGTACTTAAGACGCCGGTTGCCGGTAACGGGTATCTTGGCATTTTTACCAGCGCGGCATTTAATTTAGGCAATCCATCGGCAGGCGGCGCGCAACCGCAAGCCGGCCCCTACACCGCTGGAACATCGCCTTCGATATCCGAATATTCTGCGCTTTCCCAAGCCAACATCTCCGTCGGATATCAACCGACCGGTGGGAATACAGTTCCCGCGCTAACCAGTCTGGCGGGCGGTGCCACAATTTCACTGGATGTCCCATCTAACTACTACACGGACACCCCCTTGTCCGTGGCATCCGCCGGCGGCTATGTAATTGTCGGCAATGGAACGACTATCGCCAACCAGTCCATTCCATATTATTTCGCTCCCAGCAATGCCGAAATGGCCGCCGGCGAATTCGACTCGTTGCACCCGCTGGCCAATGAGGACTCGACGGCGATTGAAAAGAGTTTCAACGGCGGAGCCGGCGGAACATGGATTCCCTTGGACGGCAGCTCCTCCACCCTTGTAAATTTTATTCAGTTCTCAGTTCCGTCCGGCGACGCTTTGATTCTTGATTCGGTCTCGGCCGTGTCAGTTGTACCGGAACCTACCCCACTGATGATATTTATTTTCGGGGTCGCGATGTTGCCGCTAGTGCGCCGTCGCCGTTTTAACCGCGTGTCCATGCCGACGGAGGATACCCGATGAAGCGCAAGGGCTTTTCTCTGCTGGAACTGCTGGTAGTCACGGCCATCATCGCGGTACTGATTGCTGTATTGTTGCCCGCTCTGGCGATGGCCCAGCAAGCCGCGCAAAGCACGGTTTGCCTGAACAATCTCCGCCAGCTTGGCCTCATGGCCGACGTATACACCTCGGAGAATAAAGGCTATTACCCACCGGCTTATTACGGTAGCGGCAATGTGTTGAACTGGGCGTTTAATGTTCAGAACGGCAAGTATGCACCGGGGATTTTATGGATGGGCCAGACCACCAATCTGGAGGTCATGGTCTGCCCGGCGGTAAGTCAAACTCCCGCAGCCGGCCAGATTTGCCTGGGATACAACTACAATACCAGTTACATCGGCCACGGGGCCTTGGAAGATCCCGGTGGAAAGATGATGCCGCCGGCAGCGGTTACGGCAGTGTCTACCCCGGCTTTGTGCGCTTTATTTGGCGATGGTGGATACTACAATGGAATCAACTATTTTATGCGTTCACCCGTGCGATTGAACCCGGTTCCACCGGGTGCCGATTTCGTCAGCGACGCCGAGCGTGCCGCGGGCACACAGGCATTTCGGCATCTTGGAGGGACCAATGTTGTCTACTGCGACGGCCATGCCGCGACGCAATTCCATCGGTTTACCGTGACCCAGCCCACCGCTGTTCCCGTAGGTGCCGGCACGGGATTTTTGTCCGCCGATAATTCGGCGTATCAAACCAATCCGCCATGACCGGCACCGGCGCGTTGCGCTTTCTTTTTTTCCAGTCATGCGGTATGGATATTAATTATGGTTGAACGGCTGGTAATAAAGGTAAAGCATTGGCTTGATCCCGTCGCACAGGAGCGGCTGGAAGACATGGGCTTTTTTCGTGAAGGTCCCAGAAACAGCTCGTGGACGTGCTATTGTGATGCGTCTGACGTGCAGCATATATCGCATTGGCTCAAACAGAGACATGTGAGCTTTGAAATTAGACCGGCGGATGGTGTGGGGGAATTGACAAAATATCCACGCCTCAGTGATTTACTGGTGGATAAAAGCGGCGGCGGCCCCACGCACTGTGCGCTGTGCGGAGCGCATAATGTATTTTGCCGACAATGGGTGCAGGGAGATGATGCCGATAACATTGATTATCCTTCTCCGATTCGCTTTTATATGTGCGGCAAATGCGTTCGTACACGTATGCAGCCGCACCCGCGCTTATATGCTCCGGCCGATGACAGGCTTTAATCGGACCGTCTGGACGCGTCTAGCGTCGCATAACTAAATTTTTAAAAAAATTATTGCGCCCTGGTTCGGGCGTTTGTCCGATAGTAACTCGTGATGAATACGCAGACTCAAACAATTTGTGATTCGAAAGTGTTGCTGATGTTCGCGGCCTTAAAACCCGAAACAGAAGCTGTGCAATCCGCAGTAGACCGCTGGACGCATGATTGCCCGTCCGTAGCGCGGTCCAATTCTTATGACACAATTAAGGTTGAGAGTATCGGAATGCGCGGCACACGCCTGCGCGAGGTCCTGCCCCGATATGCGCATCATCGCGTGGCCGGGGTTATTGTCGCCGGGGTAGCCGGGGCGTTGGCACCGGACTTGGCGATTGGAGATCTGGTTATTGATACAAGTTCCACCGACGCCGAGCGTGTGGCGGAATTCATGAACGCGATGTCCAGTCAGCGGCCCGTTCGCGTAGGCCCTATTTATACCGCCAAGGAATTGGTCGGCTCCGTGAGAGCCAAGAAACAACTTTACAAGGATACCAAAGCGATTGCTGTAGATATGGAGAATGCCTATACCCGGCAACTTGCGGACCGGCGAAAGGTACCATGGCTGGGGATCCGGGCGATCAGCGATACGGCCTTTGAAAATGTTTCTTCACAAGTAATACATTTTGTGGATGGCTCGGGGAGTGTTCGGCCATGGGACTTGACGTTAAGCTTGGCCAGAAAACCAATGCTTATTCCGCAGCTAATTCGTCTGGGGCGAAACACGCAGTCCGCAACCAAGCACCTGTCCGACGCCATTGGAGCCATTATCCGCAGCGGCTGGCCATTCCAATAAAGATATTACGGTGCGTGTTTAACGGCATACTCAATAACATTGGTTGCCAAAGCTATCGCTGAACGTGGCGTATAGCCGGATATTCCCCACGTTTTTACGCCCAGCAGACCGGATGTTACATCATCGGGTGAAAAGACCAGCACCCATCTTCCGGCGCGTTTAATGCCCAGAAACTCCGGTTTATTTTTAGCACCGTACACGTCCATGTAATAGCGCCGATAGCGCACATGTTTAATATCCGTGCCGCCGGGCATCGTACCGCGATAAATTGAGCAGGTTTGCGGTAATTTACTTAGCACAGCTTTCGGATACAACTGCAGTGCCAATTTGGAAAACGAATCCGTAAATTGCTGGTGACCTCCTGCTGCGTCGCCAAATAACATGCCGCCCTGATTGAGATATTTCCGCAATGCCGCAACCTGTGCGGGCGTAAAGGCAAATTTTCCTGTACCCGTCATATCTAGCAGGGGTAACTTACGGGCATTGAGTTTGGCGGCGGTAACGGTAGAAATATTGATTTGTGTTTGGGCGTTGGCATGGGCTAATAACGCCATCCGAGGCCAAGCCCCCGGCTCCGGATTCCAATTACCGTTATATTTCAACCGCCCCACTGCAATCGTCCGGGCCGGCGCGGCCGCGGTCGTCGGTACCACCGGTGAATGCAATCGGTCTGCGAGGTATCCCTTACCGGTGGCGTATAAATACAGATTCATCGGAAATTCCCAATATTTCTTTTGCGCAAAAGCTCTGCGTTCCCACACCGCTCCCATATCCTCCGGGCTAATCACCCACACATCCCGCACGCCATTGGATATCGCCAGCATGTTAAAATACATGTGATACCACGGCTGCATGGTCAACAGCATGCTTTTCGTCGTCAGACGATGAAATTCATATTTGTTATTCATAACTTCCCGGCCATATTTCAGCATGGCCCGTTGAAATTTCAGCGAAGAGCCGTCACAGGAACAAAATACCATGCCACCGGCATTGATATAGGCCCGCAACTCGGCGATTTGTGGGGCGCTAAATTTAGGATCGTCATGCCCAGTGATGATCAGGATCGGACAATTAAGCCAATTGCTTACCGGCGAGTTGAAATTTACCACTTGCCAATTCAACGGCGTTTCAGTGCTCGTGCTGATCCAGGATGTGATATTGGCAACATCCCGCTGTCGCGTGTTCCATGGGCCATAGAAACTCTTGTTATATTGCAGCTTATTCATGAACACCGGATTTAAGCCGCGATCCAGAATCAATAACGCGTACGCTGTCGCGATAACCGAAGCAAAGCTGTTATTCGGAGCTGAAATTTTTGGATTCGGATTAAAGTACGTGACAAAATGAGGGGTCCACGAGCCATCAGAATGCTGCTTAGCCAGAAGCGTTTTTACATAATCATTGTACCAGTTATGGCCGCCAAAATATTGTAGGCCCGAGGCCAGACCCACGCGTTCATAACAGTACATGGCGTATTGGTCCGTTATGTTTGGATCAAAGTTCTTATTGATCCAATTCAGGCCTGCCAGAACATTGCGATCCACAACGGGATGAATTCCAACATGTCGCGCCCCGACAAATTCATCACTGATCAGCAGGCTGGCCACACCGGCGGGAGTAAAGGTCATCATGCGGCCCGGCAGTTGGGCGGTAATAGAAGGAGTTTGTGCCTGACCAGCGTACCCCCAGGATCCATTGATGAATTGGCCGCGCCGCCAATGCGACGCCGCTTCAAGCCAATAACGGGCGGGAATTGGCAGCCCGGTGTGCGCTGCGGCCCACATTCCTAACACCCCATATTGTGTGTTCGAGTTATCGCACCAGTCCGCTTCTCCGGTGGGAAACCGTTTATCATAGGCTGGTGTACCCCAGGCATAGGCATATCCGCCGCCTTGGTGCATACTGCGAAACAGGTAATTGGCATCCCAGCGTAGTACCGCATTGTAGGCCTCGCGCCGCGGCAATAGGGCGAGTGCATTAGCCTGGAACGATGCGGCGTAGGTTGTATTGTTGCGATGCGACACCAGAAACGCAATCGACTGTTTCATCGGAGATTTGAAAATATACAATCGTCCAAGTTTTAAACTCTGCTCAACATCCAGCAAAGACTCTACCACCAGCGCCGTTTCACCCAAATATTCCTGCGAACCGGAGCGTGCCCCTTGTTCCCAGAATGTTTTGGGATTGCGCTGCGAAAGCAGATAACTAACACCCCGTTTAATGGCCGAGATCACCTTGGAACTTGACACGGCACCCGCCGCTTGGTCCACGGGCAGCGGCGTACTTGCTGCGACAGATATTACAGCAAACACCCATGAAATTTTAAGTTTTGGGGAAAGCATATCTTGGTAACTCCTGAATTTCCTCTGGCAGCGCCACCTTGGGCTTTCCGGCGGGAGATTACTGGTGTTCTGGCATGCGTCCAAACCAGGCTTCACATGCCTCACGAATTATAGCCGAAAAGTCCGAACTTTTGCCACAGGTTTGGAATCTCATGCCATTTTGCCATTTCGCCATATAGGGTATACTGTTGCGCCAATGGCACTACTGCTGGTGTGCAATGGCGTATTACGTCAACCATGCAGGATCGTGCGTTTGCAAGACACGGAGGTCCGGCTGCCATGAAACTGCTCTCGCTGGAACTATCAGGGTTTAAATCATTCGCGGATACAACGGTTCTTAAGTTTGATAACGGCATAACCGGAATTGTCGGTCCAAATGGCTGCGGCAAGTCCAATGTCATGGATGCTGTTAAATGGGTCTTGGGGGAGATGTCCGCGAAAAGCCTGCGCGGCGACGCCATGCTGGATGTCATATTTAACGGCTCGTCCACGCGCAAACCCATGGGCATGGCGGAAGTTTCGCTGCTATTTAGCAATGAAGACCGGCGATTGCCCGTGGAAGAACCCGAAGTAAAAATCACCCGTCGGCTTTATCGGGACGCCACCTCGGAATATCTGGTCAATAACCGCACGGTTCGCCTCAAGGATATCCGGGAGATGTTTCTGGATACCGGCATTGGCGTTGACGCGTACTCCTTAATTGAGCAGGGGAAAATTTCCGTCCTGCTGGAATCCAATAACATTGACCGTCGTGAAATATTTGAGGAGGCGGCCGGCATCTCGCGCTTCAAAGCGCGTAAAAAAGAAACCCTGCGCCGCCTGGAGCGCACGGATCAGAATCTGGGGCAAACCCAGTTGGTGCTGCAGGAAGTGGAACGGCAACTACGCAGCGTGAAAGTGCAAGCGGGAAGAGCCAAGAGTTATCAGGAATATAGCACACGCGTCGATGAACTGCGACGTATGCACAGCCTGCATGAATATGATCAACTGCATCGGCGACTTTCGGAAGTCAGCAGTCAGAGAAGCGATGTGACCGATGCGCTGGCCGCAAAAAAACGCCAGATCGATGAATTCCGCCGGCGGCAACAGGACATGCAACTGGAAATTGACGCATTGCAGCAGGCAGTACGTGAAGCAGAAAGGGAATTATCCGCTCTGGAAAGTCAGCGGCAAACGGCGGTTCAGCAGTCCCAGTTTGCGCAGCAACAGGGCCGTGAACTGGCCCAGCAACAACAATCCATGACCCGGCGCGGTCAGGAAATGCAACAGCGGCAGGAAGAACTGGCCGCGTTAATTCAACAGCGCCAAGGCGATGTAACAAAAATAGAACAATTACTTGAAGATCGCCAACGGGAATTGGCGCAAGCCCAGAATATTCAGCAGACCGCAGCCCGGGAAACCGCGGAGTTGAATCATAAACTTGAAGCGGAAAAATCGGGCGCGGTTGAATTGCTTCGGGAATCCGCCCGCGTGCAAAGTCAGGTCAATGCTCTCCAGGTAAGATTGGAGAATTTAAGCAAGCAAGCGGAACGAATTGCCGGACAAAAAAGCCAACTGACATTACGCATCGATGAACTGGCGCAGCAATCCCAGGCTCTGCATCAGCAAAGACAGGAACTGGCCACACAAATTCAGACGCTTAGAGCACACATGGAGACCGTACGCTCACACCAGCAGGCTAATAATCAAAAGCTCTCTGACCTGCTGAACCGGTTGGGAAAAAAACGCGAAGCCCGCAGCGGCCTGCAAAGTCGACAAGCGGTTTTGGAGGATTTGCAACGCCGCCGTGAAGGCGTATCTGATGCGGTGCGTGAAGTACTCAAAGCGCGGGACGCGGGCAAAGGATTCGCCTGCGTTAAAGCCATGGTAGGCGAATTATTTGAAGCGGATCTGGAAATCGCGCCCGTCGTCGAAGCGGCTCTTGGAGAACTCCAGAACGCGCTGGTCATTGAAAAGAATTCCGATTTACTTTCGGATAGCGATGCCTGGAGTAAACAACCCGGTCGTATCACCGCAATTTGTCGGGATTCTCTGCCTGGTTACCGGGAAGATGGGAATTGGCAAATCCCGGAAAATTCCACCGCTGTGCGCTTAATTGATCGGGTGCGCTATGCACCGGAGTACAAATCCGCGGCCTTGCATCTGCTGGGCCGGACGATTCTGGTTGATACTCTGGCGGAGGCTGTGAGTTTGCGCTCTGCCGGCGCTCGCAGCTATCGCTTTGTCACGCGCCGGGGCGAAGTTGTGCAAAGCGACGGGCTGGTTCAACTCGGGGATTTATCTCGCAAAGTTGGTGCCATTACCCGGCGTGGCGAGTTGAACCGCCTGACGGAGGATTTGCGGGGCCTTGAGGAAGAAATTAATACGCTGGCGGAACAAAGCGGGCAGTGTGATCAGAATGGTAAAGCACTGGCGGCGGATCAGCAGAATCTGCGGGATCAGTTGTTGGCGCTTGAAACACGCCACGCCCAGGCTAATGCGGCATGGCAGCAAAACCAGCAGCTCGCCGATCGGACAAAAGGTGAAATTCCAATTTTAGAGGCGGAGGCGGCGGGAATTGCGCGGCAATCCGCGGAGTGTTCGCAACAGCACACCGTATTAACCGCACGAGCAGCGGATTTAGAAGCCAAGTCGTTGGCCGCTGAAAATCTCGTGAAGCAATTAGACCAGCAGGTACTGCATAATCGGCAGGAACTGTCCCGGGTGGCCGAGCAGGCCACAGCCTTGCGTGTGGTGGTTGGCCAAACTCAAGAGCAGCGGGCATCGCACGTGCGGGAACTCTTAGCCGCCCGGCAGAATCATCAGGATACTCTGCGGCAGTCCCAGAATATCAGTGAGGAAATTTCCGCGCTGGACCGGCGGATAAAAGAATCAGAGGAAGCCGGACAGCGAGCGGCCGCAACTGCGGCCGACCTTGAACAAACCTGTGGTCAGGCAAGAAATCATGTCGCGGAAAACAGTACCCGTCTGGCGGCGATCCGGCAATCTGCCGTCCAGACCAATAATTCCGTGGCAGAAGTAATGCGCAGCGCAGATGAACTGGGGCAACAGGAACATGAATTATCATTGGCGGAAAATGAAGTCAGCGTTCGACTGGAAACACTGGTAGAACGGGCGGGCGAAGAATTGCAGGTAAACCTGGTAGAAGCCCACCAGGGGTACCAACCGCCGGCCGAGGCCAACTGGGAGGCTATCACCACGGAAATTGCGGATCTTAAAGGTCGGATGGCCCGGTTGGGCAATGTAAATCTTGACGCCGTCAATGAATTGGCGGAATTGGAAAAGCGGCAGGAATTTCTATCCGCGCAAATTGCGGACATTCTGGATGCTAAAAAGCAGTTGGAGGAACTCATTGAAAAAATCAACGAAGATTCCCGCCAGCGCTTTATTGACACGTTTGAAGCCGTCCGCAAAGAATTCCATGAGATTTTCCGCAAGCTCTTTGGCGGCGGAAAAGCGGATATTGTTCTTGAAACCCCGGAAGATGTATTGGAATCGGGTATTGATATTCTGGCACGCCCGCCCGGAAAAGAGTTGCAGTCCATTTCCCTGCTTTCCGGTGGCGAAAAGGCCATGACGGCCATTGCCTTGGTATTGGCGGTATTTAAAAGCAAACCGTCGCCCTTTTGCGTACTCGATGAAGTGGATGCCCCGCTGGATGAGGCTAATACCGGACGATTCGCGGCGATTATTCAGGAATTCCTGACGCACAGTCAATTTATTGTCATTACGCACAACAAGCGAATGATGGCCATCGCTAATTTGCTCTATGGAATTACCATGCAAGAACAGGGCGTGAGCAAACGGGTGGCGGTTCGGTTTGACGGTAAGCCTCAGACGGACCGCCCCGCGCCAGAACCTGTGGCGGCAGGCGCTTCGGAAGCGGCTTGAAGCGGAAGGCGGACATGGTAGCTACATCCGACGGCCGGCGTGCTTGCGGGGATTATCCCAAACCGATTATCGGCGTCGTTGGAGGCATCGGTGCAGGTAAGAGCTTGGTGGCGCATGAACTGCAAAAATTGGGATGTGTGATTATTGATAGCGACCGCCTGGCGCATCAGGCAATTGATGAACCGGCCATCCAATCAGAACTGACAAAATGGCACGGCCCGGAAATTATCTCCGCGGTCGGCAAAATTGACCGTCAAAAACTGGGCACTCTGGTTTTCCGCAATTCTGAAGATATTAAGCGACTTAACGCGCTAGTACATCCCCGCGTGGAACAACTGCGACAGGAAATTATGGCATCCGTGCGCAATAATTCCGAGGTGCTTGCGGTAGTGCTGGATTCACCGTTGTTATTGGAAAGTGGATTATACAGGCAGTGTGATGCTATAATATTTTTGGATGCTCCACTGGGAATTCGGCGGAAACGTGTGATGGAAAGCCGAGGCTGGGATGCCGCCGAGTTATCCCGACGAGAAAATTTTCAGGCACCACTGGACAAAAAGAGAGAAATAGCGGATCATATTCTTTCCAACGACGGGGAACCGGCGTTGCTAAGCAATCAAGTCCGCGAAGTTTTAACCACGGTTTTAGCGAGATTTGGGCGGATTTATAAAGGATAGTGTTCGTTAGCGACGCCTTGTTTGGAATTCAGTTTGTCGCTAAGCGGTGCAGCCCGGATGGAGGAAAGGAGCGGCCATTTCTTTAGTTTTTATTGATTATGGCCGATAAGATAATTAAAGGTACAGCACCCGGTTTGGGGTATTTTCTCAGCACGACCCCGAACACCCCTAAGTAACTTGGGATACAACGGTGTCAGCCGGACCGTTAAACGTAATTTCGGCTTTATCGTAACGACTCAGTGCGGCATGTCCCATCAAGGATTAATGGTAACTCATACCTCACCCCCTGATGAGCAGAGCAACCCGCGGAAAAACATAACATAAAATTTACTAAGGAGAATAATTATGGCAAGAACCACCAAGAGTAAAAAGGCCGCAACTGCCGCAGCAGCAGCCGTTGCCGTTGAAGAAGAACCGAAGCAAAAGACCGAGACTGCTGAAACTCAAAGCCCGTTGCTGGATAATCTACCAGCGGAAGCATCCGCAGAGATTCCAACGAACAACGGCGAGTCGCCCAGCCAAAATGGCGAAGCTATTGTGGCCGCCGAACCCGCCAATCCGAAAGAGGATGTTAATGGAAATCAACAACCGGCCCCAACGGTAGATGGTGCCACCATGATCGGCTCGGCCATGGTGGGTATGGGCGGCGGAATTAGTGACGATGACGATGACATTTACGACGATGAGACGCATCAGAAATATGAACAGGTCAAACGCAGTGAACTGCATCTGATTGATCTGCAGAAAATGACGGTTAACGACCTGCACGAAATCTGCAAAAAAGAGGGAATTGACGAATACATCGGGCTGAAGAAACAGGAACTGGTTTTCAAGGTTCTTAAGAAGCGCATTACCGATAACGGCCTGATGGTTGGGGAAGGCGTTTTGGAAATTCTTCCGGACGGCTTTGGCTTCCTGCGATCCCCGGAATATAACTACATTCCATGTCCGGATGACATTTATGTTTCCCCGTCCCAGATTCGCCGCTTTGGCCTGCGGACCGGAAACATTATCACCGGCCAGATTCGCCCCCCGAAGGAATCAGAACGGTACTTTGCGCTTTTACGTGTGGAGGCCATTAATTTTGAAGATCCCAACATGCTCACTGAAAAGGTGAACTTTGAAGATCTTACCCCGCTGCATCCCAACAAGCGTTTCTTCCTGGAGACCACACCGGAGGAAATCAATATGCGTATTGTGGATATTGTCACGCCCATCGGCAAAGGGCAGCGCATGCTGATCGTGGCACCGCCGCGCACCGGAAAAACCGTGTTGCTGCAGAAAATTGCCAACGCTATTTCTACCAATCACCCGGAAGTGTATCTGATTATTCTGCTCATTGACGAGCGTCCGGAAGAAGTCACGGAAATGCAACGCGCCACCAAGGCCGAAGTGGTAAGCTCCACATTTGATGAACCGGCCAGCCGCCATGTCAGCGTGGCGGAAATGGTCATCGAAAAGGCCAAACGCCTTGTGGAATACGGCCGGGACGTGGTGATTCTTCTGGATTCCATTACCCGTCTGGCACGAGCCTACAATACGGAAGTTCCCCACTCCGGCAAGATTCTTACCGGCGGCGTGGACGCCAATGCCTTGCAGAAGCCCAAGCGATTCTTCGGTGCGGCCCGCAATATTGAAGAAGGCGGCTCGCTGACCATCATTGGAACCGCCCTCGTGGAAACCGGTTCCAAAATGGACGAAGTTATTTTTGAAGAATTTAAGGGCACGGGCAACAGCGAATTGCATCTGGACCGCCGCCTGGTGGAACGCCGCACTTATCCCGCCATCAACATCGCAGCCAGCGGAACCCGTAAAGAAGAACTGCTGCTGGATAAGCGTGAACTGGAATTGGTCTACCGCCTGCGGAAAGTCCTGGCCGACATGAACGCCATTGAAGCCGTGGAACTTTTGAAGAACCGCCTGGAAAAGAAGAAAACCAACGGCGAATTCCTGCTGACCATGAATCTGGATTAGCCGTTACGCCGATAGGATTGGTGCCGTACGGGCCGTACCTGACCGGAGTTATTTTCCGTGACTGCGTTTCGCATCGAACCATGACGCTGCTGCGTCATGCTAATTTTTCTTTCCGTAACCGCGTGTCCCATCTGACCGTGATAGGTTCCGTTAGCTCAATGCGGCAGCGTTGAGTTGGATGCGGAGTGCGATTTAACCATACGTCTTTCTTTTGACGGTGCGATGGACTTTCTGAAAAAGTCGTCGGGGAAAACAGCATAATCACCCTAAATACACCTCATCGCCGGGCTTTATTGCTGGAATTTTGGCGGCTTTGGCTTTTATATCATCCGGATATAATGCGAAGGACGCCGCGATTTCTATGGTGCAGTCCGGACTTCCATCGGGCTTGTGCGGCACGGTAATGCCGGCGGCTTGCAGCCAGCGACTGTTGCGCAGGGTGGTAATCTGGCGGGATGAGGCGATGGAGTCAACGCCTTCGGCATTTTTTATTGGTGCAAATTCGTCGATCCGATCGGTCTCATAGACGATGCTGCCGGTCGCCAGTGGTAATGCGTCAAAAACAAAGGTTTCCATTTTGACGGCGTTGGGCTTTTCGGGCTTGACGGTTTTACCTGTAGACATATCCACACATGAAACTTTTTTCTCCGCGCGGTGATACGGCAACGCAAAGCCGCAGGCATTGAGGCGTTGTACGAAATCACAGCGAATGGCATGAAGGGCGATGCTGCCGGCGCGGAAGCGTAATTGCCCGTCCGCGGTGCGCTGTTCGGCCAAGGCCGCCGGCAGATCGGAATATTCAATGACGGTCATTTTTCCGTCCACCAGGCAGATATTTCCGAGCTTTTCCGTGCTGGATATTTTGGGCAGAATTTTGCTCGACATATCCGCGTTTTCCAGTTCATGCAGCCCAAGGAACAGCGGATCCACGCACCGCACAATGGGATTATCCACCTGAAAATAGCTGATCTGTGTAATGCCCCGTTTTCGCATATCCGCCAACGCGCCGCTTTTATACAGCGCCAGCAATGATCCGCCGTGGCCATTGGGTGACAGCGCCAGCGTGCCCGGCGTTTCCAATAGCACCTTTCCCTCCAGACTCACGGCCGGCAGCATATCCTGGCAGAAAAACATGACTTGCGATTCAGGCAGCCCAAAATAATTATGTTGGTTCCAGAAGTCCACGGTGGCCTGATGATTGGCGGTGCTGGTCATGAGATAAAAGGGTATGGTGCAGCCAAAGCGCAGTTCCATGGCCCGGAGGAATTCGGCAAAGCACTGAAATAGCGGCTTGTTTTTGACGGACGTCGCCGGAAATGTGCCCTTGGGGCCGTCCCATCCCAGGCGCGATCCCTGACCGCCGGCAACAACAAACGCGGCCACCCGGTTATTTTTTAACAAGAATTCACCCATGGCCTGTGCCTGGCGATATTTCTCGCGCGTTGCCGCATGATGGGGCGCGTGTTCAAAAAAGGGCGCGGGTTCAATGTTCTCCGATAACTTCAGGCTTTCCGGATTTAAGACCACGGTTCGAATCAGTTCCGCCAGAAGCGGCCAGTCCATGGATGCAATCTGTCGATCCAATTCGGCTTTTTCCAATGCACTAAGCTGGTTGTAAAAAGTAAAAAGATGGCCCTGCCCGATGGCGGCAAGCTGCTGAACCAATGCGTTGTGATCCGGATGTTGCAACATAAATTGATAAAACTCCGTCGGGTTCGTGAATGGTTATTTCGCTTCATTTAATGCACGGGTACTGATTTCCGTGGTGATTTTTTCGATAAACGCCGCCAGCGGCATGGCACCGAGATCCTGATCTTTGCGCGTGCGCACGGCCACCGCGGCCGCCTCCATTTCCTTGGCACCCACAATGAGTAAATAAGGAATTTTCTGTTCACGAGCGCGACGAATCTTGGCACCAATTTTATCATCCGCCAAATCCATATCTGAACGCACACCGGCCGTTAATAAGGCGCGGTTAACTTCCTGAGCGTAGGTGACAAATTTTTCACTGATGCTTAGCACCACCGCCTGCACCGGAGAAAGCCACGTGGGAAATGCTCCGGCGAAATGCTCAATTAAAATTCCCGTGAAGCGTTCCATGGAACCAAATGGTGCCCGATGGATCATCACGGGGCGATGAGGGGAATTATCCGCACCGATATATTCCAGCGCGAAGCGTTCAGGCAAAACATAATCAAGCTGCACCGTGCCAAGCTGCCACTGCCGACCAATGACATCCTTGACCAGAAAATCCAGCTTGGGGCCGTAAAATGCCGCTTCACCGACGGCTTCTTCATGGCGGATTCCCACATCTTTCACAATTTTTCGCAGTGTCGCCTCGGCCCGGTCCCAAAGGGCGGGATCACCGGCATATTTATCGGAAGCCGGATCGCGTAAGCTCACGCGACATTGATAATCCGTGAAACCCAGCGTCTTAAAGACAAGCAAAACCATATCCACGGTAGACCGTAACTCCGCTTCCACTTGCTCAGTTGTGCAGAACAGGTGCGCATCATCTTGGGTGAATCCACGGACACGCGTCATACCCGACAGTTCACCGGATTGCTCAAAGCGATAGACCGTGCCAAATTCCGCCAGGCGAATAGGCAAATCGCGATAACTGTGCGGTTCGGCGGCATAGATCTGAATGTGATGCGGACAGTTCATGGGTTTAAGCAGATATTCGCTTTCATCCGTGCTATCACGTTCTTTCATTTTGATGGTCGGGAATTGCGATTCTTTGTAATACGGATAATGACCGCTGGTTTTGTACAAATTTATGTTGCCGATATGCGGTGTATAAACAGAGTTGTATCCGCGACGGATTAACTCCAGCCGCATAAAATTCTCCAACTCCTGCCGAACCACGCCCCCTTTTGGCATCCAGAGAATCAAACCGCTGCCCACCAACGGCGAAATAGTAAACAGTCCCAACTGCTTTCCGATGACGCGATGATCGCGCCGCTTGGCTTCTTCAATAAGCGCCAGGTGCGACTCAAGTTCCTGCCGGCTGAAAAAGGCCGTTCCATAGATGCGCTGCAGTTGCTGCTTGGACGCATCACCATGCCAATAGGCACCGGCAACACTGGTAACCTTAAATGCGCCAATTCGACCCGTCGCCGGTAAATGCGGACCGCGGCACAAATCTTCCCAATTTTTGTGCGGTTCTCCGGTGGCATAAAAGCTGATAACCGCCTGCGGATCAGCCGCTAAAGCCCGCTGGGCGTTATCCAGCTTGTACGGATTTGCTTCCTGCTCCAGCTTGGCCAACGCGGCCTGCCGCGGCAATTCATAACGTGTAAAGGGGCGATTCTCCGCGACAATTTTCTCCATTTCCGCTTCAATACGGGGAAAATCCTCCTCCCGAATCGGCTGGGATAATTCCATGTCGTAATAAAACCCGGTCTCTACAGGCGGTCCATACGCCAAACGCACCGCCGGAAACAGCCGCGTAATAGCCTCCGCCATAACATGGGCCGTGGAATGCCGCAGCAAATAAACGGCATTGGGGTCCGTGGCCTTGGCGGTAATAATGGCGACTGCGGCATCCTGGCCGATCGGCGTGGATAGGTCGGCAAGCTGTCCGTTAATTAACGCCCCTATGGCATCTCGTGCCAGGCGAGGCCCAATAGCTTGGGCCACCTGCAAAGGCGTTACGGAAACGGCATCAAACTGTTTTTTTGCCCCGTCGGGCAGGGTAATCGTAATCATGGCGATTGATTATCCGACACTTTGGCCGTTTTGTATAGGAGTCTTTCCTTAGGGCGCGATGCCATATTTATTTGCGGATGCCGCACTAGCCAGCGCCGGCAAGCGTTTAAAATGGCGTGAAGCATCATCTTCTGCACACCGGGACTGTCAATAATGGTGGCATGGGTCAACTTCTTAGTAGGAAAGCCCACAGCGGCATAACGCAGATTAATATCTGTCAGTCGCGTGCGATAAGGGTCCTTCACTTTGGCCGGCACCCCCCGCCATATCGGAAGCCAATCGGTATCGGGATGACTTTTATAAATATCGATACACCGTTCCACATTCGCTGGAACGCGCGGCGGCGTTACTGGATCAATTAACAATAGCAGTTGCACCTTAATTCCATGTCGCCCCAACGCCCGGGCAACGCGTATCTGATCGTCGGCCCCCCAGGAATGACCAAACAAAATCAAGGGGCCGTGCATAAGGTGTTTACGGTAGTCCCGCAGCAAGATACGTTGAAATTGCCCCTTGCTGTGATCGGCAATGGCTGCCGCTTGAATAATGTGGTGACGGTTCAGATGATTCGCCAAGCCATCAATGCCCAAGCTAAATACGCCTAAAAAGCCGCGCATGCCAAAGGCATGCCCTTCATATTGAAAATCCGCCCGATTGACGGTCACAACCGCGGACTGCACCGGATCGGCGGGCCGCCCGGTCAAATCCACACAACCGGTGCTAAACAGCAATGTGAAGCAGACGCACGCCACGGCTATCGGGCCTGCGATGTGATTTTTCGGACCATTCTTTTTCATCAGCGACGTCACCGTTCGTAAAAGAACCCAACTCAACGCCTGAATGATAGAGGCAAGCAACGCCTTTGGCGAGTGCAGGAATTAAAGGATGAGAGCATACTGATGGGATTACGCTTGATCCTGATTGGTGAACACCTTAACATCAATCAGGTAGAAGTGCAGGAGAACCGGTATGGCCACGCACTCTAAGACAAAAATTCGGATCACCCCCGCACGCGCAAGTCGCAAAATCTTCGTGACGCTCTGGCTGCGACCAATAAGCAGTACAAAGGAACACTAACCAAACTCGCGAAGTAGCCGAGACTAAATTTGTCTTACAGATACGAAAACGCCGCGTTTCTTATTATCGCCCTTTGGTCGCGTCTTGGAGAAATTCGTGGACAAAATTGTATTCTTGACGTGGGATGAACTCTTGGCGATTCACAAGGACCACTTACAACGATACGGAGGCCAAGACGGGTTTATTGATGAGGGCGCAGTCCACGCAGCACTGGCACGCGCACAATTCAGCGCCGGCTACAATACCGACGCCGATCTCGCCGATTTAGCGGCTGACTATATGTTCGGACTGTCCACAACCCAAGGTTTTTTGACGGCAATAAAAGAACGGCATTGGCGTGCGCGGCAGTATTTCTCCGCAGAAACGGTTGGCAATTGGCGTTGTCCGGCAAACTCATGTACATGTTGGTGATGGCCGTGGCCAGGAAATAACTTGATTGCGATGCGCTGGCGGATATTTTACGAACCCACCTGTCAGAATTACCCGACGTTGCGGAATAAATAATTTGAAGAGCCTCAAATTGATTACAAGCCATCGCGGAACTTCCTATATCCGCCACACGTTTTAATTTTTGAGGGCAACTATTTTTTCTTTTCTTTTTTTTCTTCAACCGCGGCCTTGGCTTCTTTTTTCTTTTTCTTGCGGGCCTTAAGAATATGGCGACCTTGCACAGCCATACCCAGAACACCCAGAGCCAGATATACCCATGCGGGGCGCACGGTGCGCGCCAGGTGCTTGAGCACCCCCGGATCAAAGCGGCGGGTGAACACGGCCACCGCCCAAACAATCAGCGCCGCCCCCAGCCACGCCCCACCAATCAGACTCAGGACGCGTGGAAAAAGCAATCCCAGCAGAATCACTACCAGCAAGGCCCCCGCCGCCGCTGCCATGACCTGTGCTTTTTCAGCTTTATTCAAGTGCTGTACATCGGTTGCAAGGGTACCGTACTGCGTCCGTACGTCATGCAGTACGCGGTGCCGCAGTGCCCGGGCCGGTTGACTGCCGGCGGCCGGGTGGGTTGAGGTGCTTGTCGCAGGTGCAGTTGAGAACCGTGTCGAAGCCACAATCGCGTTTTTGCCCGCGACAGATTTTTTCGGGGCAAACGCGCCACTATGCCAAGCCACCAATCCACCCAATAATAGCGCCGTCAAAGCCGCAAAAAGCAGAGCCTGCGTGAGGCGAAATAATACCGCACCGAGAATAATCCCCAGAACCATTCCCATAATGATTAGTGTGAGATCAGCAAGCTGGGTGTGCCACAACAAAGGGAGAAAATAACCGAATACCGCCCCCACCGCGGCCATAAATACCGTCAGTACGGGCCGCGCCATGCGGACAAATTCCAACCAGAATATCATTCCCAGCACAAACAACGCCGCAGCACTAAAGAGCATTGCATTATCTATGGTGTGGGGAAGCCACATAATCATCGCCGCCATTACTCCAACGCTGCAGATACCGGAAAGGTTCATTCACATAAAATCAGATCAATGTGACCGCCAGAATATTCAGTCTTTCAAATCGGACTGCTGGTATTATAGTGAGCCAAATGATTGGCGCATAGCTTGTCAAGGGGAATTGCATTTACTCAATACATTGAGTAAAACTACTCAATATATTGAGTAAATGGTTTATGGATTATATTCGCCCTTACGCTGATGATTTGGTCCGCCGCCTTGCCGAGCCGCGCCGGTTTATTCAGGTTATTACCGGCCCCCGGCAGGTGGGGAAAACGACGCTGGTGCAACAGGTTATTGAACGTACCGGCCTGCCGGCCCGCTTTGCCAGTGCGGACGAGCCGACACTGCGCGGCGGCGATTGGATTGAACAGCAATGGGAAGCGGCGCGTGGTATCACTACAACCGCGCGGCACGGGGCTGTACTGGTGCTGGATGAGGTGCAAAAAGTGCCGCACTGAACCACTACTTGTAGTGCCGCGATAACTTGTTTCGCCGCTGATGGAAGCCGGCATCGTGGCGCTGTGAAAGCGCGGCACTCCGCGGCTATACTCCGTGCGGAAAAGGCGAGCGAGCTTGCGCGCAACACGAGCCGGCCATCATCCTTTACCGCTTCAAACACGGAGCTGAACTACTGGAAAATTAATTTCCAATGCGTACAGACACACCGCGCCGCGAAGGGCCTCACAACTTACGACGGCCAATAATCTGCACCACCTCCGCGTGTCCGGTATGATACATTCCTTCGTGAACGTCTCGCTGAATTTCCTGAGCCACTATAAATTCCAACCCCTGAAGTTCCGCTTGCAGTTGCGCCAACGAGGGCAGTAAATCCAGATTTTTAGGCCCGCCAGTGTTATGCGCCAATTGCCCCGGTGCAAACGACTCCAACAACAACACACCGCCGCCGCGCAAGCCCAGCACCGCCTGCTGGTGAATCCGTTTGCGAATTAGCCCCGGCAGATGCGCAAAAATCAGAACCACAGCATCCCAATAACCCGGCTGAATTTTATAATCCGCCATATCGGCCACTTCGGTTTTTATCGTTACACCCTGCTGAATCGCAAACTTTTCCGCGTTTTGCAGCCCCACAGTGGAACCGTCAACGGCCAGCACCTCGTAACCCTGGCGGCTCAGAAATACCGCATTGCGACCCTCTCCTTCACACAAGCTCAAGACTCGTCCTTTCGGCAAACTCCCGAAGTTCAGACGCAAAAAGTCATTCGGTGCCGTGCCGTAAGACTGCCCCGGATTGCCGTATCGTTCATTCCAAAAATTCATGTCCTCGTTTATATCCCGACGTTTACCGATCCGCAAGAACTGCGTTGTCCGCCGCCACCGTTTTCGGTGATCCGGTATTTGTAGTAAGCGGCACGCCGGATTATTTTCATCGTTCATTCGCTTGCATGTACCACATCCCGACAAGGTTTGGTATTGCAATGTGGAAATGTGGTCCGGTGCTGACCCAAACCGCTTATTTCTCCCGCGTGCATTCCGCGGTAATATACGTGCATGAAAACAGGTCGCCCTCAGGTATTGATCACCGCCGGTAACACCAGGGAAAATATTGACTCAGTGCGGTGGTGGAGCAATATTTTCACAGGACAAACGGGGCTGGATATTGCTTATGCGATCAGCGCTGTCGCGGATGTGTGCCTGCTTACCAGCAATCTTGAGCACGTGCGCGAACTGACCGCCGGGACTGAACGCAAAATTGAAGTCTATTATTTCCAGAGCCATGCCGACCTTATGAACATGATCCCGTCGCGCTTGTCGGCGCGAAAATATGATGCGGTTTTTATGACCGCTGCCGTCAGTGATTATATTCCTGATGGGGCGTACGCCGTGCTGTCCCGCAAGGAAGCAACAGACAGCCGGCAGGAAGTCTGGACCGTGCAAAAAGTACAGCAGCCCAAAGTATCCAGTGCCCATCAAACGTTGGCCATTATCGGAAAGCCCACGGCTAAAGTGATTGATCAGTTTCGCACCGTATGGAAATATCGCGGCTTGCTATTTAAATTCAAATTGGAAGTCGATCTGGATGAAGCGGAACTTATTACAGTTGCGCAAGCCAGCCGCGAGCATAGCATGGCGGATGTTATCGTCGCCAACACTCTGGAAATGGTGCACGGCCCCGAACCATCGGCGATCATCATCGACTCGCATACCACACGAAAAGTTCCACGCAGCAAACTGGCACAGGCCTTGAAGGACGAGCTGGTTAAGCGCCTTTCCGCATCATGAAATGGCGGCATCTGGCATGTAGCCTTTAGCATTTTGCGAATGCCAGGCGATTCCCTAATATTCCAATTTCCCTCCCCGATTTTTTCACATATCACCCGCTCCCCTGCCCTAACCGCGCTCTTACGCGGACAGGCAAGTATGGTGCGCCTTGCCATCAAGCCCATAATTTGCAACCATCTGGTAATATATTGATCGACGGAATAATGTCCGGAACCTGGTCACCGACTCGGAGATGCAGACATGTCGCAATTCATGGGCAGCTTTTCAGATGATGCCGACACTACTATTCCTTTAGCCTCGGAACACCCCGCAACGGCAGCGCCACCTCCGACACCCCCGCCGACATCGCAAGGACCAGCATCCCCAGGAGCGGCGACCAATCGGGTCATGGCTTCGGATGTGCAGACGGTCGAACAGCTTGCACGGGCGTATCAGGCCATCACCGAACAATTAAGCAAATATATCGTGGGGCAGGCTGAAGTTATTGAGCAGGTACTCACTGCCATGTTCTGTCAGGGCCATGTGCTGCTGGTAGGCGTGCCCGGCCTGGCCAAAACCATGCTGGTTAAAACCATTAGCGATGTGTTGCAACTCGATTTTAAGCGTGTGCAATTCACCCCTGATTTAATGCCCTCGGATATCACCGGCACCGACGTGCTGGAAGAAGACAAAGCCACAGGCCGACGGGCGTTCAGGTTTGTTCGCGGTCCGATTTTCGCCAATATTGTTCTGGCGGATGAAATCAACCGCACCCCGCCGAAAACGCAGGCCGCACTGCTGGAAGCCATGCAGGAGCATTGCGTCACGGTCGGCGAAACCACCTTTGAACTGCCCCAGCCGTTTTTTGTCCTGGCAACCCAGAATCCAATCGAACAAGAAGGCACTTATCCGCTGCCCGAGGCGCAGCTGGATCGATTCATGTTCATGACTCTGGTGAACTACCCCAAACCGGATGAAGAAATACAGATCATGAAACAGGCGACTGCCATCTATCGCCCCGCTCTATCCCGGCTGCTGGATGCGCCGACGATTCTGCATCTGCAGCAGGTAGTGCGGCGCGTGCCGGCGGCGGATCATGTCTATCAGTTTGCGCGTGATCTGGTGCGTGCCACCCGCCCCCGCGAAGCTGAAGCCAAACCGTGGCTCAATGAACTGGTGCAGTGGGGTGCCGGGCCGCGGGCCAGCATTTATCTGATTATGGCGGGAAAAGCCCGCGCCATTTTGCATGGCCGGATGCACGTGAACACCGATGATATTATTCGAGTCGCCCATCCCGTATTACGCCATCGCATTCTGACCACATTCAGTGCTGAAGCACAAGGCATGACCAGTGATAAAATTATTGACCGCCTGCTGACAGAACTGCCGGGAATAACCGCACCATAAAACCCGGCATCACGGCAGTTTTGACCGCTCTCCGGCACTGTATCAGCCGGCTAAGATGGAACCGACGCCCATGACCGCAACACAATCCAGCACGATGCCAACGGCCGGCCGGCAGGCCGCAACAGCCCTGCTGGATCCCAACATGCTGTCTAAAATCAGCCGGCTGGATATGGTAGCGCGGCAAGTCATGGACGGATACGTACAGGGCATGCACAAATCCAAACATATTGATTTTGCCATTGATTTTGCGCAGCATCGCCAATATGTGCCCGGCGATGATGTAAAGCGCATTGACTGGCGACTGCTGGCCAAGTCCGATCGCTATTACATCAAACAATATGAAGTGACGACCAATCTGCGGGCGTTTATTATTCTCGATTGCAGCGGCTCGATGGCCTATAAGGGAAAAGCGGCTTTGTCCAAATATCGTTATGGTCAATTCATGGCTGCAAGCCTGGCGTATCTTACGCTGCATCAACAGGACTCGGTGGGCCTGATCACCGCTGATAACACCATCAGGGATTTTATACCCTCGCGGTCCACGCCATCGCATCTTATTAATATCATCAACACGCTGGAAGCCCGACAGCCCGGCGGAGAATCCAGCCTGGCCGAATTGCTGCATCAAATTGCCCAGCAGATAACACACCGCGGTCTGGTGATTATTATCAGCGATTTTTTTGAAAATCCCGCGGCACTGGTCAGCGCTTTGCATCATTTCCGCCACCGTCGCCATGAAGTGCTCATGCTGCATGTCATGGATGACGATGAACTGAATTTCCCGTTCCGCAAATGGACGCTTTTTCAGAATATGGAATCGCCACAGCAACGGCTCCGGCTGGATCCGGCGATGATGCGGCGGCAATATCTGGATAACTTGCGGAGCCATCTGACCACGCTGCGCGGTACGGCGGCGGATTTAAATATAAGCTACAGCCTGTTTAACACATCCAGCCCGTTTGATCATGCGTTGTCGGAATATCTGGCCAACCGGATGAAAGGGCACCGGGCATGACGAGGGCCGCGCATCATGTTTGAACTTCCCTGGATGCTTACCGGATTAATGGCGCTCGGCATTCCCATTGCCATTCACCTGCTGCATCGGCAGAAAACCACGCCGATTAACTGGGGTGCCATGATGTTTCTGCAAGCCAGCGACGTGCTCAAGAAAAAACGCCGCAATCTTGACCACTGGCTGCTACTGCTGGCGCGCATTGCCCTGCTGTTACTGCTGGTTTTGCTGCTGGCGTGGCCGATTCTACCGGCAGGAGCGGTCAAACAACTATCAGGCGGATCATCCGCGGATGTGGTTATTGTGCTGGATCACAGCATTTCCACCGGCATTCTAGACGGGCGGCGAACCGTATTCGCGCATGAAATTGCCGCGGCCAAGCGCATCGCCGGCGCGTTAAGCCGACAAGATACGCTTTCAATTGTCATTGCCGGCCACCGCCCGTACAGCCTGACACAGTTCCCCGTTCCAGTCTCAGACAACGCCCGGGTGCGAAGCAAACTATTTTCTCCCCTCTATCAGTTGCCCATGGGAATGGCGGGGGCCTCCATTCCGGCGGCGATTCAACAAGCCCGTCGGGCGGCGCGGCGCGGTGCCTTGTTTGATAAGGTAATCTTTGTTGTTTCTGATCAGCGTGTGGTCTCCTGGCAGCCGCGACTTGGCGCAGAATGGAAGGCCGCCTATGGTGGAAAAAGTGCGGGAAAACATCTGGCGGTATTTGATTTGCCGGTCATCGCCCATAGTGCCTTATCCGATATTGCAATTGGCCCGTTACACATTGAACCATCATTTCCCGCTGTAGGCCGACGGGCAACCGTGATGTTTAGCGTCAGTAATTCCGGGCCGCTTTCGGTGGCATCCATTCCCATTGATCTACTGTATGATGGCGCGCCGATGGATCATATCATGATTCCCCGCCTGCAGGCCGGGCGCAGCACCACGGGAATCATGCACCTGCGCATTGCCTCGGCGGGGTCGCACTGGATCACGGTGCGCACGGGAATTCAGGATGCCTTGGCGGCGGATAATCAATCCACTGCCGTAGTTCAGGCCTGGAAACATATTCCGGTATTAATTATTGACAGCCAACTGGGGGCGGTCGGCCGTCTCCGCGCCAGTCGATATATCCGTGCCGCCCTGCAACCTTCGACATCCACTCGCCTGGGACTGGCCCAACCTGTGGTGATGAGTGTCAGCAGCGCGCGCAACGCGCGGTTAAGCCAATATCGGGTGGTTATTGTCAATGATCCATCGACTCTGCCGGCCGGATTGATTTCCCGCCTCCATGCATTTGCCCGTTCCGGCAAAGGAGTCTGGTTTATCCTGGGCCGACATGCCAATCGCGGTTTTGTTAATTCTCAATTGCCGGCAGGCGGATTCGCCATTGGCACAATGGGAAATGTGCAGTCGGCCGGCAAACACCATCCGATTATTGTGATCCGCGATGCCGACAGCCCACTGTTGCGCCCTTTGCGCGAACTGCATCGCAACGCCATCGTGGGTGTTACACTTCTGAAGTGGAACACGCTGATTCCGGCCGATGCGCGGGAAAAGGTTTTGCTGGCCACCGCGCGCGGGGCACCTTTGATGCTGTCACAAAGCGTGGGAGATTCCGGCGGTCAGGTGGTCATATGGACCACGGGTGTTGGCGGGCATTGGAATGATTGGCCTTTGCAGGCCGGAAGCTTTTTGCCGCTGGTCAATCAGACCGTGTATGAATTGGCCATGGGTGCCAGACGTCTGACCGAACGGCCTTATATCAATCCCGGCGTACCGATCGTGTGGACCGGTTCGGACACGCCCGCCATTGAATCGGCCGCGATTCTGGATCCCCATGGCCTGATCCATTCGGTAACGCCCCAACTTATTACCGGTGGACACTATCTTGTAACATGGGGCCACACCGGGTTGCCGGGGTTGTACACGCTGTCGTTCAAACCTGGGAAAAGTCGGGCCAAGGTCTACTTCAATGTAAACATCAACCGCAGTAATTTAAATCCCGCCGTACTTTCCCCCACGGACATGCAGTGGCTTACAAGCCACGATTATATTCGCAAGCAAATTAATACCCATGAGATCGCCGCGGCATTGGGCACGGTGACCCGCAATTTCAGCCTCTGGCCGATTTTGGCGATCTTGGTGTTGCTGATGTTGCTGGTGGAGACATGGTTATGCCGGAACATGGCACAGTTGACTCGCCCGGCAGACTTGCCGGCGAACGAATTACCGGCGATGAGTCTTTTGTAAATTAGAAGAAGGAATTCACTGTTGGCCAAAGCGCCCGTACAATCTCCCGACCATCCTATGCATCTGATGCTCCATGCGGTTATGCCGCTGTGGCTGTTGGGGATTATTGCCCTGCTGTCTGTAGCTTTAATTATCTATATGTATCAACAGCAACGGGACCTGGCACCACCGCGTACCATTATCGCATTAACGCTGCTTCGGACGGCCATGGTGCTGTTAGCACTGCTGACGCTGGCCGGCCCCGCTCTGCAATGGACGCGCACGGAAACGTCGCCGGGGCAGCTCTGGCTGTTATTGGATCACAGTAAATCCATGGGCGTTCGGGACCGACAGGCGGGGCAGGTGTATGCGTTGCGCTGGGCCTGCGCACTGGGCCGCGTGCCGGGCTACAGCGATGCGCTGGATCGCGGGCTGGCGCAGCTTAGCGCCCTGTCGCAGCAGCTACGTATAATCAAGGAGCGGGAAAGCCATTTCCGCGCTGTGTCACGCCCGCAGGCACAACGGCAAAATCGCAAAAGCATCGCCGCCCTGCGCAGTTGGAATAGCCGTCTTCATTCCCTGATTGACCAATTATCACGCCACGCGTCCGCTTCGGAAGTTGCCAATCAGTTGCGACAAATTGCCCGAAAAGTCCGGCATGTTTCTCAAGCTGTGGATACAGGCTCCGGCACGACGTTGCCCGCTGCGAAAGCTTACGCCGCGGTAAATATTCAACTGGGCACCGCCATGCGGGTTTTGCAACAGGCCGCACGAAGTGCCGATCAGTCCTATCTGGCGGCCCATAAGTCCAATGTAACGCTTCAGGCCCAGCTTCGGCACGTGCGAAACATGACCCGCGCACAATTGGCGGCAGACATTATCACGCAACACAGTCCCGGAGGAACACCGGCGATTGCTAACCTGCTGCGGAAGGACGCAGTGCATCTGATCAGCTTTGCGGGGACCGCCTATAGCGCGGATTTTCCCAGCTACGGTCATACCAAATCCGTGGTGCGAAATAATCTTAACCCCACCGGCAACAGCACCAATATCAGCCAGGCGTTACTGACTGCCGCGTCACGTATTGAACGTTCACGCCGGGCGGATATTCTGCTGGTTTCTGATGGTCGGCAAAATGTCGGATCCAATCCGTCCGAAGTCGCCCGGCTTCTGGCGATCCATCATGTGTCGGTCTATACCTTATGTATCGGATCAGATCATGCGGCGGCCGGGGCATCCATTGATTCCATTCATGCACCGCAATGGATATATAAACATCAATATCTTAAGGCGACCGCCGTTATCCATCTGCGTTCATTGGCCGGTAAGCCCGTCACGGTGGAATTGCTGCGCCACGGACACGTGCGATCGCGAAAAGTGATTCTGACGCATCGGTCCGATGCGTATAAATCTGTCCGATTCAAGAATCTGCCGCCCGGTCCGGGTGTCTACGCCTACACACTGAAAGTTCTGCCGGCGGCCAACATGCGCACCAGTGTTGAACGCCGCTTTCGTGTGACCGTGCGACGGGATAAGCTCCAAGTGCTGCTGATTGACGGCCAACCGGGATGGAATTATCAGTATTTGGTGAATTATTTTTCACGCAGCCATCGTGTGCATTTGCAGGCGGTACTGTTGCATCCGGCGACCATTGCGGGGGTTACCCCCCCGCCACCGGTGGTCGCATCACCAAAAAATTCCAGCTATCTGGCCCAGCAACTGCCGGCAGGACGCAAGGCATGGGAAGCCTTTGACGTTATTATCCTCGGTGATATTCCGGGCAATACGCTGTCACCGGAAGCCCAGCAAGGCATCACGTATGCCGTGCAAAGCAAAGGCGCGGCACTGGTCATCATGGCAGGTCAGCAATACATGCCGCGGGACTGGGGCAATCAACCCCTGGGAAAACTTTTCCCCATTAAATTCAATGCGGTGTGGCCGGCGGCACTGTTGCGGCAGCAGAATGACGACGGATTTCTACCGGCATTAACCGTCCAGGGGGCACAATCGAGTCTTTCACAATTGGGAGTGGATCAACGCAGCGACAGCACCATCTGGCAGTCCATGCCGCGCTGGTACTGGCACAGCGCCTATACGCACGCCCGCGCTGATGCGCGCGTCTTGTGGGTTATTTCCGGTGGCGGCCATGGAAATTCGGGTAACGCCGGAGGCGTGCAGGCCTTTCAGGCAGCCCGCCGCAGGGCCTTGCTCACAACCATGTCGATGGGATCAGGAAGGGTGATGTATCTGGCCAGCAATCAGTTGTGGCGACTGCGATATGTGCATGGCTACAACGTGGAAGATGTATTTCTTGGCCAATTGCTGCGCTGGGCTTCGGGGTCGCAATTGCCGGCGGGCGGCAAATTCGTTCGCTTCGGCACCAATCATTCCAGTTATAACCCGGGAAGAAAAGTTCTGGTCCAGGCACGCATTCTCGATGATCAGTTGCTGCCGGAAGCCCATGTGCATTTTCAGGCGGTGGCGACCGCGATTGCCGCCAAGTCCAACAAAGCATCAGGCCCCACCGCCCCGGAAGTATTTTCCGCCGCCATGGTGCCGCAGGCCGGCGTACCGGGCTATTACAGCGGCAGGATTACCGGCCTGCCCCCGGGACGATATCGCATCACCCTCAAGGGGTCCGGCGTAATTCGGCGTATGCTTGATGACCCCACGGCAACAGTCCGCTCATTAAATATCCGTGTAAAGTCCGCCGGCAATCTTGAAATGATCAACACCACCAGCGACCCAGCAGCCATGCGGCAAATTGCCCGCGCCGGGGGCGGCGTTGCCCTGCCCGGCCCATTTGCCGATATTCTGGCGCAGTATATGCCACCGGTAAAACAAGTTATTAAAATTCCGGAAAGCAACAGTCTTTTCGCTCACCCGCATAGTGCGTCCACATTCTGGCTGCACGTTCTGTTCATGCTGGTGTTTATCACACTGCTGACCGCCGAATGGCTGCTGCGAAAATCCGCCGCAATGGTGTAGCAGGCGGTCGAGGATTGGATTTCAGGTTTTGATTCACCACGGCCGCAGAGGTAAACAGAGGACGGCCCGCGCGGATGAAAAAAGACGATCCACGGCTTTTCTGAATGTTCCACAGGGATATATTTGCTTTTTTTCTTTGGATATACTTTAATCCATCGTCTGCGTGCTGGGCGTCTGGCTGGCAGAAGAGGTGTGGCAGAGCAGTGTTAAAGGAAAAGCGTACTAAGTGCTCATGTTTTGGAGAATTTCGTGAGGCAAAAAATCAATCAAGGTTTGCCCAGACTGATCGTACTATCCATTTTGTTCGGCATTTTGGCCGGACGAAACCCCCGTGCCCGCGCTGCGGAACCGATTCGGGCTGCCGAAAATAGTCCCGCCGGACAATTGACCGCTTACGCCCTGCAGCGGCGGTTGCAGCAGGCGATGACCAAAGCCGGATGGTGGCGGCAGATCGTCCGACAACCCAATGGGCGATTGCATCATGCTTATCTTATTCCCGGATCCATGTATTACGAGCTATTTGACTGGGATACATATTTTATGGGCCTGGCGTTAAGCTATAGCCATCGCGACCAGAGCCTCGCCGGTTCGGTGGAAGATTTTCTTCATTTTACCGACCATGATTATTCCTACCGGGGTTATACTCCGCGCGAAGTCGATGGAAAACATTTTTTCGCGCTGCCGGAGATGTGTAAGCCGTTCCTCGCGCAGATGGCCCTGCGCGCGACGTTAACCTTGCACAACGTGTCCTGGCTGAAACCATATTATCCGCGGCTTGCTGACACGTTGTGGTATTGGCGACATGCCCGAAGGTCCTCCGATGGACTTTTCACCTGGTTTGACGGGGTGGAAAGCGGCACCGACAACAGCCCGGCGGTGTTCACTGTACCGCCTGACCGCACCGAAGGGGTGGACTTGGCTTGTTATATTTACCGCGAATATCTGGCTATGGCTGATCTGGCGAGCTTGTTGGGAAAACCCGCGGATGTTCGGCTTTACCAGCAACGCGCCGCAAAACTTAAACGCCTGATTCAAAAGAGGCTGTGGGATGCCGGTGCCGGCACATTTTATAATCGCAACAGCCGCACCGGCGCATTTATCCGCGTGCCGGAATGGACCAATCTGGTGCCGCTGTGGGCCCACGTCGCCACCAGACGGCAGGCCAAGGTTCTTATTACCCGTTATGTGCTTAACCCGCATGAGTTCTGGACCCAATATGGCGTACGCAGCCTGGCTCCGGGAAGTCCCGCTTACCACCCTGTTCACGGCTACTGGCAGGGACCTATCTGGATTGTTAGTGATTACATGGTTATGCACGGTCTGATGAATTACGGCTACACCACACAGGCCCGACTTCTGGCCCGCAACACGGTGGCCACGTTGTTACGGGATATAAAGGCCACCGGCGGAATGCACGAGACCTATAATCCAAACACAGGTGCGGGCCAGAATGGCGGCTACTTCAAAAGCTGGGACATGCTCGGAGCGTATATGATCCAGGAAGCGTATACCGGCCAGGATGCCGCAAGAATACCAACAGTGGCGCAACTCAAAGCGGCATGGAACAAGCCTGGCGCATCAGCGTTACAGTAGCGTCCGTCGCCATTATTTAAGATTCGCCGATCGCCGCAGCCTGCCTCAGAGAGCAGTTTGCGCAATTGGTTTTTGACGCGATGCAGCGTCTGGATAATATGGGGCTTCCGTGACTTCCTGTTGAAGAGCCGTGAACATCACGCCTCGCACCTCAACGGACGATTCATAAATGCACAAATATATGTCAATAAGTATTATATAATGACTGATGGCCTAAGGTAATGGCGTTCGTGACTGTCCATATATTTTTTTATATCTTGGTGGAAGCGGCAGGAAATCGCGTCACGAAGGGCTGGTTGATGGCGGCACGGCGCGCCCAGACATTGTGTAGCAGAAGCGGATACCAGCCGGTTAAAATGCCGGCAGTAAGACCCATCGCAAGTCCGATGATTCCTGCACGGCGCGTCTGGTTGTGGCGCGGATACGAATCTTTAAGCACCGTGTCAATCCGAATGGCACTGTATAGCCCGACAATCAGACCGGCAACGGTAGTTATCGCAGCCAGCAGGTCCATGTTTCCACGCCAGGCAACAGGATATGTCGAACGCTCTATCCAGAAGAAAACAAAAACCAGCGCCGGTGGAATGGTGTACGGTCGCAGTGCCGTGGCGAATTGCTTCCTGAATTGTAATACCTCAGCCTTTAACTGCGGCAGATTCGTTGCCACGCCCATGGCTGCGGAAAATTCACAAATTAACGCCAACGCCTGATCTTCCAACAACTGAAGGGCGAAAAGCTTAATCCAATCTCCCACGGCCAACTTCATCGCGTTCGGAACATAACGCGTCCCAATGCGAACGAAACCGGAAACATCAACCGACTCCAGGTGTTTCCGATCAGCCAGACGGCCTTCCGCGTTAGCCATGTCGCCAAGTGCCCGCGGCAACGTGCCTAACACTGGTTGCGCCACGTCGAAGAAATCTGGCCGCAAAACCGATCTCCTGGTTTCCAGGACTTCCAGCGTCTCAATGCATAACTCGCAGCGGGTGAAATGGGCAATAACAGCATCAAGGTAGGCTGTTTTCACCCGACCAGCATAATGACTTGCCGCGGCGGCCGCCCCAATAGCTCCAGCAGTCCCGGCGATTTTTCCTGCGGTACCCTTGGATCGCAATGCCACTAAACCTGACGCGGCGGATGTGGCAAGGGCCAGCCTGGAAGTTGTCGCACTGGCAACGGCATTGGCCCCCGCATCGGAGGCGCTTTTTTCCAGTGCGGCGTTGAGTTCTTCGAAACACTTTAGCCACGCCGCAATGACTTGTCTTGATTCATCGTCAGTACGCGACAGGGCTAATGCCTGGTGCAGAGAAACCCGGCTTTGGTTCCAGGCTTCCGTTGGCGTGGGTCGCAGATGCAGTTCACAGCGCCCCTTGAGAATCAACGCCATAATTTCGCCGGGCGACTGGGCCAGGATAGCTTCACAAAAGCCAAGCGCTTTGGCATAGTTTCCGCCCTGAAAAGAGTTCTGTGCAAGAACCAGAAGGTTGTTGGTTTGATAGGGCATAAACGGTGTTCCAACAAGTTAAAGAGGGCGCTATTTGTTTTTTCTGGAGTTTTTGCCGGCCGCTGCGATAATGGCTAACAGGATCATAAAGGCCAGAACTAAAAATTCTTTGAGCCTTAATTTTCTGGACGTTTGTACAATCCAGTCCAATACGGGCCTGGTGTTGCGACATAAGTTCCTCACCGCGCCGGCAATTTTGTTCGGGGCTTGCAATAATCTTCCGCCTGAACGGATCGCACGGCGTGACCACGACAGGATTTTTATCGCTAAAAAAGCGAAGCACAGCGTGGTACACAAAACGTAGATGGTTCTTAGGCCATTAAATGTAAGCCCTAGCGGAGCACCGTTGGTTTTTTTGTTCAAGGCAATGGCGATAATTAAAGTGGACAATACACTAAATGCGATGGTGGCAAAAATAACCGTCAGACATCCGGAGAAAAAGCTGGCAATACACCCAATATAAGCGTTGATCGTCGGCGGCGCGCCGGGTGTCACGGCGTGCGGAGCAGCCGCTTGGCCCTGAACCGCGGGAATGTTTCCCGCTGGCAATGGCTGCGGGGTGATCATGTTGGGGGACAAATGGTTTGTGGCGGTCGCCACGGGCATGACGGGTTGCTGAACTCCCGCGGGACCAGGCTGTGGATTCGCCGTGGCCGGTAGTGCAGGCTGGCGCGCAACCGCCGCAAGCACCGGTGCGGGTAATGGCGCAGGGATCGGCGCTGCGGTTGGCGGAACCTTCAACGGTGTAAAAGCCCCGTTTGGCGGTACATTGCCTGGGCTTTGCCGAATCCCCGACGGCGAGGCGGCGGTCGTTGCAGGCCGGTTTGACGTAAGTGTTCCATTTGTCAAACCACTGCGTAGCGGGGTGCTGACGGCGGCCGCCTGTCGGCTTACCGTGGCGGGCCGATGTTCCTCATCCAGGGTCAAAATGTCTTGCCGGAGAAGATGCTTCAAGGTGCTCTGAAGTTCCGCCGGGCAACGAGCCTGGGTGGCGGCGAGTATCTTTCGCGCCGAGGCCCATTGATCGTTGGACCACTGGGCTGGTGGCAGCGCGGTTAACTTATTCCCCCGCGGCATAAAATTATCATTGAAGCACAGCAACTCCAGCAGCAGCATATCCCGTGCGTAGCGATCCGAAACGGGTGCCACGGAAAGGTCGCCGGCGGATTTTCGCTCTAACAAAATCGGGGGGCAGTACCCCTCTGTACCGCAAGTCCCGCCATGGTCTAAACTCAGCGAAAAATCCGGCCGGCCAACCACCGCGTAGGCATCAAAGTCGATTACTGATATCAGTGGCTGCCCGTCGCCACTGGTATTGAGAAAAAGATTATTTTCTGAAAGATCGCCATGCACAAATTTGTTTTTGTCAAATTGTTCCAGGGCGCTTAGTAACGCGATAGCGGATTTAATCCGCCAATCTCGGTCCACCGGCTTCCAGTTCCCGCTCTGGATATTCTCCTTGACCAGCCCCCATGATTCCCCGGGGGCGGCCTGAGACACGCAGGCGGTTATGTCAAAATAAATACCGTCCGGCCTACCGATTTTGCGCGAATCCAGCCAAAGTCGCGGAGCCGCGGAAAGTGCCGGGGACCACTGGAAAACCTTCTGCTGAATCAGCCATTCAATGCGCTTATAGCGCAAGGATGGATATTGGACCCGACGAAAAAACTTCGCATAAAACCTTTGGCCGCCGGGGCCTGTCATCGGAAACGCTGCCCCTTCCGTTCCCGTCGAGAATGGCGGCGTATTACCGTTTTTTCCATCAAATCTAAAATCCCCTAACCCCGTCCGCCACCGCTTTTCACACAACTCACACAGGCTGTTGTTGTCGATATCAATAATTTCCGGTGACATATGCAAATCCCCCATGGTTTAACGGCCAGAATCTATAATCACGAGCGTCAAATTGTCTGGGCTAACCAGGGGCGGCCAATGGGCTGCGGCGGCCAGATACTCCAGACACCGCAGCGGCAGATTGTTTGCTTTGCGGCCTGTCCGCTTCTCAACGAATGAAAATAATTCCATCGGATTTTCCGCAAAACACCTGCCGACCCCATCGGTAAATAAAAGGCACCTGCGGCGATCCTGAAAATCACGCGATTCGATACGGAGCCACGCGCGACGCTGCTCCGGCGTTAGTTTGCGGAAATCCGGGTTGTTGGGGCCTAGCGCCTGCACATCATTGGTGGTTGGATCGCAGTTCATAAGAATTTCTCCCGCTTTTGCCAAAGTGCCGCGTCGCCGGCCAACTTTCCGCAGCAGCGCTCCGCCATCGCCCACTGACGCAATGTGCAGCGTGTTCTTCTGATCCACCCACGCCAGCATTAATGTTGTCTGCAGAAGTTTTCCTTTTTGCAGGCGATAGTTCCAGGTTGATTCAAATTCGCCGACGGGTTTGTAGGCCGATGCTTTGGCGGTAATTTCGTCGCGAATACTACGCAGGCTGGCCAACACCGCATCAAATGCATATTCGGCTATTTCCGCCTGTTTAAGCGCGGCGGGAGCCGAGGATTGATCTGCCCCAGCACGCTGCAGCAGCTCCTGCAGCGAACGCCAACACGCGGCCTCGGCAGCCCATTCCGGATACAGGCAACTGCTCACCCCATCGGCCATTGCCACGGCCATCCGCACCGGTGCGTTCTTTTGCCCCGCCTTTGGCATCCAACCAATCACAAAATCTTCGTTATTGCTTTTTTCGGCATTGGTTCTACCCGCGTGGGTGGCCACCTGCAGATGTGGCCTGCGATTTCGGCGGTCGTGGCAGGCACCGCGTATTGGAATTTTCTGTCTACGCAATATCTCTTCATCGCCGCCGCCTCCGTGGATGATCACACCGTACTTTTGCAAATCTTGGCCAACCCGCAAGCACAAATCATTAAGCGCCTGCGGGCGATGGACAGTGCCTATCGCATCACCCACAGGCGGCACCGTCTTTGTGTGGCCACAGTGCGGGCAGGTATTTTCCGCCGCCTCCCGGGAAGCCTGTTGTGGCGGAGTCACCGAAGAATCAAGTTGCCGCCCTGACCAGATCCGCGATATGAATTTACTAAACATTCTGCCCAGATCCCTTCACTTGTTCCACCGCTTTTTTCACGTCCACCAAAGACGGCCCGCAACTTCCCACCCGCGCGATGAAATCTTTCAACATCTGGGCATTTTGAGCGCGCAGATAACACCCCTCCTGTGACGCGATGGACTTGAGCGTAGGCTCATCAATATCACTTCCGTCGTCGCTTATGGCAACGCCTGCGGACGCTATGACCACCTTTTGCCTGTCCAGTTCCAGCGATTTGATTTCGTTGGCCACTACATCCGGCGGATCGCCGACATTATGCCCACCATCGGAGAATAGCAGCACCAGGGGTAGCGGGTGGACAGCGCGTTCAGGGTGATTCTCCAGGCTCTTCATGTAGGGTACAAGGCGACCCATCGCCAACTGCAGGGCCGCGGTAATGTTGGTCTGGGCACCTGTACCGGAAAGCGAAATATTCGACGGGTCTATGTCACGCGCCGAGACCATATCGCACCGGGGATCAATTTCAGCCTGAACAGAGAAGCGGATCAGCAATAGCTTGAAATATCCCCGTCCACTGCCCTCCGGGCCGCGTGTCTGGCATTCCCAAATCAGTTCCCGAATGCCCTCGGTGGCGGCCATAGCTTTTTCACCCGCCATTGAACCGCTGTCGTCCGCTAATATCACGACCAGTTGCGGGCGGGTTTGTCTGGCTTGCCTTGGTTCACATACCATAAGATTCTCCTTGAGTTTTTGCCTGTTCCCCGGCCAACAGGTAACATCCCCGGTGGCCTAAGGAGCGTTTCTTGATACAGGTATAACACCCCCACCCGGACACAGCGTGTCCGGGTGCTCTGGTATGATGCTTTCCGGCTGGAACTTGGTGCCAACGCAATACCCGCAGGGGCCAGCATACTTGCCCATATCGCTGCCATCGGCAACGGTATGTTTTTATGGAGGCTTTTATGTCGCAGTATCAGCGGATCAATGAAATTCACAGGCGGCTGCGCGAGAAGCGGCGTTTTACCGCCGGCTATCTGGCCAGGGAATTGGAGGTTAGCGAACGGACCATTCGCCGTGATCTGGAATTCATGCGTGATCAGCAAGGTCTGCCGCTGGAGTTTGACAAGGCCAAACAGAGCTGGTTTTACCGCGGGAGTGTGGCGGATCTCACCATCGCCCATGTCGGGCCGGAGAGCCATCTGGTGCTGCTTATAGCGCGGCAAGCCGTGGAGCAGTTTAAACCAACGCCGCTGTATGACAATCTGCTTAAAACGCTTAACAATATCGTCGAAGCATTTCCACCTCAGTTGCGCCGTGAGCATCTGATGCTGGCGGAGAAAATGCGGTTTGAGGGACCGCCCACGCCAACCATCAATGGCGATGTCTGGAGACAGATTTGCTATGGCCTGCAACTCAGTCAGATATTACAGATGGTGTATCGCACCGCCGGCGACGGCGCGGTACGCACGCGCAAGGTGGACCCCTACGGCATCGTGATTCGTAATCGGGAGTGGTATCTGGTGGGTTGGGACCATCTGCGGGGCGATATTCGCACGTTTTATTTTCCGCGCATCATCTCCGCCGAGGCGCTGGAGGAAACATTCACCGTGCGCGATAAATTCAACCTGGACGAATACCTTGAGGAATCCGTGGACGCCCACCAGAGCAAAGCCAGGCGTTTTAAGGTGAAACTGCGCTTTACCGCCGAGGGAAGCTCCGGCGGGCAGGACTTTTTCTGGACGAAAAAGCAGACCGTCCGCAACGATAAACAGGGAAGGTTGATTGTTGAATTTACCACCAGCGCTTTATATGCCGTGCGGCGGCATGTGCTTTCCTGGAGCGGGCAGGTGGAAGTGCTAAGCCCGCCGGAACTGCGTGCCGACGTGCTGGCGGCGGCGGCGGCGGTGAAAAACTTGCATGGAGAAAACCCGTGAGCCGCAGCGCGTTTAACGATGCGTGGCCCTATTTGTGTGTTATGTGTCAGGAGAAAGCGATGCCTTTTGAACAAGCCAAGGACAATCAGTGGTGGTATTCCAAATCGGAATTGCGCAGGCAGGTGGAGAACTGCTCAGAAATTATTCTCCGCGTGAATGGCCGGGCGTGCCGGATGCGGCATGCCGCACCGGCTAAAGACGGGCGAACGACCCAATCATTCACGTTTCTGGATGCTGAAGACCGCGTCTATTGGCGCAAGCGTGCGAAGGCAGGCGCGATGGTTGATATTCAACTTGGAGAAACAGTGGTCGGAATTTCTGATTTTGATCCGGGCGTTACGCGGAAAAACCGCGCGATGCCCGGTGGATTGCCAACTGAAGTGCCCAAACCAGCGGCCACCCTTGCGCCGCTGACCGTCGGGCAGATGTGTGCCGCGGGCAGGCGCTCCGGCGTCGATGAAATTTATATCGGTATTGACATTGGCGGTTGGAAAAAAGGGATGATGATTTGTGCCTTGTATTGGAATGGCAACGGAATCGGACAGATCACCTCGACATGCTTGCGCTATGCCCAGCAGCTCCCGGATACAGATGTTCTTAATGACTTCTTACAGCGCGGCGATATTGCCGGTCTGGCGGCGGCCACCTTTGTTTCAGCACGGGCCAACGCCCTGCGACTAAGGGCGCAACTCAATTCATACCTTGCCGATGGCTCGGTCATCCGGGGCATTTTTATTGATTCCCCCAGCGCGTTTTCCCGCAACACGTTGGGGCATGGCCGACTGTGCGAGCGCGTTGGATTTCCCAATGTGACATTCCAGATGACGCCCTCCATCGCCTGCGGGAAAGCCCACAACAACCAATGGAATTGGCTGCTTTATGGAATGCAGGCGTTTCTTGGCGCTCTCTTTCCATGTCCTACAGAGGCGGATTGGTTGGGCGCACTGGCCAACGGCCTGCAGGCTCGGATGCTGGCGCAGCAATCGCCGATTGTGCGGGAGTGTTTTCCCACATTAACCGTTGAGGCATTGCGGAAAACCAAGCTGGCCGCAGCGGTGCAACAATTATTGAACGGCAATCCGACCGGAGCGATAGCCCCGGAAGTGGCGGCGGTGGAGGAGTATCTGCAACATGGCGTGCGAGAGGTCAAGGAATCCAAGCCGCTGTATGATCGCGCCGATGCGCTGGTGGCGGCATTGACAGGATTGCCGCTGGCCTTTCCGCAGCAGTTTTCGATGAGCCAAAGCCTGCCGGGCAACGCGACAACACGCGGCTGGACGGGCGGCAGTCCTGATGCGCAACATGCAGAGGGGGCGATCTGTGTGGTGGTGTGACGGGACTTGCGCTTCAATGATCGCTGACCAGTGGCAAAAAATGGGAGGTATTGGCGCTAGGTTTTCAGTACTGGCGGCACGGGGTATACCTCGTTTCGCCGCAGCGATGGCTTTGCAAGGTATAAATGGCCGCCTTGAGACCTTCATCCCCCTTCCCCTCGTCGTGGAGGCGGGCTAATATTGTGAGGCCTATATTGGCTGCCTTTTTTCGAATTTCGTACTCCGTGTGACTTTTAATGGTTTCTAAAAGGTTAGTTGCCACATTCCCCTTTGGGCGGCGCGACAGTTGGTCCAGGCATTCCAGTGCTTCGAGTAGACGGTATGCAATATCGGGATCGCTTTCCTGACCGAACTCCTCCACCACGAGTGTCACAAGTTCGTTGGTCAAATCGGCTTGCGCCCCGTGAGCGTCTACCAGGCGTTTCTTGAAGCCGAGCAATGCTTCGGCGGCCAGCTTCCGAATTTCAATGGCTGGTTTCTTAGGTTTCTTAGATAGAATGAGTCTCAGTATCCGGATTACCTCCCCATCACAATTCCACTGGCGCTTTACCAATCGGTCTAAGCAGCATCGTGCCAGCTCATCAAAGGCACTCTCACATTCGGGCTCATCGGGGAAATTCCGCCGCATCAAGTCCGCTATCTTTGACGCCGGTCCGATCCATTTTTTTTTGAAGTCATCCAATAGCCAGAGCCGATCAGCGGCGTGAGCGATGCCCGTTGCGAGCTTGGCTACGACCTTGGCACTCCATTTCCTGATTTCAGCGGTCGGTCTTTCAAGTAGTATACCGTTCGACATTATAGTCAATACTTCATTTGTTTTCTGCGGTTCACCGCAATGGGCTGTCATGCAAGCCATACCCAGCAGTGATTTGCCCAACCATTCGGTGACTCGCGCATTCTTGGAATCGCCAAACCAGCAAAACAGTAATTTATAGGCCGACATCTCCCACAGATAGTTGTCGGTTTTGCCGGCACAATTGATGAGGTTGCAAATGGTGTTTGCAACGAGCAACTGCATCTTCTCTCCGCCATTCCAACACTCAACGAAGGCTCCGAGCGAATTATTTTGTTTGCCTATCCGCCATAGCGCCACCGCCCTGTGAAACCTTGCCTCTAAAATTATCCCCTGGTATTGGGCTTCGCCCGTTTGGTTTCCAAATCTCTTGATTAGAGTGTCGAATGACTGTAGCGCGTTTGCGTGCTCATTCCTCTCCTCGCAACGAAGGCCCAAATTGAACAGATCGTCGACAGCAAGAGCGATTGCCTCCCCGGTGGGAAAAAGTCTGAAGATATTATTGTATGCTTTGATCGCTTCGCAGTGGGCCCCCTTTTTCAGGAGGCGCCAAGCAGAGTTATATGCCATATTTTCGGCTCGCGAAACGACATTGTGCAACTCGTGATATTTGAGCACGGATTCTATTGTACGAAAGGCCAATTCTGGTTTTTCCCCGTTACTGAGGAATTCCCCCATGCGGAGCAAATTCTCCACCGCTTGCACCTGGAAATTCCATGGGGTTTCCGGATTCAGAAGGTCGCACAAAATTTCAATTGTTTCCTCCGCCGATGCTAACTCCTTGGAAATGCTTGCGTGGTAGAGTTGCGATTCGAACGCAGTCTCCGGGATATCATGTCTCGGTTTTTCTCTGAACGCCCTCCATATCCATTCACAGAGCCTTTTTGTCGCATGCAAATCATTTGCGTCTTTGAGTGAACGCGCCGCCGGAAGCAATCCGCCCGTGCGATCTATGTCGATGAGGAAACGTATCGCCTCTATCCCCTTCCTCTCGTGCGCTTTGCCCGCCCGGGCGAGAATCTTAATAGCGACGATTTGGCATTCCTCAACCAGGTTGCGGACCGCTGTATTGGCGTCATTGCCGAGCGCCTGCCGCACAAATGAGCCGGTCTGGAGTGCTTCTTCCTCTGACTCGCGGCTCGCCGCCGAGTCTTTGATCGTTTCGAGAAGTTTTTTCGTGATGCGCTCACGAATTTCGACTGACCCGTTCCTTTCTAATAGGAAGCGGATAGCTTCGATCCCTTCGTCGGCTCTGCCCGACCGGGCGAGGGTATTAATGACGACGATTTGGCATTCCTCAACCAGGCTGCGAACCGCTGTATCTGCTTCATTGCCGAGCGCTTGCCACACAAGAGAGCCGATCCGGAGTGCTTCTTCTTCTGACTTGCGGTCCGCCGCCGAGTCTCTGATCATTTCGAAAAGTTTTCTCGTTATGCGCTCACGGATTTCGACTGACCCGTTCCTTTCTAATATGAAGCGGATAGCTTCGATCCCTTCGTCGGCTCTGCCCGACCGGGCGAGGATATTAATGACGACGATTTGGCATTCCTCAACCAGGATGCGAACCGCTGTATCTGCTTCATTGCCGAGCGCTCGCCGCACAAAAGAGCCGATCCGGAGTGCTTCTTCTTCTGACTTGCGGTTCGCCGCCGAGTCTTTGATCATTTCGAAAAGTTCTCTCGTAATGCGCTCGCGAATTTCGACCGACCCGTTCCTTTCTAATATGAAGCGGATAACTTCGATCCCTTCGTTGGCTCTGCCTGACCGGACGAGGGTATTGATGACGACGATTTGGCATTCCTCAACCAGGCTGCGGACCGCTGTGTCTGCTTCATTGCCGAGCGCTTGCCGCACAAACGCGCCGATCCGGAGTGATTCTTCTTCTGACTTGCGGTTCGCCGCCGAGTCTCTGATCATTTCGAAAAGTTCTCTCGTAATGCGCTCACGAATTTCGGCTGACCCGTTCCTTTCTAATGTGAAGCGGATAGCTTCGATCCCTTCGTCGGCTCTGCCCGACCGGGCGAGGGTATTAATGACGACGATTTGGCATTCCTCAACCAGGATGCGGACCGCTGTGTCTGCTTCATTGCCGAGCGCTTGCCGCACAAACGCGCCGATCCGGAGTGCTTCTTCTTCTGACTTGCGATTCGCCGCCGAGCCTCTGACCATTTCGAAAAGTTCTCTCGTAATGCGCTCACGAATTTCGGCTGACCCGTTCCTTTCTAATATGAAGCGGATAGCTTCGATCCCTTCGTCGGCTCTGCCCGACCGGGCGAGAATCTTAATGACGACGATTTGGCATTCCTCAACCAGGCTGCGGACCGCTGTGTCTGCTTCATTGCCGAGCGCTTGCCGCACAAACGCGCCGATTTGGATCGGCTCCTCCGTCCCGCCGTCCCTTAATGATAATTCAAACGCGCGGAACAGTTCCTCAGTCGCTCTTCTGCGATGCTCTCCTGCGACACCGGAGACCAGAATCCTGGAAAGCACCATTGCCGCGGCAGCGTTTTGATTTTGTTCCAGCCGCATCCCCGCCCAGCGGAATTGCGCTTTGGTAACCAAATTAAGGACATTTAGATCGTCCGATTTTCCAAACTGATTTTGTATTCTTTCAAAGGCGTCGCTGGCGGAGGCGTAGTGGCGCTGCGAGACGAGGGCTTTGGCCTTCCCGTAGAGCGCCCTACAGAGGCACAGAGCCATATTGGGGTCTTCTTTTTCGCCAAGACTTTGTATCAGGTATTCCCAAATCTCGAATGCCTTGTTGATACGGCCAGTGCTCGCCATGCATTCGGCCTCAATAAGCTGTGACGTCGCTACTTCCATGCCATGCCGATGATGGGGGTCTTTACTTATAAGGAGCCTTGCCTCTCGGCATACTAAAATTGACGCCTTATGCTGAAATGCTTCACGGAGGAAGTCCGCTTTGCTCAATAAGTTTTTAATGAAGTCTATGTCGATCGGTAGCTCTGCACAATGTTGTGATAGGACATTTTCGCTACCAACGTCGACTATTACGTCGGTCTTCTTCATCATCCCGGACTCGGCGAGGTTGCGCATGACGGCGTCGAGGGTATCCACTTGGTCATGGCCCAAGATTATGACTCGTGGTTCTTCGATCAGCCGGAGAAATTCTTTTAGATCATTATGAACCAACAGCCTGGCGTTGAGGAGGCCGGCTAGCTTCTCCTGGGTCCGGTGAGGGGCCTCGTCGAACAGCACGATGCTTATATCCCTATTGGCGAACGCCTTGGCCGCTTCAGTGGCTTCGTACCGTTGGCCGATCCATCCAAAATCCACCATGTTATTCCTCCCTTTCATGCTGGCTCTGAGGGCTTTCACGCGAGCGGAATCTTCCGGTAGTGCTTCCGCGCAAGCGCGTTCACTAACAACAACTCGTCCCTACCTTCTCCCCTGTTCTGCGCGGATCAACGACCCTGCGATTCCACCCCTTGCTGATGCGGACCGCGGCTATGAGGGCCACATGTAAGTAACATTGCCCGCCGGGAGAATAAGGTTGCTTGCCGAGGCCGCCTTCATGAGGTCCGTGGTCCAAGCACCACTAAACGCACGCCAGCACGCCAAGGCCGAAAATAGCGCGTCCCATTCGTGTTGGTTCGAGACGTTGATAGCGACATTGTGGCCGATTTGCGCCAGCCAAGTGTTCATTGCGTGGCCGCATTTGCCATAATTATATTTTTGGCCCCTGAGCGCGAAATATTGCACCTTGGGATGCGTCTCGTTCAATAATATCTTGGGCCATGTCTGCCGAAGGCGGATTGCGGTGGCCATTCCTTGTATGGCCATAGAGCCGGAAGCGGAGTTGCTGGCAAATACGCCCTGTTTCACTTGGTGGTATTTATTCCTGAGAAACGTGTCCATTGGGCACCACCCCGAGATACCCGTGGCCCACGAGAGGTAGGTGTCAATCCCAGCCATTTCGGGAGCGGCCCCATTTGCCGCCTGTTGAAACCACCGAATTGCATCGTCAACGCTCCCTACCACGGCGGTCCTCACGCTCACTGCATTACCTGAAGCTACGTCAAGCGCGGCCACACCATTTGCCGCCGCTCCCCCCGGATCGTTTCCGAAAAAAAGCATATCATTCGCTCCGAACTTCGCTGTTAAAATAACCATATTCCGTTGGAATAGCAACGGCGTAAATTCCGACACAGCCGTGACGAATGATACGCCAAGGTAGTCGTCGCGGTAGCCGGGATCCCCCGTCGGCTCCCGCATAGCGCAGCAGACCGACGCTCGTCGGGATAAGGGCACGCGAGTTCCACGGGGGCGAACGAG
>JAKAEZ010000013.1 GCA_021819825.1 Planctomycetota bacterium
ATCAGAATGATGCTTGCCACTCAATTGCTAACGCTTCGCTACACAGGCCAGCACACCTAAACCCGCGCTAACGGGCCACAGGGCCGGCTTCGCGTCTTGCCGACGTCCAATCCTGTGAAACCAGCTACGCCCCCCTATATTCTCTCGGCCATTACTTGGACGGGCTCCTAAGGAGAATTGTTTCCGCGAAACGGATAACCTCGAGAAGATCGCGGAACGTTTCCTCGTCAAGACTCTGGCCATGTCGCTTGAATTCCATTTCCAGCTGCCGCAATTGCTGTAGGGTCAGCGGGCTGGAGAGACGATGGGCATCTCCCCTCCACCGTCCTAAGAGCTTAAGGGCGATTCCCCGAAGGGCTGGCTTCGTTGATGCTGCACATCCTATCAGCAGCGGGGCGCTGTCCCACCATGGGAGCTTTGCGATTAGAGAAAGCAGAATATGTTGGCTATGCTCATATTCCGCAAATTGAAGATGAACGCGAATCTGATCGGCGGGTATATGGATTCTTCTTGCCACAATTACGTTACGAGCCGTTTTTGCCACGGATGGTGAGCGGTCGAGCAGTGCATCAGAAAAGGCGATTTGGAATCCAGTAGCATCCAAGCGCCCCAGTGCGCTAATTGCCGCCCGCCTGACGGACGGCATTGGGTGCGATAGGTAACCTGCAATCTGCTGTGAATCCTCCTTTTCACCTGTCTCGCCCAGTCCGGCAATGACGAACGGCCGTGCCGAAGCGTGCTGCTGGCTCAGCTCGCGACGGTAAACCGGGGCAAACTCCCCCACACCACAACCGCGCAGATAGAATCTGGCAATGCTCCGTAGTGAGGCGTGTCGATCTAAAACCGCCGCCGTGAGGTGCGGGGTGGCCACATCGGGAAATCGCTCAGCGAGCTCCGTTAGCGCCAACGCCCTAACAGGGGGAAGCCTATCCCGCAGCGCCATCTGCAGAGTTCTGCAAAGTGAGGCTCCCTTCACCTCTCCACACAATCCCCGGAGTGCCATGAGCCGGACGGTTCCATCCGCCGAACCCAACGCCTCTCTCAATATTTGCGTGGATGTGTTGCATGGCCGAGCCTCCATGACAACTGACATCGCCGCGCGTCGCACTTGCCGGTCGGAACCAGCAATAGCTTCGCCCAGAAAAGGAACGCAATCTGGCGCAGCCAATGTTTTCCGGATGCGTTGAAGGATGTCCTCGCCATCTCGGCGGCCTTGGCGTTCCAATGATTCCAGCAAGGGGAGGCAACGGACCAATTGGCGCGAATATTCCTTCATGATTCGATACGACGTGGCAGCGATTGCAATTGACCTTACTTCCGGAACCCAATCATTAATGCGGAGAAGCAGGAACGGCAATTCCATCCCGGTATATTGGTTGGCAAGGTACCTTACAGCAGCCTCACGGACATATCCGTTTCTGTTGCAGGAAAGCACACCCGCAGCACCAACGGGTAACTGGGAAAGCAGCGGAGGGGGGCCGCAGGCCCGCCACTCAGCAGTCCCTCGAATAATCTTGTCAAGTTTGGCGATCTCAATTGCCGTGCAGGACGCAACCAATTGGTTGGTTGCATTTCCCGCCGCCTGCGCGAGCCAATAGGATTCATGGAAAAGCAGGTCGTAAATTCCCGGAACTGCCGCAGGCTCACCGGATGCACCAATGGATTTCAGCAAATCCTCCGCGCAGCGAGGCCAATCCAAGTTTGCGCTGCCATTGTAGAGCAGCGAGCGCAGACTTTCTAGGAGATTTCGGGTCGTTTCGCTGAGCGATCGCATATAAAGGAGTATACTCAAAGCTGGCACAGCCAGCCAGATCGCAGTGAGCTTCATTATCAGTCTCTGCAAGTGGCTCAGGTGCAGCGTCACCAACAAACGAAAAGGAATGGCTCCGCAAGCGGTGGGCGGGCCGTCGCTCTTTTTAACTCCCAGCGAACACAACGTTGCGGACGGTGCATTTTTCGCTTCAGTTGCCCCGTCGATGGTCTTAGCGCTCGACATGCCGATGCTATTGGGCAAAAGGCCCGAACCCGCGTGGGGTGGACGGCCCCAGCGGTGCCTGCCCGTCGTTGTTGGCATTACCCTGTGGGGGAAATCCATGGCTCCCCGTCATACCGTCATAATACGAGGGGGAAGTCCGCGTGCCCCAGCCTCGTGCCTCCGGAGCAGCATAGTTGTGGTTCGCCGACTGGCTGCAACCAGCGAGGCAAAAGAGTACCAGCGACGCCCCAATGAGCCAGCGGATGAAGAAGTCGTACATCGCCTTTCTCCAGCTCGGATGACAATGAATCGTTCGCGGCTGTGCGGCCAGCCAAGGCCGCCGCGAACCGGCTTGGAGGCAGCCTATTCCGCGCCGAATGAAAAGTCAATTAACTGTCAAATTCAGTGTAAAATTCAGCCTGCCACGGCCGCTTGGCGCAGCCAATTTTCACGGTCATATGGCTTGGCTAAGACGATGACGCATTGACCAATTCGGCCAATGATCGGTAATCGACTTTTCCGGTTCCCAGGATTGGTAATTGGTCCAGGCGCACAATGGCGCGGATGTGGTGCAAGCCGGAGAGGCCGGCTTCGCGGATTGCGGCGTTGACTTCTGATCGGTCTAACTGCCGCGTGGTGGCCAGCACCAGTTCAGGCGTGTCATTCTCGGTCGTTGCCACAACGGCCAACGCCGGCGAACTATCGGGCGGGGCGGGAAACTTGCGTTCCAGAACTTCTTCTATCGCCGGCAGGGAAACCATCTCTCCACCGAGTTTGATGAAGCGCTTTAATCTTCCGGCAAATGTCAGCACACCAGCGGCATCCGCACGGATCAGATCGCCCGTGCGATACCAGGTTTCACCGTCCCATTGCACAAAGGGCGATTGCGTTTGATCACCCAGATATCCCTTAAAAATACTTGGCCCGCGCACCAGCAGCATTCCCGGCTGATCTGGGGCACAGCGTTGCCGCGTTTCTTCATTGATAATGGCCCACTTAATGGAAGGCAGTGGCATGCCGATGCTGCCGGGACGAATATCATTTTCCCGGGCCACTGAAACAAAGGGCGAACATTCCGTAATGCCGTAGCCTTCTAAAATAGAGGCTTGCGGGCAGGCTTTTTTTAAGGCATCGTATACGCTTTGCGGGCATTTCTCCGCTCCGGTGACACAGATTCTCAGAGCGGATAATGAATCCGGCTTGCTGCCGCGAACAATGTTGGCCAGGAATGTCGGCGTGCCCAGGAGAATCGAAGCGCGGTAGTTTTCAATGACACGAACCAATGCCGAGACATCATTGGGATTGGGGTAGTGCACAACTTTAGCTCCCGCTAAAATCGGCACAAGCATGGCGGCATTTAACCCGAAGGAATGAAACGGCGGCAGCATACCCAAAAAGCAGTCGCTGCGGCGAATGTGAAAACTTGCCAGCGCGTCACGCATGTTCACCAGCAGGTTTTCATGACTTAGCGGCACAGCTTTGGGAAGTGCTTCCGAGCCACTGGTAAATAATATGACAGCCGTTTCAGAGCCTGCAACCTGATTCAGCGGCTGCCAGTAAAACTTTCCTTTGATCGCGGCCCTTAACTTCGCCCATTTTCCCAGTGATCCAGCGAGTTTTTCCAGCGGTACCATCCGGTCATTCAAGCTTGAAAAATCCATCCCCTGCGCCGCCAGGCGGCTTAATAGGGCCTGGGCGGTCAGCACGCGCTGCACCTCGGCAATTTCTAAAGCGTGGGCGATATTGCGTACACCGGTAGTCCAATTCAGCATGACCGGTATTTTTCCGGAAAACAGCACCGCCAGAAATACCGTATCAGCCGCCACCGAAGCCGGCAGCATAATGCCGACCCGTTGCCCCGGAAATTTCATAATTTCTTCACGCAACGCGAAAATGGACGTGATTAAATCACGGTAGGTTTTGCTGCCCCGCTGTATATCAGCCACCGCAACCTGATCCGGGTGCATCCGGGCTTGTGCCAGAAATACTTCCTGAATCGTTTTGCCCGGCGGCAATTGTACGCGCTGGGTTCCGCGTGCCTGAAACCAGCGGGATTCAGGCATGGGAACGGCGGATTCTTTGCGTGCGGCCGCCAGTTGCCCGCACGCCGCCAGCATGACATCATGAACCGTTTCCAGCGATTCCACGGCCGGCACCGTAACACCGAACTCTTTTTCCAACCAGGCGATTACGTCCATAATCGCCAGGCTGTCCATGCCCAGGTCCCGCGCTAATAATTGATCGCCCGTCAGAGTCTTCATGCCGGTCAATTCACCAAGATACTCCAGCACGATTTTTTGCGTAGCCGGTGCAACAGGTTCGCTTGGGGGATGCGGCCGGCGAGCCGTTGCGGGAATATCACGCGGGCCGCTGCGGTCCCAGATGCTGTACGGCACATACCGCGCGGGCGGCGCTTCCTGATTATAAAAGCTTTCCATATACCGGTTCATTTCGGATCGTGTGCCGCGACGGGGAAAATCATCCGGCTGATGAAAGGTGATTTGCACCTGCCGCTTGGGCGCAAAAAATATCCCGCTGGCTAATAAATCCATCAGATGGGCCTTAAATGCGCGACCAAGCCTGGGGGCCGCACCGGTGCCCCACCCAAAACTGCTGCCCCATAAGCCTGTGGTTCGCACCAGCACCACGCGCACATCCGGCAACTGCGCCAAGATGCGTTCAACCGCACTGGCACTGCCCAGATCAGTTACCTGTTCCCGCATTAACCGCCCCGCCGGGTACAGCAGAATATTATCCCCCTGCCGCAGCGCTTCCACGCACCGCGCGATAGCCAGTTGCACGCGATCCGCTTTGCCGTGTTCAATGCTGGACATTTCCGGTATGGGCAGAACACCCACGGTGCCAACCAGTGCTTTTACCAGCGGATGACGAAGTTGATCTTCCGCAGTTAAGGGTCGCACCGCTACATACCGGTGCAAATGAGCGACCATAATAATCGGATCAATTAACGCCGGATGATTGGGCAGAAAGAGTATTCCGCTGTGGCCGGTTTTTTTAATCTCGGTCACACCATTCAAGGTTATGCGATAGCGCAGGCGCAAAATCACCCGCGCCAACAGGCACCACAACCGCCCGGCCCAGTTCGTTTTGCCGCCAGTGCGCTGGGGATCGCTGCATGCGAAAGCCACGCCAATAATGGCCGCTGCCATTATCGTCAACACGCCCGAAGCCAGAAACACCTGTGTAGGTACCAGACCGTTCTGTAAAGGTATATACAACATACTGCCCATAAGAATACCCGCAAATGATGCAAACCACGCGGCGGCAATGACCTGTCCCCGCACAGCGGCAGCCGGCCGCACCTGGAAAAAACTCTCCAGCGGCACCATGATAAACCCACCGGCAATTCCTGACCCGCCCAGGGCCAGAAGCACATAAATGAGTTTCACCGCGTGCGGCAACAATGGTGCCGCCCCGATGCCGCACAGAAATATTGCCAACGCTCCCATCGCCGGCGCGGTGGCGCGATGTCCATTCTCTCTGGAAATAAATTTGCCGGCGGCCAGACTTCCCACCACAATTCCCAGCAATTCCGCCAATGCCAGATAACTGGTGGTGGCGTCATTGAGGCCAAACTGTACCAGCCCCATTTTGTTAATGACCAGTATCTGCAAGGCCGCAATGAACCAGAAATAAGTGTTGGCAAGGATCGCGGTTATTAATATTCGATCCGTGCGCAGGAGCCACAAATCCCGAAGCGAATTCACGGGGCCTCCCCGTGGAAACTTGGCGGCGGGGTTCGCGGCGGGCCGACCCGGCACGGCAAAGCTGATCATAAACCCCAGTATGGAAATGCCCACCAACGATGCGGCCACAATAATTCTTCCAAGTGGATACGCACCGATATGCCCGCGGCACGTCAGCGCTATTCCCGCCAGCACCACGCCCAGGAGTATCGCGGCGGTAGTGGCGGCTTTGAGCCGTGCGTTGGCCTTGATAACGTACCATTCGGGATAAACATCCGGAATGGATCCCACTAAAGCGGGACCGAAAATAGTCGCCTGCAGCGCCATGAGGAAAATGACCGCCATGATCAGAAACCAGTTCAGCGTCAGAACTCCCACGGCTGCCACAGTCAACAATACTAATTCCAGGGCCTTTGAGCCGATGACCACATGCTTGCGGGAAAAGCGATCCGCCATCCAACCGGCTGGCGCGGAGAAAAATAAAAATGGAATGGTAAAGAACGTCGCAATCCATCCCTGCAAATGGGCTAGTGCCCTGTTCCGGCCATAATTACGGGTTGACGGAGGGCCAAGGGGTTGTGGGCGCGAAGCGAGGAGGATTGCGTATGGATGCATACGTTGACGACGAGCGACAAAGCCCGCGGCCCCTTGGCCCCCGCCCGAAGGGTTGGCCTTAAACCGGCCATCTGCGGCGTCGCGTCGGCTCAAGGGGTTTACGAACCCGGTTCTCGCCGCCGACTCCTTGCATCTGGCCGGTTTAAGGCCAATCAACCCGTAATTATGGCCGGAACAGGGCACTTGGCCATGGGAAACTGCCAGGAGGCTCACCGCCTGCTTCATGAAATTGTCATTAAAATTTCCCAGCGAATAAGCGCCCGCCATGGCGATAAAACGCGAACGCCCTTGGCGAATCTGATGGGTCTGATTGGCAGTTGTAATCTGGGGTTTGTCCGGGAATTCAGCAACGGTCATTTTCAAACTCCGATCTATCGCTCGCCACCCTCGGCGTGCGATAGACTAGAGAATACAAACCACGTGCCGGACATATTAAAGTCCATAAACCAAGTATATAAAAGAGCTTATGATCATTGATCCGAAAACAGTGTTTTCAGGTATATACACTAAATGCACAGCCTACATACATCCAATGTATGTCGCTTTCCTTGCTGATGAGCTGCACCGGCGTGCCACGCACTTCCATTTCCCGGCACAGTGTGCACTATCCGTGGGCATTGATCGGCGGACCGTATTTTAATTCGCAGCCGGCGATAACTGTAAAAGCATAACCCGGTTGGTCCGCATCGGAACGCTGTACGTCCAGTCACCGCTGGCGGTGACGGTAACGATTTTTTTTATCACCGGTTTATTGGTTGTGGACCGGCGCAAAATTCCAAGTTGACGCGCCGTTAAATGGGCCGGCCTGCCCCATTTCTGATAAATCGTGTAGGCGTCATCATGGCGATATCCGACTTCATGTATCCGCAGCATATATTTCCCAGCCTTGAGATGTGCCACGCGCAAAGAAATCGTGCGTGCCGGCGCGGACGGATGCGGAGCCGCAAAAAATACGTCATCGCGCGCTGTTTGTTTAGGCCAACGGTAGCTCCAGGCAAGCAAGGATACGCCGCCATGTCGTACAACGGCGATAGAGTCGGGGTCGTGGGTAGCAAGTTGCCGACCATGAAGGTCATGAAGGAATTCCAGCGCAAAGAAGGTGGGCTTACGGATACCTTCCGGATTGAAAATTCCGAAACCACCCTCAAAGGGCAACGTCTGTGGCCCGTCCTCCTCAAATATGTCCGATAGCGCCCAATAAGACAAAATCGGCGCAGGATTTTTCATGGAGTGCATCTGTTCCAGTAGCCACACAGCCTGAAAATAGCTGTCATGCACGGCATCACGACTGGAGTATGACGGCCCCCATTCGCTGATAAACAGCGGTAACTGCGGCATTGCGGAGTGGTGTATTTTGGCCCACGTCGCATCAATACCGCCGGCAATGGCATCCGGCCTTGCGGAAACACGCAGCCCTTTGCGCTTGCCCGGCCACGGGTGAGGGCCGCAGCCGTAAGTGTGGCTGGAAATAAAATCCAAAGGAAGATGTTCTTTATGGCACGTGGCGATAAATCGCGAGATCCAACCCAGGCCCGCGGTGGCCGGTCCGCCTACCCGAAGTTTGGGATCGACCGCTTTAATTGCGCGTGACGTTGTCGCATAGAGTTTCATGTACGATTGGAAAGTTCCCTTCCAAAACCCGATATTCGGTTCGTTCCAGACCTCGAAATACCACGTCTCAACATTCTTGCGACCAAAACGCGCTTCAAGATTCCGCACCAATCCAGTGATCAACTTCCCCCATTGGCGATAATGCTTCGGTGGAGTAATGTTTCCTTTGTAATAAAAGATCGTCGCCTTTCCCGAGGCCAACGCATCAGGCATAAAGCCTAATTCAACCAGGGGCTTGACGCCGGCCTTGAGCATCATCGCGTAGAGCTGGTCAATTTTACGCCAGTTATAAACCAGTTTGCCTTGCTTGTTGCGGATCACAACTTTCATGTCGTCATCCAGTAGGCCGTGAAACCGCATATAGGCAATACCACAGTCCCGGTGTGCCTCGGCCAATTGTCGCATGGTTTCCGGATTCATCTCATTGGCCGCATGATCGCCGCCGATACATATATTTAATGGTGAATGGAACACCTTACCGGCATGCTGCGTATCCAGGGATATAACGCGGGCGGCATCAACACGTGCCGCTATATTGAACGACAGGGCGATGATCAAAAGCAGCATCGATTTGAATGGAAAAGTATCTCGGAAACACCGCGGAACCACGTTAAGCAACATTTCTACTCCGGGGCAGTGACGCATACATACTCCTTTTGTGACCATTCCATGCACGACGCGGGATATTGTAATAGAGTTAAGGAATTACGCCTATGCGGAGTGTGACACGATGGGGGGTAACAATTATCATGCTTATTAATGTCTGGGATGCGTCATGATGATCCTGTTGAACGGGTATACGATGAGCTATGATTTATATTTCAAGGGTCGTGACTCGCAGGCGAAATTCAGGCTTGAGTCAGCCCGTGGATTTTTTGATCAGCGGAAGCATTATGAACTCACCGACGCGCAGGCATCCTATAAAAACGAGGCCACAGGAGTTTATTTCAGTTTCAACTTTGAGGAAACTACAGATGGAGAACCGTCCGCGGCTCTGCCAATCACTTTTTGTCTGAATTTTTATCGTCCCCATATTTTTGGCCTTGAGGCTGAACTGGAGGTACGCGCCTTTGTCAAGGCTCTGAACCTGCTTGTCTCTGATCCGCAGATCGGCGGAATGGGGGAGGGCGAGTACTCGACCGAAGGCTTTTTGGCGGGCTGGAACATAGGTAACCGTTTTGCCTACAGCGCGGTTTCGCAAGGCCAACCCGATCTGAAGCCGCTGTTGCTTGCCACGGCCCAAATTGAAACTTGTTGGCGTTGGAACTTTGCCAAAACCAGCCTGCAGGAGCGCCTTGGCGATCAAGTTTTCGTGCCAAGGTATATGTTCGTGGAGCACGAGGGGAAGGCGATGAGAATGATCGTCTGGCCCGATGGGATTCCGACCACGATACCGGAGTCGGATGTAATCGCCATTCCGCGGAAGTCGATATTGGGCAAGAGGTTTTTTGGGCCAAAAGAAGACGTCGTATTCGTCCTATGGAATGATGTTCAACCGCTTCTTGAGCGGTTCCCCAAAAAACTGGAATCGCCGCCCTACTACTTTCTCAGCTATTCGGAGGCACCCGCGTCAGTGACGACGTGTATAAGAAAAATAAGACCCACTCTCCGAAAGCCAAATGGCGTAGCCATTGACAAGATTCTAAACTTGGAACTGATGGAAGAGGCAAGGAAGCAGGAGCAGTAACACGTTTCTGCCGGAAGCGGCTGCTTTCGAAAAAATAAGTAAAACGTGAACTTTTCATACGCGCCCCGCTGCCGCTGCTTCCGCTGTGCTTAACGCTTAAGGCGGTGCCTGGCACCATGTTCGCAGAGGCAACACACTAAGTGGCGTGCAAAGTGGCATCGGCGGCAGTCGGAGTTTTCGACCACCTCTGGTAAAGTAAGCGGGCGGGCATGGGATCATAGGGAAGGGCACTTGCAGGAGCGATTCCGAGGAGTGCCCGAATGAGCGTGATAGGCACCCCCGCTTTTCAGGAGCAAACATTATGACCATCAGTGAGGAGACTTTCAAAAGTCGTGTGCGAGAATTTTGGAGTTGGTACACGGAAGTGGCTCCTCGCTTCAGCGAAACCATTGCCGCAGGCGGGTGCGATACGTTGACAACCGAAATCAGTGCAAAAGTGAACGAGTTGGCCGATGGCCTGGCGTGGGAGTTCGGACCGGGGGCCGGTGGCGGCGGACACTCGCTTACTGTCAGCGGGGAAGGAAATATACACCGGCAACTGCTTGCGATTTATTGGCTTGAGAGCGCACCAAGCCTGCCGGGATGGACTTTCTACCCGGCTCGTCAGGCAATATCCATCAAAGGATTCCGTATAGACTTTGGGAGCAATCAATTCGATCCAATGGAGCTTCTGTTCGCCGCTGTGGTCAATCCGGATAAGCAAAATCTGGACATCACAGTGTGGCATCCACTATTTGGTAACATGCCGGAGAAGGAACGCTGGACCGTGCTATTCCTGTTCCTGGACATGGTCCTTGGCGAATATGGAACACAGCAGTGGATTGGAAAAATCACCTTCGCGGCGGAGCGGCCCGTCGATGCAATCCCAGTAGACGAACTGCCGCCACTGTTGGAGCGCGTCAAAACGGAGCATAAGTGGAAGACTTTTCCGCCCGGTGAACGCACGGTCGGATACAGCTTTGAAAAGCCCCATGCCAACTGGCTCCGCGGCGACATCGTAGCAGGAACAACAATGAACTTCCCGCTTATCAACCAGTACACCAAGGGTCCGGGCGATATGGAAGACCCGCTTGCCGGAACTGGAGCCGATTATGTTTTCGTGGCTTTTGCAGCAAGTATTCTACCGCCCGGCCGACAGGTGGAGATCAGAGCGCAGATAGAAGACGCACTCGATGCCGCTCTCAGGAGTTCCGCCTGCGGCCGATTATTAGGCGGCGCAACTGGGACAGCCAACGCTTATATCGACCTGCTGCTCTTTGACGGGGCCAACAGCATTGAAATCATTAAGAGCATCATGCGTGAAAAAGGGCTGCCCGCCGGTTCCAGTATCAATTACTTTGCCAAAGATAAGCGAAGGTGCCGCATCGTCACGTAAAATTAGCGCTATCCCAACCTTCGCACTTTGCGTGGTTTTTGGGGCCGAAACAATCTTTAAGTGGCCTTGGCGGTAGCGCCAGGCGGTATTTTTCCGCAAAACCGTGCTGGTACAGACCTACTTTCGATGCCCGCTCTTTCTATTTTTTTCCACCTTTTGCGATATTGGTACACATGTTTATCAGTGCCACTGGTCGCAAGAAGAATGGTAAAATTCACACATCTCATCGGATGATGGAGAAACGGGGTGTCACGGCGGACCTGGTGCCGTTCATGGAGGTACAAAATCTCTGAGTTCCGCATGGGTTTATGGTATCCCGACCCGTCGGGACCCTTGGTTGAGCGACAGAACCTTTTTTAGTGCCAAAGTGCGAAGGTTGGGCTAACGGACCAATCCGCTTGGCGCGTACACGGCATGGTCGGGGACTACGGGCAATTGGAAATCGATTGTTGCGGCGGATTGCGGCATTTGTGCAGCACGGGATCATAGCGGCCTATGGCCAGAAGTCGGTACAGTAAATTTCGATCGCGCCTGTGGAAGATAGTGGAAATCGACCGCCAACTGCGCCAGCAATGGCACCGGGGGCGGCCCTGTACCAAAGAATCGCTGCTGGCCGGATTGAAGGATATCGATGAACGCACGTTGCGACGTCTTATTGAACTGATGCGCGACGACCTGCACGCTCCCATTGAATATGACCGCGCCCTGCAAACCTATAAATACACGAATCTCACCTTTGTTGTGCCCAATGTACAACTGGATGAGGATGAAATGCACGTCTTGGCCACGGCGGTGCAGGCCATCCGCCCGGTCATGCCGACCTCGCTATCCAAGCGCCTAGATAAACTGCTTTCCAAACTGCTTGATGCACTGCCGGAAAGCCAACGCGATGACGTTCGCCGCGCGCAGGGGCAGGTAGAATTTGTGCCCGCCCCCGTGCTATCCAAAGGGGCTCAATGGTTTGAACCCCTGCACCAAGCTATTGTCGGGCGGCATTCCGTGGATATGACTTATTATGTGCAGACCAAGGAACAGGAAACGCAGCGGCGATTTGATCCATATTACCTGCGCAATTATCAAGGGGCCTGGTACGTGGCGGGTTACGATCATCTGACCAGGCATTGGCCGATTTTAAAGCTGGCGCGTATCCGGGCCTTAAGCGTTTCCGATGAGATCTACGATGTACGCCCATTCAGCGCCGCCGAATACTTTAAGAATAGTCTGGGCATCATGGTCGGCGGCGACGCACAGCCGGTGCGAATTCGCCTGACAGGTTACGCCGCAAGCACCGCCGATGAGCGCATCTGGCCCCCCGGCTTTACATATAAAGCGACAGGGCCGGGGGAAGGCATTCTCTCCGGTGAACTGGCGAATGTGACTGATTTGCTCCAATGGGTATCCGCATTTCAATGCGATGCCGAAATTCTGTCACAGGTGCCCTCGGAGCTTCGGAATAAGACAGGCGGTGAGTAATTCAATGCAATCCCCCGACGGATCATTTCCCAGCCGCTACCGAACCGCCCAAGGCATGGAGGGCGAATTCCAGTCCGGTTCGCGCGGGCGAGCGCTCGCGAACATGCTGGAAATCCGATCTAAACGACAGATTGACCAGTTGGAATTCGAACATCTGTTGCTGGCACAGGAGGCCGACTCGAACGTTGACGACCGCCATATGTCCTAAGCCCTCTTGCTCCCTCAAATACAGATGAATCCAAAGCGCTGCGCACCAAGATAGATCGCTGCGTGCTGGGATCTCTCAGATGCCTATTGGTATTGATCAAATTTGCCATAACTTTTTTATACTCCGCTCGATATGGAATTCCAAAGGATATTTCCGCAATTGAAGCCCCAAAGAGGCGTGACGCAACTTGCAGCCGACCGCCCGTAAGCCCCTTTGCCGCCCCCCGTTCACTCACCCCGCCACCTCGTGGTAATTGTCGTCGCCGTGGCCGTCGCCGTCCGTCCAACTTTGTGGCCCGGTAGCACCCGGACAATAACTGTCCGCATGGGGTGGTAAACATATCCGTATTGAACGTTCGCGTGTGCCGAACCAATCTCTTTTTCAAAGGGGAAATGTATGCAGTCGATGCTGAAGTTTATTGCGATCTATATTTTTTATTTCATGCCGATACCGGCCTGCCTGCGGACCGCGGAATTTGTGTGGACCGTACGGACAAGCGGCGCGTGGTCTTTGCCCGCCCGGGAAGCGGGCTGCAAACCGGATGATCTGGAGGTGCATGACACATTCAACGTAAAGGTTCTCGCGGTTGCCTCTTGAGGATATGAATGTTTGTTTAAGGAGATTTCGCAATGATCACCCCGTCAATTTTACCCATATTGGATGGTGCGGTGGCACTTGGTGAGCCAACCGAGCCGCTGCTGGAGTCGCCTGCGAAAAGCTGCCGCTTGTGTGACAATTCGTTCCTGTGTTTCCGGACACTTCAATTTGTGCTCAATTTTCTTCGGCGGGAGAAAAGTAAGATTAACGATTGCAACTTTTTTAACTTTATCATCCAGGTTCTGGGCCGCCGCCAATCGAGCGATCTGGCCCTTGCCTCCTGCCCGCGGGAGGCGTTACCGGATCGCACCAGAACCTACCTCGACGCGGGCCACAGTGCACCAGAAAATCTTCTGATGGACTTTTGGAATGACTCGCTGGCCCAGGCGACACTGAAACCTCCGTTACTGGCCGCACTGGAGAAAAAGTTACCCGGGTTGGCCCAGCGAGCGGCAGCGGATGCCACCAAAGATGTGCTGTACAAACGATTCCGGGAAATGGTTCAATTTTTTTGCCTCACGGAACATGAAGCCGATCTCCTGCTGATTGCCTACGTTCGCCATGCCGACATCTGGAACTGGATGGACTTTAGCGGACCACAGGGTGGTGGAAGCCGTTTCGAGCGCGTGCGTCTGATGTGCATGGCGCTGGGAACGCCGCTGGCGGTGGGTGGAAAATTTCTGTTGAGGAACAGCCGCCTGCGCACCCTCGGGTGCCTGGATAGCGACATGGAATTCAATACTGAATTAGAACCATTTCTTACCGGCCTGACGGAAGAACCGCTGGCCTCAAAATTTTTCGCCCGTCACGCCGGTCCGGCGCTGCCTTGGGCAATGTTCGGAAAACTCACGCAGGGGCACGGAGCCATGCTCAAGCAACTGATAAACCGCCGCGACCCCAGGCGAGGTTTGAACATATTGTTCTATGGCGTGCCCGGCGGTGGGAAAACGTCATTTGCCGCTTCGCTTGCGGCCGAGCTTGGCATGGACCTTTACCGCATCCGTGTTCCGGAAGATTACGATGGCGAAATCAGCCGATCGCGCTTCACCGCATTGCAAGTTTGCGACCGGCAGGTGAATCGGGAACGCAGCATGATACTCATTGACGAAGCCGATGAAATGTTGGCCGGCTCAACAACCCCCCGGGCGGACTTGCTGGGGGAGTATTCGGAAGATGGTGGTGGGAAAAAAGATACCCTTAACACCATTCTGGATCAGGTGAAAACCGCGTGCATCTGGATCACCAACAGTCTGCCGGAACGGCTCACGCCATCCTCCCGGCGGCGGTTTGATTATTCCATTGAGTTTAAGCCGCTCTCGCACCAGCAACGCTGCCAGGTGTGGAAGAATCTGCGAAGTCAATATCACCTTGAAGAAATTATTGATGACGGCATGGTGGATCACTTAGCCCGGCAGTTTCCGGTCAGTGCCGGTGGCGTGGATTTGGCCCTGCGCAACTACGCCTGTCTGCGGGGCGACGGGTCCGCCCCAATGTCCGCCGCCATGGAAACCCTCCAGCGGCTGCTGACGCCGCATTGCGAACTTCTCGGCGTCGGCTTGACCGCTGCCGGTTCAGAGGCCGCCGGCCAATACGCACTGACCGGGCTGAATGTGCGCGGCCCAGTTTCACCGCAGAGTTTCCTGGTGGCCGTCCGGAAATTCCGCCGCAATCAGGAATTGGTCGCCTTCACCGCCGACAAGACCGGGCAGGATCTGCCGCGACTGACAGCCTTGCTTTTTGGCCCGCCGGGCACCGGCAAAACGCAATTCGTGAAGTTCCTGGGACGCGAGGTGGATTGTCCGGTGCGAACCTGCATGGCCGGCGACCTGCTGAGCCGCTATGTCGGCGGCACGGAACAGAACATCCGCGAAGCCTTTCATAGTGCATCAGCGGATCGGGCGATTTTATTTATCGACGAAGCCGACGGCCTGTTTCGTTCCCGAGCCCTGGCCGACCGAAGCTGGGAAGTCACGCAAATCAATGAATTGCTGCATGCCATGGAAAATTTTCACGGCATTCTGGTGTGCGCGACGAATTCCTTGGAAACACTCGACCCAGCGACGATCCGGCGGTTCACGTTCAAACTGGAATTCGATTATCTGGATGCGGCAGGAAAACTGACGTTTTATAATCGGATGCTGGCGGAACTGTGCCAGCCGCCGCTGGATGAAACCGCCCGCCGCCGCTTGGCCAACATTCCCGACCTAACCCCCGGCGATTTTCACACCGTCCGCCAGGCGATGTATTACCTAGATTCCGGCGCGGGCGATGGTGTAACGCATGGTGATTTGCTTGCCGCGTTGGAACAGGAAAGCAGCGCGAAGCGTCAAGGCAAAAGCGGAAATTTCGGCTTCAGCCGAGAGTGAATTCCGCCCTCCACGGCGAGAAGTTAGAAGTTGGAAGTCAGGAGTTAGTTTGTCACGCAGGCGTCCCGCCTGCCGCGACGAGGAGTTAGGAGTTGGCCGGTAACGCAGGCATCCCGCCTGCCCGATGCCGACAGAATCTTTGAAGTTCCCGGCGCGCGGACAACAACTGTCCGCATCACGAGGTAGCATGAAATCTCAACGGTGCAGCCTCGGTGGTGGCACCAAAAGGGATTTTTAGAAAGGAATAGTATGAAGATACATGTTTTTGGCCGCGAAGCAATCGAATCCGGCATACGGATCAAGCCCGCGTATGTCGTTATTTCTATTCGTAATTCGGGCGAGCCGCGGGCCAAGGTCAAAAAGCAGCCCGGACTGCGGGATGTATTGTACCTGGCATTCAGTGGTAGAGAGCCAAGGGCCGGCATGCCAATGCCGCCGGAAATTAAGATTTTCACGCCCGCGCAGGCTAAAAAGATTTGCGCGTTTGTCCATCGGCACAAAGCCGATGTCGGTGCCATCGTGGTTCACTGCGAACAGGGGATGTCCCGTAGTCCGGCTGTGGCCGCCGCGATCAGCGATGCCCTGGGCCTGGACGCGAAGCGATTTTGGCAACTCTACACGCCCAATGAATATGTTTACCATACGGTATCCGACGCCTTTGAGCGTTATGCCGCAGCGCAACGAAAAGATAACTGAATTGAGGTCGTATGAAATTCGTTGCCATTGATTTTGAGACCGCCAACACCAGTGAATTGAGCATTTGCTCGGTGGGCATTGCCGTCTTTGAAAATAACCAACTTGCCGACACCTATTATTCCCTGATCCGCCCGCCAAAAGGATATGGTTGGTTTCGGTCTGACTGGATAACCGGTTGCCATGGGATAAGCCATACCGACGTATACAACGCCCCGGAATTCCCCACTGTCGCGCCCGAAATATTCGCCCGGCTCTCTGCCGCGGACGTGGTTGTCGCCCATAACGCGAAATTTGATATGCGTCTGCTACACAGCACCGCAGTTCATTTCAATCTGCCATGCCCGGCGTTTGAGTATTTATGCACCTGTCAACTTGCCAAGCGTGTATGGCCCGAATTGCCGGACAAGCAGCTCTCAACCGTGGCCGCCCACATTGGCCACAAGTTTGAACACCACCGCGCGTTGGCGGATGCCGAAGCCGCCGGACGGATTCTGCTGGCAATGATGGCCCACAAGGGTATTACCACACCGCGCGACTTTGCGGCGGCGGTGGGCGTGCCGCTGGGGCGACTGGATATTGCCGGAGAGAAATCAGCATGAAATGGTGTTTGGTTGAACGCTTGGAACCGTTTTGTGTTTCATCTACTCTCGACTCTCTGTTCACAATTTTCTAATTCGCACGGCGAATTGTGCTGGCGGAAATGGTTGGCATTCAGCCGATGCCGCTGCCGGTCGGCAAAACCCGAATTGGTGACTAAGTTGGATTCATCATATTTCTTAGTTTGCCCGCCGAATGGCCTTGCTTGGATCAACTGGTGGTTTTGACGCTTAGGGACCGCGCAAAAATAACTTCACGCTTTCTGGCTGGCCCTTTTGACCGCTGGCGTCGTTGTTCGCTCCTTACAGACCCACTGGCGGGGTATGCGCGTCGCTCACGCCTCGCCAACGGCCAAAATTCCTGCGCCATAAAGCATGAATTTATTTTTGCGCAGTCCCTTAATTTTGATGATTGTGCAAACTCCGGCCCGTAAGTGGTATAATTAACGGTCGAGGTGATTAAATGACAGCCATTAAAGCCCACTTCGACGGGAAAGCCATTGTCCCGGACGAGCCTGTTGATCTTCCGATGGATACCCCATTGTTTGTGTTTGTGGAAAGCAAACGCCCCATGACTGGTAAAGATGTGCTCGAGTCAGGGCTTATAGGTTTGTGGAAAGATCGCACGGACATTGGTGATCCGGGTGAGTACGCCCGGCAACTCCGTGAGCAGGCCCAAAACCGGCGGAGGGACTGAAATTGCTCCTGCTCGATACCGACATTGTGATCGACCTGCTTCGTGGGTATTCGCCGGCGATTAATTGGCTCGCCGGGCGAGCCGGCGAAGAACTTTACCTTCCCGGCCTTGTCGTCATGGAACTGTTACAGGGCTGCTCCAACAGATACGAAGTGGTAGCCGTGCAAAAATTTATTGGTCCGTTTCCATTGCTGTGGCCATCCTCGGATGCCGCCGATCAGGCCCTTTCTATTTACGCGGAAGGGCATCTCACGCACAATCTTGGACTTCTGGACGCGCTGATCGGGCAGTTGGCCGTGTCGATGGACGTACCCCTTCATACATTTAATCAGAAACATTTTGTCGCGGTCCCAGGCCTGAGGACAATTCAGCCCTACGCACGCGGACAATAGCCGCCCATTTCGTCCACAAGTTTGAACACCACCGCGCCCTGGCCGATGCCGAAGCCGCCGGACGGATTCTGCTGGCGATGATGGCCCACAAGGGCATCTCCACGCCCCGGGATCTTGCGGCGGCGGTGGGCGTGCCGCTGGAGCGGCTGGATATTGTCGGAGAGAAATTGGCATGAAATGGTGTTTGGTTGAATGCTTGGAACCGCTTTGTGTTTCATTTGCTCGCGACTCTCTATTCACTATTTTCTTATTCGCATGACGAATTGTGCTGGCAATGATGCGGGAGAAAAATGTTGCCGGGCCGCGTGAGTTGGCGGAGATGCTCGGCGTGAAATCAGTAACTATCCCGGACGCGGTGTTACCTTCAGGGCGATAAACCCAGACCGGCGCGAAAACGGAGAGGCGTATTATGATATCCAAATTGTGCAAAACACCGACCCAGTTTAGGATTGCGCGAAATCTAACCGGCGAAGCACATTCGCCACTGAAGGAGAAAGTGGATGGAAAGTAACATCCAGATAGCAGAGAATGGGAAAGCCTCGCACTGCAACAACGAGGTGACTTGCCGTAATAGCGTATCACTTGAGGAACTTTTTGTTGAAAGGCAATTGTGTATCCCCTCTTACCAAAGGAGTTTTTGCTGGCGTAAATCGAACGTTCTAGACCTCCTGGAAACACTCTGGATGCGTAAGGGAAAGGATGATATCCATCTCGGCACGATCATCCTGAAGTTAGAAAGCCAGGCCGGTGCCGACCGCTTATCCATCGTGGATGGCCAGCAGCGTTTGCTCACCTTGACAATACTCGCATTCTGCCTGAGGAAACAGACATTACCATTACCATTACCATTGCCATTGCCATTGCCATTGCCATTACTCGAAGCTCCGCTTGATGGAACATCGAATGAGGCGAAATCCGCGCAAAAGCATCTTTACTGGGCCAAGACAACCATTGAGACTTGGATAAAAATCCGTGGCGACTGCTCATTTTCTCCACAACACACCAAATTCACCGTCATTACGCTACCGCCAACTGCTTCGGAGGATCTGGCCTACACTTTTTTTAATTCCGTAAACTCCTCCGGCAAGAGGCTGTCGGACTATGATCTGCTCAAGGCTCACCACCTCCGCTTCATCGCCGAAGAGGCAATCGCCAAGGCCATGGCGGAGCGATGGGATGCCACCGGTGCGGACAGTTACGGCGACATCCTACACAAGACACTTTATCGCTTGCGAAGCTGGAGCCGTCATGACAATCCGGCGGTCGATGCACCGATCGGCCACAGGCTGTTCAACCACTTCTCGGCAAAAGCTCCAATCGCCGGCGGAATATTCTTCCCTCCACTTGCCATGCGTTTTAACTCTACGATTCGGGGAGGCGCACCATTTTTCTATTACGCCGAGCACCATCGCATGCTCTGGGATAAATTCAACAAGACGGAGGCATACCGAATATTACACAGTTGTTTGAGCGGGCATAGCGGCAACGTGCTTCGAGACGTAATCCGCACGCTCCTTTTTGCATTTTATTGCAGGTTTGGCGAAATATACATCAGCGATTCCCTGTTTTGCATCGCGGAGGTTGTTTCGGCCTTGCGCAATGAATCCCAGGTGCGGGCGACCGCAATTCGGGATGAAATCATTAAGGATTGTCTGTTTTCGCTGGATACAGCCCTTGATCCAGGCCAGTTTTTCGACTGGTGCCTCTCGCCGGAACGCCAATATACGCCGGACAAAGGCCCCACAAAGGACCGCTATTGGAAGGCGCTTGGGGTCCTTTATAAGGGAATATTGCCGTCTGCCGTACTCGAGGGACAGGTGGAACAACGGAACAAAATGCTGGAGGCTCAGCCCTCCGCCAACGAACACAAGAAAGGGGATTAACCGATGAGCAATACCGATTTGAGCTCTGAGATAGCACATGGAATTACACCGTTATCGTTTTCAACCGAAAAGAAATTAAGCGGGATCGAACTTCTCGTGCCACTCTACCAGCGCCTTTTTGTCTGGGAAGAAGAACAGATTAACCAGCTTTTTAGCGACCTTTGGCAAGCCCGCAAAAAAAAGGACGCCCCCTACTACATCGGGGCGTTGACTGTTTTTACATCTCCGCGGGATGACTGCCCCATTTGGGAATTGGTGGATGGTCAGCAACGGATCACGGCATTAACCTTGCTCGGCGCCTGCTTAGACAAGCAGACCAAAGATCCCCTGTGGAAACCCTTCATTACAAAAGGGAACGGCTCGGAAACTCGACTGAGGTATTTTGCGAGGCCAGACGATCAGAATGATTTGAAGGCTATTGTAGAGAAAGGGCCAGACGCGACAACAATAAAAAATAAAAATATGAAAAACTTTATCAATCTGTACAACAAGCGTTTCGCTGGGCACCTGGACCAGAATGGTGTTAAAGAATTCAGTAGCTTTGTTTACAAAAAGGCAACCGCCCTCATCTCCATACTTCCGACTAGCTATAAAGTCAACGATTTGAATCTGTACTTTGAAAAGATGAATGCGGCAGGAAAACAGCTTGAAGCGCACGAGATATTGAAAGTGCGTTATTTTGGCAAGTTCAGTGCGAGGTGGAACGCGGTCGAAGATGGCAGCCAAGCCTACAAGACGCCCGACTCATCAGAAAATAATAGTGGTACAACCAATGAAGTTAAGTTGCAGGAATTGCTCAACTCTGATGGCAGCCTCTTGGGGAAAGATAAAGAGGAGAAGGAAAAAGTGCAGGCTATAGGCGATTCATCTCGGCTGGTAATGGACTTTCCCGTATTCCTGCTTCATGTGTTGCGCATCACTATTAACGATGATCTAAAAGAGTGGAATACTAAGAACCTTCTTTCAATTTTTGAGTCAGTTTATAAGAAATGGGAAAACGACGGTGGCCGCCCCGAGAAGTTCATTACGAACATGGAGAAATATCGTGAATGGATGGATAAATGGATCATACATATCGAGGGTGATAATCCCGTGTCTCCATACAATGCGCAAGGCAATGGCCAAGCGAAGGGAAATGACAAACCGGAACCTGTCGACGCCTATGCGGAGAATATATGGCAGTTCCAGTCAATGCTCTATGTGAGCAGCGACAATCTCCAGCAATGGATTTTGTATGCTTACCTCGAAAGCATGAAACCCCAGTTGGACGATGCACCGAATGACAACAAGAAGGAACAACTTCTCAGCTTGTTAAAGAGCCAGGACAAGGACCGTCGTAGGCTTCCGCGCAAAAACGACGAACTCAGTTGGAACTATGGAAAAATCGATCGCTACTGGTTCTGGAAGCTGGATTACGTGCTTTGGGAAAAACGCAGCAAGTTGTTTACGGAAAACAATCTCGAAGCGGTGGATAAATACGTCTTCCGCCGGAACCGATCCATCGAGCACCTGCATCCACAAACACCTCAAAACCCTGATCCCAATTGGAAGGGCGAGCAACTGCATGATTTTGGAAATCTCGCCATGATTTCAGCCAGCTTCAACTCTCAACAAGGCAACGACACGATTGGTATAAAATTTGAGCGATTGAAAGATCAACTCAAAAACAAAACGCTTGAGAGCATAAAGCTGCTTTCCATGTTCATCGCCGCACAGGGAAACGACACTGTTTGGACACCGGAAACGTCCGACAAGCACCGCGAGGAAGTGCTTACACACCTTAATGAATGGTACACGGAGGCCGGGCTGACGAAGCCCGCATGCGGCGAAATGTCGAAGCCCATCGAAGAAAATCCCGGCGGCAACGTGTTGTAGGAAAGTGGGACATGTTGACGCGAGTAAAACAAAAATCCCTGCCCGGGCAGCCGCTGCAATATTCAACCGCATTCCCCGTGCCCCGGCGGTGAATTTCCAGTAACTGTTTACCGCTCCGCGGCTCCGACAGGCAGGTTCAGGAGGAGTCGATCACGATACTAGGGACAGTCGCCTCTTAATGCGGAGTGAGTGCGGTGCTGTACCCTTGCGGATCAGGCTGTTGTGTCTTTCCGTGGCCTTCCGGGAGGTAGTGCCCGCAGGCGTCTCGCGGCCAACATGTGCCGCAACGTGCGCTGCGTGATGGTCCGGTCAGCTGCCCACCCAAGGGTTCACGATCGCGTCGGCCATGATTGCAAAATGTCGCGTATTGCGGGTCGCCAGCGTTAACTTATGAACCAATGCGGTGGCAGCCAGCAGGGCGTCCATCGGTTCCATGGCGCGCCCGCGGTTCTCACATTGCGCTACCACGATTCCCCAATGCTGAGCAACGCGGGCATCAATGGGCAATATTCTGCCTTCAAATCGATCGGGCAATGCTTCGGACAGCCAGATATGAAGGCGGGAGCGTTTAGCACCCGTCGGCAACTTTTCCACGCCGTGATGCAGCTCCGCAAGCGTGACCACGCTGATATAAAGCGAATCTTCAGAAATTCGGTCCAGCCATGAAATTACCGCTCTGCTGGGATCGCGTCTCGCCAATTCCGAGATAACATTTGTGTCCAGCAGAAAGTTCATAAATCAGTTTTCCGCCATTTTCCTCTCAAACGCCGAGGTTTCAGCCCCGAAGCCCGAAGGGGCGAGTTCATTAGAAAGTCGGTCAGGCTCTCGGATCGCTTGGCCTTGGCCTCCCAATCCCGCACAGAGGCCACGACAACCGCGGGTCGGCCATGCCGTGTCACGGTCTGCGGCCCCTGCGAGTTGGCCTGTTCCAGTAGCGCGCTGAATTGTGACTTGGCGGTGGCCACGGGCCAGTAGTGCGTGTGTTTCATATTATTGTGCTCCGTAGTTAAACCAATATGACTATAATAGTCATAAATAGAATGGCCGTCAATATTCATCGCTTCGTCAGTGTTGTTTCGGACCTGTGACAGTTTCTGCAAGTCCAAACCATTGGTGAATTTGCGGTCTGCCTGAAGGGGCCTCCGAAAATACACAAACCGCGGCCTGTCTTTCTGTCGTGGTGGCAAAACCCCATTTTACTCATGGTTCATTACTTTATGATGTATTATGGCAAACCTTTTCGTGGAAAGTATATTCGCATCTCGTATCGGGGTGGGATATGATCTCACCCTATGGTTAGTCACTTGTGTGGCAGGCTGAAACGCCGTGAATGGTCGCCGAAAGGCCGCGGACCGTCGTGAGGAGATGAACGCCAGTGGACCCGACTATACAGGCTGCTAATATTCTTTCCCCAATTCTGGGATTGGTGGTATGGCTTTTAATATGGTCGTCCATCTGCCGGCACCTGCAGGGGTGTTTCCAAGGCGTGCCGTATGAGTACAGAAAGCTCCGCCCGGGGCTCGTCTGGTTGCTGCTGATTCCGGGGATAACCGTCATCTGGACTTTCGTTATTTTTCCAGCACTGTTCCGAAGTTACCAGCGCTGCCTTCGCGCTATGGGGCAACACTATACCGCGATATTCGACCAGACCATCGCGATCGCTTTTGGAGTTGTGTCAGCGTATGTGACGGCAGCAGGTGTTTTGGAGCCTGGCCAGATTACACGCTGGGGATATTGGGTAATCTGCAGCCTGGTACTGCTTGGTTTCATTTTATTTCGCACCAGTCGCCTTCGAGAGCGAGCGCGGAGGGCGATTACGGCTCCCGGCCCAGCGCCCACGGCTCAGATGTCGGCGGAAGAATAACGGGTGCCAATTATTGCTCGGTTTCCACCTAAACTCTAACTTGGTAGGGTGGGCTTCCATCGGCGGTGGGTAAACGGAATTATCGTGACGCGGTGGGCACGTTGCGCTTATTATGGATTGACTTGGTGGTTTTTAAGACGGTGAATTCCACCGATTCTACGGCCTTTTCCTCGGGGGATTTCCCAAAGAGCACTCCATTCCATCACAGATAGAGCTTTCACAGACCAACGGAAGGGTTACCTACCAATTTCCCAAGCGGATACTGCGCAACACGAAACAGGTGTACAAAGCCCTTATGATCATGGTGGTCTTGGGGGCATCGTCCATCGTGGCGGCGTATGTGCTGCACTGCGAGACCGGCTCCGATTTTTATCGGGCGCGGGGAAAAAATCGTTGTTACGGCCCGGGCCACTGCTCAAGTGATTTCGGGGTACATCCGAGTTGCTGAGAGAACTGATACGCGCACGAGGTTCGTTAATCTTGGACTGATAGTGATGGCACCGAATCCTCAAGCACGGATGCCCCCATCTTCGGTGCCCTGACAGGCCCACTGGCGGGGTGCGCCCATCGCGAAAGTTCACAGCGACAGCCGCCCGTTACATCAGAGGTTCGCCGTGGGCTGCGGCCTTGTGGATCAGGTTGTTGTATCTTTTTGTGGCCTTCCGGGAGGTAGTGCCCGCAGGCGTCGCCCGACAAGTTTCTCGAATTTGCTCATCGTGCTGTCACCGGCCAGCGGTCTGCCGGTTTGCGTGGCCCGGCGGAGGGCCTTGATGTCCCTCGAATCGTCGGCTTGCCGGAGGAAAACCTTCCACGCCTCCGGGGACGGCTTGAATCCGGAGGCACTGATTAAATCACTTGGAACGCTCTCCAAAGCCGCTTGGCCAACGTGTACTGCGGCACTGGACCAGGTGTACTTCCAGGCCAAAGTGGCGATGGACGCGCGAACCGGGTTTCGTTCCACATAACGCATGGCCCGCAAAAAATGGTGCTGGCCCAAAGGGCAGGAGAAAAATCGATTCTGCCAGAGATGACCGGAGCGGTTGTGCCGATGGTTGATATATTGGGTGTATCGGAAATGCACCCGTCCGATGGCTCGCGCCAAAGCATTGGCACGGCGCGGTTTGGCAATCAGGTGAATATGGTTGGTCATCAGACAGAAGCCGAGGATCGCCACATTCGCGGCGGCGGCTTCCTCGGCCAATATGCCAAGGTAGATGCGCCGATCATCATCGACAAAAAAGACATCCTGACGGTTATTGCCACGTTGGGTAACGTGGTGCGGTACGTTGGGAATAACAATGCGAGCGGCTCTAGGCATGAAAAATAATGTACCAACATCCGAGCCGGGTGTCAAGAAACAGGTGGCTGTCCCAAATGCCAGCTGTTGCAATGTACCACGATCAGGTCCACGTCGTGCTCGTGCTTACGCGCAAAATCCCGAATCTGGTCCGCCTGCGCGGATGTCATAGCTTGAACTTCCGCCGGCAACTCCAGGATCGCACCTGGTTCCGCATCATTAAAGGCTCCTTACTGACTCCTGAATGCTCGCCTGTTCCCTGTCCCCAGTAACCTGTAACCTGGAATCGCCGTGGCGATTCTTCAGCCAAGTCTGGAATTGCTCCAAGTAGATATAAAATACCGGCGTGACAAACAACGTGAGAAATTGGGAGAATAGCAAGCCCCCCACCACCGCCAGACCCAGCGGGCGACGGGTGTCGGAGTCGGCTCCGACTCCAATGGCGATGGGCAGGGTGCCAAATAAGGCGGCCATGGTGGTCATCATGATGGGGCGAAAACGCACGCTGCAGGCGTGGTAGATCGCGTCATAGGGCGTCTCGCCGGCGGCCCGCCGGGCAATGGCGAAATCCACCATCATGATGCCATTTTTCTTTACCAGACCAATGAGCATAATGACCCCGACAAACGCATACAGATCCAGAATTTTGCCAAATATCATCAAGGTCAGCAGAGCACCAAGGCCCGCAAAGGGCAGCGCTGTGAGGATGGTGATGGGGTGAATGAAGCTTTCATACAGAATGCCCAGAACAATATAAATCACCGCGACGGCAACCAGCAGTAGCACACCCATATTGACCACGGCCTGCTTGAAAATTTGCGCTTCCCCCTGGAAGTTGGTGAGTATCTGAGGCGGCAAGGTTGCTTTGGCGGTCTTTTGTATTTCATTCACCGCTTTGCTTAAGGAGTAATTGGATGCCACATTAAACGAGATGGTTACAGATGGCAGGATGCCTGTCTGATGGATAATCAGAGGGCCAAGGCTTTTGGTGACATGCGTCACAGCGTTAAGCGGGACCAATTTTCCGGTGCTGGAAGTAACATACAACAGCGAAAGATCCTCCGGATTGCGCTGATATTTTGGCTCGGCGTCCATGATGACTTCATATTGGGCTTGGGGGTCATATATGGTGGAAATCTGCTCTTGGCCGTAGGCCAATCCCAATGCATCTTCAATGGCCTGATGGCTTACTCCAAGAATTTGCGCTCGATTATCGTCGGGTACCACGTTAATCTCAGGGGTTCTAATCAGCAGATCATTGTTAACCTGCTGCAAGCCGGGAAGTTTGCGGAGTTTGGCGGTCAGCAGCGGCGCGTATTTGAAAAGTGCGGTGGTATCGGGAGAAAGCAGTGTGAATTGATATTGCGCTTTGGTCAACTGGCCATTGACATTAATCGGCGGAATATTCTGCATATACGTCTTGATGCCCACCACCCGGGAGAACTTGTGGCGCAGTTCCGTGATAACCTGATCCGTGGTCAGCGGTCGATCACCGGCAGGCTTGAGGTGGAAGAACATATCGCCACCGTTACTGGCACCGAAAGGGCCGCCGCCGGCCAAGGACATGAAATTATCCACATTGACATTATTTTTCGCCAATTCGCCCAGCGCCAACTGGTGCTTTACCAGTGAATGAAAGGATATTCCTTCCGGAGCCTGCGTGGCCACGAGAATATGTCCGCTATCGCCCGCGGGAATAAAGCCTTCGGGAATCGTGATCAGTAAATGGATCGTCAAATACAACGTGGCCACAGAAAGTATCACGACCAACAGGCGGGCCTTGAGCATACCCCGGAGCATCCAGAGATATACTTTGTGGGAGATATCGAATAACTGTTCCATGAAACGGTAGAGAAAGTTGTGGCGCTGCCCGCGCTGGTCTTTTAACATCCGGCTGCACAGCATGGGGGTGAGGGTCAGGGAAATGGCACCGGAAAATAATATGGCGGCGGCCAGGGTAATGGCGAATTCATTAAGCAGCCGCCCAATAAGACCGCCCAGGAAAATGATGGGAATAAACACCGCGACCAGCGATAACGTCATGGAAACAATGGTGAAGCCGATTTCCCGCGAGGCCTCCAGCGTGGCCTGCATGGGCGTTTTGCCCATTTCAATGTGGCGATAGGAATTTTCCAGCATCACAACGGCGTCATCGACAATAAAACCCACCGCCAGAGTCAACGCCAGAAGTGAAAAATAATCAATCGTAAAGTGCATTTCATACATGACCGCAAAGGTGCCGATGATGGCCAGCGGCATGGCGGCAACCGGAATAATCGTGGCGCGAACAGTTCTTAAAAAACCGAAGATCACCAGCGTCACCAGCAGCAGGGCCAGAAGCAGGGTGAATTTAACATCAAAAACGCCCTGGCGAATGTCCAGGGACTTATCGTACATCGTGGTCAGCGTTACGGAAGGTGGAATGCTGGCCTGTAATTTCGGCAGCATTTTTTCGATGTTATTGACCACCTGAATGGTATTGGCCCCGGGCTGCTTCTGAATGGCCAGGATAATGGCCCGGCTGAATTTTCCATGGGAATAGTACCAGGCCATTATTTTGTCATTGACCACACTATTGATGACATGGGCGACCTGATCCAGTCTTACCACCGCCCCCGTTGTTTTGTTGTATTGGATGATCAGCGAGCGATAGGCCGCCGCATTGGTCAATTGGCCATTGGAGTAGACCTGATAAGATTTATTCGCTCCCCAGAGAATGCCTGTGGGTTGATCGACATTGGCGGATTGAATGGTCTGCGTAAGCTGATCGATGCCGATGCCGCGCGCGGCCAGGGCGTTTGGGTTGATTTGAATCTGCACGGCGTAGGTTTGGGCACCGTACACATTTACCGCCGAAACACCGTCTACTTCAGAGATGGAATCCGCCAGAAGATTTTCCGCGTAATCATCAACCGTATACATGGGCAGCGTCTTGGATTCCAAGGCCAACAGCAGAACGGGCTGATCGGCGGGATTCACTTTCTGATAGGTTGGCGGGTTGGGCATGTTGTGGGGCAACTGGCCCATCGCCCGTGAAATTGCGGACTGCACATCCTGCGCACAATTGTTAATATTGCGATGCAGCGCAAAATTCAGCGTAATGGATGTTGACCCTTCCGAGCTTTGGCTGGTCATTAAATCTAAGCCGGAAATCTGGGTAAATTGCTTTTCCAGCGGAGTCGCCACCGACGAGGCCATGGTATACGGATTGGCCCCCGGTAAGGCCGCGTTGACCACAATGGTGGGACGCGGGACATCGGGCAAATCACTGACGGGCAACTGCAAATAGGCCATGATCCCAAACAGGAGCAACGAGACGGTCATGAGCGTCGTAGCCACGGGACGGCGGATGAAGAATTCAGAAATATTCACGAGCGGCCCTTGCTTGTGCTTGTTGATGGCTTCGTGGTTGGCTTAGCGGTGCCGGGGTGAGAATCAGCCCGATTAGCACCCGCTTGAGATGCCGGGGCGGCCGGCGCAATAAGCCCTTTGGTAACCACTTCCACCGGCCGGCCGGAAATCACGCTTTCCTGCCCATCGGTGACAACCGTTTCACCCGGTGACAATCCTTTACTGATAACCGCCAGACCGTTATAGGAAAATTTCTCGGTAATGGGTTGCATCCGGGCAATGTGGTTTTGAACCACGAAAACAAACAACCCATTTTGCCCGGTTTGTACAGCTTGAATCGGCACCACCACCGCGTGTTTCTGCACCGCAACCTGCAACGTGGCATCAACAAATTCTCCCGGCCACAGTTCTTCATGGGTATTGGCGAATGTTCCCATGAGTTGAATGGAACCGGTGGAATCATCTATGGCATTGTCAATGAAGCTCAAAAAACCCCGCGACGGAGGCCCGGGATCTCCATGGGCGCGAACGTAAATGGGCAACTTGGAATCGGTTTGCCGGGCCTTACGAATTTGATAAAGATCACTTTCCGGCAGGGAAAATGAAACATAAATCGGCTGCATCTGGTTAATCACCAGAAGATTGGTGGTGGTGGCTTTTACGTTGCTGCCCACGAAGGCCTGTAAATTGCCGGCTTTGCCATCCAAGGGAGAGCGAATGGTGCAATAACCCAAGTTGATTTGTGCCGTCGTTACATTCGCTTTGGCTGAATCCACGGCTTTACGGGCCGCCACCAGCGACGCCTTGCCATTGGCCACGTTGGCTTTGGCCTGATCAAAGGTGGAATGGTAGGCGTCAAATTGCGTTATCGCCAGCGCCCCGCTGCTGGTACCCATTTTTTGTGCGCGATCCCAGTCCGCTGCGGCGTCCACATACGCCGCCTGATAACCGTCCAGCTTGGCTTGCGCAACAGTAACGTTGGCCTGCGCCTGCGCCAGATTCGCCTGGGCTTGTAAGAGAGCGGCCACAAAGGGGCGACTGTCGAGTGTGAAAAGTATCTGCCCCTTTCGCACCGTCTCTCCGGGTTTTACAAGAACAGCATTGATAATACCATCCACCTGCGTTTCCAGCGTTACCGAGGCCACGCTTTGAACAATGCCTATATTGCTTAAATCAACTGGGACATCTTCGGACTTGGCCAGAATTACTTTAACCGGCGGCGGCGCGGCCACCGCGCGCGTGGGCGGCTTCGAACAGGCGGGCAGCAGCGCCAGGGCCATCAGGATAATGGTTGCCAGCACAGCCTGTTTATCAGTCCCCCAAGGGGAGTGGTCATTAAAAAAACCCAAAGTTTATGCTCCGGCAAAACGGTAAGCCGGGGCGCTACGCGCATTTCGCGCAGCCTGCCGGCGGGACCAGGCTGTCCAGGTAATCATCGGGCTGCGACGGCCAGTGCTCGGACAGACTCCGGGCAGTATATCCAACACCGCGACGTAATTCCAAATGATAAAACGGACGATCGCTGACAAAGTTGCAGGATATGGATTGACAGGCGATTCGCGTTGAGTTCAAAACTTTGGACGGTGGCATTAGAATGCTTGGAGTTTGCCGGGTGTGCCAAGGAGTTGACGTTGAGTTTAGATCCGCGAGATTTTGCCGTACCCTCATTGGATGATTTTAAAAAACTTGCCGCGCCGGGCGCGATTGTACCGGTGTATGTGCCTATGGCCGGGGATTATCTTACGCCGGTATCGGCGTATCAGCGCTTGCGCGGCACATCCGGGTATTCGTTTCTTCTTGAGTCGGTGGTGGGTGGAGAACGTGTGGCGCGGTATTCGTTTCTGGGGGCCGCCCCGGCAACGGTGTTTGAAGCACGCGGTGAACAGGTCACCATCTCACAGCAACCCGGCACGCCACGTGAAGTGAAGAAGGTTTCACAGTCATCCGATCCGCTGGCTGAATTGGAAAAACTGTTGGGCAGTGCCCAGGCGGTGCGTTTGCCCGGCTTGCCGGCATTTGCCGGCGGCGCGGTGGGATATGCCGGGTATGACACCGTGCGCTATCTGGAGCCGGAAAAACTGGCCTCCCCACCGCCGAACACGCGGCACCTGCCGGAAATTATTTTTGGTCTTTATGATGACCTGATTATTTTCGACCATGTAAAAAAAACGATTTTGGCGGTTGCCAATGTCCGCATCGATCATTCCGACATGGAAAGTTTATATAACGGTGCCGTTGCGCGGATTTCCGGAATGATGCACTCCCTGCATGCGCCGGCGGCTACGCACTTGGGCATGTTAAAGCTGAATATGGATATTAAGCCCCAGTATGAGAGCAACTTTTCGGCAACCGGATTTCACAAGGCGGTTGAAGCGGCGAAGGAGTATATCAAGGCGGGCGATATATTTCAGGTGGTCTTATCGCAGTGCCTGAATATGGATACCCAAGCTGATCCGTTTGATATTTATCGTGCGTTACGGATCATAAATCCGTCGCCGTTTATGTTTTACCTCAGCAGTCCAAGCTGTATTCTGGTGGGGTCATCGCCGGAAATCATGTGTCGGGTGGAGGACGGGGTTATTACCAACCGCCCACTGGCGGGCACCCGCCCGCGCGGCAAGACGCCAGAACAGGATGCCGCTCTGGAAGCGGAACTGCTGGCCGACCCCAAGGAACGCGCCGAACATGTGATGCTGGTGGATCTGGGGCGCAATGATGTCGGGCGCGTATCGGTTCCGGGATCGGTAAAAATCAGCGATGCCATGACGGTGGAGCGCTACAGCCATGTAATGCACATAACCACCAATGTCACCGGGCGGCTGGCGGAAGGCAAAACCTGTTTTGATGCCCTACGTAATACGTTGCCGGTGGGCACGGTCAGCGGTGCCCCGAAAATTCGCGCCATGCAGATTATCGATGAACTTGAGCCAACGCGGCGCGGGCCTTACGCCGGCGCGGTAGGGTATATCGATTACGCCAAGAATATGGATACATGTATTGCCTTGCGTACCATGGTTATTACGCCCATGGCCGATGATCCGGCGTTGCACCGCGTTTATGTGCAGGCCGGGGCGGGCCTGGTGGCGGATTCAATACCGGAAAGTGAATACCAGGAATCCTTAAACAAGGCGGCGGCGTTGCTTAAAGCGGTGGCGATGGCGGAGGCGGGCCTGGGGTGAGGGGACGGGGGAAGAAGGGGACAGGTTACAGGTTGCGGGTTACGGGGCGACAACCAATGAGTAATAAATAGAAACGGTTGGTGGATTTGGGAGCGTTGCGCATTGGGTAGAATGCCAGATGTTCAATACGCGATGCTAAATGCCTACTGGAAGTGCGGTGAATATTTATGAATTCCGGTATGATGGGGTGCTTGGTTGGACGGAAAATGCCGAAAGGAAATGTGTGAAGTTTAAGCGTACGGATTATTGTGGAACGTTGAGAAAAGCCGATCTGTCACGGGAAGTTGTGGCGGCCGGATGGGTGCAATCTTACCGCGATCACGGCGGCGTGGTGTTTGTCGATTTGCGGGACCGCACGGGAATTGTACAAATTGTATTCCGCCCGGAATTGGCGGATATTTACGCACTGGGCCGCCAGTTGCGACATGAAGATGTTATTCTGATCAAAGGTCGGGTTCTGGCACGAGCGGCCCAGGCCGTGAATCCGAAAATTCCCACCGGTGAAATTGAAATCGCGGTTGAAGATATGGAACTGGCGAATAAATCAGATACCGCCCCATTTTCGCCCGCGCAGCATGATCCGGTAAACGAGGATACGCGTCTGAAATACCGCTACCTTGATCTGCGAAGCGCCGATATGGCCCAGGCGATGGTGACCCGGCACCGCGTAACAAAAATCATGCGCGATTACTGTGATGAGCACGGCTTTCTGGAAATTGAAACACCCATGCTTTACAAGAGCACCCCCGAAGGAGCCCGCGAATTTCTGGTGCCATCCCGCCTGCATGCCGGTGAATTTTATGCCCTGCCGCAGAGTCCGCAGTTATTTAAGCAAGTACTGATGGTTGCAGGCATGGACCGGTATATGCAAATCGCCCGGTGTTTTCGGGATGAGGATTTGCGCATGGATCGGCAGCCCGAGTTCACGCAGCTTGATCTGGAAATGAGCTTTGTAGATCGGGAAGATGTTATTGACCTGATTACCGGATTGCTGGTGCGGCTATGGAAACAAATCCTTCATGTGGATTTGCCTTCGACGTTTCCCCGCATGGGATGGCGCGAGGCGATGGACCGCTTTGGTATTGACCGACCGGACACGCGCTATGGCATGGAATTAAAAGACATCAGCGATATGGTTGGGCAAACGGAATTCGCCGTATTTAAGGATGCGGTCGCGGCCGGTGGTTGCGTAAAATTGATCGCCGTTCCCGGCGGCGCCGCGCTGTCGCGTAAGCAACTGGATCAGCTTACCGATGATGCCAAAAAGCTGGGGGCCAAGGGGCTGGCGTGGATTAAACTTGGCGGTGATGCGGGGGCCGGGAATATGGGCGGCCCGATCGCGAAATTCATCCCCGCCCCTGCGCAACAGGCCATTCGGCAGCGCTGCGGAGCCACTGATGGCGATATTCTGCTGGCGGTGGCCGATAAAATCGAAACCGCCTGGAAAGTCCTGGGCGAATTAAGACAATCACTGGCTCGACAGCTTAAGCTGATCCCGGAAAATCGCTTTGATTTTCTCTGGGTTGTGGATTTTCCGAGTTTTGAACATGACCCGGCGGCGAATCGCTTCATTGCCCGGCATCATCCGTTTACCGCCCCACTGGATGAAGATGTGCCTCTGCTGGAAACACAACCCTTGGAGGTACGCGCCAAGGCGTATGACATTGTCCTTAACGGCATAGAAATCGGCGGTGGCTCCATCCGTATTCATCAGCGCGATGTGCAATCCAAAATCTTCTCCCTCTTGGGAATTTCACCGGAACAGGCTCAGAAAAAATTCGCATTCCTGCTGGATGCCTTGAGGTTTGGTGCTCCGCCGCATGGCGGCATAGCACTGGGACTGGATCGCCTGTTAATGCTGATGCTGAATCGGCAGAGCATCCGTGAGGTGATCGCCTTCCCGAAAACTCAAAGCGGCACCGATATGATGACCGAAGCGCCATCGGCTGTGGACCCGCGGCAACTCATGGAGTTATCCGTCGCGGTCGTGAGACCCGCGGCGGCCGGTGCAGCGGCAAAGGCATGATTTCCCAGAAACAACAGTGCGGTGCCTCGGAACTGTTTAAGCAGCGGCTTTTAATCGCAAAATTTGGCATTTCGGCTTGTTGACTCGATTACCTTATGACATGGCTTTAAGATATAAATAGACTGCGGAGTAATTGCGGTGGTCCAAGTGAGGGCGGAATGGGGCTTTTAAACGAGCCATTACGGGATTGGATTTATTAACATGATTGATCGCGTTAGAACCAAAACTGTTATTACCATGGGGCCGGCGTGTGCCAAAGCTGAAGTGTTCAGCCAACTGGTGCAAACCGGCGTTGCGGTAGTGCGCCTGAATTTTTCCCACGGTGATTTAGCCCAGCGGGAAGAGTTTTTAGCTGTTGCCCGGGGCAGCCCGCACCATCCGCCGCTGGCAATTATGGGAGATTTATGCGGCCCGAAAATACGTCTGGGCAAGGTAATCGAAGGTGGTATGACCGTCGCCAAGGGCGATGTTATTACCATTCAGCGCGAGCCGGTGCTGGGACAGAATAATCTGCTGTGCTCCAATTATGCCTGCCTGGTTGATGATGTGCAGGTGGGCCAATCGCTTCTCATTGACGACGGTTGCATACGCGCCACGGTCATTGACAAGGCCCCGAATGTTGTTCGGTGCGAAATCATGGTTGGCGGAAAAATTCAATCCAACAAGGGCATTAACCTGCCGCAAACGCGGCTTTCCATCCCCAGCGTGACGGAGAAAGACTGGCGCGATATTGACTGGGCGATTGAGCACCAGTTGGATTACCTGGCGTTGTCATTTGTCCGTAGCGCCGATGACGTGCAAAGTGTTCGGCGGTACTTGGAAAGCAGAAAATCTGACATTGATCTGGTGGCAAAAATTGAAATGCCGCAAGCAATTGATGATCTTTCCGCCATTCTGGATTGTTCAGATGCCGTGCTGGTAGCCCGTGGTGATATGGGTGTGGAGATGGAACTCACCGCCGTGCCGCTGCTGCAGAAAAAAATTGTCGACGCGGCCCATGAAGCCGGCAAACCGGTCATCGTCGCCACGCAAATGCTGCAATCCATGGTAGATAACCCTACGCCCACGCGCGCAGAAGTATCAGATGTGGCCAACGCGATATTGGATGGTGCCGATGCCGTGATGCTTTCCGGTGAAACCGCCGTGGGAAAATATCCGCTGGAGGCCGTGCAGACACTGCGGGATATTGCCGATAAAACCGAGCGCTATATTGTGCAGAAAGGCATGCACACCGAACCGCCAAGGTTGTTACAGATCAGCCACCATCGCACCGCCGCTATTGCGCACGGGGCCATGGCTATCGCACGGGACATTAACGCCCGGATGGTGGTGGTGTGGTCGCAAGCGGGTGGTTCGGCGCGGTACCTGTCAAAAAACCGCTTTCCGATTCCCATTGTGGCACTGTCAACTGATGTGGCCGCGGTACGCCGCATGGCGATGTATTATGGTGTTACCGCCGTGCATGCGGCGATTCCTCAACACTTTGACGATCTGCCCGCGCTGGTGGATGATTTACTGCAGCGTGAGCACTGGGCTCATCAGGGAGATCGGGTGGTGATTGCCGCAGGATCGCCGATTGGAACCGCCGGGGCCACCAACAGCTTAAGCGTCTATACCGTCGGTGAACACGCGCGCATCAGCGGTGAAAGGCAATGAAGAAAAACGCCATGATACATTCCACGAACACCGGCATAAAAACAGGGCGTACTTCGGCGCGGAGGATTTGCAAGCTCCGTTTGGGCCGCGCAACGACAGTCCTTGTCCTGATGGGCGGCGTGTTGGCGATGCTTTCCGGATGCGGTGTAATTTTGCATCATTATCCGCAACCCAATGTGGGATGGCATAACCAGAACTATTCCATTGTCTTTGGTGTGTTAAGTCAGCACAATACGCACGGGACCGCATGGACTATTCGCTATTCATCCGTGTATGCCGGGGATCCCTATGGTGGGAAATTCGCGTTGACGCCCAACTCGGAACTCGTGGGGTACCTGCCCGGCAACACGGTCGAAATTTATGGCCACCCCGAACCTAAAGTCCCTAATAAAGCCGGCACCGGCACGCTGTATAAAGTTACAAGCATCCGCCTGTGGCTAGGCAAGGGCCGCCCGAATTACCTGACGCGGTAACCCCCGGCTGCCTCACATTTCATCCGTATTTCAAATATTTTATCTATTAATACGAATTTTCATTGAATTTTATTGCTTGGGTGTAAAGTATCGTGTAAAGTTTGTTGCTATAGCATACGTGACATGGCGTTGCTTTTGTAAGTTATCCCTCAGGCATGCGGCTAGGAATTAAAAATGGCAACCCCCAAAAAGCAGTCTGTGAAACTCCCCCGCGCCCCCCTAATTTTTGTCCTGGCACAAGTTCGATTTAGCCCCGTACTAAAGATGGAGTCCTATGTTCCGGAAATCCAAGAAGCTCTGCGGCACCGTGGGTTTCCCGGATACCGGCTTGAAAATATGCAAAATATTATGATCGGGGCGGAAGCTAAAACCGAAATAACAAAACGCTGGATGTTCGATGATGTGAACAATCATCGGCAGGTGGTACTGACAACGGACGCTCTTACATTCCAAACAACCGCGTATGAAACGTTTCAGGATCTTCTCTCGGACTTCAAAACGGTTACGCAACCGTTGGAGGATTATGTCAAGGTAGATAACATCCAACAGATCGGGTTACGCTACGTCGATCTGCTGACGGAAATTGATGGCATGAATAGCCGCGATTTGGTGAAACCAGGGTTCTCAGGAATTAGCGGCTCGGAAATTGGGGCTGAAAATACCGCTTTCAGTTTTGTTTTACAGGCACAGACGCCGTCGGGCGTGTTGACCATCCGGTCCGTGCAATTGCTGAACATGCAGGCGTTTCTTCCGCCGGATATCGGCGCGACCACACTGCGTTTTCCCGACCATGTGATAAATGCGCAAAACGCCCGTGTGCTTGATTTTGACCATATTACGCAGAAACTTCTACCGTTTAATTCCGATACGCTGTCAAGGGAACTTACCAATTTGCACGAATATACTGATAGGGCATTTCGGGCGGTCACCACTAAACACGCGTTTCAGGCATGGAGTCAGCACTCATGAATCGAACGACGTTAGCAGCGGATTCTATTCAAAGCGCCGCCGTCCAATTTAGGGTACAGCACCTGGCTGTGCCGCTTGATATTGGCTCCGATGTGAGCCGCATGGAAAGTCCGCAAGTTGCTGCCGGCGACCGTTCAATATGTTCGCCTCCGGAACGAGTCGAAGTTGCCACCAGTCAATTCACGTTCGGGCACACAATCGCGGAAGTCAGCCTGTGCGCCGCGCTGCTCCTTGGCACCGGGTCCGCTCGCCAAGATCTTACTTGGATGACAGTCAAACGCGCGACAGCCGCGCGACATGCGGCAGACCATATTCATCCCTTGATGGTTACAACCCCATCCCGCGCTCTGGCGGTTATACGCACGGCATTTCCACTTCAGATTTCGCAGATCGCGGAGATTCTCGGCGTCAGCAGGCCCACCATATATGCATGGATCGGCGATGAACAACAGCCGCAACCCCGCTGCCAGGATCGGCTGAATCAGATATATTCCCTCGCCGAATTTTGGAACAACCGTTGCAACCTGCCGGCTCCCGAGAAAATATTTGAGTCGCCCGACAGTGCCGGCGTGAGCCTCATTGATATGTTGAAAGCGGCTTCAATAAATGTTGCAACGGTAAAAAATCGCTTGGAAGATATAGTTCGGTCCGTAAAATCATCGAAGCGGCTGGGGATAGTCGAGTCGGCGCGGCTACGCGGTTTTAAATTGCCTGCCGAGGGTAATAGTACGGCGGAATTTGATGTCATCACCCGTCGGCCGATGGATGAGAGTTGAGCAAATGGCCCAATCCGCGAAAAATGATCCGCTCATCAAAGAAATACGCAAAAAAGGTTGGCGGCAAGGCTCCATTATTACCGCCGAACAAAACAAAGTAGATTCCCCGGAGCAAGTGGGACTATTCCTGAACGACTGTACACATTGGCTCTTATTGTCGCACGACTGCGATATCGTTCACCATGACTTCGAAAATGAACCACATGTTGAAATAATGGCCGCAAGATTTGTCGACTCTTCTGATGGTAATCTGTTGCATGGCAAAAACCCCCGGTGCCTACAGCTGAAGATGGGCGAACAATGGATTGAATTTCATGTTGGCAGCCGCAGGCTTATCGAGCGGCGACATCTTGCCTACCTCGTTCCTGATAGCGGTATCACACTCCAGCGAGATGCCGTGCAATCGCTGGCGGGATGGGTTGCTCGGCGCTATGTGCGAACGGCATTCCCGGACAGTTTCAACAAGCGCCTTCAAGGTCGGGATCAGCAGATAAAAAAGTTGATGTCCAATGAGGGTGGCAATATATGCACGATCTACTTACTGCTGTCCGACGAGATTGAATTGCCGGACGAGGAAGTGTACCGAATTGATGTGGTAGCAGCCATGCGTGACGAAGACTACAACCACCCGCAAAAACGCGTACCCGTGGAAACCACGCTTGGGAAACTTTGTGGGTTATTAAATTCATGCGCCGGTATTAAAACAGAAAAAAGCGAAGTCCGCGCCGAGCGCGATATCTCCTTGACAGATATACGGTTTCTCCGGCGCTTGGAGTTTGACTATCTGTCACGTAACGAAAGTGACGCACCTCCCAGTCCGCGGCCCTGATCGCCTTTCGTAAACAAATGTATTTCGGCGCAACGGCGGCCTTTATAGCAAAGAACGCAGGCCGGAAATGATTGCCAAAAGGACGATGATGATAAATCCAGCCGCGATAAATGCGATCACAAATGTTACCAGCCATAGGCCGATCAGACATAAGCGGGGAATCCATTCGGTCTGCGGGTCGCGCAGTTCTTCAAGGTCCGCCCGCCAGCGACCAAACATTTCCTTGACCCACCAAAGCGCCCCAATCAGCAGCAGGGAGACGAACAACATTCCGAATGTCGGCATTATTAAAATCTCCTAAACCAACTTTGCTTTCTGGGGCCGCCTTAGTTTAGCGGCCGAGTTGGTAAACCGAGAATTTGTTCCAACTGCCGCAACGGAACTTGCGCAAGATGTTCAAACGGAAAATCCGCCCATTTCCGCACGGAATCAAGGCTGCTGGTGGTTGCGACACCCAGAACGCGCAGTTTCGCATCGTGGGCGGCCGCGGCTCCGCCTTCGGTATCTTCAATGACCAGAGACTTGGCAAGGTGCAAATTGCCGTCACGTAGCGCATTGATGCGGTCAAACGCCAGAGAGTAGCCCTGCGGATCGGGCTTGCCGCGCGCGACATCCTCAATGGCGACGATCACCGGAAAATAGCGTTCCAGTGTAAAAGCTTTTAACAATGCCATTATTTCCTCGCGCCGCGCACCGCTGCAAATACCACAGGGCACATCGCGCGAGGCCAGATATTTAATGAACTCGGTAACGCCCGGCATGGGTGCCGGAGCTTCGCCCATATGACCATCCATAATCTTATCTTTTAATGTGCAGAGTTTATCCAACAGTGCCCGCGGCGGATTGATCCCCTGATCCTGGAGCATCAGGCGGAAGGCTTCAAGGTTCCCAAATACGATGTATCGAGAAAAATAGCGTTCAGGCGTAATGTGAATTGCCCGACCGATGGCTTCCGCCGATGTCAGCAGGACCTGGTTGTACGCCGCAAGATGCAATTCCTCGGTGTTGGCGATCACACCGTCGAAATCAAAAATAACGCAAGCTTCACCCATAGATCATCCGAATTCGTCGCCCTTGAAACTGTGGCCCAGATACGTCTGACGTACCAGCGGATTATTAATTAATTCTTTGGGGGTGCCCTGGGCCATGACCTTCCCCTCGGAAATAATCAACGCCCGGTCGCAGACCTCCAGGGTGCGCTGCACATTATGATCAGTAATGAGAATGGCTTTGCCCATCTGCTGGCGCAGTTGCCGGATTTCGCGCTGTAAATCCTCCACGGCAATGGGGTCCACACCGCTGAAGGGCTCATCAAGCAGAATTAACGATGGATTGGTAATCAAGGCCCGTGCGATTTCCAATTTACGCCGCTCCCCACCCGAAAGAGTAAACGCCTTTTGCCTTCGCGTCTTGGTAAGACCGAATTGCTCCAGCAGACGATGCGCCTCTTCACGGCGCTGGGCACCGGTGCGCCGGGTCTGCTCCAGAATGGCCAGGAGATTTTGTTCCACCGTCAGGCGGAGAAACACCGATGGCTCCTGCGAAAGGTACCCCATGCCGCGCCGCGCTCGCTTGTACATGGGCAAATGCGTAATATCCACGCCATCAAAAAGCACGGTTCCGGCATCCGGGCGGATCATACCAATAGCCATGCGAAAACTGGTGGTCTTCCCCGCTCCGTTACGGCCTAACAACCCGATGACTTCTTTGTGCCCAACGTCAAACGACACTTGATTGACCACCGTGCGTGTGCCATATCGTTTAACCAGATTATGAGCCGATAGCAAATTCAACCAACACCATACCGCCGCAATGACCAGACTCCGGGCCGCCACCCTGGCAGCCGCAGAACCGGTTGTGCAGCATTGTCACGATTGCCCGGTGGTATGGCAAGCGAACCGACAGCCAAAGCGTTATCCGCATCATGGATTATTGCCAGGGGCAGTGCGAACAATAATCGCCCCATGCGTCTTATTTACTGGATGTTTTAACGGCATTAGCCGCATGGCACCGGCGCACATGACAATAATAATGCCGCACAAAACACATCCGGAATACCATTTTTTCGCGGCCTGTCGAAACGGCGCAAACATTGTGGCCCGCCCCGCCAGAACCGACAACAGAAAAAACAACCCCAGCGCCGCCAAGAGTTTAACCGTCAGCAGGAGTTGATACAGCGGCGGCTCGGCGCGCAAATTGATCACCACTAGAAGCCAATAAACGCCGGAAATAATCTGCAGCAGAATGACCATTCCCAGAAACATCCGCCAAGGCTTATTGATGCGCTCAATAATGGCATCCCGCTGGACCGGCTCTTCACTGGCCAAAGCCGGCAGTAGAAATAAGCGTATAAAAAAGGGGGACCCAATTAAAATAATGGCCCCGCTTATGTGAATCCATCGCATTATAAGTGTGACTAAATTCATAACCGTTTGCCTTTCTGAAGTTTTGGAATTCTCATGGCCGGGGGCAGTTCCCTACCATTAAGCCTCCAGAGTATTTCTCGCGTAAACGCGCAAATCCTCGGCTGAAATTTGATCCGGGGGCAGCAGTTGATAGTGCTTTTCGGCACTTAGGGCGATTGTGCGATGTTCCCCTTTACCAGCGATCTCAAATGCAAAAATCGCGATGATCCGATCCTCAATAGCGCAGGCTGCGATTGGAATGCAGGTCAGGCCGGGGAATTTCTCAGCACACATCGCCATATCCTGTTCTATTTGAACCACGTTAATCATGTCGGAGCCGCGCTTGGCTTGCACCGGCAAAACAAAATGCGTACCGCGCCGGTCGAGTCCAACGTAAAGCTCATCTGTTTCCACCTGCCCCATCGCCTTAACGGTTGTGCGGAGATGGCTTTGCAGGGAGTAGCAGGTAATCCCGGTAAAAATATCAATTAAGCGATTGTACCGGATATGTGCCAACAGCGCCTGCTCATCGCCAAGACGGTGCATTTCTATAATTCCCGGAGTCGCATCGGGAATCCTGGTGCGAGCCAGGTTCGGATTTGGGGGAATTTTGATAATAGCTGAGGCCACAAGTGCGTACTTGGACCGGCCGATTGGTCGGATGATCCAATCCCTTCCAGCGGGGGCCCTCTTCCGGATCGAATCCGGCAAGGGCTGACGATACCGAAAACTGTAAATCAGATCGCCAAGATTCTTTGGCAAGGGAATGTTCAGTAACGCGGCATTTTCCTCGATGTCCGTTCTGGCAAATTCAACATAATCCGATCCGGGACGAAATTTTTTTACGAAAATTGCTTCAATGATGCGAGCGTAGGCATTGCCGGAATTTCTATTTAAATTGCCCGAACTTTTAGTCTTGCTCATTTTATTCCACCCCCAGGCCAACGCAATACGAGCACTTCCTCGCGCAGTTGCTGTCGTGTGGCCGTAGCCAGTCGCGTGCGGAATAGATCCAGCCCCATGACCTGATAGCCCAGGCCTTCACTGATTTCCGCCAGGATTTTCCCGGTATGAATCATTACCTGGAAAAAAGAAGCTTGGTCCCCCACCACGTAGGCCAAGTTCGCGCCGGGTTTAAGTAAAGGGCGAAGTGTTGCGAGGTGGCATGCCATTCCGCCAAAATACAACTGGACAACCTTGCCATACATTCGCTCAAAACCACTGGTTTTACCCAACTCAAGCCTTCGTGATTCAATCCGGGCGACCAACCTTTGGACCGTTTGATTGTCGGCAACCCATCGTCCGTCATCGTCGCCCTTGTACACATTGCGCGTATTGGAACGCATCAATGTTCGCTTGAAACCTTGCAATTCAGCTTTATCGGAGATAAACCCGAGAATAACAGATTCCAGCCGCGTGGTGCGGGTATAATCCTTTTCATTGGGGTACGGAGGTGAGGTTATCACCGCGGAAATTTGCCGGTTCCCCAGCGTCGCAGCGAGCTGGGCGAGACTTCGGGCGTCTCCGTGCACTGTGGTAGCGGGAACGCTTTCGTACGGATGTAAAGCGTCCATATCAGTTGCTATTGAGCGCACTCGCGCAAGCCACTGTGCAACCACGGCGACATCCTTCTTGGGCGGTCCTACGCCCACTTCCGGCCCAAAATGAAGATTACCAATACTTTGAACCAATTCCGACGCCAGCGCCAGGCGGAAGATTTTCCCCTCCCCATTTGAATCGGAGTATCGATCAATTTCATCCAGAAGAACAAGCGCCTTGTGCAGCGGAATCGGGCTGATCGAATCACGCAATAAGAGCTTGGTTTTTTGCGCAGGCAAGCATCGCAGTTGCGCTTTGACCGGGAACCCTGTTTCACACAGCAGCGGCAGATTATAATCGTCTGGGAAGCCGTCCGCCTGCAAATGTTGGCGAGCCGCATAAGCAATTTTTTCCGCGTTGGCGGCAACAGCACGACCCGAAAATCCCCAAGATGTCTTCACAGTGCTGGCAAAATGGGCCATTGGATTCGCTTCCACGCCGATCGAACTGATGCGGTGTTTCTTGCATTCCACAAGTGTTGTACCGGTACCGCAGAAGGGGTCCAGAACCAGGTCAGCCGGTGAGACTCCGAATTTGTGGAGATATTCCGACACCAGGTGTGGTGGATATGACAGTACAAAGCGGTACCAGTCGTGTCCGGCACGGTCTTCGGGTTGCAGGCGATTCATGTTGCCGGCCAAGATATCCGTGTGCTTGCGCCGCAGAGGTTTAATTTCGCCTGAAATAACGGTCATTGGTACCCGAACCTTTTTCGCTCATCTTACGCAAGAACAATAATACCGCTTTGAACTGATTACATAAAGCTGGGGAACTGGGAGGCGATAAATAGGACAGATAGGTTCTAAGCGCAGAATTCATCGGCGCGGGCCGGGAGCGTGCATACCGCCTGCCGCATTTACGACTTTACGCCTTGATCAGGTCCAGTGTCTTAAATCCGTGGCCCAGAATTTTCTGGCTGTCGGCCTGAAGCCATTTAGATAAAATACTGGCATAGACGCTGCGGAAATCGGTGCTGAATTTTAGATCGCCCATTTGCAGATTTTCTTTCGCCAGGGAAGGCTGCGTGCCAATTAAGCCGGATTTTATACCACCGCCAAAAATAAACATTGGGGCGGCAGTACCGTGGTCAGTCCCCAGGCTGGCATTCTCCGCAACGCGGCGGCCAAATTCTGAAAATGTTACTACCATTGTCCGCTGGTGCAGCCCCTGCGCCTTGAGATCACGCATAAAAGCGGATAATCCATCGGAAATTTCCGCCATCAGCGTGTCATGCGTCTTTTGCTGCTGGGCGTGCGTATCAAAGCCGCCCATGGAAACATAATAAACACGTGTGGGCAGGTTAGACGCGATCATTCTGGCCACCAGGCTCAACGACTTAGCCAACTGCGATACCGGATAACTGACATGATTTTGCGCTTTTTCCACCGCATTGCGGATTTCCCGGCCGGAAATTTCCGCATCCAACGCTGTCCGTTGCAGAAAATCCAATTCTTGATTTGCGCAGATGGGGCAAGGCGTATCATGCGGGCCAATGCCGTTGATGCTGCGATAAACCTCTCTTAACTGCTGATGAGTTTTATCACCGCCGCGCCCGGGCAGCCACTGAAATTGCTCCGGCGTTTGAAACGATACCGGTTGAAATTTTCTTCCCGCCAGGGCCACGGGTGATAGCGATCCAATACTGATGCCCGCCTCCGGCGCAACGGGATCGGCACCGGAACATTGCGCATCAAAGTACCTCCCCAGCCAGCCACGCTTGCCGATTTTCGTCGGCTCACCGGTTTCCCAAATGGCGGTGGAGCGAAAATGCGACCGGTTCGGATTGGGATACCCCACACCCAGAATCACGCCCATTTCGCCTTCATCATAAAGCGCTTTCATGCCCTTCATGGCGGGATGTAACGCCAGCGAGTTCGCCAGCGGCAGCAAGTTTTCCGTAATAGCCAGATGCGGCCGTGCCCGTCGATAATCATCATTATCAACCGGGATAACCGTAGACAACCCGTCATTTCCCCCACCCAACTGCACCACCACCAGTACGCGGTCATCCCCGCGCCCGGCACCCGTTTGTGTCAACGGCTGATCCGCGGGATTATTCATTGCCAACGCCGTGCGCTGCAGAAACGCCGGCAACGTGGCCGCCGCGGAAAGAATTGTTAATCCGCGACCAACAAAAACTCGGCGGGTATGCAGGGTATCCATAAATCACCTCATCAAGGGTAGAAGTTTCCAGAATTTTCATCACCGGTTGCCTTCCGAGTTACGCGGATAATTACCCTGGCCCCGGCTGCGCGGCAATCAGCACAACTGATACTCCGGCATGGCCATAATTAATTCCACCACCTCGAGCAGCCGCCAACGCGTTGCACCATCCGTCGGATTTAGCGCTTTGCCTTCCGCCGATCCGGATTGGTTCAAAACCTGAATTAATTCCGCACGTTTTGCCGGGTCCACATCATCCGCGATAAGCCGGTTGAGAAAATAATCCACCGCACCATCTGTCGTGGCGATGCCCGCCCGGGCCAAATCCAACTCCGGCGAAAAGCCGGTTTGAAATTCCGTCAGTTGCCGCGATTCCGGGTGATTCCATGCGGCGCTTTGGGCATACGGGGGCCGCCGCCCTGTTACCAGCGCGGCCGGCATATCATAGCGGTCAAATAACGTGCTGGTGTTGATCCACGCCCTCCCGTGGGGCCAACCGCCGACGTTGGGAGCCTCAAATAGTTCCTGTCCCATCGACTTCATGCTGTAGAGCATCCCATTGGTATTGGGGACGGGCACCTTCAGAGCGCGAACGCTGCCCGCCACCAGTTCCATCGGTGATTTTATTTTGCGCCGCATGACCGCATCCGAATAAAACCATCGGCTGGAAAACAATTGTTTAAGCACCGGTGCCATGCGCCAGTCCGAAGAACGCAGCTTTTGCGCCAGGGCATCGACAATTTCCGGCGGCGGATCATCCGATGTAAAAAACGCCGAGAGCTTGAATGCAAAATGTTTGGCCGTCGCCGGCTGCTGGAAAATAATCCGCACAATATCATCACCGTTGAAATTTCCCGTATGGCCAAGAAACGTTTTTTCGCCGTCATCATGCTGGAACGGATGAAAAACAAAACGATCTCCGACAAACGTCCATCCGGTCCAGGCGCGAGCAGACTGCCGCACATCCTCTTCGGTATAATTGCCGATGCCCATGGTGAACAATTCCATCAGTTCTCTTGCGTAGTTTTCATTGGCATGGCCTTTGCGGTTCTGATTGTTGTTCAAATAGCGCAACATGGCGGGGTCTTTACTGATATTAACGGTCAAAACCTTGGCGCTGCCGGTGGCGAATTTCCGGAACAATTGATTCTGCATATACATGTGATAAGCGTTCTGCACGGTTGAAAAAGCGCTGACAAACAGCCCATGCCAGAACAAGGTCATTTTCTCTTCCAGCGGCCGCTTGGTTTTTATCATGCGGTTAATCCACCAGCAGCGCATTTCCTGCATTTTGGAAAAACCGCTTTGATTCAGGAGTTGAAAATATTCGCGCCGCTCTTTTTTGCTTAATGGCCCTAAAAATCGACGAGCTTCACGGAAATTCGCGAATACCCGGTGGGATAATGGTCCGAATTCCAAGCCCGGCAGATCATCCGGAATGCTCTGATAATAGACCATGCTCTCAATGGCCTGGTGCGGTCCCATACGCACCAGAGAGTCAATATCCTCGGGGGTGCCCCCAAAGCCGGCACGGTTTAACAGATGGCTGGCCGTGCGCCAATCCCATTTAAATGAATTATCAGACCAGATGGGCGTTAAGAGCGATTCAGAAGCCGTGAGCATGGCAGATACTCCCGATATTCAGTCATAGCCGCGTCCGATATATTGAGCTATCGGCATAATTCGGAAGCCGTCATCAGGATGTTTTGCGGCGATGCGTGGTGCCGCAATAACAACAACTTGTACGGCTTCAGATGGGTTAAACGCGCAACCCCATGCGAAGTTGCATCTGTCGGGCGCAGCGGCACATTCAATGTGTCGGCTAACATGACGGATGTGGGTGCCCGTAAAAAAATTGTCACGCCTCATCCGCCCTGTTGCCGCCCTCACAGGCCATCGCTTGCAATGCCATTGCTGCAACTATCCGCTGTTTAGCGCGTGTGGTAACGTGATGATGGTGAAACGGCCATTTTGTTTATCGGTGCCCCGGGCATTTTTCGCCGGCTTATGCGGCAGCTTGCTCGCCGGGGTTGGCAGCGGCGCAGCGTATGCGGATTATCCCGCCGGACCGAGTCCCGCGATTACCGTTACCAGGCCTCCCGCGGCACCGGTGTGGAAACTCGGCGCTGCGGCCCCGGCGCTGCATATCACCACATTATCCGGCCAAAAGATTTCGTTATCGCAGTTCTCGGGCAAGTTGATTGTCCTGGAATTTGGCAGTCTTACCGAACCGGCATTCAGGCTAAGCGCACCAAGCGTGAACTGGCTGGCACATCAATGGAAAAAGAAGGTGCAGGTGCTCATGGTGTATGAGAAAGAATCTCATGCCGCGGGCAGCGCACGGGCGCTGAACATCAACAAAGCCGGGGGCTTTGCCATTCCCCAGGCACAGGATCAATCTCAACGCCTTGCCGACGCACGCCGGGCGCAACACGCATTGCACCTGCAATTTCCCCTTATGACCATTGATAACGCGAAAAATCAGACGGCGTTGGCGTATGGGGCGCTGCCGAATATGACATTTCTGATCAACACTCAAGGGCAATTGATTGGGGCATGGCCATGGATGGCTCCGTGGCAGCTTCGGGGTGCTGTTTCGGCTGTGCTAAGTGGCAAGCCGATCCCGGTCGGGGATATGAGTTCGGGCTTTACCGCCAGCACATCACCGCCCATGGAATTCGATTACCAAGCCCTTCCGCCGGCGGCACCACAAACCCTCGCGGACGCGATTGACCGCGCGGGTGTCACCCGACAACAACTCTCTAAATTACTGCCCGCGCTGACCGATTTTTCCACCAGCTTGTTGAAGGCCCGGCAGCAACTGGCGCAGCTTCGCTCCAGGAGACGGCAATTCAACGGCAACTTTCGCCAGGCGGTGGGTAAAACCCTCAAGGGCTTGCGGAAATCTGCCAGGGAATTGACGGGAGCATTGCACCGCTATGTCAATAACCGGCAATATACGGAAATTCTTTCCGCCATTGACCGTGGCAGGATGCGGCGGGTATTTGAGCCTCGGAGCCGGTCCGAGTAATGGCCCATAGTTGCCTCTGCGGGCGGCCCTATGCCGAGGAAGGGTGAGACTTCTATTTCGGCTAAGGGGTGACAATTCTACTTCGGTACAACAACATGCCCGTGGGCATTATTTGATCTATTTATGCCATCTTGTATACTGATGTGCTTATTCACAGTCCGGTGAATTGTCCTGGCAAGACATTTCACAGCCTGTGGATAAGCCCGGTAAGGCGTCAGCCCGGGATTTTCATCAGCGATGTAGCTGAGGAAATAAAGTCTGGGCCGGTCTTTTTCGCCTGTCATTTCCGCGGCCACTTTACTTTTAATGCGGCTATCACAGGGAAAGGTTCCAAATCGTTTATGGTTAATTTCGCGTTACTCAAAGAGTTAGGCTTGGATGATCAGGCCGCATCCGTGGAAATCCAGAGCAAATTTGAAAATATTGATGACGCCCAAATTGGCGGACTTCTGGAGAAAAGCGGCAACAGTTTTACCAATGGCTCGATGCTCAAAGGCAAAATTGTCAATATCCGCGGCGATGATGTCGTGCTGGAAATCGGCCTCAAGAGCGAAGGCGTGCTTTCACTGATGCGGGAATTTGATGATCCTTCATCTGTTGAAGTTGGGGATGAAATCACCGTTCTGCTGGAACAGGTGGAATCCGAAAATGGTCTGGTGCAGATTTCCAAGCGGAAAGCCGACCGCATCATCGGGTGGGAAACCATTGTCAACACCAAAAAAGAAGGCGATCCAATCAGCGGCAAAGTCACGCGTAAAATCAAGGGCGGCCTGCTGGTGGATATCGGCGTGCCCGTGTTCCTCCCGGCTTCACAAGTGGATATTCGCCGCCCGGCGGATATTGGCGAATTTATTAACAAAACCATTGACGCCGAAATTCTTAAAATTGATCTTGAACGCCGCAATATTGTGATCAGCCGTCGCAAGCTTATGGAGCGTCACCGCAGCGAAGCCAAGCAGAAACTCTTTGATGAAATTGTTGTCGGGCAGGTGCGTAAGGGTACGGTTAAGAATATTGCCGATTTCGGTGCCTTTGTGGACCTTGGCGGCGTGGACGGCTTGCTGCATATCACTGATATGAGTTGGGGCCGCATTAACCATCCATCCGATATGGTCAAACTGGATGAGGAAATCGAAGTTGCGGTTCTCAATGTGGATCGCGAAAAGGAAAAAATTGCCCTGGGCCTTAAGCAGAAACATGCCTCGCCATGGGAACATGTTGATGAGAAATACCCGATCGGCACGCGCATCAAGGGCCAAGTCACCAACATCATGAGCTACGGTGCCTTTGTGAAACTTGAAGAGGGCGTTGAAGGTCTGGTGCACATTTCCGAAATGAGCTGGACAAAACGCATCAATCATCCTGGAGAGATGCTCTCTGTGGGTGAAGAAGTTGATGTCGTCGTGCTGGAAGTCAATAAAGGAAAACAGGAAATCAGCCTTGGCGTTAAACAAACCGAAGCCAACCCCTGGACCGTTCTGGCGGAAAAATATCCGCCCGGCACGGTGGTCACCGGCAAGGTCCGTAATTTGGCCAACTACGGGGCCTTTATTGAAATTGAGGAAGGCATTGACGGCTTGCTGCACGTAAGTGATATGTCCTGGACCAAGAAAATTGTCCACCCCAGCGAGATGATCAAGAAGGGCGACGCCATTCAATGCGTCGTTCTCAGCGTGGATCAAGAGAAGAATCGCGTGGCTCTGGGCGTCAAACAGTTGGCGGAAGACCCATGGCTGCACGCGATTCCCACCAATTACCACCCCGGCATGATCGTCAAGGGCAAAGTCACGAAGATCACCAATTTCGGCGTGTTTGTGGAACTTGAACCGGGTCTGGAAGGCCTGCTGCACATCAGCGAACTTTCTGACAACAAGGTTGAAAATCCGCAGGACATGGTCAAGCTTGATGATGAATTGGAAGTCAAGATTCTCCGCGTGGATATCGAAGACCGGAAAATCGGCCTGTCGCTCAAGCGCGCCCAATGGGGTGAAGATCGGGAATCTTCTGAATCCGAACGTCCGGCCAAGAAATACCGCGGCGGTCTGGAAAGCTGATTTCCATTTCCCGGTACTGTGTCATTCAGGCGGGTGCGGCAAAAGCCGCGCCCGCCTTTTTTATAGCCACCAGCGGAAGGAATAGGCCAGCGTACTAAGGAATCGCTGCTTAAGCGTGCGCTTTTCGCAGTCAGAGAATCGTACCCGCCGACTGCGACGCAATTCGTTGCGGGTCACACGAATGACGGCCTGCGCAAAGGCGCGAGATCGTATCACAGCCATAAACTCCAGGTTGATATATAAGCTGCGAGGATCCATGTTGGCCGAACCAACCACCGTCCACTGCCGGTCAATAACCATGGCTTTTGTGTGCATGACACGGTTCTTACGTTCATACAACCGGACACCCGCCCGTAAAAGTTTACGATACAGATACCATGCGCCATACTGGGCAATGGGGACATCCGTCATGGCGGGAACCAGCACATGCACATGCAGGTTTCTTTTCCGCGCGCGAATAATTTCGCGCATCACACGCCCCACGGGAATGAAATAGGCCATGACGATAACCACGCTCTGGTTGGCAGCGCGCAGCAGCCGACGAAATACGCGGGGTGCCCGGCTGAACTTCAGCCCCGGCCCAGCGTCATAAAAGTGGATGGATTCATGAGCCTCCCCCAACATCACGCGCCGATAGCCGCTGGGGCGTAGCGGCATATTCCGGCCTTTGGCGTGCATCCATGATCGTTCAAAACTCAGGGCAACCTCCACCTGTTGCGGACCGGCCATGCGAATGTGCATATCCCGCCAGGCCGCCGCCGAATCAACCGATGGATCGTCGGGTGATGCCCGGAAGAGGTGGCCGTGATCGTTAATATTCATCCCGCCGAAATAGGCGCAGCGATTATCCACCACCAACAACTTGCGATGATCGCGGCGATTAAGAATGATAAATGCCGCTATGGAGTGTAAAGCCTCTTTAATCCGGTGATACGCGTGTACCTGAACCCCGCCTGAAGACAACATTTCAAAGATTGCGGGATTGGTATGCTGACTTCCCAAGGCGTCATAGAGCAGGCGCACATCCATGCCCGCCTGCGCACAGCGCACCAGAGCATCGGCAATGGCATACGAAGCCCGATCGTCGGAAAAAATATACGTTTCGAGCCAAACCCGTTCTTTTGCGGCCGCAATATCCAGAAGCATCGCTTCGAATAGCAGATGCGATTGAGTAAATAATTCCAGCGTGTGTCCCGCCACCTCAACGCACGCCACCACTCCGGGGGTTTTAACGGCGTTGTCAGCCAGGGGCATATCCATCAGGCACGCTCGCGAAGTTGACTTTCAGCCCACGCAAGGGGCATGTACACGGGCGGGAACCAGGCAAATAAATTCAAAATTGACCGCACCGGAATTACGAAACTGGTGCATCTCATTTGCCGGCACATATACCACGTCGCCGGGCTTCAGAGCCTTGGTTCCGTCCGGGGTCAAGGCTTCCCCACGCCCGGCTAAAATCAGAACTTCATGTTCATAATCATGGTGATGATGCGGTGTAAATCCGCCGGGTTCAACGGTAAATTTACGCATCGCAAATGTCGGGCACTGCTCCAGAGGCCCCAGGAGCATTTGCATGGTTACACGATTCGCGCCAGCCATGGTTACCGGTTTGGCCGGCACCGAATCACTATTTTTTATAATCATCGCACACTCCAATTGCCCAGCGATCAGTCATTGCGGAAATTATTGGGGATTACCACTGGACAGATCGTAAATCCATGGTTCCAAAGCCCGATTGAAATCAAATAATTCTTCGGCCTTAAAAAAACGCGAAACTTCAGCTTTCGCGGTTTCAGGAGAATCACTGCCATGTATGAGATTATAAGCGCTGGAAACGCCGAAATCTCCCCGTATCGTGCCCGGCTCCGCTTTATAGCCGAATGTGGCCCCCATCATCTTACGGCTAACATCGATAACATTATTCCCCTCCAGCACCAGCAACACCACCGGACCACTGGTCATAAACTTAACCAGTGAATCATAAAAAGGTTTGCCTTTGTGCATGGCATAATGTTCATGCGCCACCGCCGGCGCAATACGCGAAAACTTCATTCCGACAATCTTTAATCCCTTTTGTTCAAACCGGGAGATAATATTTCCAATTAACCCCCGCTCTACGGAATCCGGCTTGAGAATAATTAAGGTGCGATCCATAAAATTGTTTACTCCACTTACATACCTTCCAGGCTGCAAACCGCATTGTGCATCCCATTGCAGGAAGTATATCCTAATGGATGGCTTATTTCCGGCAAGTGCCGCCTCCTCGCTGCCTTGAGGGGGCCTATATTGCGACTCTTTCAGGTCCGTTACCCCTGATCCAAATACCCTGCAATATGATCAATGGCCGCATCCATGGAATGGTCGCCCTGTAACAGCAATTCTGTTGCGCACCGGCGGATGACGTTTTTCTGATCTTCCTCGGTAATGTATTCAACGGGAGATTTACCATCCATTCGCGCCAGCAGCAGCGCCGCGAGAATTCTGCCCCCGCTATCTGAAATTTGCGCAGCCATTGCTTTCGGTGCCGTTTCGCGATAGGTCTGCCAGAAATAATCCGCGGCGATCATGGCGGCCCGCCAGCGCTTTTTCAAATAAAACGCTTTAAGCAGCAGATGATTCAAGAGTGTCGCCACATCGAAAGCGGGATTACCGTAAAACACCACTTCAAAATCCAAAACAAATAAGTGAGCACTTTGGCCCTCCGCCGGTGCCCGCCAGAGCATATTTTTTGGTGAAAAATCACCGTGAATCAGGCACTTGGGATAACGGAGAAGCTCCGTTTCGACCTCCTGCAATGCAGGGGCCACAGATTCAACTTTTTCAGCAACAAACCGTAGATAGGGGTCGATGCGCTGTTGGATAAATCCCCGCGGCTCGCCAAATCGCTGCGCCCATTTGGCATCATTCATGGTAGAAGCGTGCAGCATGGCAAGAATTTCCGCCGCGGCCTCAGCCGCACGTCGATCAACCTGCCCGGTCAGCAACTGCTTTTTCCAATTCACCGCCCCCACCGGCGCAACCGATATGGCCAGAACGTAATTTTCCGAATCACGCCAGAGAACCGTTGGAAGCGAATCAGCGGGCAGGATGTCCCGCAGCATGACCAATGCATCACGCTCCACCCATAGCCGGTCACGATCCACCGGCCATTTGGCGGCGGTGCGAAACTCCCCCAGCGGCTGCTTGATGACAAAACAGGCCCCAGAGCGCATGCGCTTATCCGGAACGCCCCGTTTAATCTGCCCCGCGGTGCGCATGTCCGTTCCCACCGGCTCACCGGCGTTCATGTCCATAATTTTGAGCACCACATTAGCCACACCGCCGGACAGGCTTTGTACCAGCACTTCCCCTTCGGGAGAAACGCTTCCACGGTGGCGTAAATATTCCAGAGCCGTTTGTTCAGAAAGTTCAATCATATCGTTGTGTTAACCGGGTAACTGCCGCACCTTCACGCGGCCGGGCGTAACGGTATAAAGCCGCTTGGGTGATAGGCGCTTGTAACGCTCAAAAAGCCGATCCACCGCGTCGCTTAGATGCTGCGGTTCGGCAATCAACAGCACCATACAAAGGGGAAATGCCAGGCCCTGATCATAAATGGCATGAATAAAATCACGATCTGCCGTTAAAAGGCACCATTGCCGCTTAGCTAAATCCGCAAGCAATTCCTGTGGATCGCTCAATGCGGGTGTCGAGTCGGTGAGTTCCGCGATCTGATGCACGCGATGACCGTGGCGAATCATTGCGTTGCCGGCATCCGCAGCCAGCCCGCCGTGGAGTAAAAACTGCATTCAAAAGTCCCGTCCGCGCTATTGCGCCTAAACAACATGGGAAATTCAGGCCGCATAACGGCAATTCCCCTGCGCGAATTATGCACAGAATCGACCCTCCCGCCAAGTACCCGTCAAGTACTCCGTTCCGGCGTGCTTATTGCGTGCTGCGGCATCGCGCCGTAACCGCCAACGCCATCGCCCCAGATGCAACATTATGCACACGATGCACCAACACCCCGCGCTGGGCCGCCTGGCCTGTTACCAGCGCCGTGGCCATATCACGCTGATCCCAATTATCAGGTGTTCCATCCGGAATAATCTTTGACAGAAATCTCTTACGCGAGGCCCCCAGAACCACCGGAAATCCGCGGTCTACCAACTGGTCAATATGCGCTAGTATTCGCCAGTTATCTTCCGTCGCTTTACCAAAACCCAAACCGGGATCCAGCAGAATGCGATCTTGGGCAATCCCCATGTCCATGGCCGCCTGCGCCCGCCGCAACAGATACCCGAAAACTTCCGCACAAATATTCTCTCGTTCCGCCGGCGCATGCTGCGGACTTTCCACCCACATGTGCATCAGCACCACGAAACAGCCCGTACGTGCCGCCACAGGAAACACCTCCGGATCATGCTCTCCAGCCGAGGTATCATTAATCATCCCGGCACCGGCGGAGATGGCCGCCTGCGCCACCGCACTGCACCGCGTATCAATACTGATAATGACAGCCGGATCGGTTTTCGGTAATTCGCCAAGGCGGGTTGCCAAGCCCTCAATGACCGGCACCACGCGATGAATCTGCTGATCCGCCGGCACCGGCACCACGCCCGGCCGATGAAACGACGAGGCCTCACCGCCGATATCCAATATGCTCGCCCCCTGCAGCACCATGCGAAGGCCCTGCTCAATACACGCCTGATGATCAATCCCACCGGACGTGGAAAACCTGCCACCATCACTGAAACTGTCCGGCGTGACATTCACCACGCCCATAATCATAGGTCGTACAATTTCAGAACACGTTGCCATACGTTTCTCCAAACCCATCAACCTGAAAATGCACGCTTTAAGCCGATTGCCGGTATAAGTATTGTATGTTCTAACCCTAATTCTTTCACCACCCAGCTCCGAAATCCGGAGCGTGACCACACCCTCAAATTGCACCAAAACCCGAAAACTAATCGCGTCCCCGTTTCACTTTCGAAATCATTACCACGATTCTGCTATCTTTCGCTGTTCGATAATTCATCATCCGCCCGCTTCCTCCATCATGGACATATACCACGATTGAAGCCCGATTCGGCCCGGCCCGGTAAAGCGGTTCCATACCAGTTGGCCGGCGCTGGCGAAAAAGCCGGAGGAGAGCTTTTGCACCTTCGTCTCCATGGTTACGCCGGGATCCTTGTATATCCATCCGCCGGGTTCGATATCAATCTGTTCTCCAGAGCCGAGTTCCATCTCAAATACGTTACCGTACCCCTGCAGCCAGACCACAGCTTCCTGGTGCGTGGTGGAGAATGTGTCGATAAAAAAACCGGTCCCGCTGAAGAGCATGCTCGCCACACCCTGCACACGCCGGAAGGAGTAGTCAACGTTGCTGCTGGCGGCCAGAAACTGATGCTCACGGACATCCAGCGACTGCCCCGCCTTCAGGTGCAATGCAAAAACGTGCCCCGGACCATCGCGGCTGAAGGCAATCCGCCCCGGCCCGGAGGCCTCCGTGATGAAAATCGGCATCCCCGCGACCATGCGTTTGAAAGCGCCCTTCATCGTTTTAACCCCGATATTCACCGCCGGGTCTTTCCAAAGTAATACATGGTGTTCGAAATAAATCCCCATGTTCTGCATTTCAATCTGCAGCACCGGCACAAGCTCACCGTCGATGTGATAGATAAGGCCCGCGTAATTCTCATCACGCACCTGCGTGCTTAACAGGGTGGGAACAGCCATAGAGAATACTCCTTTTCACATTTTCCATGTCACGTTCTGTGAAAGTTTAATACGGCAAGACCAATACGTCGAGCCGCAGCGCGCGTCACGGCAACCTGATATTCCGAAAATCAAACGGCACGGTGCACGTCTTCTGCCCGACCGCCACCATGGCAATTACGGTGTAACGCATAGGTAACCTCCGCCATAAAAAGCAAAACAATTTACCGCCTCTCCCAGTCGTCACCCCGGCTGAACTCGGCCAAGCCGAGGCAGCACCGCCCAAACCGTAATCGGACCTGACATAAAAAACACCAATACCATCCCGATTCCGTCTCCCGGCAATCACCCCTGGCGGCAATACGCGACAGTCTTATTGATCCGGCAGCTTAACGCGGTGGAAGTGCGGTAGCACGCACCACATGGCGACCGGCCCCGAAACCAGAAAAAGGCACAAACAGAAAATCGCGAGCCAATAGCAGAAAGGGTTGCCCGGTGAAACCAACCATTTCCCGGCCATGCCGGAGCACAGAGCCAGAAATCCAGTAAAGCCGATCAGGCCGACCAACGCCGGTCGCAACGTCGGCACGCCTGTAACATCCGCGCTATAATCATGCGTTGCCGGCTCGTAATGGTTTGGGAACGCTCGCGGGCCAACGACACAGCGAGAAATTAATCCCAAGACCCCCAGTGCCAGCAGCGGGCCGGCCCCGCACGCCAGAGTATCCCATTTTACCACCGGAACGGGCAACCACTTCCCAAAATACTGAACTGCCGGAACCCAATCACCCGGATGGAATTGGCCGGACTTGGCAACCGCCTTCGCTGCGGGTTCTTCGAGTGTTGCGTACTCAGTGGCATGCCCCAATGGGCCACCCGTGAATACCGCTTCACATGAATATGTAACTCCTGAATCTCCGACGCCCATGCTCGATTTTTCTTTGAGGCTGACGATCCGAATTTTGCGCATCACATGATGGCCTAGCGCAGCGTCGGTAAAATATCGGATTTGCGGCACAGCTACGTCGCATCCCCAAAGCAAATAGCCAGCGCTTCCCAGGGCAATAAGGAGGACAAGCAACAACTTCCAGAACATATCGACCTCCAAATTGCCGAACCCTGATCACTGGCCCTTGGGGATTGTGTGAAGCCACCGATTGCAGGGATCACACAGATTTTCCAACCCGCCGCTTAGCATCCCGCACTCAGCAGAATAGCAGCGCCAGCGCGCTAACGCGGGACAGGCAGGCGGGACGCCTGCGTTACTTCTAACTCCTAAATCCTAACTTCTAACTCCTAACTCCTCGTCTCTATTCATTACTCATTATTCACTCGAGGCTGTCCCCTGTAACCCGTAACCTCGTTTAGCACCTGGCATCTCGCATCCCGCATTTCGCCGCGCCAGCGCTTCAAAACCTTCTAACTCCTATCTCCTGCGTTCTCGTCACCCGTGTCCCCCGTAACCCGTAACCTGCAACCTCCGCCGGAGGGCGGTTGTGCCGGGATGGTGAAGTTTTTCGTTCAGTGCAACCATGCGGTTTTCCTGATCACAATCCGCCTGATAATGGTATGGTCATTCTACCGCAAATCTTCACTTTGCAAACTGTCGATCGTCGCCCAAATCGGAAGTGCCAGAGCGTTCCGGAAACCCCACACGCTTCTCACACCCGCTGATTATCATCCATCCGAAAATTCCCCGGCGGGCGCGGTTCACACGGGCGACAGAGAGTTGCACCTTTGTTTGAGGTACAGGCAACTCATGCGTCGCTTCAAGCGCTGCCGATGAGCATAATAAAACAACACAACATCGCCAGCGTTGCTAGCCACGCGGCAGCTATGAACAGCGTAGCCAAATCCAGCAACAGGCGCATCCGAGGAACGGTGGGGTCAAGGCGAGTCGCCCCAATGGACTGCGATACCAGCAGTATTGCCACTGATGCACCTACTCCGCTGGCCGCGAGCAGCACATCGTGCTCAGAGGCAAGCCTGATCCGGCTGGCGCTTAATACCTGCGAAAGGGTCCTCGTAAGAGGACATCTTGCCAGCGAGATCGCGCCTGCTGCCAAGGCAGTTATACAAAAAACGCTCCCTGTCGCCCCAAGCGGCGGGCGACGCGATGCGTGATAAAAAGGGGCCATAAGCAGCCTCCATTTCGCTAATTATTTTACATGCCAGCACAACATATAGATTATCCAAGCTGCCGCGCAGCCTCCCCCGAGCGCGGAAATTATAACCGTGAGATAAGCAAGTTGAAGTCCTTCAGCCACCACCGCATTCGTTCCGACCGCACATTGGTAAAGCGTTGTTAAAACAATTACAAACCCCGCCAAGCCTCCCGCTCCCGCCAAAGAAACAGCCAGCCCGAAATTCTGTGGAACTATTCCAATCCATGGACCGGGGAAAAACCTCCATGCCGCAGCATAGAGCAAAGGGTCCAATTCGAATAGCAGCGCCACGCAGGCTGCCGCCATTAGCCACCTGGGCGAGAAATAGCCTGCGAACGCGGGTGAGGCGTTGGCTTCGCTGTCACGGTTTTCCAGGCGCGTCATTGGTGCTTTCCCTCCCACGCAATGGTGGGTTTTGAAACCCAGGGAACCAATGTTGATGCAGAAATTAACCGAGTGACAGCGGCTAAGGCTTGAGCGCGGCTGGCCGCGTGTACATTGAACCGCATCGATGTCAGTTTCCAGTCCCCCGCCCGGTTAAACAGCACGGCACCAAATACGAACCCGCGCGCCGCGTGTTCGGGCCCGGTGGTGCGGCTAACGGTACCCGGGTCGGGAAGTGACGTAGAAGTTTGGGAGTATAAGATAAGCGACTCCAACCTCGGAGTTCGCAGCACGCCAACCTCCTCAGCCGGCAGCAATGTGAGCCGCAGATTTAGCAGAGCGTCGAGCCTCCATCGGGGCCGTCCCCACAGCAAGTGCAGCCTCTCGGGACGGGCATTGGCGACAGCCAAAAACAGCGACAGTGTCGTTGGATAGGCTCGCAGGAATTCGCCCGGGCTGCCATAAAACGGCGAAACCCACCGGCAGACATCGGAGGACGAGGGCGGTGGCGGCTGTTCAAAGCGCTGCAAGGTGTAGCAGTGGATCACAACATCAGAAACGCCGGATCCTTCCGCACCTTGTATTTTTTTCTTCAGCGTAATTTCCTGAATACGCCTCCTGCGGGCGACTTTCACTTCGATCTTAGTCCAGCTCGGCGAAAGAGGTATTGACAGGGCACCGATCACCGCCCGGCCAATATGCCCTTGCCCTCGCATCGGGGGGATCTCCAGTTCCGTTGTTCGAAACTCCCGGTAAACCGCCGCGCGCACCAAGTCTGCTTCCGACCTCATGCTCACGGGCTGCCGCAGGGAGTTTGAAATGGCAAACAACACGCCCGGTAGCCCCCAACAGATCGCAAGCGCGCACAACGGCACAAGCAGGAAACTTGAGGAGAGGGTTGCCGCCGGAAAAAGTCGCATAAACAAAACGCTGTCCTCTGCAAGTACATTTCAATACCGCATCGCCATTATTTCATGACTATTGTAACGTATCGATGTCCCGGTAAAAGGATAGAACAGTGGGCGCACATATTCTGCCGCTCTCAAATGGGGCCACCCGTGGACGTGTGCCCCGAAGGAGCGAGCCTGCAAGGACTCCTCAATATTGTCTGCGACCTGCGACCATGCATTTTGGCTGATGAACGCCAACGGTACCTCGCCGACAAGCCCGGTTGGGTCCGGGATGAAGTTCGGCCTTCCCATGGCATACTCGTACAGCTTAATTCCGCCCGCGTAGCCGATTGGAGCGCGTTGCAGCACCCGAGTCGCCACTCCTGTGGCCTGTCGGGGTTGCGGCTCCTGCCTCAACACCGTGCCGGGAATCGAGCTATAGGATTGCAGGGATATGCCGCTGCGGCGGCCTTTGCCGTTCAGTTTGGTTGCCGAAGTTGTTTCGCTCATCGCGACCAAGAAACAATTCCTTGCATTTATCCGAATAGCACGAGCTAATTATACCGCATGACAAAACATCAGAAAACTCGCCGGTAAACCACTATATTGCGCCACTGACCGAGACGCCGATTCCACCACCGCTAAATCAAATACTTGCGTCCCCGTTGCACTTCCCTGCGCCATGCTGACGGTCTGATCAGCGGCCGCATGGGCAACCCGTTGTTTGCGATGTTTTTGCACTTCACCATCCATAGTGATATCAAGCATACCACCACTTACCCGATCGCGCCCGTGCCGTTACTGCGAATATTCGCCGCGGAGCGGTAAACAGTTACCCGCGCTGCGTATTATCCCTTCGGCGGCTTTTTGGAAGACCGGCTTGCTCCATGGTCAAAAACCCCTTACTTCCGCCAAGTCTGGACCTATTGTCCACTAACATGTGCCGACGTGACGATCATCGCGAGCCAAGCAAGCAGGAAGAGCCATCCAATACAGCACGAGCATATGACCGCGGACCGGAATCTGGGAATTCGCAGACCGACCAGCCGCACCCAAGGCATCGGGGAGCAGACTGCGACGCCCCCAGGAAGCCAGACCGCATTGGCTAAATAGCCCCAAAAAGCTCCGAGACCTGCAGTGGAGTTCGTGAGAGCTGCAAGCAACGGCACGGCGGTTATGCAGGATTGCAGCACCAGAAGCAGTAGCCACTAGTTTCTTGCCCCTGCGCTGCGAAGGCCGTTCGTGCTGTCGGCAGCAGCGGGCAGCAGTGCGGTGGCTCCGGCAGCACATCCGAGCCAGAAGCCAAGCAACGGCGGAATCAGGAATGTGATCAGATCGAGCGCGAACAACGGATGATAGGCAGCCACGCCGGGCGAAAAAACGGCGGCCACGACCGCCAAGCCTACAAATGGTGTCAGGCCCCAGCGCCTGGCGATACAGCTTTCCCGATCCCGGATTGCGGTCGCGAATACGCCTGCCCCGGCCGCGCCCAGCGCCCATACTGCAAGACCAAGCTGCCCGAACAGAAGCGAACGCTCTTCGCGACACAGCAAACAGAGTCCTGCAAACGCGGTAAAAAAGCCGATCGCGAATGAAGCCCGTTGGGATCGATGAATATCAGGCATGCATATTTCCTCTGAAAACATTTCCTTTTAGTAAGGTGGTACACCTGATGCTCGATCGGCCCACTGCCTTGGCGACTGCGCGGCCTAGAAGCTGAAAAAGGTGGTTGTGTAAACCCGGAGCGATGGCTTGGCCTGTTTTAGTTTGATGATGCCCTGCGCCGTGCATCGCGTGCCAGCTACCAGAACGGTCCGCAGCTCCGGCAACACCTCTAACCAATGCAATCCGGCGTTGGTGATCGGGGTGCCGTCAATGTCAAGGCGTTGAAGCTTCGATAGACCGCCAATATTTCGAAGGCCAGCATCCGAGACCTTGTCCCCGGCGAGGTTGAGCTCCGTAAGCCTCGAAAAATGGGATAGGATCGCGAAAACGCCGTTGCCGACATGTGTCCCAGCGACGTTCAACCGATACAATTGAGGTAGCGTGGTCAGCATCGCAATTCCTCGGTCATCGACCCGGGTCCCGGCAAGGCTGAGCCGGCGTAGGCCGGTCAACCTTCGGAGACTGACCACCCCGCGATCTCCCACGGTCGCGTTCTGGATGGTAAGCGCTTGGAGTGACCGGAGCGACCCGATGGAGGCCATGGCCCCGTCAGTTACCTCTGCACCACCAAATACGGTGAGCCGTTTCAACGAATGGAACCCCGTCAGCAGCCGTGCGTCAAAATCACCGCATCTTTTGCCCTCCAACCATACGGATTTTACCGGCAATAAAACAGCGCTGGCGGGCGTTCCTTGTTTCCAGTCTCCCCATGTGTCGCGGTCCACCAAGATCTGCACGAAGGCACCGACGGAGATGCCACCTGATATGACAGCACCAACCTTAGCGGTCCCGCCGTCTGCCACGATGCGCCGCAGGCACTGATACTGGCACCACCCTGGGAGCGCTACCGCCCAAACCAAAATGCCCAGAATTGCGGCTATGGTAGAGAGGCTGACCGATACGCGCAGAATACCCCGCCGTCGCCACACCAGTTTTTTGTCAGTCGTATCAAAGATCTCAACCATTGGGTTTTTCTCCGAGCTAGCCTCCGGCATTGCAGGGGACCCACACCCATGATAGCCCACTGTCAGTGGGCACGGCTATCATCGCAAAGACGTTGCAATTCTTGTCTTTTTTGCAGGGGACGATCCATGTGATCAGTGCGCTGTACCAAAAAGCATTCGCGCCCAAGTAGTTTGACAAATGGTAATAGCCGCCCGCGTAAATTTGCTCCTGATAGCCCGAACTCCATGTGGAACCATTGGGTTGGCTGGCGGATTCGGTGGATTGGCATTGCAGGCATCCGTCGGTCTTGTTGGACAATAGCGCGAGCGAAGAGGCAATTAGCACGCCGACGCGTATTTCTGCTATATCGGCGTTCAATTCTACCGAGGCCAATGCACCGGCGTGACCAAGCGAGTCTTCCGCCGCGTCCCGGAGCTTTTTCAACGCATCGCTTAATACATCCTCGCGAGCCTCCTTGCTACCTCGTAGGGCTTTCACGACCGTGATCGCTTCATCAATGCGCTCCAATTCCGCGGAGCCTTTCTTGGCACGCTTGCTGAGGATACCAAGGTATTTAAGCGTAGCCTGCACTTGTCCAAGCGTGACGCGCCCGCTTGGGTCAAGCGCTGCGGTGGGCCTACCCAGTACGTATGGGTAAAGATTTCCGCCACCCGAGTATGCGATAAGGTCTCTCTGCAGCCAGCGGCCAAGCAATGGCGAGTACGTTCTCGCTCGCACATAATACAATTCCGTTTCGGGATCATACCTATATCCGCAATAGATGATCTCATTAGCACCATAATTTGATTGCACATCATCATCGGTGAACCACACGCCATCTGTGCCGGGACCTGTAAAGATCAGCGTGTTACCGTATGCATCCGTATCGTATGCCTCCACAATGTTACCGCTGGGATTGGTCAACGCCACAGCACGGTAAAGCAAGTCCTGCAGCAAATAGTAACTTCCAGATTCCAGGTTCTGGCTTCCCAATGCTACGAACGTAGTGAGTTGGACGCATTCGTCAATGTTGAGGCGTCCAAACCTCCATATCTGCGGCCGAAATCCCGTCGGGGCCGAGGCCCCCGTGCGCGCCGCTGCGCCGGGATAGGTGCCCCAGACATACTGCCGGATCGGGGCGTTGCTGGAATTTCGTTCTTCCACCACCTGCCAGCCGCTCCAGATATAATCCGTGGTGCCGTCGGGAACATTGCCGGTCAGGCCGCCGTTGAAGATGGTTTTGCGCACCCGCCGATTCATGGCATCAACGCTCCGCTCCAAGGTCAAGCGTCCACGGCCAACGAATAAAAATTGGTGTTGAACCACGGAGGAACCAGAGGAACGCGGAGAGCGACGACTCGCCGGGATGGAGCGATCTACCGATTTCTCAGATTGTTGCTTCCGGACTCCGGCGTCCCGTTCCTCCGTAAAATTGTCGTTCAACGCAACCATATCATCGTCCGAAAGAGGGGGGCCTAAGTTGACCGATGAATTTTACCACTGGTGGCACGCTTTACAAACTGTCGCTTCCCGCGATTGCAGGATTGGTGCCCACTGGGTTCCCCGGTTCCGCTTGAATTGTGCCGCCCGGCCCAAGCAGCAGGCATTGCACCAGCCCCATTATCAGTACGACCCCAGCATTAACGCCCGTGGAGGCCACAATTGCTGTCATCACAAAGCGCGCGTGGATCGCTCCAAGCTGGCTCAATGGAAGCGCGACAACGCCCAGCGGTACCGACAAGGTAGCCGCAGCGTAGAATGCGGGAAAACCCCAGCGCGGCAAGGTTATAAAGAGTGCTCCGGAAAAGGCCGCGAAAACGCACCGGGCAAACTCCGCTTCCCTCATGAGGGCATCCGACCCCGGTGGAAGGTTTGTCGGAACGGTGCGGGGTACGCCCCCGTGCCAGAGTCCAATGATGGCCGCCGCCAACGTCCAAATACCGAACAGCCGCAAGGCGACGATTGCTCGCCTTCGCACCTTCTGCGAGCCGCAATCCAGCCATTTCAGCGGCCACCGTCCGCCCATCTCTCGCTCCAGCGCCGTCGGCTGGCTGGGAAGAAGGTTCTGGATGACGGCGAACACCACGACCGCGACCGCGTCGACAGCAAGAGTGTGCGCGATACCACCGCTGGGGTGCCGAGACGTTTCCGCCAACAAGAGCGGCTGAAGGGGAAGAAAGGGCTGCGGAGAAACTACTGAAATCAGCGTGACGATATAAAACCCAGGGAAACCCCAACGTGGTGTAAGGACGAAGAGCAGCCCAGAAGCCGCAGTCAACAACACCTCCGCAGCCGTGGCGAGATTGAGTCCCAACTGGAGGGCGCTGGCACCTCTAAGCTGTGTAGACAGTAAAAATGCGGTCAACGCAGGGACGCACCTTAACGCCCGGAAAGCACACCATGCCCCAAAGGCTCTGACAGCCAAGGCGAGCCACCAACGCCAAGCGGGCCTGGAAATTGGCCACACGCCGGCCCGCGTGAGATATTTCGTGAGCAGATTCATAAAATTGCGTCGCCGGTTCCCGGTAATGTTATGACGGTCGACAAGCCTGAGCCGAGGCCCCACCGACGTACTCATACAAATTCACGCCACCGGAATAGCCGATTGGGTCGCGTTGCACCACCCGAGTCGCCACTCCTGTGGCCTGTTGAAATTTCGGCCGCTGCCTCAACATCGTTCCGGGAATCGAACTGCAGGATTGCACGGATGTGCCGCTGTGGCGGCCTTTGCCGTTCAGTTTGGTTGCCGAAGTTGTTTCGCCCAACGCGACCAAGGAACAATTCCTTTCCTTTACCCCTGCCTCATCTCAGGCTCTCCCTCGGCACTGCATCGGTTGCCCCTCGGAGCATATTGTACGCTCTAAGTCTAAGTTTACCACAGCCTGATTTTAAGCCTGATTTTAAGCCGCCATGAGGGGGACGGCGGAAAATTTATTCGGTTGCGGAAAGACATTACTTGGACAGGCTCCTAGGGCATCTGATCTGGCACGATAATCCCAAAATTGACGCCCTGCATCAGGAGAAATTTCCCAGAAGCACGAGAAACAACCACCACGATAAAAAAATCAAGGTGGTTAACACAACGCCAATGGCCGCGTCCATTGCAGGTGCTCGCCGATTTAGTGGAATACCAGCACCAGCCGCGGAATTGGCCGATTTAAATTCGCCCTTTAATGCCGCACACTCCATGGCGAAAGCGTCGAAATCTTGGGGCGTAAGGAAGGCCCGCCGCGGAATGAATACAATCATCCTTGCGGGAGACCGTTGGGTGGTGATAACGTAGCCGCGTAGTGTGCCTTCCAAAGGAGCTACTTGATCCCACTGGATAAACAAAGTACCGCCCGCGCTTGCGACGGAAATTCCGCGCGGGAGCACACTGACCTTTACCGGCCCGGCAGCCACAGCGTCAACTTCCGAAAGCACCGCTTTAACACGCCTCGACATCAGAAGCCGTAGCGCCGGCCCCAACACCCTGGGTTTCACCGTCAACCATCTGGCCGCCAAAACCATCGCGAGCGAAAAATATACGACGGCGAGGACGACCGTGACGGAAGGCCAATTCAATAGAAGCCTGCTCCATACCGCCGCCGCTCCCAGACAAAGCAACGGTCCAATCGTACAGAGCAGTAACTGTTGCAAAGCTTTTGTGCCCGCGTGCCACCCGGCATACACGGAGAGATCTGCCGCTTCAGGTATGTACTGGATAACCGTCATCGCCTTCCCTTTTTTTGCATAAAATTGACCTTATCAGCGCTTGACGGTGTCGGAAGCCAGTGAATCGTTATTATCGGCTTTGGTAGACTCTTATGGTGCGGAACATGAATCCCCGGCAGAGTCGTTACGAGCGATTTTGCCATTTTCCGGTTAATAACGCTCGCTCCAAAGGAAACGGCCCGAAATACGCTGTCTGAAATTGATGCTCCCCGATGGCGTGCCGCGACCGCCGCAGGCGCTGCGCAAAGCATCACAGCTTCCAGTGTCACGAACGCAAGGAGCACAATGGTCGATACCCAAATTCCGGGCTGCCACGATGGCAAACTCCCAATGAGCGTGGATGCTTCCTGTGCCGCCGTGATCAGCCGCGAAGTATCCATATCCTCATGTATGCTGGATGTCTGGGCACCCTCGGCCGCGTGCCGGGCGACGGCCAGAAAATCCGCACGGAGACGCCGGGATGAGAAAGCCCGGTGATGCAGAAGACATTGCCGCAAGTATCCAGACCCCCGAAGTCGGAGCTGAACGCTAAACGGAAACACGCTCTTCTCAACGCCCGCGACTGTTGACCATGGAATCCAAACGGACATTCCAGGCGAGGCGAGGATCGTTCCCGTGTCTGTCGGGTGCGGTGGTACAACAAAAGCCGTTGCCTCCGCCTTCCGGGCCATTATTTTAAGCTCTATCAAGCAGCACAATACCGTAGCAGGAACTGCTCCCCAAATCAGAAAATGTATGCCCGCCATGCCAGCTAATCCCAGTACACCCGCGAATGTGCAGAACATGAACACGAAGTGCAGAAATCGCAACTTGAGAACTCGCGCCCAGTGCGATCTCGGAATTGAGGTCGCAAATGATTTGTTACGAGGTTCCACCGCAGTCTCCTTTCTTTCGCTACTGCGTTTATTACATGGACGCGTGATGTCGTTATCGTGCCGCAGCAAGCGATGCAATAACCGCCCCCGCAATCGGGGCGGCGGCGCCCTCCCCGCCAGCTGTCAAAGCGAGAATGGGTTCCCCCCCCGACAGCCGCAAGCGCCACCAAGCCGACCCCCACCAGCGCTTCCTCAACCTGCGTCTGATTGAATTTCCGTAACCGTTCACCACTGAACTGGAATCCTCCTGTGCCCGGATTCCACCCAATACCGCCACCAAATGGGATATCCTCAAATCCGATAGGATCCAGCCCGGACGCTACCCTTCCGCCGACATACTCATACAAATTCACGCCGCCGGCGTAGCCGATTGGATCGCGTTGTATCTCTGGAACGGCTCCTGGCGTGACTTTTCGGGATTTCGGCTCCTGCCTCAACACCGTGCCGGGGATCGAGTTGTAGGATCGCACGGATACGCCGCTGCGGCGGTCTTTGCCGTTCAGTTTGGTTGCCGAAGTTGTTTCGCTCATCGCGACCAAGAAACAATTCCTTTCCTTTATCCGAATAGCAGGATGTAATTATACTGCATGAGAAAACATCAGCAAACTCGCCGGTAGGCTACAACATTGCATAACTGACCAAGACGCTGATTCCACCACCGTTACATCAAATACTCGCGTCCCCGTTGCACTTCCCGTCCCTGTTTCAGTTTGCGAATACCATTGCGGTCCATCCGATCCGCCCGTACCATGATTTCAGCGCCGCTACAATCGGATGGGCCGCTTCACCGGGCGGAAGCAGCAAACAATGCTGAAGCTGCAACGATTCCAAATAGCATGGAATTGGCGGCCGCAGAAATCCAGCGACACGCGCGAATACGAATCGGCCCCGTGGAAAGGGACAGCCCTAGCCACACATGTTGGGCAATGACTGCGGGAGCCGAAACCACAACGAAACATAGAGCATCTTGCGGTTGCAATATTTCCCTGGCAAGTGCAACCGCAACGAAACCCATCGTGATACCGAGCAGCGCCCATCCGATATCCAGTCTGGAATAGAGCAACACGCTACAATCGTTTGGATTCGTTTTCTTGCCGTAGAGCTTAGTCCAAATCCAAAGATTCATATAAACCCCTTGACCACAAGCCATCAATAGATTTCCGGAGCAGCGAACCGTACCCTGGCTCACCGCAAAAACCCCAGAAGGAGCATAGCGCTCGTGCGTAGCCACCCGCAAAGTAGCCTAGGCTCACTGAGGTGTTACCTGATTTTCGCAGTGGCCAAGCCAACAACTTTTCATAATGGCTTAGAGCCAGCGTAAATCGAAAGCCACAACGCCAACCCGATATAGACGGTAACCCAAAGTAGCGCTGCGGCCAGTAGCGCCGCGAGTGGCCGCCTTTGACCGCTCGGCCGTAGGAAATTCCGTTGAACCGCGGAAACAGTGGCTGTCATCATTGAAAAAATGCAAAATGTAATGCAGCAGGTTGTGACCGAGCTGCTCATGGACATCACATAGTTCCAACTCCGCCAAGAGCGACAAACTGCCAACGCCCAACCTCGGCATGCTTCAATGCCTAGGCCAATGGCACAAACTGAGGCGAGAAAAAACACGTACGCGGACAAGCTCCTAGAGCCAGTATCCACTCCACGGCGGATTCCCCAAGGCAATCGCATCTTGACTCCATAATAATAAAACACCAAAATCCAGTATCATTTCCTGTATCTCAATCCGTGGGCACGAAAGTGGTACCGGCCTGCATGTTCGCTGCGCCGGGTATTCCCACGGTCAATGCGAGGAGGCTGTGGGCACCACCGATGTAAAGCCATTCCCAAGTCCTGCTAACCTTAAATCCCCAGGTCACCGTACCAACGGTGTCACCTTTGTCCTTCCCCTTCGTGCAGTAGGCCACGTCCCGGAAATCCATTTCTAAAGAATTGACCCAAGGCCACCAGCAGGGAAAACTATACGTTCCTATGCCGCAATTCATCCCTGGGTTGTCCACCAGCTCCGCGATCCCCTTCCCGGGCGTCCATTTGCCACCATTCGGGTAGGGATAAGGGTTGGCCGTGTCGATGTGCCATGCTTCGGTGCTTGTGCCCCAGAAGTAGTGCCATTTTACCGAAACATACTGCACGAAAGCAATCTCCGTGCATTTGCACTGGTGCGAGGTTGGGTTATCATATTTTGGTGCGACATGGAATTTAACGACGGTTGCGACGGTTTCCGGGCTGTCTGCTTGGACGGAAACACCGAAGTAACCCCATCCGGGCAAGAAACCGGTACCGTTATGATGGTCCGTCGCCACGGGTGTCCGCCCTCCACCATATTCATACAAATTAATTCCGCCGGCGTAGCCGATTGGATCGCGTTGCAGCACCCGAGTCGCCACTCCTGTGGCCTGTCGGGATTTCGGCTCCTGCCTCAACACCGTGCCGGGAATCGAGCCGTAGGTGCGATTGCGGAGGTAATACAGTTTCGTCTCCGGATCGTTTAGGCCCGTCCCGATATCCGTTGAAACACGATTGTTATCGGGATAGCCGCAATAAATGATCTCATTCGCACCGTAACTGGATTGCACATCATCATCGGTGAACCAGACGCCATCCGCACCCGGCGCGGTGAAAATCAGCGTATTGCCGTAGGCATCGCAGTCGTAGGCCTCGACCATCGCGCCAGATGAATTGGTCAACGCCACGGCACGATACAGTAAATCCTGTAAAAGGTAATATGCACCGGCGGGCAAATTCTGCGGCCCCAGTGTTGTCAGCGTTGTAAGTTGAATACACTCATCAATATAGGTTCCCCAGATATATTGCCGGATCGGAGTATCGGTCGAGCCGCTGCCGCCAAACGGGTTGCGTTCCTCCATCACCTGATTGCCCATCCAGATGTAATCGTTGGTGCCGTTGGGAATATTACCAGTCAAGCCGCCGTTCAAGATCGTCTTTCGCACCCGCCGATTCATGGCATCATATAAATATGTCGCAATGATAAGGCCGTCGGATACCCGATTGATCTGGATTGGCCTGTTCAGCGCGTCATAGGCATAAATCAGTGTGCCGTCATTTTTCAGATTTCCATTGCTTGCTCCGGCATTGCCATCGTATTGGAATATAACCGGGCTACTTCCTGTAGCGGTCTGTTGGGTGGTTTCATTGACGTAGTTGTGGTTTCTCTGATCGGTGGATTGACTGCCACCCACGGGCATAAAGCCCGTGGCTCGCCAGTTGCCCAGACCATCCAGCGTGTAGTTTCTGTTCAGGTCGGTATTCGGCAGCGTAATGGGTGCGGTGATTGAACCGCCGCCATTACCCTGAGGGCCGACGGGGCGCGGGCAGTAGTGTCCGGCCCGGTTTTTGCTGTGGGTTGATTTGCCGCGTGGGGGCGGTCGACGGCGTGTTGTGGGCGGTATGAAACTGGTGCGCGGTTAATTCCGCGCATGCAGCGGCGACGCGCGGTATG
>JAKAEZ010000002.1 GCA_021819825.1 Planctomycetota bacterium
TCGTTCGCCCCCGTGGAACTCGCGTGCCCTTATCCCGACGAGCGTCGGTCTGCTGCGCTATGCGGGAGCCGACGGGGGATCCCGGCTACCGCGACGACTACCTTGGCGTATCATTCGTCACGGCTGGTGATTTGTGATGCCGCTTGCAATTAAATCGCTGTGCTTATACAAACTGCTGACACCATAATCGGCGGCGGCCCTTGCCGGCTTGCCTTTTATGGTTCTTTGGAAGTTTTTTGGAGTACTCCCCGATGTATTGGTCCCGCACCTTAATTCCCACGAGCCGCGAAGCCCCGACCGACGCGGATATTCTCTCACATAAACTTATGATCCGCGCGGGGTTAATCCGCCGCATCAGCGCCGGTGTTTATGACTGGCTGCCGCTGGGCTGGCGGGCCATGCAGAAGATTAACGCCGTCATCCGGGAGGAAATGAACGCCATTCATGCCGAGGAAATCCACATGCCCGCCCTGCTGCCGGCTGAATTATGGAAACAGACCGGCCGTTATTTTGATTACGGCGCGCTGCTATTTAAGCTCAAAGATCGAAAAGGCACGGAGATGATCCTTGGCCCCACGCACGAAGAATGCGTTACCGAACTTGTTAAAGCCTATGTCAGCAGCCACAAACAACTGCCCATCACGCTCTACCAGATTCAAACCAAGTTCCGTGATGAAGCCCGTCCCCGCAATGGACTGTTGCGCGTGCGTGAATTTTTTATGAAAGATGCCTACAGTTTTCACAGTTCACTGGAAAGTCTGGATCGCACCTATCATGATATGTACGACGCCTATGTAAAAATTTTCCAGCGCTGCGGCATTCCCGCCATTCCAGTGGAAGCCGAAAGCGGCCCCATTGGCGGCGATGCCAGCCATGAATTTATCTGCCCGTGCGAAGCCGGGGAGGATATTGTTGTGCGGGCCGCCGATAATTCCTGGGCGGCCAATCTGGAACGCGCGGGCCGAAGCACCGTGGTGCCGGCGTTTTCCGCCGCCCCGCAGATGCCTGAAGCAAAACTAGACAGAATCCAAACGCCCGACGCGGCCGCGATTGATGCGGTCTGTAAGCTGCTGAATATCCAAAGCACGCAAATGATCAAGACCATGGTATTTCGCTCCGGCGACGCCAAGACTGGAAAATGGATTGTCGCGTGCGTCCGGGGCGACCATGAAATTAACGAAGCTAAAATTCGTCGCATCGCCGGCCCCGTGGAACTCGCCGATGAAGCGGCCGCCCGAGCCGCGGGATTTGTCATCGGCTACGTCGGACCGCATGTTGCCAACACCATTGAGGCTGAATTGATTATCGATCCCGACGCCCTGTTGACCGCCAACGCTACGTCCGGTGCCAATGAATTGCATTGGCATGTGACAAATTTCAACTGGAAACAACATCTGTCAGCCGATGTGCAGGCCAAGGCCATTATCGCGGATATCCGAAATGTTACCGCGGAAGATAAAGCCCCCAATGGCACCGATTTAATTTTCAGCAAGGGCATTGAGCTGGGCCACGTATTTAAACTCGGCACCAAATACAGCGACGCACTTGGTGCCAGCTACAGCGACGATAAACAGCAGAGCCATAGCGTTATCATGGGGTGCTACGGCATCGGGCCGGGGCGTATCTTAGTTGGTGCATTGGAAACACTATCTGATGCGGACGGTATCCGTTGGCCCATGGCGATTGCCCCGTTCCATGTGATTATTACACCCATCAAATACGACGGCCAAGCCCGGGAGGTCGCGGACCGCTTGCATAAGGAATTCTCGGCCCGGCAAATTGATGTGCTGGTGGATGACCGCGACCAGCGGCCCGGTGTAAAATTCAAAGACGCAGATCTGATCGGTATTCCACTGCGGATTGTATTAGGGGATAAGTCGTTGGCCACGGGGCAAGTGGAACTCAAAGAACGATCCAAAAAAGATCCGGAAATGGTAAGTATCGACAAGATTGTCGAACATGTGACCAAGCTGGTGCGGACATAGAAATCCGTGCCCGGTGCCCCGGTCCGTTACACCATCACCACTTGCCGCACGCCGTTGCCAAGATGCCGGGCTGTGCGATCCAAGAGATACTCCTGGCCTTGGAGCAGATGGTTTAATTTTTTCAACGCTGCCATTTCAATCTGCCGCACGCGCTCCCGCGTAACCCCCAGGCGTGCGGCGATCTGGTCCAGCGTAAATGTTCCACTTACGCCAATGCCGTTGCGCAGGCGTAAAATAAACGCCTCGCGGGGTTCCAGATGCGTCAAGGTAAGTTCAATCACCCGGGCCAACTCACTATGCTCCACCGCGGCTTCCGGTGCCGGTGTGCGGAGATCTTCCAGCAACTCGTGCACCGCAATGGAATTATCATTACCGGCGTCGGAAGCCTCCCCCACCGCATACATGGTACACGACGCTTTGCGCGCTGCCGCCACCATCGCGGCGGTTAAATGCATCCGGGCGGCGAGTTCTACATCTGATACAGCTTCACCATTGCCATCGCGGCTGCTGGTGGTTTCGCCGTGCAAACGGGCGATGCGCTGACTCATATACGCCGGCAGACGGATGGGCCGTGAATTAAGCATTAATGCTTTGCGTATGGCCTGCCGCACCCACCAGGTGGCATAGGTGCTGAATCGCACCTCTTTTTCCGGATCAAATAAATCTACGGCGCGCACCAAGCCGATATTGCCTTCCGCCACCAGATCAATCAACGCCACGCCTCGGCGAACATACCGCCGGGCGATACTGACTACCAGCCGCAAATTACAACGTATCATTTCCTGCCGGGAAGCTGGATCACCTCGTTCGCGGATTTGCCGCGTTAAATCCCGCTCCTGCTCCGGCGTTAAAAGCGGAAACCGGCGTATCTCTTCCAAGTACCATTGCAAATCAAGTTCATGTGCCATAAGACGTTCTCCCTTCAATACCCTTCCGGACCAAGTTTTTTCTCGACGAGCTGATTCAGATGCGTAAAACGTAGAATCAGCTAAGTGATAATGTACAAACTTCTATCGGTATTTGGCAAGTGATAAATGAAAAAATTTTATGCCCCGTGCAGTCCCATAAATTTACATGGCGGCAATTGGCTCGGTGGGTACCGCATTTGCACTGCCCACATGTCTGCCAAAAATGGTCAATCCATGTACCACACAAAGCTTGACCGGCACAATTTTTCCTTCCAGATTCGCCGGACCGTCAAATACCACGATCTGGTCCGCTGTGGTGCGACCCGTTAATTGAATAGCCCCTCTCATGGCGCGGAATGTTGAATCCTCAAATCGGGCATCGGCATTCCGCATAGCACCGGCCAAACGCACACCAAGCTCGATGCGCGGGCCTTGGGCTTTCGTATCGGGAACGCCCTTTAGAGCACCGGCGATGACTGATTCGGCCGGTTGTTCCCATCCGCTGGGGCCTTCACACAGTACCTCTGCGGTAGAATCGATAAGTTCGCGATTTAATTGTTCACAAATATCATTTTGCAAGTTCAGCAGATCCTGATGGCGGGACCGCTTCACCGCCTCCGGGACATCATCTTCATGCCGCCGGATAGCCACAGTGCCTGGCCGGGGCGAATACTTGAAGATGTATGCATTTTTATATCTCGCCCGGGCCGCCAATTCCCGCGTGGCCTGATAATCCGCATCGGTCTCCGTGGGGAACCCCACAATAAAATCACCCACGATGGCAATTCCCGGCATATAACTTCTGGCCCGCTGCAGCAATTCCAGATAGCTTTCCACACTGTAGCCGCGATTCATCAATTTCAGTACCCGGTTGGAGCCGCTTTGGGCCGGAATATGTAAATATCGACATATTCTTGGACATTGAGCCATGGTTTGCAGAATGTCATCACCGAAATCCGCAGGGAAACTGGTGATGAATCGCAGGCGCTGCAGTTCCGGCAACTGATCATGCACCTGTTGGAGCAATTGCGCAAACGTGGTGCGGCGCGCCAGCGGTCCCGATGGACCGGATGCGGAGGAATCCTCATACACATAATGATTGACGGTTTGACCAAGCAACGTAATTTCCCGCGCCCCGGCATCCACCAGCCGACGGGCCTCATCAATAATGGCCTGTGGTGATCGGCTGACTTCCGGCCCGCGGGTGTACGGCACCACGCAATACGTACAGAACTTGTTGCAGCCGCGCACGACCCGGATGTATGCCTGATATTTGTTTTTTTCCGGTGAAAAACTGCGCGATAAGTCCAGCAGTTCCAGATGATCCTCCCCGGCTGAGGCCAGTGTTCCGGACCGACGCGCGGTGTCACCCGCCAGGGCCGCCTGTTGCCGGTGCGTGGCCAAGACGTTTTCCAGCAATCCGGGAAGTTTGTCCAGTTCACCTGGACCACACAACAAATCCACCTGCGGCAATCGTTTTAACATGCCTAAGCCGTCGCGTTCCGCCATACAGCCAATCACGCCAATCACCAAGTCCGGATTATCTTGCTTGCGTACCTTCAGCCTGCCCAGACGTGAAAGTACTTTTTGTTCTGATTTTTCCCGCACCGAGCAGGTATTGTACAATACCACATCGGCCTGTTGGCTATCTGTGACAAAATCATACCCCATCGCCCGAAGTTGCCCCTCCACAAGCTCACTATCCAGGACGTTCATCTGGCAACCGAAAGTTTCGAGATATATTTTTTTCACGGACTGCATTTCCATCTTACTACCGCATTCGCGGGCGTTAACCGCGCATCACGTCCCAAGGACGGACAAGTCATAAATCATATCAAAATCAGACCAAAACACATCATGCCCGGAAATGCCCGGAAATAAGGCCGCGCCCATGCGCATGGAAGTTGGAATCTCGCAAATTAGCAGCAAGGTAAAAAGCCCTCTAACTTTATCACTCCTCTCGTGCGTCGGCGTTTCCCTTAACGGATTATCGGCGGGCGGTTAATATGGACCCCCAATGAAGCAGTCGTCACCTATTTTGGATCAGGCAACCTATCTTGCGGCCCGCAGCGCGGCCATGATGTTGGGCTTTTTCCCAGTCAACGCGAATCTGAGAACCGCCCGCGGGTTTGGCTCGCTTTTATGGGCGTTTGATAAAAAGCATCGCCTTCGCGGGTTGGAGAATCTCCGCGCCAGCTTTCCGGATTTTCCACAAAAAGAATTGGAACGCATTGGACAGCGATCCATACAACACTTTTGTGAACTCGCGTTAGACGTGATATTTTCCACCCGCGTTATCCATGTTGAAACGTGGCATAAGCATGTCCACTTGCATAACTTTCAGGCGGCGATGCAGATTATCTTACGCGGACAAGGCGCTATTATGGTCACGGGCCATTATGGCAATTGGGAGATTTTGGGCTATACCATGGCTACGCTGGGCTTTCCATCGTATAGCGTGGCGCGCCCCATTGACAACCCACATATTGACGCATGGGTTTTGGGCGTGCGGGAAAAACGCGGGCAGATTATTTTATCCAAGCGCGGAGTTACCGCCACCGCACAGGATATTTTGAAAAATAACGGTGTTTTGTGCTTTATTGCCGATCAGGATGCCGGCCCCAAAGGCATGTTTGTGCCCTTTTTTGGCCGTCTTGCCAGCACCTATAAGAGTATCGGCCTGCTGGCCATGCAACATCAGGTGCCGGTAATTATCGGATATGCCCGCCGTCGGGGTGATTTATTTGATTTTGACATCGGCGTAACGGACATCATTTATCCCGCGGATTGGCGGACGCACGATGAGCCGCTGCGTTATATTACCGAACGCTACACGCGCGGCATAGAAACATTTGTTCGTGAAGACCCCACGCAGTACTTATGGATTCACCGCCGGTGGAAGAATCGCCCCAGACACGAGCAAATACCGATAAACATATAACTATCTCAATGCGAAGCAACCGTGCAGAATAATAGGCTCAGATTAAGAGCAATCGATAGGGGGAGTTGAACCGAAGGAGAGATTTTTGATTCGGTAACCGTCACGTAGTTGCTTCAACCTTATTTGCTCTACCCGCCGAGAGTTTTCCGGTAAACGGTGAGTTTTTCAAGGGTGAACGCCATAATGAATGCTGGATGGAAAGCAGAGAGTTGAGAGCAGACCGCAGGAGGCATTTCAACGGTTGACGGCAGCCACCTTTTTTGCGACAGCCTTATTTTGCTCTCCTATCTGCTCTGAAAAATCGCCAGACCTTCGCAACAGCGAAATAATATGGCCTTTTTTCATGCTGCGCGGGTGAGGCTTGGCATCATGGGAGACTACTCTCTCCAAACTACTGCTCTATTGTTTCGCCCGCGGGCGAAAAAATCGGGGCGACAGGATTTGAACCTGCGACTTCCTGGTCCCAAACCAGGCGCTCTAGCCAGGCTGAGCTACGCCCCGATGAGGCTTTAATTTAACCGATCTTGGTGAAACGTACAAAGCGCGCGGCCGTGGCTGCGGACGTGGTACTTTTACCAGGGTGAGTGGCGCGGGGGAGTTTCACCCCCGCGCTCTCGCAGAACCGGACATGAGCCTCTCGGCTCATCCGGCTCCCATCATCGCCATTGCCATAAGATTATGGCATGATTCCGATCGCCCAGTGGGCGAATAGATTCGGCTTGCCCTGCGCCAGGCGGCGCAGATAGTGCCAAGCTCGTCGCTGGTGGGTTCGGAATCGTTTGTATTTCCGTTGCACCCAACGCACCAATCGGCGATTTGGGTGGCGAAAGACACGCCGGAGTGCCGTTGGGTAGTACCGCCCAAAATAGGTGATCTAGCCACGGATTTTCAAATTAAATCTCCGCGACAGTTCCTCCAGTTCCATGGCGTTGCTCCGTTGAAGGCTCCAGCTGCGGACTTCCGTCACAATGGCTTTCATGGCCTTCCGGCTGATCGCCGGCAGGAACGCGGTGAATAGCTTGCCCCAGCGGCTTTTGGCCGCGCGGGGTTGAAAGCCATAGCCCAGGAAGTCAAACTGGGTATGCTCGTGGTCATCCACAAGGGTACCTTCGACTACGAGTCGGAACATCGACTCGAGGAGAACTTTCATCTCCTTGGCTCAACACACTCTCCATCGCACAGGCCAGCCAGCCCGCTGGCCGCCGTTCCGGCCGGTTCCCGCACAATTCCTGAAAATGCAATGCCATCACTGAGGAGAACGCCGGCATTGGCGGCAGTACTGTTTGGTGCCGCGAGGGCGCAATTTCCCCGGGGGCGCTTGAGTTCTCGACCACTTCGATGCGATAATGCGCCAAGTTGGAAAAGGATCGCTTCATGGAATCATCAACTGTCCGAGTGCTGCTGCTGCGAACGGCCGGCACGAATTGTGATAAAGAACTGGCTCTAGCCTTTCAGCGGGCGGGTGCCAATGTAGAGACGATACATATACACCGCCTGCTGGCCGAACCTGGGCAATTGACAGCCTATCAGATATTGGGCATTCCCGGCGGATTTTCCTACGGAGATGATATTGCCAGCGGGAAAATCCTGGCCAATGAATTGCTGCACCACCTGCGCGAGCCGTTGGAGCAATGGGTGCGCGATGGCAAAATGATTCTGGGCGTATGCAATGGATTTCAAGTTCTGGTCAAGGCCGGCTTGCTGCCGGGGCCGTTGCCGCAGTTGGACCCATCCGACGTATTTACTACCACACTGACGCATAATTCCCAGGCCCGCTTTGAAGACCGCTGGGTGCGGTTACAATCTCAATCATCTGTTTGCAAATGGATCGAACCGGGTAAATCTCTGCTGCTGCCGGTGGCCCATGGAGAAGGACGATTCGCAGTGCGCGATCAGGCGATTATGGATGCGCTGGAAGCTAATGATCAAATTGTTTTGCGTTATGTTTCTGAAAATGGAAAACCCGCGAAAGATTTTCCCGACAATCCCAATGGGAGTGCCGGAGCCATCGCCGGAATATGCGATGTCACCGGACGAATTTTAGGACTTATGCCGCATCCAGAGCGGTTTATTAATATCCGGCAGCACCCATACTGGACTCGGCTGGACGGCGCGGCCGCACCGGATGGTCTGCAATTATTTGAAAATGCAATTAAGTACGTTCACAGCACGATGGCTGTGAGCGTTTAATACCGGCGGTTTTACCGGTATACCGACACGGAGGTCAGCGTTTTGGGCACGCCCACGATAGCACCGCACAGCTTTCTCCAGCGGCGATGGAAGTTGCCGGAATCGGTTGCGGATAGCCGACAGCTTGATAGCTTATCGCGCAGTCTGGGCCGCCACCCATTGACCACGCGACTGCTGCTGGCGCGGAATTTGAACCATCCGGAATCAGCCCGCCAATTTTTGGAGCCGCAATTTAAGAACATTCTTCCTCCGCAGAGCATTCCCGGTCTTGAGGCCTGTGCAGACCTGGTGGCGCGAGCGATAACACGCAAGGAAAAAATCACCATCTACGGTGATTATGACGTGGACGGAATTACGGGAACCACGATGCTGCACCGGCTCTTGAAGGCGGCGGGTGCCGATTTCGATACGTATATCCCCCATCGAATTGATGAAGGCTATGGATTATCGATTGATGCGGTAAAAGATATTGCCCGGCGCGGAGCACGCCTGTTACTGACCGTCGATTGCGGCATTACCGCTGTGGAGGCGGTACAGGCCGGACGCGACGCCGGTATGACGATGGTCATCACCGATCATCATGAATATCAGGCCCCGTTGCCGCCGGCGCATGCCATTGCCCATCCGCGTCTGCACGGATCAACGACCGGAAATACGGATTTATGCGGGGCCGCCGTGGCGTATAAACTCGTCTGGGCCGTCGCGGCAAGGCTGTGCGGTTCAGATAAGCTTACACCAACATATCGCGATATGTTGATCGATTTTACGGCCTTGACCGCTCTGGCCACAATAGCGGATGTGGTGCCATTGCTGGACGAAAATCGTATCCTGGTGAGTTACGGCTTAAAGCAACTGTCGCGATCCAATATGGCGGGTATCCAAGCGCTGATCCGCGTTGCAAAATTTGAAAATCGCAGCATTGACGGAACGGCGGCGGGTTTTTCGCTGGCACCTCGGCTTAATGCGGCCGGCAGAATGGGTCATGCCAATATGGCCGTGGAATTGCTGACTACAGAAGACGCCGCCCGGGCCGATGAACTGGCGGAATATCTGGAGACAAAAAACAAGGAACGCCAGAACACTGAACGGAAAATAACCGCTGAAGCCATTGCGCTTGTGCGGCAGATGCCGCAGCTTCCCTCGGCGCTGGTGCTTTGCCAACAGCACTGGCACCCCGGCGTGGCGGGAATTGTCGCTGCACGCTTGGTGGATCACTTCAACCGCCCCGCCTTTGTGCTGATAGATAATGGGCATACCATCAGCGGCAGCGGTCGCAGTGTGCCGGGCTTTGCCCTGCATGAAGCCATTGCCCATTGCCGCGATCTGTTAATAACCGGCGGCGGCCACGCGGCGGCCGCCGGCGTAAAAATGCATACCACGCAACTCGCGGCGTTTACTCGGAAATTATGCGACTATACCGCGCAGGCGCAACCCGCGGACGCCCTGGTACCCTGTTTAGAAATTGATGAAGAACTGGAGCCTTGCGATATTGATTGTCAGGCATTTAGTGAACTTGAAGCATTGGCTCCCTTTGGCTGCGGCAATACGAAACCGAAGTTACTGATTCGCAACGTCCAAGTTGCCGCCCCACCGCGCCGCATGGGCGCACGCGGCACGCATATGGCGCTGCAACTGAAAATTAACGACCGCCGTTGCCGAGCTGTGGGATTTGGATTAGGCGATGCCGAACCGCTGCTGACGGTCGGAATGATGCTTGACCTGGTGGTCCATGCCAGTGTGAGTCATTATTACCAGCAGCCGCAGGCGGAATTGCGCATCATTGACTTTTCCCGCAGCGACGGGCGACCTGTGCATGGTGAAACTACCGCGGCGGAGGCGGCTGATTCAGTGTTAATGAAGTTGTAAACGCTATGACAGATATCGAATTGAAAGGATGCTCAATGACACAAGCCGCTAGAAGCGCCACCCCGGAACAACTGCACGCCATTGGAGCCATCGCCGCGGGACTAATTACCAGCGGCCAGGCGGTAGGTCTGGGCAGTGGCAAGGCATCCCATGCGTTTGTAAAAATGCTGGCCCGGCGCGTGCGGGAACATGGCCTGAATATTGTCGGTATTCCTACCTCCGAATCCACCGCCCGGCTGGCCAGAGATCTGGGCATACCGTTGGGCAGTCTGGACAATATCACGCGACTGGATATTGCCGTGGATGGTGCCGATGAAGTTGACCCCACGCTGAACCTTACCAAGGGTGGAGGCGGTGATTTGCTGCGGGAAAAAGTGATCGCCTCCATTGCACAGCGGTATGTAGTGGTGGTGGGTGAGGAAAAGCTGGTGGAACATCTGGGATCGCGATTTCCGGTTTTTGTCGAAGTGGTGGAATTCGCCTTGCCGACGGTGATTCGCGCGTTGGCCGCTATCGGGGCTACCACCACGCCGCGCATGACCGCCAGCGGTGAACTTTTCCGCACCGATAACGGCAATCCGCTGCTGCATGCCCGCTTTGATCCATCCGATGCGCAACTCCTGCAACCGGCAATTCTCGATCAGACCATACGCAATATCCCCGGCACCATTGAAACCGGTCTATTTCTCAACAAGGCTGATGAAGTGCTGGTGGCAAACTTTGACGGTACGGTGCGGACGCTGCATCGGAATGCGTAGGACGGGGAAGTTAGGAGTTGGGAGTTTGAAGGCAGAATCGCCAAGGGCGATTAGCGAACAAAATAATAGTGCGCGTCAAGAAAGATCCAATTTCCAGATTTCAAATCTCAAATCTGAAATTTCACATTTCAGATTCATCGGGATACCGGCACAACGGGGCTTGCCGGGGCGCACAAGTCCGGCGTTTGCAACGGCGCGGCAATTCGCCCCACTTCGGAAAAATGTTATTGTAATCCACCGTTTTGATACGATACAATAATATAAAGCGAGGTGGAAACGAGCGAGTGTATGGCACTGTACCGGAGATTCAGGCGTTGAATTTACTTGGTCTGATGCAATTGGTTGATTCCGCCCCCACCATCGGTGGCTACGCCCAATGTTTTCAAATTAATGATCTGGCCCGGCGCGGCCTGTTGCGGTCGGAGGAGCAGATCGGTCAACTTCTTGAGGCCGTATTAAAATCGTCAATTGGCCCCAGTGATGGTGTAGCGGTTGGCTGGGCGTTTAAGGCGGCGCGACAGGGTGATTTAGCGGAATTGCCGCAACTGGCGTCCTGCCTGTCGGGGCCGCAGGTGTCGGCGGATATCCGGGTAGCCTCACTGGAGTTGGGGGCGCATCTTTGGGAACTTTCACGACGCTGGGATTGGGCACAAGCCATGCACGGTCAGGTAGATTCTTTGGCACTGCCCACTGATCTGCATCACGCCATGGCCTTTGGTGCCCTGGTAAGCGAAACCACCGCCCAGGAGGTTCGAGCCATCGCCATGTGTCTGTTCAGTGCCGCTAAGGCGATTATCCGTGCCGCGGTCACCGCGATTCCCCTGGATGAAGCGGTGATATTAAAACTGCTCTCGCGACTGCAACCGGAAATTGCCGACATGGCATATCACTATGCCGCCTGCCGCCCGGAAACGATTCACGCGCTTTCGCCGGCCAAGGTTGTAGCTTCAGTGGTGGACCGATGGTAAGGCATTTACACGGTCTGCAACTGCGGCGCTTGCGCACGGGCGGCATTCAGATACGTTCCCGGACCAAGCACGCGCACGGCGGCTCCCTGCATTGATGATTCTATATGTTTTAATGCGTCCGGCGATCCGCTGACCGCTTTGCCTAAATTAAGGGTTACTTTCATCGGCATGTCCGCTTCGGCCATAGCTAACTGGATTTTGGCCGGTAATTTTCCGGGATGTTCTTTAAGAACAGTTCCCAGGCGTTCAATCGAATCCGCATCCACGGCCTGGGCATCTACGCAAATCAGAACCTCACGGGCGAGTTTCTGCACGGCTTGCTCGGGGGTGAAGGCTTCATACACGCGAAATCCGGGTTCTTCGCGGGTGCGGTCCACTTTGCCGCGGAAAAAAATGACCGCATCGGCTTTGATTAAATCACCAAATTTTTGAAATTCACCGGCGAACATCGTAACTTTTACATTGCTGGATAAATCTTCGAGGATAATCGTGGCCCATTTCTGCCCCGCGCTTGGACCGGAACGAACAATGCGCGATTCCACTTTGGAAATCAATCCGCCAAGGATTCCTTCTTTCCCATCATTGGCGGTTTTAATACTCTGAGTATTGATGGTCGTAAAATCATGCAGCATGGTTTCATAATCACGCAGGGGATGGCTGGTAACGTAGAATCCCAATACGGATTTTTCATTCGCCATTTTCACCCCTTGCGGCCATTCCGGTATGGCTGGGAGTTTATACCCCGCCGCCGCAACCGCCATTGCGGATGAGCCACCGCCGCCGCCGAACAGACTTTCCTGCCCGGCCCTTTTGGCATTCTGCGCGGAACTGCCGGACTGCATGGCGGTTTCAATGGCCGCGGTCGCAGCCGCCCGATTTTCATGCAGCGCATCAAAGGCCCCGCATTTAATCAAAGACTCAATGACGGACTTATTAACCGTTCGCAGGTCCACACGCTCACAGAAATCAAAGAGACTGGTAAAGGGTTGGTGGCTACCGTCAGCTCGGCTACCGCGCGCCGCGATGATGGATTCCACCGCTTTTTGGCCAACACCTTTCACTCCGGCCAGGCCAAAACAGATGGTAGCGTCCACGACGCCAAAGTCAGCCACGCTCTGGTTAATATCCGGGGGCAAAATAGGAATGCCCACCCGGCCATCCGGACGAACCAGAAATCGGCAGTCTTCAATGTACTCTGTGGTTTTGGCCTGATCAATCATTTCATACGTGAGTAGCGCTGCCATATATTCCAGCGGGAAATAGGTCTTCAGATACGCGGTCTGATACGCGACAATGGCATAGCGCGTGGAATGGCTTTTATTGAAGCCATATTTTCCGAACTCTTCAATGAGCGCGAAAATCTGGACGGCCTGCTCGGTTTTAATTCCGTTCTTTTCCGCTCCTTCCACAAAATGCTGCTTTTCAGCGGCGATCACATCCATCTGCTTTTTGCTGATCGCTTTGATAATCTTGTAGGCCTTGGCCAGCGGGATACCACCCAACTGGTTGAATATCCGCATTACCTGTTCCTGATACACCATGATGCCGTACGTTTCGGCCAGGATGTTATCCATAATGGGATGCACGGATGGCACGGGCTGCCGCCGGTGTTTACGGGCACAGTAATCAGGGATCAGATCCATGGGACCTGGCCGGAACAAGGCGTTAGCGGCAATGAGATCCTCAATGCGATCCGGCTTCATTTTAATCAGCAGTTCTCTCATACCCGGAGATTCAAACTGAAACACACCTTTGGTTTGTCCCTTTTGGAACACCTGCTTGTAAACGCGCTGATCGGTGAGATCAAGTTTTTCAATATCCAGTCTGCCGGGACGCGGGCCGGCCGGATGATCCGTCAGGGTGGTCTTACCATCTACCCCCATGGCATGGCGCGGCGGCAGTCCGTTGGGATAATCCGCTTCGATCAGCGCCAGCGCCCGCTCCACAATGGTCAAGGTGCGCAGACCTAGAAAGTCCATTTTCAGCAGACCGGCCTTTTCACAAGTCGGACCGTCCCATTGGGTCATGATGTCATCACCGCTTTTATACAGCGGCACAACTTCATCCAGCGGCTTATCACAGACAATCACGCCAGCCGCGTGCATTCCGGCATTGCGGCACAAGCCCTCCAAGCGTCGCGCAATGTCAAAAAGGCGCATGACATTGGGGTCTTCTTTATATAGCTTTTTGAGATCAGCTACTTGCAAAGCGCTATCGAGCGTGACACCTACGCCGCCGGGAATCAGCTTGGTAATTTTGTCCACTTCCGACAGCGGCATGGCCAGAACCCGCCCGACATCTTTAATGGCCGCTTTAGCGCCGAGCGTCGAAAATGTGATGATCTGCGAAACATTGCCGTACTTTTTCCGCACATACTCAATAACTTTACCGCGGCCTTCCTGGCAAATATCAATATCAATATCGGGCATTTCCGAACGGCTGGGATCCATGAACCTTTCAAAAAGCAGGTCGTAGCGAATCGGATCAACGTTGCATAATCCCAGAGAGTATCCCACCAACGTACCGACACCGGACCCTCTGGCTCCGACGGGAATGCCATTCTGCCGGGCAAAATTACAGAAATCCCAGACAATTAAAAAGTAGCTGGAAAAGCCTTTGCTTTGAATAACTTTCAGTTCCTGTTCCAGCCGCTGGCGCAGAACATCATTAAATTCGCCATACCGTTCGATAACCCCGGCTTCGCATAGCGTCCGCAGATAATCATCCGCGGAGACCGCTTCCCCGGTAGTTGGATTATTCGGCGGGGTGTAAACCGGAGCGTGGCGTTTGGAAAAATCCAACTGCACATCACACATTTCGGCAATTTTGAGCGTGTTGTCACACGCTTGCGGGATGTCACGGAAAATCGCCCGCATTTCGGCAGAACTTTTCAAGTACAGTTGCCGGGAATAATGCAGGCGGTTTTCATCGGCAAGCGTCTTACCCATGCTGATGCAGCACAGCACATCATGGGCGTCATAGTCATCTTTCAGCAGGTAATGATGGTCATTGGTAGCGACCACCGGGCACCCGGATTTTTTGGCTACTTCCAGCAGTTGTGGAATGGCGGAAATTTGTGCCGGATCATCATGATTCTGCAATTCTACAAAAAAGTTATCGCCAAATATGTTTTTATACTGCCCCGCCACATCCACGGCCGCGGCCACATCACCACGCTGCAGACATGCCGCAATTTCGGTTCCGAAGTGGCCGTTAATGACCACCAGACCCTCGGAATAGCGCGCCAGTGTTTCCTTATCCACGCGCGGGCGGTAATAAAATCCTTCGGTGTAGGCCAAACTGGCGAGTTTGAGGATATTTTTATAGCCCGCCTGATTTTTCGCCAGAACCACAAGGTGGTACGCCGCCTCACTGATGCCATGGGCATCTTTATCAAAGCGCGAACCGGGAGCCACATAAAATTCGCACCCCAGCAACGGTTTAATGCCGGCCTTTTTTGCTTCCTGATAAAATTCCACCATACCAAATAAATTGCCATGGTCCGTCAATCCCAGGGCCGGCATACCCATTTCCGCAGCCTTGGCGCAAAGCCCCGGCAGCGTGGCACCGCCATCCAGAAGCGAATAATGCGAATGTCCGTGCAAATGAACAAAAGAATCCTGATGACCTGACATGCGGTGCGTCTCCGTGGAGCATATAACGGGGGCTGATTATAACGCATCCATTGAGCTTCTAAAAATCGCAACAGAAATATTGCCCGTGCCGTTTTGGCGGTCATGGCAAATTGCCGCGCGGGGCAGTTTCGGATATACCGTTGCTCTGGAAATTGAAGCTTTAGGAAAGGCTGTGCTTTGTCCAGTTTAATTGTCATCCCCGCGCGCTATGATTCCACGAGACTGCCCGGCAAGCCCTTACTGCGGCAAACCGGAAAATATCTTATAGAGCATGTCTACGAGCAGGCCTTGAAAACCAAACGCGCCTCGGCGGTGGTAGTGGCCACCGATGACCGGAGGATTGCGGACGCGGTGCGCGAATTTGAAGGGCAGGTTGTATTAACGTCCGCGGAACATCAATCCGGAACCGATCGCATCGCTGAAGTTGCCGCCATGAAGGATTTCGCCCATTTTGACACCATCGTCAACGTCCAGGGGGATGAGCCGGAAATTGATCCAAATTTGATTGATGCTCTGATTCGCCTGCTGGAAAAGACGGATGTGCAGATGGCCACCGCGGCGGCACCCTTTGACAATGCTGCGGAAATTGTAAATCCCGGCATCGTCAAAGTCGTCATTGATCAGCGCCGCTTCGCCATGTATTTTTCCCGCAGTGTAATTCCCCATGATCGTGACGGGCAAACGGCGGGTGCCGGCGCATTAATGCTTGCGGGATTGTATCGGAAACATCTGGGTATTTACGCATATCAGAAGAACTTTCTGCTGCAACTTGCCGGTGCCGAGAGGTGCGAACTGGAAAAGCTTGAAAAACTCGAACAATTGCGCGCGCTATATCTGGGAGCCAAAATTATTGTCCATGACACTCCGCAGGCCCATCATGGCATTGATACACCGGAAGATTATGAAGCTTTTGTCCGGCGGTACGCCGGCGAAGGGCCTTGAGTTTTCCGGAATTTTTAGCCGCCGCATTTTCCCTAAAGAGCATTATCGATTATCCTACTATTTTCGTGAGGTCTGCGATGAATAAAGAAACCCAACCTGACCTGCTGGCCTCGGTGGGCCACGCCACGCAGGATACTGAATTTTACACGCCCTTCCCCGAAGGCTATGAGAAAGGCCGCACCAAATATGTGGTGGTCCTTGGCACCGTGATGAGCGGACTGGGTAAAGGCATTTTCAGTTCCAGCCTGGCCAAGATTCTTAAAGACAAAGGCCTGCGCGTCGCCCCCATCAAAATGGAGGGCTATCTGAACATCGACTCCGGAACGCTTAATCCGTTTCGTCATGGCGAAGTTTTCGTCCTGGATGACGGCATGGAAACAGACATGGATTTAGGCACCTATGAACGCATGCTCGATGAAAATCTGTCACGCGCCAATTTCACCACCAGCGGACAGATTTTTACGCGCATTCTCGAGCGCGAACGACATGGAAAATATCTGGGCCGTGATGTGCAGATGATTCCCCATGTCACCGGTGAAGTTAAAACCACGCTGCGCGAACTGGCGATAAAATCAAAGGCCGATCTGGTATTTGTGGAAGTCGGCGGGACTGTGGGCGATTATGAAAACGGTTATTTTATTGAAGCGGTGCGTGAACTGGCGTACGAAGAAGGTGAAGATTCCGTATGTGTCGTGGCGTTAACGTACATCATTGAACCGCAATCGCTGGGCGAACAGAAATCCAAAGCGGCACAGTTGGGCCTGCGACAGGTCATGCAAACCGGCCTGCAGCCGGATATTATTGCGTGCCGCTGCCCGTCACCCGCAACGGAAAAGGTGCGGCAAAAAATCTCCATGTTCAGTAATGTGCCCATGCGTCGCGTATTTTCCATGCATGATCTACCGAGCATTTATCTGGTGCCGGAGATGTTGCGGGAAGCCGGAATGGACCGCGAGGTGCTCACGCTGTTAAATCTCCATGAGCGCGTCAACCAGCGCATGGAAGATCAGGCTCGTCGCCGGTGGCAACACTACGTCGATAAACTCCTTGAACCGACGGAAAAGTCCGTCACCATCGCGCTGGCTGGAAAATACGCCGCCGTGCGCGATGCCTATGCCAGTATCGACAAAGCCCTGGAACATTGCGGAGTAAATCTCGGTTGCAAAATTCAGATTCAATGGCTGGACACCACAGAAATTAATTCCCGAAATGCCGCGGATATTCTCCGGGGATGCCACGGGATCATTGTTCCGGGCGGATTTGGATCACGCGGGACGGAAGGCAAAATTGAATGTGTCCGCTTCGCGCGGGAACGCCACGTTCCCTATCTGGGAATTTGCCTGGGATTCCAGATGGCTGTGGTGGAATTCGCACGCAATGTCTGCAAACTTGAAGATGCCAACAGCACCGAATTTGACCCCAATTGCCGCCATCCGGTCATTGATATTCTGCCGGAGCAGAAGAAAATTGAGGGCCTTGGCGGCAATATGCGACTGGGCGGAAAAGATGTAATCCTGCAACCGGGCAGCGGCGTTTCCGCTCTTTACGGCCATGTGGACCAAGTCCGCCTGAGGTTCCGCCACCGCTATGAAGTCGAACCGCGGTACATTGAAACGCTTACCAAACATGGCCTGATTTTCAGCGGACACGCCCCCCATCAACCCATCATGCAGATGCTGGAATTACCGCCGGAGATACATCCATATTTTTACGCTACGCAAGCCCACCCTTGCCTGACCAGCCGCCCATTAACACCCGATGCCATGTTTTTGGGACTCGTTAGCGCCGCCTTGCAGCGTGCCTACCCGCAGCAGGTATTGCCCAGCGTCCAAAACCAGACCGCTGTCGCCACCGCAAGGTAACTATACTCCGGGCGGCCATTGGTGATACCTTGGTCACAAAGGCAGGAAAAGTATCTGTACCGTCGCGGCGAGCCGGGATCCCGCCTGCTTTTGTCGTGTTTCCGATGCAGGCAAGATGCCGGCGGTACAATGCAATGCATTGCATCGCCCAATTTGTCCCACTGAGAACCGAGCCGCCCCGGAAGTTGCCGCTGCGCGGCCGCTGGAGTGCTGGGCTGCTGGATTGTGGGTGGGCCGGCAAAACTGCGCAGCCGTCCGATGTTTTCCCCCGCCAACCGGCGAAGGGGATATGTCGATGTAAACCGGTACGCCCATTATCCTGAAGGCAATTGTTTGGTTTGACCCATTTCGCCCTTCAGGCGGGCCAAGTCGGCGTCCACGCCGGAACTGGCTCGCAGAGCATCCAGATCGCGTTCCGTTTTTGTGCGGCCGTCAACACCGTCATTGAGCACGCCGGCGTCGGTCAGCGACTCCATGGCATCAGCGCGCGACTGCATCTGATTGGTTTTGTCCTTGGCACGTTGCAGTGCATCGCCCACATTGCCCAGTTGACTGCCTATGCCGGCGAGACTTTCATTCACGGTTACTTGCGCCTTCGCGGCATCATACTGGCTCTTCATCACTTCCTTTTGCGTGCGGAATTGATCAATGCGGTCTTCAAGCTGCTTTTCATACGTGATGAGTTTCTGGCTTTGCGCCGCCACATGCTCACTGGCATCTTTCAGTGATGCCGCCTTCTGATCCGCGGCCTGCTTTTCCGTCAGCGCGGCTTTGGCCAGATCCTCTCGCCCGGCCTGCAAAGCCATGCGAGCGTCATTTTCCGCCCGGTGGGAGTCGCTTTGTGCGGCCAGCATTTGGCGTTCCAGCGTCTTTTGTTCGGTGACTACATCAGCCAGATGCCGCTTGGTTTCCTGCAGAGCGCTCAACATTTTTTCATACGATAAATCCAGAGCCTCATCAGGATTTTCCGCATTGTTCAAAAATTTGTTGACTTTAGCCTCAATAATTTCAGCGGCCCGGCGAAACATGTTACTCATCGCAAAACTCCTGTATCGGTTGTTATTCTATCTCAATACTTTCAATCGTTCACTGGTATGACAATCTGCGGCGAAGCCGGTTCTGGAATCAGGGCCTTATCCTCAATAGGTTTAACGGCCGTGCCTACAGCAAAAAATTCAATCACGTGCGGCTGCCAGTTATGCGATCCTTCGTGCAATTGCACGCCCACCACGCCGTCGGCCCCGGCTTCTTTCGCCTCATTTTGCATGCGTTCCATGGCCAGTTCACGGGCGTCATACATCGCCTGCGTAAATTGAGTGATTTCCACATTCCGCCCGACATTCCCCATGGATTTAAATACGCCCTGATGCGCGACATGGTACACACACGATCCCATCACCATCGCCAACGGACGGTGGCCGGCACGCAGCAGCATCCAGAAATCCTGCCCGGAAAGATCCGAAGTAAACGGCATGCCTTTAGGCCCTTTAAAGCCGGGGTGGCCGGCGCTATGTGATATGGCGGTACCGATGGCCATGAACTCTAAAATATCGCTGTCCCATCCTAACCGTTTAACCTCCAACCGCACACCCACCACGCCATCGGCCATGAGTGCTAACGCCTCCTGCTCCATGCGTGTCATGGCCAGTTCCCGGGCCTGATACATGGCCTGGGAAATCACATTTAATTCCTGATTTTGTCCCCATGATCCGTATTGAATTCCCACATGATAAATACACGAGCCAACCACCAGCCCGAGAGGTTCAAAGCCGGCTTCGCGCACCATGAGAAATTCATTAACGGATAAATCCGAGGTAAATATGCCACCACTCTGGCCCGCTTCACGCAGCCCCTGCAAGCGCTCCAAGGCGTGCCTGGGAAGACCGGCCAATGCCGGATTTGCCTGTGTGCCTGTATCGTCCGCCATTTAAATAATCTCCTTTTCTGTAGGCATAACCGGGGTCATTTTTCCATCGCTGACACTGAAAACGGGTTTTAATTTTAGTGATATGTGCCGCCTTGGTTCATGCAACACCGCAGTGCCAAACGCGATATGCCGCCCAAGAAATCGCTGCCGCGGATCATTTTCCATCGGCTCGCCACGCAACAATTCGGAAAACTGCACGCGCGCCAGAACACCGGTGCCGATTCGCGCCGCGTCACTGGCCAGTTGGCCTATGGCAGCGCGGCGAATATCCGTCATAAAATCGGATAACTCACGTAATTCCTGGTTCCACCAGGTACCCTGACCTGACGCATTTCTATAAGAATAATGCCAATTATAATGCGCTCCTATCGCCAAACCCACCGGCAATATTCCGGATTCCATCAAGCGCGCAAACTCCAAGGCCGAGACGGTCGCGATCACGGGCGTGCGCGGGGTGGCCAGTCCGGCAATACGCACCGCTGTACCCATCACGGCATAATCCATTTGATCTTCGCCGGTGCCTTCCATGCGCGTCGCAGTCATTTTGACATCCACGACTGCGTTGGCCCCCATGAGCGTCGCTTCTTGCCGCATGCGGTCAATGGCCGTGTGCCAGCCGTCATAATGTCCGCGCGTCCAAGAATAGCCGTAATGATACCAGCAATTCCCTGAAACCATTCCCAGAGGATAAATGCCGTGCGATCTTTGCGCCAGCAAGGCCCCAACCGAACCGGTGGATATCCAAGGCAACTTCCCGGACTTGGTATCAGCGAGGCGTTGTTTGACAAAATCCGGCAAGGTCTGATTGGTTAATGCCGTGTCCCACGCCTGATTGCGCGCCAACTGCTGGGCCTGATGCTGTTGCCGATCGGGATCGGAATTCTGTCCAAATACTCGGCCTAACAGCGACATGGCAAATCCCTTTTAACAGGAGCCGTGGTGGTTTTTGGTCTTTTCAAGCAAGTCCAAGAAACTCTCTAAATCGATTTATAGCGACAAGCGCCAGGGCTTGCAAGACATTTTGTTTAATTCATCAGAAATTCATGCAAAATGCTTTGCGAGCCGGCCATCTTAGTGGACATGGCTCCAAGTTCCTTATTCAAGCTTGAAAGCCACTCCGGCAGTTGTAATTCTTCGTTTTTTAACACAATGCCGCGCACTTCATTACACCGGCTTAATTGCAGGCCATGGCCCGAATTATCCAGGACAAAGCGATTGGCCCCAAGATGAATCGTAATCCCCACTACGTGCTGCGTTTTTGCAAACAAGGAATCCTTCTTCCGATGCACCTGCACCTGCCCCGGAAGAGATTGCTCCAGCCGCGTGGCAAACGCTTCAAGAAATGCTTTAATATCACGTTCAGCGCGCCGCAGAAAAGCCGCATGAAGATCAAATGCTCCAACTTCTTCCATAATGATTCGCACCTCGCTGTGAGTTTATACTATTACTCAACTGATGAATTATAAGCACGTCGACGCAAACGCGGCAACGGCGGGAGCAGCAGGTGTGTTGTCCCCCCCATTCTACTTACTTGCGACCTTCACGCCGACGCGTCGCTTCATGACCGACTACACGTGCGATGCGCCCGAGAATTTCACGTGCCGGCGCAAGCGCATCCAAGCAGTCATGCACGTAGTGCGCTTCCAGCCATAATTACGGGGTAATTGGCCTTAAACCGGTCAATTGCTCAAAGGGGAGGACATCGCGGAACCTCGCCGAAACTAACATATGTTTATTGGCTACCGAGTCTTGTCTATTTACTTTTGTGCCAATTTATTTTCGTGCCGATGGTGCCAGTAAGCTTCAATTTGTTCCAGAGTCTTGCCTTTGGTTTCCGGAAGTACCAGCAGCACAAACAGGAAACTTATCAGAGAGCAGCCGGAATAGATGAAGTACGTGACAGTGAGGCCCACACTGTGTTTCAACATGGGAAACGTCTGGGCTACCACATATATGGCGACCCACAAGGTTAATATCCCCACCGACGCGGCACGTCCCCGAATGCGGGCGGGGAATATTTCAGATATGATGATCCATGGCATCGGTCCCATCGCCATCGCAAAGGCCGCGATAAATGTCAGAATGCTGGTGATGAGAATCAGCACCTGCCCGTGGCTGAAATGCACGACCATTGACTGCACCGCGTGACCATGGACCATCGCGGTTGCCGGTACGCGATTGGCAAAAGCAAAAATCAATCCTACTGAGGCCAGCGCTACAACCTGTATTGCTGTCCCAATCGCCAGCAGCAATTTGCGTCCGGCTTTATCCACAAACCCCACAGCGATGAACGTGAAAGCCAGATTGACCATTCCAACCAGAGCGGTTGAGCCGAAGGCATTGGTCGTTTTCATTCCCGCGGCTTCAAAAACCCGCGGGGCATAATAGATAATTGAATTTATACCGCTGAATTGGGAAAATACCGCCAGAAATAGCGCGATCGTCAACGGCAGGCTGTAACGCGGCGTGAATAATTCGGAAAATCGGCCCTCTTCCTGGGCGGCCATTTCTTTTACCGCCTTAATTTCTCGATCGGCACCGGCGGAGCCTATAAAGCGAGTGAGAATATTTCGCCCCCGCGGCTCCTGATTGTTAATCACCAGCCAGCGTGGACTTTCCGGTACCGCCAGAATCATTACTAGAAACACCAACGCCGGCAACGTTTCCGATCCCAGCATCCAGCGCCAGCCCATGGTTTGATTCCAGTTCATACCCGCGACGTGATGCACCGCATTAATATGATTACCGGCGTTGAGGATAAAGTAATTCACCCAATAGACCACGGCAATACCGATGACAATGCCCAACTGGAATAACGATCCCAGCCTCCCACGATGGCGCTCCGGGGAAATTTCCGCGATATACACCGGCGCAACCATGGACGAAGCGCCAATCGCCACGCCGCCGATGATGCGGGCCAATACCAACTGCAGCAATGATTGCGGGATAGCGGAAAGCACTCCGGATACCGCGAACAGCACGGCACAGACAATCAATAACTTCTTGCGTCCGAACCGATCCGCCAACGTCCCGGCGAACATGGCACCGGGCACCGCCCCCAATTCCAGACACGCGATCGCAAAACCCAATTGCGTGTTGCTTAAATGAAAATAGGTTTGCAAATACCCCTGAATACCCGACGCCACGCCGGTATCGTATCCAAACAATAACCCGGCCAAAGCGGCGGCGGCTACCGCAAAAACAATCGGCCCCATGCCGGGAATTTGGCCGGTTTCCGAAGCATCTTCAAAACTGGATATTCCGCTCACAATTATTCTCCGCCAAAACAGCGCCTGATATATTAAATCGCGCCAAGTCCACAGAATGAAGCTCTACTTGGCGACCGCCATACCCACTACAGTATCCGCTCCGCCGTAAAAAAGAAACCATTGATCCTTAAACCAAGCCAACCCTTCAGTAAAGGTTGTGCCCGCCTTGTATTGCCCGGTTTTTTCCCATGGCTCCTGCGGCCAGAAGTAAGGTTGTGTGGGCCGATACAGAAGTTGCGCAGGATTGTCGCCCGAAAAAAGCGCCTGCCCAGCGGAATATTGCCGCGCCGGAATGCGTGGCCCCCGGCTGATTTTGCCATCGCTCATGCCGTTGAAGAAAAACACAATGCCGGCTGGTGTCAGCAGGGCTGGTGGGCCGGATTCCGTCAACCAGGAATCAAAATGGCCCGGCTTATTTTTGGGGAGCACACACAAGGGCTTGCCCCCTGCGTCTAAAACCGGTGTCCATTGAATTAAATCTTTGGAGTATGCCAGATAGGTTTGCCCCAGCGTATGCCAATACATCCAAAAGCGGCCCCGTATTTTGGCGGCAAGAATCTGAGATCCGACCTTCCGCGTAACAATCGCGCCGGATTTGGACCACGTATTGGCAAAGCGGCCCTTATACGCTTCTTGAAACACCGGCCCGTGATGCGTCCAATGCGTCAAATTCTTTGATGTTGCCACGCCCAGCCGCGCCACTTTGCGATTCCACATGGTAAAGGTGATCACAAAAGTTCCATCCGCCGCCTGAACGATCCGCGGGTCCTCACAGCCGCCCGGCCATTCATCTTTCTGCCACCTCCCCGGCTGCGGATACAGTACCGGATGCGGCAACTCTGTGAACTCAACACCATCGGAACTTTCGGCAAGACCCACGCGACTGGTATATCCGCCAATATCATCGCCGTGTTCCCCTTCCGCACGAAAAAGCACATACAACTTGTCTTTCCACGCTATCGCCGCCGGGTTAAACGTATGGGCAAATTCCCAGCGCGACAGGCGACGTGTGTTAGGATCGGTAAACACCGCACTGGGATTGGGCCTGATAATCGGCCGGCCATCGGCGGGCCGCACAAAAGGCCCGATTCGCCAACGCTCCTGTGCCGCAGCCGCATAACCTCTGGTTTTTTCCGCAACAACCCCCGCGGCGGCGGCACCCATCAGCGCCACAAATTTTCTTCGATTCATAACCACTTACCTCAAAAACAAACGAAAAGTACATAGAGTTTTATGCGGAAACTAAATTTCAACGCACCAGTTCGGATGGCGGGCGATCAGCCTTGGCCGACGCCCAATCTTTGTTCGGCTTTTTTCCCATACGAAAATGAAGTCCGCCGCCCGCCAAAATATCGGCGTGAGTCAACCACGATCGCGTCAATTGTTTTCCGTTCAGCTTGGCATCCTGGATATAAACATTCTCCGCGCTATTGTTATCAGCGATAATGGTAAAAGTGGTTCTGGCCACGGCGTTGAATATCTTCGCGCGGTTTATCAGTGGACTGCCAATGACATAAACGCCCGTGGCAGGATTAACCGAATAAAAGCCCAATGCGCCCAAACCAAAACAACTGGAGGTTTGTCCGCAATCATCGTTGCCGGGAATACCCTTGGGGGTATTGTTGTAAAGGCCCAGTACTTTACGAATCCAATATTGTGTTTTCCAGGCTGCACCGGCAAACGTATAGAGATATGGTATGTGGTTGCTGGGTTCATCACCCTGGTCATCCTGCCCCACCATTGCACTTATATCCGGCGGTGAATTGTATGTTTTTGATGGGGCGGTAAAAAGATCGTCAAGCTTTGCTATAAATGCGGCGTCACCACCATACAAGTCGATTAACCCCTGAACATCATGCTTGACGTTAAATGTTTCCTGCCACGCGTCGGACTCGGTGTAGTCGCTCCAGTATTCCCGGTCAGGCTCGAAAGGCTCGCGCCATTTGCCATCGGCGGTCCGCCCTCGCATGAATCCGGTGGTGGGGTTGAAGAGATTTTTATAGTTTTGTGCCAGTTTGTAAAATATTTTGGCGTCTTGGTGTTTGCCCAGCAGTTCCGCCATAGCACCGACGCACCAATAGTCATAGGCGAGGCCAAGCGTGGCCGAAACCGCCGACCTTCGGTTGGAGCTGAATATATAACCGCGATGTCTGAACTCTTCTTGTGATGCTTTGTTCCCATTAAAAGCGCAGCCGACCATCGCGGTATCCCGCATAGCTGCATACACCGCCTCTACATCATAATCCCGGAAGCCCCGCACATAGGCCCCCAGAATCATAGCCACAACGTGAAACCCGGACATGCACCAGGTTTCATTGCCCCACAACGGCCACACCGGCAGGGAATGCTGGTTTAACTGTTTATAATCGGCTAAAAGCGTTTTAATGACATCGTTGGTGCGATGTGGCTGCATCAGCATCATCAACGGGAATTCACCGCGATATATATCCCATATCGACATCGTGGTGTAATTGGTAAAGCCCGGATTGGCATGGTTTTTACGATCTTCCCCACGATAAGTGCCGTCCACATCATTAAACGTTGCCGGGGCCACCATGCCGTGATAGGCTGCGGTATAGAATGTTTCGCTAAGTTCCTTATTGGGAAACTGTGCCTGAATGGCGGAAAGTGCTTTATTCCATACTTTCTCCGTCTGCTGATGCACCGCATCAAAATCAAATACCGGCATTTCCGCTGCCAGATTCTTACGTGCGCCTTCTATACCGGTACAAGATAGCCCCACGCGCACCAACAGTGGCTTGGAGCTATGGGCATGACTGAAGATCGCTTTAATATGCGTTCCTGAGAAACTGTCGGGGGTGCTTGCGGTGCGGATGTGGCCATCCACCTGCACTTGGGCTTCGGCAATGGGATGGGAGAATTCCATGACAAAATAAACTTGCTTATCGGCCGCCCAGCCATGGGTGTAGCGTTTACCGCTGATGGTTGTGGTATTTTCAATATTCAATTGGGCATGGTAAACCGTGCAACCCAGGCCATGCACCAAATCCAATATCACGCCCCGGCGTGTTGCTTGCGGCAAGGATGGATAGGTATAGCGGTGCATGCCGCAACGTGTGGTGGCGGTTAATTCCGCCTTCACACGCGGTGTTTGCAGATACACGCTGTAATACCCGGCACGAGCGGTTTCCTGCTGATGGGAAAAGCTGGAACTGTAGCCCGTGCCGCCGCCTCGGGAAACCCAGCCGGAATCAGGACCTAAGGCGGCGATCTGATCGGCATGTTGCTTACCCGGAGCCAGTGCTTCCCAACTCCAGTTGCGGCCTTCCACTACCGGCATAAGTAGAACATCGCCCAGGTCCTTGGCTCCCGTACCGGAAAGATGCGTGTGCGAAAATCCTTTGACCACATCATCCGGGTAATGATAACCCGAACAATGATCCCATCCGTATTGGTCATACCATCCAATCCACTTCGGTTCGGGCGGCCCGGCGGTATCCGGGCTTAATTGCACTAGGCCAAATGGGGCCGTGGCTCCGGGAAACGTGTGCCCGTGCCAACCTGTTCCAATTCTCGGCTCTATTGCACCGATAGGTCGCTCCGGAGAGATATTATTTTTCAATCTCCCTGCTGGTAAAGCAGAAAGTTCCGGCAGTTCTTTGGAACGCACATCTAATAAATCTATCGACGTCACAAATGCAACCGAAGAACACATATACAATATTGCATGTCTTCGAGAATTGATCCCGGCGTTATCGTTCATAAATTCTCCATTTGCATTAGTTTTATAAAGACCGTAGCTGATGGTCGGATAAATCCAGGCGGTACATTAATTGGTTGTAGTTGTAACGTGGAATTCGGTGTGGGTTGCCGGAAAAAGTATTGGCATACGTGCCCTGGAAATAGATAACTTGCCCGCCCTGCTGGTCAAAAAATGGATTTTGTGACGGGTTATAAAATGAATAGTCGGGATGCGTGGCAATCTTGATGGCGCGTTTCCATGGCCCGGTGGGCTTAGCGGCGGCGGCGAACCATATTTCGCCCAGCAACGATGTTCCCCCCTCCTGGCCGCCGATCATAATCCATTTCTGTAAGTAGTCATTCCAGAAAAATGATCCGCTATGCATGGTCAGCGGCTGATTTGTACCGGCATCGACCAATTGGAAACGTGCTTCATCCGGATGAATAAGACCGCTTGAAAGCAATACCGCCTCCTGTTGCGAATTTAGCGGAGCCGTGTCCCGCTTCCAGCCCCACACCAGCGTGCCGTCAGACCGCCGCTGCACCTTTGATTTTTCGCCCGTAAAGTGCGTTCCCGAGGCGAGGCAGGTAAAGGCCTCATACCGCGATGAGTCTGCTATCGCTTGCAGAGTTGCCATGGCACGAACAACGGGAAACTGCCGGGTGAAAAGGCGATAGGTTTTTCCGTGATCCAAATACTCTGCGGGGTAGCCGGTTGGAAACCGCCAATGCTCATCCAGTGGATACACCACATACTTTTGAAAGGTTTCGGTAATGTCATTCCACAGAGCCAGTCCATGCTCAAATAAATTCTTCATACCATTGCGCCGCGAATAACGGGCGATCAAGCACTGTTTACCCGTTCGGTCCGGCACGACGGTTAAGCCGTCCAGCCATACGACGCCGCCCGGCTCATCCGCAAGCGGACACATGGCGCGGCAAAAGCCTGATTTATCAGTGAAATATTGCAAATTGATGCCAACATCAGGATTTAAGCCGCCCCGTTCAGGCAGCATGGAAGTTGCGCCGGAAGACCTGAAGTTACCCAACGGATATTCAATGCGTTGCGTATCGCCCCATATCCAGTGGATTTTCCCTTTATAAATGGTCGCAAGGGAGGAATCCTGCCCCAGGACCTTGGCGTTCAAAACCGGATTTTCGATTGGAGTGTGCAGCCCAAGGCGCACCGAATCAGCGTAGATACCTTCACCGGTTATACGATATAGTCGCTGCGCAATATTCACGCGATGCATCTTCAGCACCGCCAGACTCCCCGCCTTCACCTCCAATGCGGTGCCGCGATAGCCAAAGGCGTCCTTTTGCGGCCAGAGGTATCCTGGGCTTGATATATGGAAATAGACATGTCTGTTCATCATGCCGGGGTCAGCAATGGCTGCGTATCCCGCGCTATCGGTGTAATACCGCACATCATTGACGGTCCGCAATTCAACCAGCGGAATGCCCCGGCCGGTTTGTTCGTCCACGACATGAACGCCGAAAACATCGCGAAACGAACCCGTGGATTCTCCAACAATTGGTTCCGCTTCACCGCGCGCCTGCGCCAGCGCGAATCCCCCAAGTCCCACCGCCAGTCCGTGCCGGATCAAATTTCGTCGGTTGATCACATCCATAAAAATCCATCCCGCATACCGTCCGCGCCAGGGCGAAGCAACTCGCCGTTATCGTCCACATTTTCCCGACCGGCTCCGATCAGCTCAATGAAAGACGAACTTGTGGATGGAATAGTAACATTCAATATCACTTGCATACCATGCCAGCGCCAAGCGCATTTAATAAGTCCAAAGGGGCTATTATGTTCTGCCACATAGTACCACACACAGCCTTACGCCCCCCTGTGTAAAACATCACGCAAACTGCGAACCTTAAGTCGCTGCTCACATTCGCTTAATGATATTCGCTTAGCAGGGCGCACTTCAATATCCAATTTTCTCCATGGTGCGAGGTGGACAAAATTATCCGAGTATCTCGCATCAATATCCTTTAGATGGACCCACACCCATAACGCTGGTTTGCGAGTTTCAACCACAACTCGGAAAGTATCCTCACCTGATCGTGACACGCTATGCTTTAAGCCCGGCTTTGGCAAGTGAAGATCCTTGGGTGCTGAAACCAAATGGCATCCCTCAGACGCTATCTTCCCTTCCACACGCAACGTACTCCAAATAAGCAGATTCTCTTTATCGGGGAAGCCCTCCTTGACCGGGTAACGCCAGTGACCAAAGACATGGCTGGACTGCGCAGGGATTGTAATGGTTTTTGCAACCTGATGCAGCAACTTACCGTCCACATCCGTAATACGCCAATGCAGTTCTCCACTCACTGATTCCATGCGGTCACTGACAACCCATATCTGCACCTCATCGGAATGAATACCCGCCGTGACGCTGACCAAAAGTGGAGCAAAGAACCGCTTGGACTCATACATGATGGCCTTCCAGCGACGGTACCAGTCAATCATCGACCAGGTCGGACCGGGCCAACTGTCGTTGAACTGCCAGATTAGTGTAGCCATCGTCTCCGGCCTGCTGCGTCTCCAGTGTTCCACGCCGTAACCAATAACATAGGCCTGGGCAATCTGAGTCAGCCACAGCGCATCGTCAAAATCCGTCGGAGGCGGACCAAAATAATTGGTCACAGCGTGCATCATGTTATCAATTCCGAATCGGCCGAACGAGCGCTCATGATAGACCATGACCTTGCTATCTATGCTCCCTCTGTCTTCCGGTAGGGTATATGCATCGACCGTCGTCGGCTCCGGGAAGGACTGCATTCCAAATTCAGTGATAAAGCCATTTGCTTTTTGAAAACTCTTAGGAGGATTTGTGACATCCCAGGCTCCCCAGTAGTGGATATCGTTACTGCTGCCGGGATCGCCACTGCCAAACTCGTAGTTCGCACCTGGCAGTTCCTTATGCACGATTCCTCCAACGGTGTCGCGGAAGAGCTTGTTAAATCCATGGAACCAATAGATTTCATTATTTCCGCTCCAGAGCGCAATACATGGATGGTGCCGATTCAATCGAAGCTGCTCCTGTACTTCCATGCGAACATTTTCTAACCAATGCGCGTCAAAGACCGGATAAAAATGATTGGCAAATTTAAACTCAAATATTACCAGTAAACCCAACTCATCGCAGACATCAAATTGTGATTGGGGTTCGTAATACCCCCCACCCCAGAAGCGCAGCAGGTTGAAGTGGCAATCTCTGGCATCCTCCATATAACCGCGAAGAATTTCCGGAGTAACACGTGTGGGAATGTTATCAGCTGGGACCCAGTCGGCTCCTTTGGCAAAAAACGGTATGCCGTTGACTTCCAGATGCACCGCCATTGCCTCGTTTTTCGAGACGTATCTAATCGTTCTAAGACCTATCCGACGATGGGTTTTATCAATGACTGTTCCGTGGGAAGCCATCAGTTCGACCACGATCATATAGAGGTGTTGCGGCCCCATACCATTGGGCCACCACAATTGGGGATTGGGAATTCTTAGTTCTGCTGAGCCGTGGCCGCTCGGCAGGGTCATTACAGTATCAGCGACCAGTTGATCGTTGAACAATACAGTGGTCTTGGCACTTAGACCGGTGGAAATTCCCTCCGTAGCCAAAATGAGATTCAGCGTGGCCGAACCTGATTGATCAAGGTTCTGTTCCACCCGCACATCAGTGATTCGGCAATCAAAGCCGATAACTTCGATTGGTTTCCAGATTCCACAGGTCAGCAACGGTCTGCACCAATCCCAGCCCCACATATACGGAGCTTTCCGCACCCATGTCTGAGGAGCCTTAAGTCTATTGATCAGACCGCGCTGGTTTCTATATTCCGCAACCTTTGATGCCGCATAAGGCGAAGTCGGTTGGAACTCAACTTCTATTATATTTTCGCCCGGTTTAAGGTGGTTTTTAATGTCGTATTCCCAAGTGCGGTACATGTTGTCAGCGTTGCCCAGCTTTATACCATTAAGCCATAGGGTAGCTAATGTATCAAGCCCGTGGCAGCGTAACTTGATGAACGTTTTACGTAAAATCGCCGCGTCCGGTATAAAATTTCGCGTATACCGCCAAGTTCTCCTTCCGACCCATTGGACTTTGCTGTTGTTATCGCGGAAATAGGGATCCGGAATGCGGTCCGCGGCCAGAAGATCTGTGAAAATATCACCCGGAACATTCGCCGGAAACGACTCGTCACCCCGATTCCCCTCCTGCGCGCGCCATAAGGAGCCACCGAGACTTTGCACGATCACACCCGGTGGCAACTTACCATTACCGGTGCTCGCCGTCGCGGTCTCCAGCTTGTCGGCCAATACCACCGATGCCGCCGCACCTGCTGCGCCGTACAGAAATTCCCGTCGTGAAATTTGGTATTCATCGATTGGTATCTCGGCCACCGTTCATATCCTCCTGAAAGATAAAACACGACTCACCTAACAGCGTGGGGGTTTCCTCGGAAAAACACCAAAACTCTATCAACCATCTAGTGCTTAATTGCAATGACAGCCGATGCACAGATTTACCTCGATATTACTGATCGGAAACACCTTAATACTATCACTAATTTACGCAATCAAGCACTAGCTAGGCTAAGAACGCTCGTGCGCTTCTGACAGCGCCAATGAATTTGCGAAGATAACCCAATCACATTCATACGGTCAGAGTATACTCCGCCATTTGACGGCTTTACAAAAAGACACGCACCACCGCACGATTATATTACCGCTAAGACTCGGGCCGATGATATGGCGATGAGATTAATTAGCCACAATAGCATTCTTAATACCAGCGTCCATCATTGATATTATTACCACATCTTTTGGACCAGCCTGATACGGTCCGTAACAAAGTAGAGTCAGACCCGCTCCAACCGCTGTCGACAAATCGTTTGCCTTACGGCCCATCAGCAATAACGGGGCGGGTGATCCGACGCGATTAGAAACCCGTGGCCACATTGAGAACATGCAGATCGCCGGCTTTGATCGGCGCGACATGTCCGTCCATGAACTCGGCGTTGGCGACCCCTGACGACGGGGAATTCAAGGGCGTATTTGGGGCCGGGTTAAAGTGGCGATAGCGCAGTCCAGTACCGCCAACATACGTGCCAGTATCGTCATAGTTTCCGGCAATAGCTCCCACGTTTGGCTCAAAGAAATTCGGTGGAATTACGGAGGACATGTTGATGCCGGCAGACGGCTGGTTGAAGCCCGTCCAATCAAAAGCGTAGAAAGATTCCGGAGACGACGGGCCTAAAGGTTGGTTGCAATCCCCGATTCCGATCACGTCAGCAGGATTGGGAATATCGACATCTCTCTTGGGCGAAGAGTAGTACGGCGGCTGTATCCAGTTAAAGTGATAGGGGTTGACCCACACAAAAACATTAGGGTTGACGGAATAAGTCGTTGGAGAAACATACGGTTCGGTAACCCACGGGTTAGAATAAGGGACCATCTGGCTGGGACACGAAAATAATGGCATATATTTCGCGCGAAGCCCTTCATAGGAATAGCTGTCCTGCATGGTGTTTCTTAAGCTCATCTTATATGTCAGATACGCCACACTTCCGGAACTGGCCGGAATTCCCATTTCCCATTCAAATAGCTGGTCGTTCCATGCGTACGCAAATTCGTTTGGGGAGGTCGGCTGCTGGTTAGAGAGTAAAAAACCCTTGTTGCTTGCGACATATTCAGATGCCAACTGCCCCAACGACCGTAGATTAGACTCACATTGAACGCTTAATGCCGCCTGCCGGGCCATGGCCAGTGCCGGAAGCAAAAGCGATATTAGAAGCGCGATAATGGAAATCACCACCAATAATTCAACAAGTGTAAATGCACGCAATTTCATGATTTGTACCCTTTCGATACACGGTTTGGTAACAAGGAGGGAGGTTGGATCACTGAATCGCCCAACCTCCCTCGCACTTGACCGCAAAGTCACCCCTTAGGCAACGCGCCGACGCTTTAGCGATAACAGAGCCATGCCAGATCCGATGGCCAGCAACCCAATCGCTGTCGGTTCGGGAACGGGCGTCACGCCGACGATTTGCACTCCATTAAACACCCCTTCACCGGCACCGCCGGTAAAGGAAACCTGTAATGCGCCGGTTGCACTCGCCGTAGCATCGAAAATTGTATAGTTGTTGTTTGTAGAGTTGTTATAAAAAATTCCCGATGAACTGCCTCCGTCCACGGTGTTGTCGAATTGGCCCGCGGCGGGAGCGCCGGTTCCGGTCGTGATGGAAAATGTTGTTATATCGCTGTTATAACCGGCGTTTTGCCCATAAATATACAGAGTATAATTCCCGCTATTCGCTAAGCCCGTGAGGGTAACGGTTCCGGTGTTGTTGCTGGATGCGATCAGGGTTCCGCCTAATAACGCGTTGGCCGGGCTGGTAGGATCGCCGTATGTACTCGTAGCGGTGAAACTCACTGCGACACTGCTTGGCAGGTTGTCCGCTGTGACCAAGTTGCTTAGCGACCCGCTGGTCGCGTTCGCCGGCTCCGACAATACGTTCCATACTGGAGCAGCGATGCCGTCCCCCGTGTACGCACCCTGGTTGCCCGAAAAAGACCCCTGCTGCCCGGTAAAGACCCCTGTTCCCTCAAACTGGACATTGACAGTATCGGCCCAGGCCCCTGCGGCCCAATTCGACGCCGATGCCGCAATCACTAAGGTCGCCAGAGTTACCAAACATGATTTTGAAATAAACATAGCCATTCTCCTCTTGCTCCACCCTCGCGGGCGGATGACGTAGATGCAGCTGTCACGAAAGTGCCAGCCAATTGCTTCCCATCGCCTCACAGACAAAGGAAGCTTTCGCAATCCCTGGATTCACAATAAATCCAAAAAATGAACTGCGAACATAAACGGCTGGGCCATTGCCACCCTTCAGGTACGCCTGTTCGGCCCGGGATATCACTCCGTCTTACTTGACCTTATAACGTTTCACAGAACTCGGATCGATATGTTTTCCGACCCGAATTACCTTGGACAGTATCAAGCATACGCACGAATCAATTGATTTCCAGAAGAATGGTGTTCCCGGACTTTATTACATTACCATATCGATCCGATAATAGAATTTCATTGATGCATTTATCAGCAATAATTAAGGCCAAATGACGAATTAAATGATTTCTTATATTGTTACCGTATTTTTTGACATGGTTGCGGGCATCGGCAACACCAGCAATCGGCAGTGCCGCTTCATAGCGGTGGATATGGAGGCCCGAACGTCTCCGCATTGGCAAGCTGTTCTTGTATCGGTGCTGCAATTGGCTAAGAAATTGCCCCCCCCACGAAGAGCCGCCCTTCACCTCCGCCACGATTCATAAGCTTGCGGCCAGTCGCCGCAGCACGATCAATAATTTAATGTATCGGAGACAGTTCATAATGAATTGGTTCCGGTGCCGCGGCCAAATATTCCTCGGTCGATACCAAGTGCTGTAACTGCGAAAAATTCTCCATGATATTGCCCACTATAGTTTTGGCTTTGGCTACACCAGGCCCGGAGTTTACGTTGACAGGAAGTTGCGGCGTAAACCATCCGATATTGGACATTGGCAATTGTACTTCTCGCCATGCGGCGAATCGAATTTGTGTATGTTCCCACGCCAGCGATAAAACACGGTACGCTTGGGCCAGCATCGGGGTAGGCAACTGGGATATATTAATGCCATGTGCCAATTCAGTGCTGGTAAATCTCGCAACCTTTTTTCCATTAATGCGCAGTTCATAATCTGCCGCCGCGAGATGAGTTACCTTCAACATTTGCCGATCCAGATCGTGCACGAAGCCGGATTCCCGAATGATCAAGGCGGTGGCGGCATTGGTATGCTTCATGTCTGGCGATGGAGCACCCCAAATCGAAGTTGGTGGAAACTGTGGCCAAGTTTCATGCAGCGCCATAATGGGCATCGGCAACGACTTATCAACTTGCGTCCATGAGACAACCCCCTGGGCTACCAAGACATGCCGCACATCAGCATTCTTCATTTCAGTGATGTGTCTATTGGCCGCGTCAATCGCCACGCTGTCAACCCTGGCCGGCGCACCCCACGCCTTGAGTAACGCCTGCGCCATGACCAATTCGCCGGCCGCCGAAGGATGCACCCTTCCTGGAATAACATCTTTGGCCAATTTAGGACTGATTTTTTCCACCTTTTTAAGTACCGTTACCAGCGGTGTGTTGAAGTCCACAAAGAATACGTGATCTTGTCTGGCCAATCGCCGCACAAATTGCATGTAGCGTACCAGTACGCCATTGTAGCCCCCCGGAAATCCTGGCTTGGCCGTAACGTCGTCGTACGGGCTTGGCCCGATAAGCACAATACGCACGCCAGGCAAGTGTGATTTCAGCGAGGCTATCAGGTGTTTATACCCCTGTCGGTATTTATTAAAAATAGCCTGATTGAACGGACGATATTGAGCGTCATTCATCCCCAACATAATGGTGACCACATTGGGGTTGAAGGGAAATATATCGCGTCGCAACCGCAGATTAATTGAGCCCGCCCATCCTCCACCGACAGAATCACCTCCAACTCCGGAATTGAAAAACTTTACGTGAAGTTGCGGATATCGGGTTCGGACGTAAGTTTCCACGTCTACGGTGTAAAATCGCTGTTCAGTGATGCTGTCACCGTAAAAGCAGACTCGGTCGCCATTTTTAAGGAAAAACGATGTCGTGGCACGTACACTGGCATTCAAGCAAAGGGACAGGCTCCCCAGAAGCAGAACAGTTCTCAATAATTTCACGAAAGTTTACCCCGTTCTAGAAACTCAAAAATCGTCTTTTCTATCAACGATACACCAACGTGCTGAAGTCAAAGCAATATAACGCTTCAATTCAATCCTTATTATGGGCCTTAACCTCAAACATTACCATATATTTTTGCCCACTAATAAACCCGCAGCGGCACTGCAGCACGATCACCGTTTACAAGAGCAGGCTTCGAGAACAATTTTACCCATGGATTTGCGTCAAGAATCGTATCAATTCCGCTGGGGCGTTTCGAGCAACGGACGATAAAATAAATTTTTTATATCATTACCATAAAAATTCGAACATCAAAAATTTCCTGTCTACTTCCGGCGTTGTTGCGGCGTTAACGGCGTCCCCGAAGACGCGCGGACGATCAATTCGCCGGTCAATGCACAATGGACAGGAGGAAGACTCGGTTCTTCGATGCGCTGCATCATGGTACGAAACGCGAGATAGCCCAAGCCGGCGGCAGGTTGCCGAATCGTGGTAAGCGGCACGGGCAAACGTGCGGCACTGGGAAGATCATCGAAACTGCCGATACGCAAATCCTGCGGTATCTTGATTCCCGATTCCATGGCAAATCGCATCACGCAGGCCGCGCGCGAATCACTGACCACGAGAATGGCCTGGGGGCGGTGTCGTTTGAGCGTTTCAATGACAAAGGTGCGGTCAAAGAGATCACCATGATGCACGCTTGTTGCTTCGGGACGAATACCATGGAACTCCAGCGCCTTAAGATAACCGGCTATCCGCGTTTCCTGCGTCGGCACACGTGTCGAGTAGGCAAAAAAATCGATCCTGCGGCAGCCCAACTTTATAAAATGTTCAGCGAGGGCAAAACCTGCGCCAAAATTATCAATACCCACCAGATCCACGCGACTTCGCGCGGGGTAGCGCACGATATCTCGGTCTATTAACACCACCGGCGTTCCGACCGAAAGAAAATCATCGACAATCGCGGCGGTGGAAGATATGTACTGATCCGCCAGAATTTCCTGGGGCATTAAAAACACACCCGAAACGTCCCGTTGAACAAACTCTCTAGCGATCATGTTGTATCGGCCTGCCAATCCCGATTCTGTGGGGTTATCAGTCCAGGTGGGATCCTGAACTATTATCGTCCCGTTTTCAAGGCTGGCGCGATAGATCAATTCGCTGCCCGCAACTCCGAATGGTGATTCCTCCATGTGTTGTCGGGCCAATCCCCATAAGACGGCACCAAAAGTAAGCTTCCGCCTTGGCGGAGCGGCAATGACAACGGAACCCGCTTTGCCGTTTCGTCGGATCAATTTCTCTTGCACAAGTCGATGGATCGCACGACTCACAGTTGGCCGTGAGACATTAAACTGATCCGCCAGGATGCGCTCAGTGGGAATGCGATCATGAATCCGAAATCGCCCCGCTTCGATACCGCGTAGCAAAAATCGATATACATTTTCAGATTCTTTGGGCGTTCGCACTACTTCTCACCAATCCGCCGGCCCACGAATCCGGCCTTGGAATTCAGAATGTCACCAGAAAGGCGACCAGAGTATTCCTTGTTTCGACAGCATAGCGTAGTCGGCACAATCTTTTCCTGCAACACCATCTTTCCACAACACCCTCTTTCCGCACCTCCGTGCCACGTCTTCCCGGACACGTGCGTTCCACGAATGCAATAATCTCCTCGCCCAGGGAATTGCGAGGCGAATTGGGAATTTTGCGCCACATAGGAGACTCTCCGCGTATTCCACTGCGTGAACTTTGGGGGTATATTATGGGTTTTGCCGCAGCGGCGTGATGCCGCGCGGTTGGATGTTTTTCCAGATAGGTTGAAACGAGCCAGATGACAACAGAACAATCACCGGATGTACCGCCCAAGCCTGTCGCAGATTATCGCGCTTCGCTGAATTTGCCCAAAACCGGCTTTGATATGAAAGCCAATTTGACCCAGCGGGAGCCGGCGATTCAGGCCCGCTGGAAAACCGAAAATCTGTACCAGCAGATCCGCGCGCGGCAACACACACGGGGCAAATGGGTTCTACATGATGGGCCGCCCTACGCCAATGGTGATATTCACATGGGCCACCTGATTAATAAAGTACTCAAGGACATGGTGGTCAAATACCGCACCATGCAGGGGCATGATGCGCCTTACGTTCCTGGCTGGGATTGCCACGGCCTGCCGATTGAAAGTGCCATTCAGAAGGAACTTGGGCCGAAAATGCGGGAATTATCCGCCGGGGAAATTCGTCTGCGCTGCCGCGATTACGCCATGAAATATGTCAAATTGCAGTCCGAATCCTTTGAACGGCTGGGCATTCTGGGACAGTTTGACAAGCCTTACCTCACGCTTGATCCGGCGTATGAAGGCGGTGTTCTGGATGTGCTCGGCAGCCTGCTGCAACGCGAGTTGGTATTTCGTCAACGCAAGCCGGTGCACTGGTGTACCTTTGATCAGACGGCTTTGGCGGAAGCGGAACTGGAATATTCCAACAAAAAAGACACCTCGATATTTGTTAAATTCGCCATGGATTTAACCGCCGGATCGTGGCCGGCGGCTTGGGGCACCAAACCGCAGCACGCGCATGTGTTGATCTGGACCACCACACCATGGACCATTCCGGCCAACCGCGCGGTGGCGGTGCATCCGGAACATCAGTATGCGGTGGCCACCTATGAGCACAACGGCCCTCAAGTTCTGATTCTGGCCGCCAAGCGCATTGCCACCGTGATGCTGCAAGCGGGCATTGCGCATTACCGCATTTCCGATTCCATCACCGGTGCGGACTTAATTGCCGCAGGCATCAGTTATACGCATCCACTGGAAAGTTCCCGCAGGCAACCCATTATCCCGGCGGAATACGTCACACTCGATGATGGCACGGGATTGGTGCATATTGCCCCCGGTCACGGCACGGAAGATTATCAAACGGGTCGAAAAGCCGGGCTGGATGTTTACTGCCCTGTTCTGGCGGATGGTCGATATGACCAAAGCGTGCCGGAGTTTCTGCGCGGACAAAGCATTTGGCAATCCAATGAGCCGATTGTCCAGCATTTGGCGGATGCGGGTTTGTTATTTCACCGCCAGGAAATACAACACAGCTACCCCCATTGCTGGCGGTGCCGCAAGGCGACGATTCTACGCGCTACTGAACAATGGTTTGTCCGCGCGGGCGGAAATAGCCCGCTGCTTCAACAAGCCAAAACCTTTATTGAACAGGTGCAATGGATACCCGCCTGGGGTAAAAACCGCATCGCCGGGATGCTGGAAACCCGGCCGGACTGGTGCATTTCCCGGCAGCGCTCCTGGGGCGTGCCGATCCCGGCATTTTTTGCCCCGAATGGCGAAATTCTGCTGACCGCAAAATCGGTCCGGCGCGTGGCGGACTATGTGCGCCAACATGGTGCGGACAGTTGGTATACGCATTCTCCACAACAGATTCTCGGCACCGATCAATGGGTTGACACCGCACTGACCGCAGAAGGAACAACTGTGGCGGAGCACCCCTTTCATACCCACGAATTGCGTAAGGGCAACGATATTCTGGATGTCTGGTTTGAATCCGGCGCTTCGCACCATGCCGTTTTGGAAGCTACGCACCCGGAACTGGGTTATCCGGCCAATTTGTATCTGGAAGGCTCGGATCAGCACCGGGGCTGGTTTCAGGCCTCCTTGCTGGAAGCCGCCGGATATCGTGATACGCCACCCTTCAAGCAGATTCTCACGCACGGCTTTATTGTCGACAGCCACGGCCACAAGATGTCCAAAAGCCAGGGCAATGATATTAAAGTTTCCGATGCGTTAAAACAAAACGGAGCCGACGTGCTGCGGCTATGGGTAGCCAGTGTGGATTATCAGGATGATATGCCCTGCTCCAGGGAATTGCTGGAGCGCACCAGTGATGCATACCGCAAAATCCGCAACACCATCCGCTATCTGCTGGGGAATTTATATGATTTCAACCTCCAGGAAAATCAGACCGTCCCGCAGGAGCACAGCATTGACACCTGGATGCTTGGCCGACTGGCAGCCATGACGGCAGAGGTACACAAAGCTTATAACCAGTATGAATTCCATAAAGTGTTCCGCGCTTTGTATGATTTTTGCAATGTAGATATCTCCACAATTTATGCCAAAGCGATTAAAGATCGGCTTTATTGCGAATTACCCAATGATCCGCGCCGGCGGGCGTCGCAAAGCATTTGCGCAACGCTGCTGCTGTATCTTGTAGAGCTATGTGCTCCGATACTGGTCTTCACCGCAGATGAAGTTTGCCACATCACGCACGATGTGCCGGGACTCAAGGCTATGTTCGGCGATTGCATACACACCCATACCTTTAGCCCCCCACCACAGCCGGTAGCTCCGGAATTACTGCCTCACTGGGAAACGCTTATGCCGCTGGTGCAGGATGGATTGAAACAGCTTGATGCTTTGAAAAAAGCTAACGGTATGGGCAACCCATTGGACAGTGAAGCGGTTATTACGGTTCCGCCTGATCATCCGCTGGCAGATTTGATGACAAGTTATGGCCGAGAATTGGAAGATGTGCTGGGCGCAGGCTTTCATCGGATTATCCCGGGCGATAAATTGGCGGTTGAAATCATCGATACCCGTGAAAAATATCCTAGCTGCGCCCGCTCCTGGAAGCGCCGTCCGGATGTCGGCAGCGTTGCCGAATATCCGGACTTATCCGCCCGCGATGCCGCGGTGGTGAAAGCATTATCGCAAAACCTGGCGAATTGAAATTACTTGGTATGGCATTACTTGGACCGGCACTGTGCCCCAAAGTGTCGCGATCTCCAATTCCGGAGTTCAGGTAATGCTTTCAGAGATCGCGCGGAGCTGATCCCGCAGGCGGGCGGCTTCTTCATAGCGTTCCGCCTGCACGGCAGCACTGAGGCGAGATTCGAGCTGGATTTTCCGGGCGCGAACCACCGTATCTGCGGCGCTACTTTGCGGCGGAAGTTTTCCGGTATGTTGGGTATGCCGCTCATGCATGGAACGAATCAGATCGGTCAAAGGCTCTTCAAATAACGTGTAATCGTTGGCGCAGCCCAGAAGTCCGCCTTTCTGAAACAACTCCCATGTTGTACCGCAGGTGGGGCAGGTCGTTGGTGCCTGGGCATGATTTTCATCAGCAGCCACACCGGCTGCGGCATCAAGCTGTTTTAACTTGGCCAGTTCCGGGTGCATGGGAATTTGTTTGATCAGCTTGCCGGAGGAAGTTTTTCCAACCAGAATCGGTGCACCCATCAGTCCCGCTTCAATGGCGTGCTCCAGGCACAAGTGCACCTCCACAACTTTTAAAGGCGGCCCTTTTGTGACCACATCAGTAATGTGAATTAATGCCGGGCGCGAGCACTTCATACACTCTCTAGCAGCCATTAAAAATTCTCCGGGCACAACAGCCTGGGAGCATGTCCGAGTCGTTGCCATCCGGGTTATTACTCGGCCAAGCTCCCGATACTTTCATTGTACCGTTTGAAGTGGAAAATCAAACCGCCGCGATCGCTTTTTCCAGAATTGCCAGAGATTTTTCAATCTGCTGTTGCGTTATAATTAGCGACGGGCATATCCGCAGGATATTTTTTTGTGTGGCGTTGATGATCAAGCCATTATCTAAAGCGTGGCGCACCACGGGCAGCCCATCGGGCATGGTCAATTCCACGCCGAGAAATAAACCGCTGCCGCGAATTGCTTTAATTTTATGACGCACCGTTGAACTGCCAAGGTGGTCACGGATACTCGCTCCCGCTTTGCGTGCATACTCCAACAGATTTTCCTGCTCAATAACGTCAAATACCGCTGCACTGACATTGGCGCAAATTGGATTCCCGCCCAGCGTGCAACCATGTGTGCCGGGCTTAAAAAACGCCGCCAGCCGCGGTTTCGCCAGTATCCCCCCCACCGGCACGCCGCCGCCTAAGGCTTTGCCCAGCGTCATAATATCGGGTATCACGCCCGATATCTGATGTCCAAACCAATGGCCCGTGCGCCCCACACCCGTCCAGACTTCATCAAAAATCAGAACCGCCCCACAACGATCACACAATTCCCGCACCGCCCGCAGGTAGCCCTTCGTCGGTTCATTAATACCGCCTTCACCCTGAATCGGTTCCAGCATGACTGCCGCGGTCGTGCCGTCCACCACTTCTTCCAGGGCTTCAAGATCATCAAACGGCACATGCACAAAGCCGGGGACCAAAGGTGCAAAGCCATTTTGCGCCGGACCCGCGGTGGCCGATAAGGCCCCCATTGTCCGGCCGTGAAACCCTTTTTTCATGGTGACAATTTTGGGTCGATCCGGGCCGGCGGAAATGCGAGCCAGTTTAATGGCCGCTTCCGCCGCTTCCGCCCCGCTGTGGCAGAAAAAGGCTCGTCCATCAAAAGCTTTGATTTTCAGGTGTTCCGCAAGGCGAATTTGCGGTTCACTGTAGAACTGATTACCCACCTGCCAGAGGCTTTGTGCCTGCTGGGTAATGGCCGCGACAAGCCGGGGGTGGCAATGGCCCAAAACAGTTCCGCCAAAACCGGCGAAAAAGTCAATATATTCCTTGCCGTCAGCATCCCAAAGCGTGGATCCCTGTCCGCGTGTCAGGACCACGGGAAGTTTGCCATAATTGCCAATTAGTGCCGCATCATGCCGGGCCATTAATTCTGTCGAGATACTCATCGTGCTGCTCCAGGGCGCAAAACCACCAAAGGGCAAAAAGATACTCTTTATGGCGGGGTACAGCAAATGATTGCTGATAACTTTCCCGCACCGCGTTTCTTGCCTTACATTCTTACCTTGCGTTCCTTGACAGGCTGGCGAACTTGTCCGTAACATACTGGACTCTGGAAGTTCCAGGGGACGTAGCTCAATTGGTTAGAGCACCGGATTGTCGATCCGGTGGTTGCGGGTTCGAGTCCCGTCGTCCCCGTTCGCTCCCGTGATCACTACTGATATTTTCGGGTAGTTTTTGGCCCATTCAGGCCCAGTAAATTTGCACGGCCAGATGCGTTAAAATTTCCGCTTAGCCCTGTTTGGCTGCAGCCTTGAGCTTAGGTGGAACCCTTATACTCAAGGCCTGTTCACCAGTGTAATTGCGAAAGTTTCGTTGGCTATGTATGGCAAAATACGGAATTCAGAAAATACGGCCAAGGCGTCTGGTTTTATCGCACTAACTGATGAAGTATGCGCCATCAAGCGTCAGGCATCCCGACCAGCGCAACGAATCAATGTACCGGCAGCCGCTCTGGCCGCAATCGGTGGCCTATTTCTTCTTTCCGGCTGTTCCGCGGGACCGTTTGGTATGTTTCGCCAGATTCCGCAACGCGCTTCGGGCATTGATGTTTCGGAATATCAGCATACGATTAACTGGAATGCGGTGGCGGGCCAGGGGGTGCAATTCACCTGGACCAAAGCCACCGAGGGTAGCGCAGAGTGCATAAATTACGGAGATGAATATCTTGCCGCCAACATGGCCGGTGCCGGCCGTGCGGGAATTCTGATCGGGGCCTATCATTTTGCGCATCCGCAACTGGATTCCGGACCAGCCGGTGCAGAGGAAGAGGCTCTGTTGTTTATAACTGCGGCCTGCAATTATATGACCGCCGGCCACCTGCGGCCCGTATTGGATTTGGAGACGGAAGGAAGCTCGGCCACATCCGCATGGGTCAATGATTTTCTTGATGATGTGTATAAGGCGACGGGCGTTACGCCCATTGTTTATACTTACATCAATTATGCCGAGGATTACCTCAATTCCACCGTCGCCAACCGCAATCTCTGGATAGCCAATCCCAGCGGAGCCAATCCACAGACCGGCACGCCCACCGTGCCGGCTCCGTTTACGAATTGGAATTTCTGGCAGTATGGGCAACGCAGGATCAAGGGAATCAGCGGTGTGGTGGATGGGGATGTTGCCAACGGTAATCTGGCCTATGTGAAAAGTTTTCTGATCCCCGCGCAGGCCCAACTTCCCGGCACCACGGAAAATGCCACGGCTGTCACCTGGACTGGTGCGGGTACCAACGGCAGTTGGAGCAACGCCGCCAACTGGAGTAGCGCCTGGACCGCCGGTAGTGTCGCGGAATTTACAAGTTCTTCGGTAAGTACCAGTAACATCACCTTTGATCAGGCCGCCGGCGGCAACAAAGTTGTTAATGTTGCGCAAATTCATGTTGCCGACACCAATGCTCCAGCGGTAACCATCAACGGGTCTGATCCCATAGAATTTCAAACCTATGTCGATCCCATATACAACAACAGCGACAATACGCTGACCATTAACGCTCCGATGAAATTCTTCGGAACCATGGGCACGGCAGCCAATGCCGGCACCAACAGTATTTATGCCGGTCCGGGCAACATTGTTTTGGGTGGCAACATCACGTTTAATGACAGTCAAACGCAGGTGTCGCGTTTTGGCTTTAATGACGTTATCGCAGTATGGGACAGCCACGCCAATAAAGTGCCGGGCAATGTGATTATTGCTGGAGCGATCTCGGATGCGCCAGGCACTCCCACGGGCTATGTCAATGGATTCTATTTCAGCAATGCCGGGGGTTACGATGATGTCACCAGCAATAATGCCAACTGGCATGGGGGTATTTACGTTGCCGGCGGCGCTACGTTGCTGGTATCAGCCGGTGGCAGTACGGGCACGGCTGCGGTGACGTTGAACGGCACAGGAAGCGGCAACAATGGTGTGCAACCGGTGGGTATTCATGGTGGCATTGCCGGTGAGGGAACGGTCAGCGGGCCGGTAACGGTTGCCGGAAGCGGCGGTTTTTTTACCGGCGGCGGCAAGCTGATCAATAATTTCAGCACCTTTTCCCCCACGACCGGGAAACTGATGCTGGCGGCGGGGCTGAATATGAATGGCCAGACCGCGGTATTTAATTTTTATTTTTCCGGCACATCTAACAGTTGCATTTCCATCGGAGATACGTTTACCCTAAGCAGCGGCGACACCGTGGTGCTTAGCGGTACGCCGGCGGTGGGAATTTATCATCTATTTGATTACCGTCACTTGATTCGTGCCGCTGATTTAAAAACTTGGACCATCAGCGGCCCCAGCGGATTTCATTATTCACTGATTGACAATCGCGCCAACAGTTGTATCAACTTGGATATCACCGCGCAGAGAAAACACGGGGCATAATCCGCCGAATCTACGAACCACCATACAACGATATACCAGCGCGGCGGTGCCGCATCACTGATCACCGTGAATGTTGCTTCCTGGGAGCCTGTCATATCCTCAGCGGTTGTAACGGCTCAGCCCTTGCGCATAGCCCAACCTTCGCACTTTGGATGGCTTTGGGGGCTGAAAAAATATTTTAGTGGCCTTGGCGGTAGCGCCAAGCGGTTTTTTTTGAAAACCCGTCCGGTACAGACCTACTTGAGCGGCCGGCTCTATCATTTTTTTCTCCCTTTTACCATATTAGTACACATGTTTATCAGTGCCGGTAATCGCCAGAAGAACGGTAAGAAACACACCCACCGGAGCAGCAGTTACTACTAACCAAGCTGGGCTTGGAGCTTCCGCAACAGCCGCCACCGAAGATTTACCCCGATGCCAAAGCGGCCCAGGCACCGCATCAGGAGGGACCAAGCCACTAAGTGGACCATGCGTTTATGGTATCCCGACCCGTCGGGACCCTTGGTTGAGCGCCAGAGCCTTTTTTTGTGCCGAAGTGCGAAGGTTGGGTTAATGATCCCGGTTGAAAATCTGAAAATCATCCTTAAAATTATTAACTATAACCCGGCGGGGGCTCTTGGATATCCCGCTGCGGGTTCAAAAGTTGAAGCACTCGGGATAAGCTGAAGCGCTCATGACGCCATAGTTTCAATAGACACGGCCCAAGATCCCGATGTACCAACGAATGGAACATACAGCGCGAGGGCAAGTATCCGCATTTAAGAGACTCTACATTTGAACAATTTTGCTGACGGCATTTTTTTGCACGGGCAGTGTAAGAAATCAGACTCAAACCTGACTAAGGGAGCAGTTACTTTTTACGGAAGTACTTTTTTGGAGATTATCTATGAAAATCAACGTTATCACCGCGATTGCCGCAGCTGCGACATTCGCCACCGGCGTTCACTTTGCCACTGCAACCAATTATAATTTTAACACAACCACCGGAAGTTTGACCGTTACTGGCGGTACGGCAACAGGCGGCACGCTGATTTCCCAAACTACTTCGCAGGGAGAAGTTTTTTCCTTTGGTGGAAATGTCATATTCAACACGGGTGATACCATCAGCGTCGTCGGTTCACGACCACTGATCATCGATTCTTACAATGATCTGACCCTTGGCACGAACGTCACGATTGATGTTTCTGCCAATGGCCGACAGGCGGGGCCTGGCGGCGGCGATGGCGGTTATGGCAGTTCCGGTGGTTACGGGGGAGCAGGTGGCCTGCCGCCTACGGGGGCCAATGCCAATAACGGCGGTGCCGGCGGTGGTGGTGGCGGTTCTATTCAAGGTGGAGGCAACGGCGCGCCCGGCGGTGCTGGGGCGGCGTATGCCGGGTCTCCCGGTGCGGCGGGAGCACCTGGGAGTGCCGGTGGAACGGGTGGCATCAGTTTTGGATCGCCAATTAATGGAACTGCGGGCGGTACCGGCGGTTCAAACTTGGGCCAAGGTGGTGCAGTCGGACTTAGCGGGAACCCCGGATCAGGCGGATCAGGTGGGGCTTCAAATCTCTACATCTATAGCGGCAGTTATGGCGGCGGCGGCGGCGGCGGCAAGCCTGGCTACGCAGGCATCTTTGGCGCTAATGGTGCGGCTGGCGTTAATGGCAGCAATATCGCTACACCCAGCGGACTTACCGGCGGTGCCGGCGGTGGCGGAGGTGGCGGTGGTCAAGGCGGCGGCGGCGGCGGAAACGGTGGAGTAGGGGGCGGTGCTGGCGGTGGCGGAGGTGGCGGTGGTTCTCTATTTGGCGGCGGCGGCAGCGGCGGAAACGGTGGTGCCGGCGGCCTTGGAGGTGCCGGCGGCAATGGCGGCAATGGTGGGAGCGGTGGTGACGGTGGAGGCGGAGGCGGTGCTGTTGAGCTCTTTGCCCTCGGTCAGCTTACTGTTAACGGAATTATCCAAGCAGATGGAGCCGCCGGGCAGAGCGGCACTGCAGGTACCATCGGTGGGACTGGCTCCTCAGGGGGCAAAGGGGTAACCGGTCAGCCGGGCGGAAATCCCGCTTCGGCCAGCCAATCGGGATATGGCGGTAACGGCGGAACTGGTGGAGACGGTGGCACAGGCGGCAATGGCGGCATTGGCGGAGCTGGCGGAAAAGGCGGTGCGGGAGCCGGCGGCACCATTGAATTGATAGGGTCAGCGGTTAACGCACAATACGGTTCCTATCTTACAATCGGCGGCACTTTCTTCAACGGCAGCGGTAATACCAACGACCTTTCCGAAACCAATGGACGATTTATCGTAGAAACCAACAGCCAGATCACCCCGATTCCCTCGGTCGTTGGCGCGCAGCCGCTTTACTTTGGTAATGGTCCCGAGGGAGTCAATCCATACATACAGGGGCCTTCCTCCACGCTTACACCCAATATTCCGGATTTGGTCGGGGGCGCAGCAGCACCTTACGGCGTTCTGGCTAATCTTCAGGCCACCTCGCCGACATTGGCCAACCTTGCGAAAAACGGCCCAGCCAACGCTTTGGCGGCCGTCTTGCTGGGCAGCAGCGGATTACCCGGCTATTCCGAAGTATACCCAGGGTACCAGTGGGTCTTCGTTGTAAACTTAAAAGCGACGCCCATAGGCGGGCTGCGCGTTGGCCTGAGTTCAAATTCTTCCACCTTCGCCGCATCGCTGATGCAGCAATCGCTTTCGATAAACAACGGCAGCTTTGCGCTGACAACGAGTACTGATGTCAATCTGCCCGGAAATGATGTCTACGCTTTTCTGGCACCGACTGCCTTGATTGACACCGGCACGTTTTATGCCACTGCAACTGGGGCGTTCCCTCTGACCCTGACTTCCGATTACGGACTGGTTACCCCTGGATTCCTGCCGGTTGGTTATCTCCAATCCACTGTTGCTACGCCGGAGCCTGCCCAGTGGACAATTGCGTTGACCGCGCTGGTCGGCATATCGCTGGTGATTCGCCCGCGACGAAAAAACTTTGCGACCAGATAAGTTAGTTGCGCGTTGAGCCTTGCGATCAGGGGCTGTCAAGAAATAGCAAGTACAAATATGGCGCAGATGTTTTGGCATCCGGCGTGGCGAGCGACGTGCTCGATCCTCCGCCGCACATACGGGACATTTCAGACCCATCGCAATCCCAGCCATTACTCGGACAGGCCCCTAGTCCGGATGGCGAGCCATGAAATCGAGGGTAAGGCGAACAATTTCTTCGTTCTTCTCCTCTAGTGCTCTGTCACGTCAACATTTTAGGATGGCTGGCTCTCAAAGGACGCACCCACCATCGCAAAGGTTCGTCGTCAACCCTAACATTTTGCTGTGACAGAGCACTAGGGCGAAGTGGCCGGCGTTCAGCAGGTGAATTTCCGCGTCGGGCAGTGCGGCGCGATGATCAAAGGTGTCGCTGTACACCTCCGGCGATGGCATATCGCTTTGTCCAAAACTCGGGAAGTCCGGTGCGACAACGTGATAGCGCGCCGCCAGCAGGGAGATCAGCGTATTGTATCCCCGCGACGACGAGAGGAACCAATGCAGCAACACGATGGTAGGCGCGGTTTGGGGGCCGGCTTCACGATACAAGCCCCTATTATTTTCATTTCAAAGAACCGTGCAGGCCCGGAGCCGGTTGACGGTTGAGTGCTTTACGGGTGGCGGTTCAGTTCTTCGATTTTTTCTAATAGTTCCTTGTTTTGATTTTTGAACCGGCGGTATTGGCGGATTTTTATTTTCCGCCAGCGCGTATGCAGGGCTTCTACATCCGGCTTTGGCTCGGGGGCTTCACGGTTGCGTTGCTCTTCATCCAGCAGGGCAAAGATCATCCACCATGGCGTACCGTTCCATCCGAGCATGGTGACCTCCTCCGTTGGGCGAACTTTGATGAATTCCGATAACGCCGGTTGATTGCCATGCATAGGGCACGGCAACAATCCGGCCTATTCAAACATTTTCATCTGGTGGCGTTCGAGGCCGAATTTGCTGACGGTGTTATCCACCGGAATGGGATAGCGGCCGGACCAGCAGGCGGTGCAGTAATTCGGTACCGGTTGCCCCAGGCAAGATAACATGCCGTCAAGCGATAAATAATGCAATGAATCCACTTCAATAAAATCGCGGATTTGATCGACGGTTCGGCCATTGGCGATTAATTCCGTCGGCGTGGGAAAATCAATGCCGTAGAAACAGGGGTGGCGGATCGGCGGGCAGCTTACGCGCATGTGGATTTCTTTGGCACCGGCGCGGCGCAGGGCCAGAATCTTGCCGCGCGTGGTGGTGCCGCGGACAATCGAATCCTCCACCACCACAATGCGCTTGCCGCGCACCACTTCAGGGATCACGATTAACTTCATCTGCACCGCCAAGTCGCGCATCTGCTGCGAGGGTTGAATGAAGGAGCGACCGACATATCTGTTGGGCACGATGCCCTCTTCAAAAGGAATGCCGCTTTGTTTGCTGTAACCCAGGGCGGCGGAGCGGCCACTGTCGGGAATTGGGATGACGATATCGGCCTCTACCGGTGCTTCAATGGCCAATTGGCGACCCATTTTCTGGCGCACGGTCAGCACCGTATCACCGAAAAGCGTGCTGGACGGGCTGGCAAAATAAACGTGTTCAAAGGCGCAGTGTGCGGGGGTTTCCGGCTTTTCAACAAAATACCGGCTGGTCAAATGCATACCGCTTGTATCAATGGTGACTATTTCACCAGGGTGTACTTCGCGAATATAAGTGGCTTGAATGCTTGCCAGAGCGCAGGTTTCCGAGGCCACGCAATAAAAGCCGTCACGGGTTTTACCGATCACCAGCGGGCGAAATCCCCAGGGATCGCGGCAGGCCTCAATGCGATCTTTAAATAAAAACAGGAAGCTGAACGCCCCCTGTAAATGCCGCAGAACATGGGCCAGGGGATCGCTTTTTTCCTGATGGGTGGGCTTGGCCAGCATGTGAATGACAATTTCAGTGTCGCTGGTGGAATAAAAAATATGACCATATTTCTGGTATTCCGCGCGCAGGCGTGTGGCGTTGATTAAATTACCATTATGGGCCACGGCCACCTGACCGTCACTGTATTCCTCCAGCAGGGGCTGGGCGTTGCATTTGCGATTGGAACCGGCGGTGGAATAACGGACGTGGCCAATGGCGGCGATTCCGTTAAGTTCCCGCAGGACGCCCTTGTTAAAGACATCGGCGACGAGTCCCAGGCCGGTGTGGGCGGTGATATATTGGCCGTCCGTGGCAGCGATACCGGCGGACTCCTGCCCGCGATGCTGCAGGGCATACAGCCCGTAGTAGCAGCGTTCTACGGCATCGGGAGGCCCAGCGACGCCAAAGACGCCGCATTTTTCTTTCTTTTCATAATCGCCCAGCACCTGCTGCAGGCCATCCAGCGATGAGGTCTGTGGTTGCAGGCACGGTAGGGACACAGATGCTACGGTTTTCTTTTCAAGGCATTCTGGGGAATCCGACTCAATACCGCCCATGAGGGGAATCTCCAACTTCGGAGTACAACCATCGCAACCTGCGATGTAGATTTAATTATACACGTTCAGCCCGCCCTGCAAACAGCAGATTGTCAAATCTGGTGGATTTGCTTGAAATTCACCGAAGGGCGGGGCTGACGCCCCATCATTCAGTGTTGGGCCTTTGGTGCCAGGTACCAGTTACGTCGAACCAGTACCGCCAGACGCTCCTGCGGCGTTAATACTCGCGGATCATACGCCAGTCGCAGTCCAACATCGGCAAAACCTCGGCTGGTTCGGCGCAGATGCCAGTTGATAGCGGCGGGTACGGCGGGAGAAATTTTGCCCAAGGGAGCCAAGGCGGAGGCACCGATAACCAGCATATTTTTTAAATCTGCGGTTGGCAGGAGCTTGTTGATCGCAGCGCTGTTAAAAGTGGTTGGAGTTTTGAACCAGATTTTCAGAGCTTGGCGGTAGCTTGAGGTATCATTAAAAACGTACACGGCGACATTCCCAGCCAGATCAGTAAAGGTGTCTTGCGCTGCGCCGGAAGTGACCGGTTCAAACCAGAGTACAGGATTCGTACTGGGACCGTATTGATGCAGAAAGGGAGCCATCGCCGGCACAGCGTAGTTGTATATATCCCAGTATCGGGGAGTCGGCAGGCGAGCATCGCGCGCGGAGTTGACGTTCTTGAGATACGCCACATACGCCGCCAGTGTTTTGCCGGGCACATGGGCGGTTGGGAAATCTTTCATACCGTACAGCGTAAAGGCCTCTTGCCATTCACCGGCGGTGGGCAGGCGGCAGCCCAGCAAAGCGGCCACATAAATGGCGGCTTTCGGGGGTAAATATTGGACCGGATCGTTCAAATTCGGCGGGCCGCCGAAAGCTTTACTCAGGTGCCCCCCCGCCTTTGCCAGCATATTTGCGGGATAACGCGGCGCGTTGTAAATCTGATTGGTATTGGTAAACCAATGCTTGGCCAGTTCAGCTTCACCGACGGTCTGATTATAAACCCAGGTATGCGGACCAAAATAATTACTGTTGGGTTTGATGAGATTGTAGAAGGAGTTGGACGGCTTATGGATAAGGTTATGACTGGAATTCACCGCATCCAGGAATTCTCCCACACTTAAATCCGTGGTGCATAAATAAAATCGTTTAACGCCGTTGGGATTCATGAGGCGAAATGCCAGTGTATAGTTACCCGATGGACTGGTAAAAACCCTGCCATGGTCAGGCGTTTTGGCCTGCTTCCATCCCGCAAGCGCCGGCCCGGAGGGTTGTTGTGCCTGATTGGCTTTGGCTTTAATAATGGCCTGAAGTCCCTGGTCAAAGGCTGTAACTTCAGCGGCACTACGCAGAGATTCCATAGCCGGTTCCGACAACGCCAAAGCCAGTAACTGGTGCATGCCGGTCGCCAGATTCTTGGCCATTTCCGGCGTTTTTACGCCAACGGATTGCCGGGAAAATTGATACAGCAAAATATTAAAGCGGGCTTGAGCCGTCAGTGTTTGCAGCGCCGCCAGATCATGCAACTGCGGCGTATGCGCCAACGTCAGATGATAATCGGCGGCGGCGGTAATGGTTTGCGAAACCATCGTCGGCGTAAGAGCCTGATTCATCCGCAGTTGCCATCGGAGGCGGTATTGGCGCTGTAATTGCTCCAGCAGCGCCCGTTTGCGATCGGGAGTCAGAGCGGGGGCTTCCGGCACAAGCTGATCCAGCCGGGTCGGAATTCGCCGTTCTAAGACCAGCGGTGAATTCCCGGGTGACGCCGGAATCGCACCGAGCCGCTGCCAGATAGCCCGAACCAACAATGCCTTATTGGCGGTAGCGGATAACGCCAGGCGGTAATCCGCCGGAAGGGCGACAGCCGATGCGGCATGAATTGCGGCAAGCTGCTGCAGTAAGGCGATTTTGAGTTTTAAAGCGGCTTGAATGTTGGCATTGTGCCACCAAGGATTTTTCTGAACGGTTGCATAAAGCGTAGAAATTGAAATACCGGGTGACAGAGTATCTTGTGGAAGTCGGCATTGGGTTAATGCGGTATCGATTTTGTTGAAATCAGTAAGAAGTTGGCGGAACGTCAGACGCTGTTGCACCCAGTTAGCGGCAGGCTTACGGGAAATAATCGGCGACAGTCCCGACCATGTCAGCTTGGCGAACGCGTTATTAATGACGGCGGCACGAGCCGGTTCAAGCGCGGTTGAAATTGCCAGCTTATTCCATGGCCGGCTGAATTCCGCTTGAGACTTCGCCAGATCGGTTGAAAAATCAGCCGCCAATAATGATCGGATATTGGCGCGTATGGTTCCAATACGCTTACTGATATCGGGCACCTGCCACCGCCGCGTACGAAGATTCGTAGTTAAGAGATTGTAGCTTTGCTGATTGGCCGCAATGGTCGATATCGGTGCCGGGGCCGGCGCAAAAATCACAGCGGTGATTTTCTTCAGATAGGCGGCGTTCACCGATGGATAACGGGAAATCCGCAGCACGCGCGGATTGATGCGGTAATGCCGCCCGGGGGGCTGAAAGCCCAGAAATTCGGCGACCCATTTTTTAATATTAATTTGAGAATCAATAAATGCGGTAACGGTCTGATTTAACTTTGTCAAATTATTCTGGGCGGTCAGGACGGTATGTTCAATGTCCAGACGGTTTTTCCATATCCAAAGATCATGATTACTTACAGCGCGCAATTGCCCACGCAGGGCCTTTAATTCCGCCAGATAATCCACCGTCGGCGGTTTGGGAAGTCGCAAAGCATGACCTATGCGCTGCTGAACTTTCCGGGCTTCAACATCAAATTGCACATGGGAGACCAGATAGGCATTTTCCGGACCGGGAAGTTTTCTATATCCGGCCAGATCGGGGAAATATTTTTGCGGCGAAAGAGTCTTGCTCCGCGGCGGCAATCGCGCCACTAAATCCCAGCGGATTTGTTTTCCATAAGCGGCCAAGGCCTTCGACTGTTGTTGGGCTACACGCAGCAGTGATTCCGCGCGATTTTCCAAATTGGCTGAATTGGAGGATGCCGCCAAATATTGCCGCGCATACGCGGGAAAGGTACTGACCACCGGCTCTTTAACTTTTGCAAACCGTTCTAATAGAGTATCCAACCGCGGCCGGATCACGCTAAGCCGCCGGGCAGCGGATAATTGCGTCATCCATTGCTCGGCAGATAAGCCGTTAGAGAGCCGGGCAAAACGCCTTAACTTCGGATTTCTGGCCCAGGACGTTTTATAAAGTTTCAGGAACGGCACCAGCGATTGATCATTGGGCATGGCGGCGAGAACTTGGCGATCTAAACTCAGGGCCGCCGTGTGCCAACCGCGTTTTTGCCATCGCCCCTGCTGCTGCCGCAATAGGGGATACAGATTTCCTAAAATACGCTCGGTCCGCATTAGCAGCACAATGGCGTGGCCGAGTTTTTGCGCTTCGTGCGGATGCGCGGAGAGGTCTTTTTGAATTTGCTGATTTGATAAAAGCCCCGTGAATTCATGAAGAATATCATCCGGATTAAGAATAATTCCGTGCGATAACGCGGCACTAATGGGGGCAAATTCCGGCACTTTGGACAGAGCCTTGCGATGGGCGGCAAAGGCTTTAAACCATTGGGTGTAAGCGGCAGAATAGGGTGCGTACGCACCATTAAAACGCGACATCTCAGCGAGTGTACGGGCATGTCGTAAATAACCCAATGCTGCGATAACCAGCAGAATGATCACAGCGGCAACACTTAAATAAATAGGCTTGCGACTTTTCCGAGGTTTTAATTTAATGGCTCGGTCCAGAGCAGTGGCAATATTACGCTCCGCCAGATCCTTATTGAGCAGAAACCCGCAAAAATCGCTCCAGGCTTTTCCTTCTGATCCTAAAGATTTAAATTCGGCCATGGCCGGATCCAGGGGAGTCGTGGGCGTCCAGCGCCTTGCGGCAACAAGTTCACAGATCATGCGCCCGAGTTGCACGAGATCGTCCGATGCAACCGCATCGGCGTTGAAGACACTGCTTGCCGGATTGGATAACGCGATGCGCGACTGGGCGATCGAACCGCTGGAGGCGTAAATATGTTCCGCCCGTAAATTGCCATGTGTGCGGGACGTAAGCTTCTGCGCGTCAAGCAGTGCGGTTAATACCGTGGTTGCCAGGTGATGCAGATCGGCGGCCGTGGGCTTTACGTGCAGGCGGATCAATCGGCTAATGGGCCAATCGAAGCGTTCCAGCACACAATACGCGCCAGAGTTGTCAATGGCCTGAACATCAAAGACTTTAGCCCAAAGCGGTGATTGCTGGGCAACTAATTTCTGAAAATCATAACCGGCTATAAATCTCGACTGTGCGGCGCGTTGGCGCGTGGGGTTCCACAGATCCTCAGGCGGATGCAAATCCAGGACAACTTTGGCCGGAGATTGGGAATCTTCCAGCGCATAGCATATCCCCAGGGCCTGCCGGCTCAGGATATGATCGGTTTGATATTGACCGAAATTAGGCACCCGGCAATTCCATCACGTGTTCGCTGGCGGTTACGACTATACCACGCTTAACAAGCGTACCAAAAACAATCTCCAGACTTACGATTCAGGCCTGGCTAATACCACCGGCATAGCCGGCGGCTATGTGATGGACTTCAGGTCGAGCTTGGGACGCCGCGAAATATAAGCCGCATACTTAGCTCTTTTTCGGCTTAGGAGGCGTCAGGCACACCACGCCGCTGTTTTTAATCAAAATCCTGATCGGATTGGCGGAATCCGGCCAGCGTGATTTTTGCAACGGCAATATCAGGCGGCGCGGATCTTCCGGGCCTGGCATATCCTGGCGGATTCCCGGCAACTGCGCCAGCACAAATAGATATGTGTCCCCATTTTTTTTCCACTGCTTCCATATTGGATTGTGTTTGGAGAATACAACTTTGGCGGAAGAACCGGGAGTAAAATTAATCGTCGCTTTGACCGCGCCGGATCGGAGCAAATCACCAGCAGAAAAATACCGCGTCATGGAATAGTTGTACCATCGCTTATAATCTGTGGCATTAACGCCCACCAGATCAACGGCAATGGTGCTGGTGGATTGATTATTAACCTGCAAGCTCTGCCCCAGCGTGAACTGCGTGTTGCGGTCAATCGGCCCGCTTGAACACGCGGTTAACCCCAGCAGCAAAAGCAGCATGATCATGCCCGCAAGGATTCTGTTGTGCGATTCACATTTCATAGTGCGTCCTTTTTTTAACTACCAATTCTGGTAAAAAATCTGTTACATTCCCATCTGAAACCGGCGGATCACCGCGTGAACCTCTCGGTTTACCTGCCAGTCAATTACAATCAAGCTTCGTGTCTGAATCAAGAGCCGGTCCAATTTTTCGGCCACTGGTTCAAACACATTGGCCATCGCGGCGGACGGTATTGTACCGTATGTGCGGTAAAAGCTATCAGGGCCGACGGCGGGAATCATCTGAACAATTAGCGCCAGTATGTCCGCCCATAGCCGCAGCGGAATTAATTCGCTGTCCTGCTCTTGAACTCCCGCGGCTTGAAAGACGTTCTGGGGGCCTAAAGATTTATTCCAGCGATTATCACGCGAAAGAATATCAATAATACGGCCATCAAGAGGTTTATCCGGCGCATAATCGGCGGCAATCTGCCGCGCCAGGCTGTAAAGTTCATCCACCGCCACCGGCAGCGGATTGGCCGCATGAACAACCAGCGTTCTTACGGCCAGCACGGCCAGAGAATACAGATCATATGCGGTGTCCATGCGGGCGACGCACTGCACGCCAACCGGTTGCAACGTAGAGCCCTCCGCGGCTTTGAGGACCGATGCCAATCGCGGATGCATCGGCTGTTGCAGGGATCTGAAGCGATACTCCCCCACCGCCAACGCGGAATCCTGTTCAACCGAACCCGCCACCAGCACACGTTGATCGTTGACTCCAAAACGCAGGCATACCAGATCTTCCGCGCGTGGCGTAATGGCGTCGAGGTTGGTTAATGTCCCTTCCAGATAAATTGAGCTGTCGCTTTCGGTCATAACATTACGGAGACGCAAGGCCGCCTTTTCCGTGATCATCGGCCGGCTTTCAACGGTCGGCTGATATACGCCCGGTGATAGTTTTGAACCATGGGTGAAAACCTGAACCTGCGCATCGGACACGTCGAGGCGGGCGGCATCGCCGCAATCACGCAGCCGCACCTGACCGGTCCATAAAAATGGCAGCGCGACAGCCGGATTGGCCAAACTGATTTGAAAACTTGAACACTGCAAATTCAGGATAGGACGTTGTAAAGACTTGACCGCGGCCTGCGTCTGACGCACAGCATCAGCCAGGAATTTGAGCTTCAAATGAAGGCTTTCGATGATGCGGCCTCGTTGGCCATGCCGACCGAGAAATACCGTTCCCGAGGTGGCGATTTCACTGGCATCACGCAGTACTTGAGCGACTTTATCAAAATCGGCGGGAAGCTTCCCGACAGGCAGGCCGTCGTATTTTGCCCCGCCCAGCACATCAAGAAAAGCGTCTGCGGACAAGGAATCGAATTTGGAGACCTGCATTAAATAACCGCCGGCGTTCCAGGCAATTAAGGCGCGTTCGGTAAGAACATCGCGTAAAATTTGTGTATTTTCATTAGCGGGCGCATCTTCCCGCACGGACAGAAATAGTGCCTGCCCATCCGCCGATTGGATATGCAAATAGCGGAATAAACTCTTGGAGTATGCGGGCAATTTATGGGCCGCCAGAAGCTGGTCATCACAACACAGCTTCCAGGTTTGCTGGGAAACGGGGTCAACCAATGCCTGCATGCGGCGGGCGGTGAAATCGAAAAATAATGGTACGGAAGGTTGGCTTTCCCATTGGCCGGTAATGATGGAATCTTCGGCCCCACGCCGCGCAGCCTGACAATTACTTTTCCAGCGTTCATCAAGTACCTGATTATTCCAGTGCGTGCGGACGGCTTCGGGGCCATCGCTGGCAAAATCCTGAGTTTGGATGGCAATTTCAACCCATTGAAGCACTGTGCCGACTTGATCGGTCAGACAACCGAGAAAGCAGCGCGCGTCAAATGTTTCCCGCACCGGCACAAACCAGCCGGCAACCGGATCAGCCTTAAGGCGAATCACGGCGCAAAGCCGAACCGCCGCCTCCGCCGGGGCAATCAAGGGACAGGCCTGGAAGCCTGTCGGCATGGATGGTGCGAGTTGGGCCATGGTGCCGTAACTCCTCTTACTGGCCGGCAAAATGGCAACACCCCACGGGTGAAGCCGGAATTTACACTCGGGTATTGTCGCCGGGCGCGAAATCCAATCAAGCGCCGGGTCAGAATCTACGACGCAACCAGAACCTTGGCCTGACTGGGAGCAATTTGCGCACCCGAGGGCATATTGGCGTTGGAACCGTTATGTCCGGTTGTGCTTGTGAGGTAGACTGCGGGTTGGCCCTCAATTTTGACCTTCATGCTTCCTTTTTTGAATGCGACGGTCTGCATATTGGTTCCGGAGACAACACCGCCGGCGGTTCCCGCTTCGTCGCCCTGCGACTGGGACATCTGCGTATTGAGATTAGCGGCCTCCTTGCCGTCAAACTTGACCTTGGTGGAGGTTTTTTGCGCTTGGGCTAAATTGCCGATGTTCGGATAGGGAATCGGAACCGGCCCGGCGGGCGACGGCGTTTTACAGACGTCGGGCATGCCCATGCACACGCCGCCGCCTTTGCTTGATGCTGGAAACATAGTAACACTCCTGCTAATTAACCCAGATGAATCTGATCGGCTTTAACCTTGAAATCTTCCTGCGTGTTGATGTACGTGTTCTGACTGCGGCTGTGCCAGGTGGATTTAACGATCGTTCGAAGCCGCCCGGCACAAAGTTGGCAAAGTTCCTCCACGCCCTGATAGACATTCTTACAGCGGCTGATTAGTGTTTCGGTAATCAGTTCGGCGCGGTGTGAGGTGACTTTGATATTTTCGAGTTCACCGGTTAAGGACGACGTTTTTACGGCGGCGCGATCGGCGGCAAGATTAAAATTTTCTGCGGTTACATTGACTTCAGGCGACTTAAGCTTTGCGGAATCAGATCGCAGGCGCAGTTGCGACAATACACCCTTAAGCGCATGGATAATGCCGACATCCACGGCCCGACCGGCATGAATGGCAACGGAATCAGCCTCCATGCGGATTTGTTTTCCAGCGCGAAACACCATATCACCATCCGGTGCCACCAATTCCAATCCGCCGGCATCGGCGTGGATGCGGGTTTGGTGCGTGCGGGAATTGTATTCCAGAATCAAGTTGTTTTCGGGGGAAAATATTCGTACATACGATTGAGCGTTGGCTGTGGATATTTCCGCATAGCCACCGCCGGGAAGATATCTCTTTTCCACCAGTGCGGAATTCCGTGGGCCGGAAATTATACCAATGGCGTAAAGACTCTGAGAGTCCTGACCGGCGATCAGTACCTGTTGACCGCTTTGCGCAACTTGGCCATAGCCCATCGCGGCGGTGGCCCAGAATTCGCGCTCCGCGGGGTCATCGGGAAAGCGGATTTTCAATTTCCCGTCATCGGAGACCATGAGCACTTGAGCGGGTGAAAATTGCGCCTTGGCGGTCATCGGATCACGTTCTAATAATTCAGGGTGCATAATAATTCTCCTTGTTATGTATTTTTTTCGGGTTTGGGAGGCTGAAAATCTTCAGCGGATGCAAGATCGGCATCGGTGCGTTTTACATTGTCGAGATTTGCGCCAGTCCAAATCGCGCCAATGTCAATGATACGGTGCAGGTCCGCCTGTTTAAGATCGGCGGCTGAAAAATCAGCATTGTTAAATGTGCCATAATTCAGGACGCAGTAAGTCATGCGGGCTTGCCGCAGAATGGCGCGCACCGCTTTGGCTCTGGTAAAGTCGGCACGCTCCAATTGCGCAGCGGTTAAATCAGCGGCGTCCAAGGTTGCATCCTCAAAGCGAGCGCATCGCAAATTCGCTTTCTGAATCTTGGCCCCGGTGAGATTCGCCCCGGTAAAGTCCGCCAGCTCCGCCGCGGCCTGCGACACATGCGCGCCCTGAAAATTGCTGGATTTCAAATTAGCGCGGCTGATGTTTACCGATGACAAGCGCGCGTTTTGAAAATTCGCCTTTTCCAGATCAGAATCGGAAAAATCGCAGTCGGTAATGTCCATATTGGCACATTGTATCTGCTTCATGTTGCACTTAAAAAAGCTGGTCCGGCCCAATCGGCTGCCGGTGAAATCCACCGCTTTGAAATCAGTCATTTCAAGGCGCGTGTTGCGCAAGTCCAGTTTGGCGACTTTGGCACCGGCCATTTCACAGTGCTCAAGCGTGCTATGCGATAAATCAGCACCGGAAAGATCAGCTTGGGAAAACAGGGTTTCATGCAGTGTGGCGCGGCTGATATTGGCTCCCTTCAGCGATGCCCTGGAAAAATCCGCACCGGTTAACGTGCATCCGGAAAAATTCGCCCCATCCAACTGACCGCCGGCAAAATCGCAGCCGGTCAGATCCATTCCCGCAAAATCGACCTGTTCAAGGCCGCAGGCGGAAACTCGGCCGTTATCAAGCTTGGCACCCGAGAAGCGGGCACCACCGAGGCGGCAGTTATCAAATGCGGTGGTGGTAAGATCACAACCCGCAAATGCCGCGCCTGATAAATTGGATTCCTGAAAGGCGGCACCTTTAAGTTGGGCACCGCTGAAATTGGCCGCGGCAAGATTTGTTTTACTGAATCCACTGGATTCCATCCTGGCACCGGAGAAGTCTGCGCCGGCAAGTTCCATGGCCGAAAATTGCGTTTTTTGTAAATCATAGCCGACAAAATTTCGTTGCTGAAGTTTGCAGGCTTGAAGCGTGCAACCCGCGATATTTTTAGGCAGATGAGATTCCGCAAAATCCACATCAGTCAGCGTGGCACCGGCGAGCGTGGCATGAGCTAATCCTTTTACCGCCTTCATACCACAATTCTGAAATGTCGATTCACCTAATTGGGCACCGGAAAAGTTGCCGCCGTCCAGGGCGACATGTTCAAATTTGGCTTTGGTCATGACGGCATGAGTAAAATCCGCCTCTTTCATGCTGCAGATGCCCATGCCAAAGTCCGCGTAAGATAAGCCAATATCATGTAATCCGACGCCCGCCTTCTCCAGATCGGTCATGGATGGATTGGTTTTCGCCAACTCCAAAATACGCGCCGAGGGCTTAACGGTTCGGGGATCCTTCAGGAGCATAACTTCCGCAGCAGCACTGAATCCGGATAGATTTGCGCCGCAGAACCTGGCCTGGTCGCTGATGCTATTGGTGAATTTGGCGTCGGTAAAATTGGCACCGGTTAAATTCGCGCCCGTGAGATCACAATTATCAAATTGCGCATCGGCGAATGTGGCATTTTCCAGATTGGCGGCGGCAAATTTGACATAGCGGAACGTGGCCTGGCGAAAATTAACGCCCTTAAAATCCACCCCGGATAAATCCACCCACCAGAGTTGCACACCCGCCAGCGATTCACCGGATTGAAACTTGGCAATCACATCTTCGCGCTTCATCAGCAGCTTGCTGTGATTTTTGAACTCTTCAGCAAGGCGTTTAATGTCCAGTTTGGACATATCCAGGTTTTGAAAGTCGATTGTATCAAAGTAACTCATGGTTCTGCCTATTATCACGCTTCCGACGTGGAGAGCTTGGTCATTTTAACATTGGTGGCACCATCGGTAATCAGACCCTGAAGTACGGCATTAAGAAATTCAGCGCCATAGGCGTTGGCTCCGCTTAAATTAGCCATGGTCAGATTGGCCTTTTCAAACGAGGCTTTAAATAAATTTGCCTGCTGCATTATCGCGCCCGTAAGATTGGCCTTATTAAGTCGGGCGGTTTTTAAGTTGGCGGCCGAGCCATTAGCCCCCTGCAAGCCCGCGGCAGTGAACGTGGCACCGGATAACTGCGCGTAGCGCATATTGGCACCAGCTAAATTTGCCGCCGCCCAGATTGACTCGGTTCCGCCGGCTTCATACAAATTCGCCTCCGGGAAATCAGCCTTATCGGCACGCAACTTTGTCACATCAGCCTTGGCAAAATTGACCTGCTTTCCCGTCGCTTTTTCAAAGGTTGCTTCGGGAAGTGCGGCATTGGAAAAATCAGTTTGATTGACGGTCGCAGCGGCAAAATCAGCCTGCGGGCATTTGCTTTGCTGAAATTTGGCGCGTGACAGATCAGCCTCGACAAATAATGTCTCCTTTGCCGATACGCCAATAAGCACCGCATCGGTCAGGGTGGCTTTTTCAAACAGGGCTCCATCCAGCATGGCACCGGTCAGATTCGCTCCAGCCAGGTTGGCTTGAGTAAAGTCCGCTTGTTTCAGGTTCGCATTTTCCAGTGTTGCACCGGCTAAGGCGGCTTGGCTAAAGTTAGCCTGAGGTCCTTGAACCTCGGACATATTGGTTGATGCCAGATTGGCTCCGGTGAAATTGCATCGAGTCAGGATTGACGCCTTGAAGTTACAGTTGGACAAGTTGGCACCGGAGAAGTCCGCAGCGGTAAGATTTAGCCGCGACAGGTCTAACTGTGAGAGATTCTCCTTAGCCAGTGATTCGCCCAGCGCCACTTTTTGTTCCACCATCTGGCGGGTCCAGACGGGTGGGGCTTCCGGGGGCTTTTCCGCTTCAGGTTCGGGAATGCCGGCCTTGGCGCGGGCCTGTTTCATCTGGGCGATCAGCGGGGATAAATCTTCCGGGTTGTGGCCCATTTTTGGGAGCAAGGCCCCCATGAGCGAGGCCATTTTTGCCAGATTCGGATTGCCGGCCATTTCCTTCGGCGAAAGTCCCTGCGATTCCCAGAATCGAATTTGTTCGGCGTGGGCTTTGGCGCTCATGGCGGGCAGGTTATCCGGATCCAGTCCCAGCTTGGACATTGCGATTTTGAGCTGATTCTGCAAATCCGCCTCGTGCATGGCCGAGGCTTTGGCCGGGTCGTCTTCAAGCATTTGATCCAGCATGGCCGCCTGTTTGGCTTGTATTTCCGGCGACACCTTAGCGGGGTCCATGCCGAGATTTTTATACGTCGCCGCAATCTGAGCTTCCATCTGCTTACGCATTTCCGTTTTCTGCTTTTCTTTGGCGGCCAGTTCTTCGGCGGTTGGTTGAGGTGGTTTGGCTTCCGGTGGCGGCGGTTCTTCCGCGGATTCTTCCGGTTCTTTCAGTGATTGCAAAAATTTCTGACGACATGCTTCCAGGGAGGCGGGCGTTTCCGCCAGGTTTTCATCCATGATAAATACGTCGGCGACATCTTCAAATTCTTCAGATTTTACCGCCGCCACGCCACGCCACAGCAGCACCATCTTCTCCGCTTCCATATCCACCCAGAGGGTGTCGAGATTCATCGGCACTTCTTCAAAATTTCCCGCCTGTTTTTCTGTGGCACCGGCGCGGTTGATAAAGCAGCGCACACGAACACCCGGCAGACGCGATTCATATTTTGCGTGTTCCGGATGTAGATTTTCAAACAGCAACTTTTCGTCACCGCGCAAAAAGCCGTCCACTTGCATAGAAGGCACCGCGGCATTGAAGTAAGCATAATCAAAATCCACGGGGAACCAGGGCCAACGGGTTTTGCGATAATTGCCGCCATAGGATCCGAGCTTACCAGCGCGCGTATGCCATTTGGCGCTTAGCGGAGCAAAGCCGGCGGGAAAGGGCCGGTCTTTCGGGCTTTGAATTAATTGCGCAGGATTTTCGATATTGGGCAACTGCCAGATTTCCTGCCCCTGTCCGCCACGCTGAGCCTCATGGCCTTTCCCGATTGGATTGGCAACAAACGCCGGGCCGCCGTAACTATTTTCATAACGCAACGCCATGGTACGAAAAGGCTGCGGAGCCGTAGCACTTCGGCTAAGCAACTTTTTTTCCCAGCGGCGATCCCCGGCGACCGTTAATTTACCGGCTCTATCGCCGACTTGAAATACCGCCTGGCATACGGGAATGGGTTTACCGCCCGGCGGATGGCAGGTACCAACCAACAGTAAATCGGCTTTCGGTTTGAAATAGGCAAAATCGGATTCATAGCGCGGCGGTCCGCTTTTTTCCTCGTCATCGGGATAAAATTCATCGCCGGTTGGGAATGGTTGCTTTGGGATAGCCACCGGCGGCTGACCGGGCTTTAAGCTGTATGTGGCTTTTACAATAAGCGTCATAGAATGGCCGGGAAAGTTGGTTCTTCCCGCCAGCGGAGCGAAGGTCAAGGACGTGCAGTTGGCAACTTTCATGCGGGCCTTCAAACAAATCAATTTTTAAAAACATCCACGAAGATTACTGTTACAAACCGCGATCCTGAAATTTGGTTGCTATGGTTCAACCTGAATGGCGCTTCCATTTATCGTAACTTTGGCTTTGCCGTTTAGCTTTATAGATTGTGCCTTCAACTCAATGTTCTCTTGGGGTGCCTTGATTGAAACCTTGCCAGTGTCCGCGAGTCCGATTAGGTTTTTACCCGTTTTCTGCCGCAGAATGATCGGGCCGCCGTTACTCTCAACTTTGACGGTCCCGGATGTACCTATTTTGACGGAACCCAATGCACTATCTCCATGCGCGGAGAGCTCAATCGCCTTCTCAGTCGCCTTCACATACGCACTGTAGACCATGGTGGCCACCAGACCGACCGCCATGGTTGCCAGGCCTGCGATATCCAAGGCCGCCGCCGTCGGGTCGCTCGTATCCGTCAGACCGGTGGAATTCACGCCCTGCGAAATAGTTTGCGGTGCCGTGTACGAACCCGATGCGATACTGGACGGCGTAGCGCTTCCCGAAAGAGAGCTTTGCGCCACATTGCTTTCAAATGTCGGCCCGGCCGCGATCATCGCCATGCCCGCCAAGGGGATCAGGCCAACAAGTCCAAAGACCAGCTTTGTAGCAATACTGGTTCCCGGAGGGGAAATCTCCTTCTCCGGCCCAACTTCTAGTTCAATTCCTGAATTGTTAATCTGAACAACGGAAGTATATTGGGTCGCAGGCTTCTGACCGGCATCACCGCCCGCCAGATATATCTTGCCCCCCGCCGCCATAATAACATCGTCTTTGGTGACGCTGCTGGAACTGGAGTCGTGAATAATGACCTCGCCACTCTTGTCCCACTCAAATTTGTATCCACCATTAAAGGTATAAGACATTCCAAGCGTTGACTGGTACGCAATTCCCGCCTTGGCGTTTACGTATCCGCCTGCACAGATCGCCACTTCGCTGCCGAGCACGGTATTTCCGGCGGTGCCTGCCGTGCACGACCAATTATTGCCGTAGGTTACCCCGTAAGTATTACTCTGCGTGGTGTGTTGGACACTTCTACCTAATTGAAGATCCGAGTGGTGGTGAGGGCTATAGAGCCGAATATGCTCATCGCCCGGCGTAGCGTCCAAAATAATGCGGTTGCCGTAATCGTCTTGCATAATTCTTCGGTGTTTGTTTGCGGGAAGCGATTCCGGCGGCATGTTATCCGCGTTGTACACGCGGCCGGTGATCAGCGGTTTGTCCGGGTCGCCCTCCAGAAAGTCTACGATGACCTCATCCCCCACATGGGGCAATGCCATATCGCCCCAGTTTAATCCGTTGTTGGGTGCCCCTGCCCAGGATTGAGAGACACGTATCCAGCAGGAGGAGTTCTGATCGGATGTGCCATAGGTGTCCCAGTAGAATTGCACTTTTACCCGGCCATATTCATCGGTGTAGATTTTTTCGCCTGCCGGCCCTACCACCACTGCCGTCTGCGGGCCGCGTACCAGAGCCTTAGGCGTACTGCGTGCGGGGCGGAATTGCTGGCTGGATTCAAAACAGGTCAGGTTGCAGGTGAACGTGGTGTCCACAGGCCCTGGCTGATCCTGCAGATAATTCTCGTTGCGTATGTCATACTTTACGCTACGGATCAGATAGGTCTGATTCATAGCCGATACCGGATGATCCGCCAGCGTAAAGAGATAACCCGATTCAATGCCACGATTATTCGAGCTTGCGGAGGCTACCGCAAAACCCGCCTGTTGCTCCTGCATGCGGGCTTGAACATAATTACTGCCATCGGCGGACTGGGTATACCCCCCCGGATAGTCGTAAACACGATGATCGGTCTGGCTGACAACACCGGCGGTATTGGCGGCGGATGCCAGAAGCGATTTCTTGGGTGCGGTAAAATCATAATCGTTGAGCATGAAATTGCCGGATTGCAGCGTCTGCTGCATTCTCCAATCCCGAATATATTCGCCTTTGGCCGCCCGGTTAGGCCCCAGATAACTGATGTTGGCATCCCCGTTGATATTCACACTGGCTGAGACACCATCCGCAAGCACCAGCTTATGCGTGATGTTGCCGCTCTGAGCATCTTTCTCATGCTTGAAAAAATAATAGATGCCTTCATTTTCCAGCAGGCGCGAGACAAAATCAAAGTCGGTCTCACGATACTGAACGCAGTAATCCCACGTGCGGTAAGTTGCGGTAAGGGCATTATCCACCACCGAGGAAAATCCCAGATCAGAAAATATCTGCTGGACAATTTGCGGTACGGTAAGTTTCTGAAATATCCGGCAATCGCGACGCCGCGTTAAAAACCAGAGCCAGGGAACCATCACCGCCGAATAATGATAGATATTGCCTTCGCTGTGGGTCTGCTCAAAACGGGAGATGTAACCATTAAAATAGCGCACGCTTGACGCCGTAGATAGTGCGCCGGCTTTTGCGGAAAGCGAAACCGAAACATTCTTGCCCAGGATATCGGAGAAATTAATATCGGGCTTCTCGGAAAGCATTTCCAGTTCATATTCAAATGGCGCGCTTAACGCTTCCGTGCCGGTGAATTTGGTCAGCAGCAATACATCCGAACCCAGCGGCGTATCAATGCTTAATTCCCGATGTCCCTGTTTAAATTTTGCCATGGTGCAGCTCCTGAATAAGCGACGGCGTTCCGCATGTCAATGCCACGCGGCATGAATGTCGTGATTACTATTTTCCGCCGAAGTTAAACTTAAATTCGCCTGCCTCGGCGGTCACCGCAATGCGATCAATCTGCCGGCCCTCCATCATGCGGGTGAGAAATTCATGGCCGATCTGCGGCAAAAGAACATTGGTGATCATCGCATCGACCATGCGGGCACCGCGTTCCAATTCCGTACACCGCTCGGCGATGAGTTTTGACACCGATTCATCATATTCAAAGGGAATTTTATGGGTTTCCCGAACACGCTTTTGCACGCGTGAAAGCTGGAGGTTAATAATCTGCTTGAGCATGGCTGCGGAAATTGGATAGTACGGAACCACAACCAGGCGATTGAGCAGCGCATCGGGGAACACTTTTACCAGCGGCCCGCGCAGGGCTTTTTCCAACCCTTCGGCGTCCGGCAGCAAATCGGGGTCTTTGCACATGTTGACCACCAAATCCTGCCCGGCATTGGTCGTCAGGATGATGATGGTGTTTTTGAAGTCGATCAAGCGGCCTTCGCCGTCTTCCATCCACCCTTTATCAAATACCTGGAAGAAAATCTCATGGACATCTTTGTGGGCTTTTTCCACCTCATCCAGCAGTACCACTGAATAGGGCCTGCGGCGCACCGCTTCGGTTAATACGCCGCCCTCACCGTAACCGACATACCCCGGCGGAGAGCCTTTAAGCGTGCTGACGGTATGCGATTCCTGAAATTCACTCATGTTGATGGTTATTAAATTGTGCTCGCCGCCATAAAGTGTTTCCGCCAGGGATAATGCCGTCTCGGTTTTACCAACCCCCGACGGGCCTGCCAGCATAAATACACCGATGGGTCGATTGGGATTATCGAGTTTGGCGCGGGATGTCTGCACGCGGCGGGCAATAATTTCCAGGCCATGGCGTTGGCCGATCACGCGCTTCTCCAGATGATCCGCCAGTTTAAGAATTTGTTCGATTTCATTTTTTACCATGCGGCCTACGGGAATGCCGGTCCAGTCCGCGACAACAGATGCCACGGCCTGCTGATCCACGGTTGGGAAAATCAAGGGTAATTCGCCCTGCAATGCGGAAAGCTCAGCTTGTAATTTACGCAGATCGATCAGCATGGCATCACGCTGTTCGCTGGTAAGTTTGGAGCTTGGAGCAGCTTCGGCCGGGGCAGGGGCCGCTTTGGCTTTGGGCTTGGCGGATGGAGCTGCCGCGGGTTCCGGCGCACTGTCAATCGGCTCGGCGGCGGCACGTAACGAATGGCGAATGTCGAGAATTTTGTCAACGAGTTGCTTTTCCTGCTTCCATTTGGCGTCCAGATCGGCGAAACGCTTTTTCTCAGTTTCTAAAAGACCATTCACTTCAGAGAGCCGATGGGTGTGATCCAACCCAACCGCCGTTTCACGATTTATAATTTGAATTTCCATTTCCAGCGCTTCAACGCGGCGTTTGGAATCTTCCAGTTCCGCCGGTAAAGCGTGCTGACTTACCGCGACACGGGCGGAAGCGGTATCAATAAGACTGACGGCTTTATCCGGCAACTGCCGCGATGGAATATAACGATGGGATAATCGCACCGCAGCGTCAATGGCTTCATCAAGAATTTGCACACGATGGTGCTTTTCCAGCGGAGCAATAAGTCCGCGAAGCATTAAAATCGCTTTATGTTCCGAAGGTTCCTCGACTTTTACTACCTGGAACCGGCGGGTCAGCGCGGGATCTTTTTCAATATGCTTTTTATATTCATCCCATGTGGTAGCGGCAATGGTGCGAAGCGTGCCGCGGGCCAGGGCGGGTTTGAGTAAATTGGCGGCATCGCCGGTTCCGGCGGCACCCCCGGCTCCAATGAGCGTATGGGCCTCATCAATAAAGAGGATAATGGGCTTGGGTGAAGCCTGCACTTCTTCAATCACGGATCGCAGACGCTGCTCAAATTCCCCCTTCATACTGGCACCGGCCTGCAGCAGACCAATATCCAGTGTGTGAACACTGACATCTTTCAACGAGGGCGGCACTTCACCGGCGGCGACACGCTGGGCAAAACCTTCCACCACAGCGGTTTTTCCGACGCCGGCCTCACCGGTAAGAATTGGATTGTTCTGCCGCCGACGCATGAGAATATCAACCACCTGCCGAATTTCCTCATCCCGGCCGACGATGGGGTCTAATTCCCCGGATTTGGCGCGGGCGGTTAAATCAATGGAGAATTTAGCCAGTGCCTCCTGTTTACCCATGGCCGCCGGTGCGATGGCTCCGCTGGCTTCACCGGGTGCGCCACTGCCTTCGGTTTCAGAGGGGGCTAGAAGTTCTTCGGTGGAGCCGGAGGTAATTTTGCCGAAATCATCGGACAACTGCTCCGGTTTCACTTTTTCAAATTCACGGGAAATATTCAGCAAGCTGTTACGCAGCGTTCCGGTTTTTACCATACCAAGGATCAGATGACCGGTGCGTACCTGCGTACTTTTATAAACCAGCGATCCGTAAACCCAGGCTCGCTCCACCGCTTCATCAATATGGGAAGACAAATCAGATATCGATGTGGAACCGCGCGGCAGGCGATCCAGTGAGGCCGTAATATCCGCGGCCAATTTAGATGGATTGAGACCAAAATGACGGATAATCAGATGCAGGTCGGTATTGTCCAACTGCAGAATCTGATTGATCCAGTGCACCAGTTCCACGTAGGGATTGCCGCGCATTTTGCAGAAGACGGTGGCGCTTTCAATGGACTTATAGGCCACCTTATTTAACTTACCGAACAACGCGGAACGACTGATTTCTGCCATACATGAATCCTTATTCCAGTTATTAAGCCGCAACCGGGCGGCAAACCAAATCTCGCAGGTCGTGATCCAATTCTGTTGTGTGCAGCCAGGTGGTGTAGCCCAGACGGCAATCCTGTCCTAAAATCATGGGCGGTACGGCACCGGCCTTGAGAATCAGGCGCACATCCCATTCCAGTTCGTCATTGAGATATAACTTTACCCAATCGCAGAGGTTCTGAAAACCAACGCTGCCGGGTAATATTCGGTTAAAGTCCGACAGTCCCATTGGACCTATGATAATTCTGAATTTTCCCTGAGCATCCCAGATGCGCGAGCCTACAACCAGGGTTTGTCCCAGCATCCCGGACGCGGGGTTGGAACCCAACTGGCAGCGGCAATCCGCAGGCAATACAAGCCAACGGCCCGAGAATTCCTCAATATCCACCCTTACGCCAAAATATTCATGGAGAATCGACCTTAAGCCGTCCGGATTACGCACACCGGCCAACAGGCGGCCGGAAAAATAGAGTTTGGCGTTGTCGGGCAGACTATCGCGGCCCATTAAATAATCAGTTCCCATACCCATGAGGCTGGCGAAATAACGGACGAACGCGTCATCATCTCCCGGATTGGTTGGGGAAGCGCCGTGACGATCATAACTGACCGTCGGCTCATTGCACGCCCAGGCACGATAAAAAAAACTGATCATGCGATGGTGAAACATATCAGCGAAGGCGCAGAGCGTATTGTCTTTTACATGCAGTTTGCGCTCACGGGCGTATTCTGTAAGATGCAGCGGCAGCGGCCCGTTGGGGCCAAACAGGCCGATAAATCGCACCGCCAACCGCGGAACGTCCGCCGCCTGTGACAATTCCAGTTTTTCAATCGTGCTTGCCGGGAACGCCAGCGCCGGCTCCTGACCAAACCGCACCGGGTCGAGCCGTGGAGATGTGGAATAGCCCACGCGCGGCAAATCCCGGCGGGCGCATTCAATACTGCGCACGGCCAGAAAGAAGTCGTAACAGGCGGCCCGCGATTCCAGCAGCCGCATCAGAGTATCTGCCGGCATCCCGGACGCGCTGTCCATTCCATGATCCTTCCGCGATCAACCGTGTTGACCACGCATTGAGTAAACGAATTCATTGACACATAACGCGAAAAAAATTGCTCCAGCACCGCCCCCATGAGGAATGCTCCGGTTCCCTCATACGCATGGTCATCCAATGTTACTGAGATTTCCAGTCCGCGAACAAACGCCATCATCCCGTCGCTGAATGTGCGCCGAATGATCGGCGAACTGGAAATGGCTTTTACTCCGTGCGCCTGCTTTTCCGACGCCGGATCATTGATGTTGCAATAAAGCCCCAGCAAATTCTGCAAAGCCGCCGCTCCGCGACCGTCATTGGAATCCAGCAAAGAAAGATAATTCAATGACAAATGACTGATCAATCGCCATGCGGCATCACCCTGGGCCAGTGACGCGCGCGGAACGGTTGGCGCACCATTCACACAGCGAATAGATTTGACCGGACCGCCGGATTCCAAAGAGAAGTCGGTTGTCCCTTTTCCCAATGGGATAAAAAGCGGAAGATCACGGTTGGTGCAAAGCGATTCAATTCCCAGTTGCCGCAATTCGGTTCTATATGGCGCACATTGGCCGTCAACCAGAGAGACAAACACATCACTGCCGGTATAACCCGACCGACCGCCGGTGGCGCGCTCCCGTTCAGAGGGGACCCGGGGCTGGCGATGCACGGTAAAAAACGCTTCATCCCGCCGGGATGCGGAATCCCACATTCGATAGAAGCTGCGAAACCTCTGCGTATCATCGGATCGGGCACCGTGGCCGGTCAGGGAAGTAATTTCAAAGACTTCAAAATCTCTGGTGCGCGTGCGATCGGGAATGACGGGGAATTCACTGAAGCGCTCTGATAATTGGATACGATCACAGCGCTTGGGAAAAAGGTTGATAACCGGAGAACAGTGGGGCTTAAAATTAGCAGCGGTCACCGTGCGTTCCAATGTCGCATCCGCTTTGCGCAGGCAGAGCAATAAATCCAGGTGGGGTTCCGCGCAGCGGGCAATGATGGACCGGAGATTGGAAACTTCAAAAAACAAGAACCGCTGGGGAATGGTAAAATATTCCTGCAGCAGGCGATACCCCTGAAAGGCGCGCGGGCATACCGGCAACAGCGCATGGTCATCATCAAAGCCCACGCGCCGGATGCATGTGGCGGGCAGTGTCTCACGCCATTTAACCGGAACCGAGCCTGGTTGCACCACCACTTGCGCGCTTTGCCCGATGATCTGCTCATATAGACGAATCTGCACTTCGGACGTGCCGGCGATAAAAAATTGCAGGCGGTCCAGTTGAATCTGATTCCAAAGCAAACCCGGATTACACGCCAGGCGAATCTGAATGGCCGCCTGTACACCGCTTCCCATACCCAGATTCAACGATTCAAGTTCGCGCAGGTGATATTTGGCGTCCGTGACTTGGATGGGCCAAAGCGTCAGATTGTGGGCGGTGCGATATTCGCATGCGGTGGATTCCCCGGCACCGACAATACTGCGCATGGCGGTTCCACGCGGCATGGCAAAACCCTTTGCTAAACCGGGGTCGGCTTTATCAATTTCAAATTGCACGATCGCCATGGAGGGTGTGGGAGCCAGATAATTGGGATGAACCGTGTTCAAGAGGCCCTGCGTGAAGCGGGGAAAGGCCGAGTCCAATTTAAGATGAACACGCGCCGCCAGAAAAGCGAATCCTTCCAGCAGGCGTTCCACATACGGATCGGGGCAATCCACCTGGTCCAGTGTTAATCGCCCGGCCACCTTGGGATAGGCGGCGGCAAATTCTTTGCCCATGTCGCGCAGATGCCGCAATTCGCGTTCGTAATATTGCAGAAATTGGCTGTCCATCCTATTTTTCCCGCAAACTGCAATGTCCGGATTCCATATCCACTTCCGTGCGGACAAATAAAACGTCCGGCAGCGGAACGGCCCAGATTTCCCCTTTGATTTCAAAATCAAGCGTGTTGGGTTTACCGGCGTCGGCGACACTTCCGATGCTAAGCGAATGGCGAATGACCCGCGGCTCAAAGCGGTGAACCGCACTGATGAGCATTTTCTCAACGCGTTCGGGGGGCATTCCGGAAATGGTGTGCCCGGAAAGATTGGGAATTCCGTAATTAATAACGCTTTGGGCCGCCAAGGGAAAATCTTTGAGTTCTTCGGCATCAAAATGGCACGGCGTATTGAGCAGCCACTCCAAGTCGCGTAATACAGATTTTCGCAACTGGCGAAGAGTTCCTGCCCGTTGATCGCGTGACTCGCGGGAAGTTTCCGGGGCATCATCGGTCAGACGATCCAGAAGAAACGGCTGCAGGCGGTCGCGCGAAAAGGATTCATCCATTTTGCGCCCCCTGTTCCGATGCGGCGGCATCCGTCACGGCAAGTTCGGGTTGGTCCAAGACAATGCTGCGAACTTCCAGAAAGGCATATTCTTTCTGATCGGTCACGAATTCGCGCTGCCCCAGTCCAAGAGAAAGTGTATCGGTCGTCGTCCAGTCGGTCTTGCGTGCCATGCGTATGGCGGAATCTGTACTTTTCTCGGAACCCGGGTAGCGCACCGGTATAAGCCCGAATTTTGTACCGCCGTTTAACCATGTAAAATTGGCGGAAATCCACACGAGGTCCCGCAGATCGGTCGGGGCTTCAATTTGAATTTCCCGGATATTGGTTAGTGGAATCCAATAGTACTTGCCATCCACCATCGCTTCCATGACCGGCCCGAGCCGCGGGTCTGCATCCGCTAGCCAGGCAAATGGTTCATCGTTAATTTTTCCGCTGATCGCGGGTGCCGCATCAAAGGCTTGCTCCCGTAGAACCGCGGATTCCGCAAAACGTCCCTTGGCGGCAAAATCATTGGCTTGTATCAGTTGCCCAAGCCATTCCGGCGGCTGGCCTAAGACCATCGGGGTGGTGCCGCCGGCAAAAATATCAGCGCGCAGCGCCTCACACTGCAGCGCCACGCGGCACACTTGCGCCATTAACAAGTTCAGCGGATCAAGTTCAGCGGCAACATTGAGTTGCGTCAGTGCCCGATCCCATTGGCCAAGAATTGCCAGCAATTGAAACAGCAGAACGCGAAGTTTCGCATCCGCCGGCTTTTTGCGAACATCCGCCTGCACGCCAGCCAATGCTTCTTCCAGATTTCCGCCGCGGATCAGCTCTTCAGCAGTCATAAATTTTGTCTCCAGGCTCTCGTGCTGCGCCGTTGGTAAGCCGCGGGTCACCGGCCGACAATGCTTCGGCAAGCGTCCGTGGCCCCGGCCCAAGGTATGATCGGCGTATAACCGTTGACTATGCGAAGCCTGTTGCAGCTACGGCCAGCCGATTCCCAAAGGCGTCCAGCGCTTCGGAAGTATGGCAGTGGTGTAGATTAAAGCCAAATGCTCAATGCAGGAAAATAAAATCCGAAGATGCCGACGGCATGAATCGCCCATCGGCATCTTCGGAAGGCTCAATTGCAATGTTCCCATGCATTGATGGGCTTTTGCAACAAGCGCCTTTCCTGATTCACGCGGCGTCAGGCCTTCGAATTTTTGATACGATCCCAACCGGTATTGCCGGCTTTTGTCGTCGAGCCATCGGACTTCTGCGTGTAATATTCCATTTCAACTTTTCCGAATTCAAAGCTGACGGTTTCACGCAATGTGTCATTACCGCCGGTAACGCCCGCCAACTGATATCCCGATACCATGCAGTCGGTGAATTTCAAAATCTCAAAGGGCTTCTGACCGGAGGAACCGGTTGATTTGCGGAATGTTACGGTAGCCGATTTCAAATGGCTGCCGTCACAACCGGCGAGCATCAGATTTGGGCTGGCTTTATCAACAGCTTTCACGATCGTGAATGCCCCGATATTAGCCTTGCCACTGCTGATTCCACCGGATTGGCTGCCCACCGTCGCGGAATTGCTTAATCCCCAGGAAAAAGATTCAATTTCAATTTGTTTTTCCATTCCCTTGGATGTTGATTCACCCTCAATTCCATCGATTTTCAGATATGCATCGAACGCCATAGTTAAGCTCCTTTCAAAAAAGCTTTATAGCAACACGGCATCCTTGGACTCGCTGACAGCTTGCAGTTCTGACGACGCATCAGAAAATGCCGGCCCAAACACGCTCGTGCAATAGACTGTGTTATCCACCGCTCTTGACCGACGGAAGTTTGCTGACCAAGCGCAATGAAACGGTCAGGCCTTCCAACTGATAGTGCGGCCTAAGGAAAAACTTGGAGCGGTAATAACCCGGATTACCTTCCACTTCCTCAACGGTTACTTCCGCCGCCGCCAGCGGATGTGAAGCTTTGTATTCTTCACTGGATGTCGCGGGCGACGCATCAACATATTGCATAATCCATTCATTGAGCCAGCGCTGCATATCCGAGCGCTCCTTAAATGATCCGATCTTGTCACGGACCATGCACTTAAGGAAATGCGCGAAACGACAGGTGGCGAAAAGATACGGCAGACGGGCGGCAAGATTGGCATTGGCGGTGGCGTCCGCATCGGCATATTTTTCCGGTTCCTGCAGGGATTGTGCGCCGACGAATACGGCATAATCCGTGTTCTTCCAATGCGACAACGGCATTAATCCGTTTTTTGCCAACTCGGCTTCCCGGCGATCGGTAATGGCAATTTCCGTGGGGCATTTCATATCCACGCCCCCATCGTCGGTGGGAAAGGTATGGCAAGGCAACCCTTCAACCATGCCGCCGGACTCTACTCCGCGAATTCGCGAGCACCAGCCATAAAGCTTAAACGCTCGATTGATATTAACACCCATCGCGTAGGCGGCATTGGACCATGTGTATTTATTATGATCCGCTTTGCCCGTATCTTCTTCGTACGCAAATTCTTCAACGGGATTGGTTTTGGCCCCATAGGGAATACGGGAAAGAAAACGCGGCATGGTCAAGCCGATATACCGGGCATCATCCGATTTTCGCAGTGACCGCCACGGGGCATAATCCGGGGTCTGGAAAATTTTGGTCAAATCACGGGCATCGCCGACTTGCTGCCATGAATCCATGTTCATCAGGCTGGGCGCGGTACCGGAAATAAACGGAGCATGCGCCGCCGCTGCGATCTGGGCCATTCCCGCCAGAATTTCAACATCCGGCGGAGAGTGATCGAAATAGTAATCACCAATCAGACAGCCATAAGGCTCCCCGCCGGGGCTGCCGAATTCATCTTCATAAAGCTTCTTGAAAAGAGGGCTTTGATCCCATGCGGTACCCTTGAATTTTTTAATGGTCTTTCCAACGTCTTTTTTGGAGATGTTCATCACCCGAATTTTCAGGGTTTCATCCGTTTCGGTATTATTTACCAGATGATGCAGGCCCCGCCACGTCCCCTCAAGCGATCGGAACGCCTCATGGTGAATTATTTCGTTGACCTGTTCCGTGAGTTTGGCGTCCAACTGCGCAATGATGGCTTCAATGGAGCGCACTACATCATCAGAAATCAGCGATGTTCCTTCCAAGGCCTGCTGGGCCAGAGTCTGCACCGCAGTTTTGATTTGTTCGGCTACGCCGTCGGTCTTAGGTTTGAACTCTTTTTTTAACAGCGAATCAAATTCGCTTAATTCAACCGCTGCCGCCGCGGGTGCCGCCGCAGATTGGGCTTGTGTTGGTTCCGCCATTTTCTGGCCTCCTGTATGTATAAAATATCAGAATGGTAAAGCCAATAGATTCACGACGGTTGTTTAGGAGCTGCGGCCAGAGCCTGAAGCAGTGCCGGGTCCTTTAGCGCCTTCCCCAGCAATTCTTCCGCATTGGCCTTGCCATCCATGTAGGTCAAAAGGTTGGCCAATTGGGTGCGAGCTTCCAACAATTTTCGCAGCGGCTCAACTTTGCGGGCCACCGCGGCGGGCGAGAAATCATCCATGCTGTCGAAGGTGAGTTCAACCGGCAGGTTGCCTTCACCGGACAGTTTGTTGGCGACTTGGAACGCCACACGCGGCTTGGCGGCTTTCATGCGTTCGTCAAAATTATCAACGTCAATTTCCAAGAACTTGCGTTGATCCACTCCGGGAAGCGCTTCCGCGGGGTTGCCAGAAAGATCAGCCATGACACCCATGACGAAGGGAAGGTTTATTTTCTTTTCTGAACCGTAGAGTTCCAAGTCATATTCGATTTGAACACGTGGTGCGCGATTGCGAGCGATAAACTTCTGACTGCTTGCCTTAGCCATAGGACAGCTCCATCAAAATTGCCCGTGCGAAAGTGCCGCACAAAATGTATACCCCATTTCTTACGATCCAAATTACTCGAAGGCGTAAATCATGTCAAGCCACGCGAACAAATTGGGGTTATGAAATCACCTTTTTTACTCCCCTTCCTTCGCCAATCCGGCCAGCGCCCTGATCGCAGCCAACGTATCCGGCGAAAGATCGGATATTACATCAATAAAATTCTTATCGATCAACCGCTGCGCCCGCTTTAATAATAAAGGAACCGGGCTGGAGGGTTCTGTAGCTTCCAGAAAGCGGCAGATTTCATCAATGGCTCGGTTGCAGTCTGCCCTAGACGCAATTGATCCGACGGAAAAACCGCCGGCTTTATGGGGCATAGCCTGTGCCACGGCTGCCGACGCGACGGAAGCACCGGAGCCGCCGGAAGACGCAGCGGAAGCTTCGGAACTCTTGTTTTCAGCGGCCCCCATGTGATGGCGCATCGCGGCCTGAATGGCACTAAGAATTTTTCGGCTCCCCTGCAAATCCACCGCATGGCCGGGCGGAACATGGGCGGTTAATACCGCGTCCATGGCATCCCATGCCGCGATGGACTCGTCAATCGCCCGGGAAATCAGGGCCAGAGATTCTGGGTTTGCGGACTTAAAGGCCGCGTCAATAATACCAGGATCCTTTTTTTCTTCGCCCTCTGGAGGGATTAATTCACCACGGGCAATTAGAATATCCCGCAGGCATATACGGCCGATCTGCTTGGAGTCAGCCAGCACCATACTGCGAAGACGGTCCGGAAACTTAAGGATGTCACCATAAACATCTCCTTGCGGCGACATTGCAGCAATGGCATTGACGCGGAAGGTGGGGTCATTGTTATCATCCGGATCCAGGGCCGGATAAAGCGTCGGCCAGAATGATTCCACACTTTTTTGGATCAGCACAATTCCATCCCGAAATCCCGGCGCGCCGCGCAATTTTAATTCCGCCAGGGTCAGGTAGACCATAATGCGCAAATCCCGCGTGCGGGTAAGCAACGCCTGACAGCGGCCTGAAATATCGCGCCAATCAGGTTCTTCAGCCGCGATCTTAACATCGCCCATTTCCCGTTCAGGCGTGCCCTGAATCAGACGTTCCAGTTCCATGAAATCCGGATCGTAGGATAAATCCGCACCGCATGGATGCTCCGCAGCTAGCGGTTGAAGCAACGGCTCTATGTTCAGATCAGACATTTAATGGCCCTTTATTTTCAGAGGAGTATAACACCGCAAAACAAAATTGCGACGGATGAAACCATCATGATCATAACTTGGATAATCGGTGCCCCATTACCGTTTCCTCAAACTGTCTTTCGGACAGGGCACCAGGATTTAATTCCGCCAAAATCGTGCTGTGCGACAGCCGCAGTTCTACGGATGTCAGGCCAAGCTGCCGCACCTGCCGTAAAAGCGTCCGCAATTGATTTAACGTGCTAAGCACTTTAGTCTGACCCGGCGTCTTTTCCAGCCATGTTCGGAACCCTAATGGTGTGGCATGCGCTGCGCCAACCGCCTTGGCGTAGTCATTGTAAGAATCACGGAACAGCACATGCAATTCCATTCGCCTTGAGCGATAAATCGGGTTGCCCCTTTGGTCCAATTCCGGCTGGTGGGTTTTCGGATCTATTACCGGAGCCAGAAATAAATCCCGATACATGGCGATAAAGTCCTTGGTCTGCTGGTAGGGCAAGCGACTGGTGGTGACATAGTAATCCAGGAGCGTGGGATGCACGATAATCATTCCATCGCTGGTGGGAATATCGTTGAACACGGCTTTTCCGCCAAACAAGTTCAGAATATTGTCAATGGAAGTGTTACGGGCGTTAATGCCCGCTTCACGCAGAATTTGCCGTTGCTCCGATGACAGCACCACAACCGAATTGAATTGCGGCGGCGGAGGGGGGAGAATGGGCGCGACTGCCACCGTTACATTTGAGGTTGACGGCCCGCTGGCTTTCAGGTCCAGGTAATAGGTGGTTAGTCGGCCATCCGCGATTCCGGAAGCCATGAGAGTTGATGGTACCACGTTGACGCCGTAATAGTGCACGCCAGGCGAATTCGGCGTGATACTGCCAGTAACTGTGCCGCCCGGCCCATAGGCGAACTGGGGTGCGTAATCCGTAACGGCACCCACTGGGACAACGCTGCCCGTTAAATTCAGGCTATTGGCCACAATATCCACACCCTCCGAACCTGGCGTATTGACATGCAAGCCCAACACCCCTGAAGAACTCCCCGGTACCAGTTGCGATCCGGCGGGACGCAACAGCATATCAATGGTGTTCGCTCTAACCGTTAGCGTGCCCGCCACGTTCAGATCGCCAAGCGCCGCGACATTAGCACCGCCGGCCACGTTGGCATTGAGCGTCAGGCTGGTAAGTGAGGTCCATTTTTGACTCATACCCATGTATATATTGGTTCCGGTAACTGTAACGGTTCCGGATTGAATGGTTGTAATAATGGTTGCGGCGTCGGGAACGGGATTGTTTACATTGTTAAAGCTCGGCGCATTGGGGGCCAGCGTGACGGTTCCGGAAGCGGTGATATTGCCGTTAAGCGTGAGATAATTCTGCGGGCGGAAATCGCCCGTTGTCGCACCCGCCCCCAGTATCGGATCCGGATTGGGCACCATCAGGGCCGAATCCGGCGACAACGTAATACCGCCGGTTGTATCACTGATCCCGCCGTTTTCCGCAATTCCTCCCTGCGTGCTGGTAAACGTGGTTGTCCCACCGCCATTGATCGTGACGCCGCCGTCATAAATCTGGCTATTGACGGTATTGACCGCCCCTCCGTTGACCGTGGTTGTTCCCTGAACAGTCAACGACGCCAGGTCAGGATTTGCGCTGCTGCCGCCGACAACGCCGTCAAATTCCACGTTACTTGGCGTTCCACTCAAGGCGGCAAAAACGACACCATCATTGGGACTTGCGGCATCAAAAGAACTCTTAAAGGTAAAGGCCGATCCAGTAAGCGTTATTACGCTTCCCGCCGGGTCGCCGCTCTGACCAACCGTAACAGTTCCGGCGACGGTCAGCGGATAACTTAGAGTCGTGCTTGTGAGGATATTGAAAGGAACCGTTGATGGCACGCCCAAATCCAGTGAAGCCAGGCCACTGGAGGCACCCAGATTAACATTGTACGACCGGCTGAAATCCAGTGTCAATGCCGGTGCCCCGGCACCGCTGAATATCGCCGCCGCATTCGGAGAGGGATTCAAGTTGGTACCTGTTAAGGTCAAAGCGGAAGCAATTCCAGTCGGCGAACTATAGGTCTGATTACCGCTGGTGGTGATATTGCCATAAAGCGTGGTTGTCCCCGAACCGGTGTCTGCCAGGCTGTTCAGAGCGGTAATAGTGCCCAGATTAGCATTGCCGCTGAAGGCCAGAGTCAATGCGCCGCCGCTGCCGCTGAATACTGCGGGCGTGGATGAACTATTTAATGTTGTGCCGGTCAGGGTAATTGCGCCAGCAGACAGTGATACAGTTCCATTGTAGCTCTGGAAACCGCTGGTGGTAATATTACCATACAACGTAGTTGCACCCGGACCGGTATTGGCCAGACTTCCAAGAGTGGAAATGGTTCCAATATTCGTATTACCGCTGAAGTTCAGTGTCAACGCATCACCGCTGCCGCTGAATACCGCAGGTGTGGTTGAACTATTTAGCGTCGTGCCCGTCAGGGTAATTGCGGCTGAACCCAGCGATACAGTTCCATTGTAGCTCTGAGCGCCGCTAGTGGTAATATTACCATAAAGCGTGGTTGTCCCCAAACCTGTGTCTGCCAGGCTGCCCAGAGCGGATATAGCGCCCAGATCAGCAGTGCCGCTAAAGGCTAGAGTCAATGCGCCACCGCTGCCGCTGAATACCGCGGGTGTAGATGAACTATTTAACTTCGTGCCGGTCAGGGTAATTGCGGCCGAGGCCAGCGATACAGTTCCGTTGTAACTCTGGGCACCGCTGGTGGTAATATCGCCATAAAGCGTAATTGCGCCCAGACCGGTACTGACCAGACTTCCAAGAGTGGCAATGGTTCCAAGATTCGCATTACCGCTGAAGTCCAGTGTCAACGTATCGCCGCTGCCGCTGAATATTGCCGGTGTGGTTGAATTATTTAGCATCGTACCAGTTAGTGTAATCGGCGTCGCAGCCAGAGCCACTGTTCCGTTGTAGCTCTGTGCACCGCTGGTGGCGATATTGCCATAAAGCGTGATTGTCCCCGAACCTGTGTCTGCCAGGCTGCCCAGAGTGGTAATAGTGCCCAGATCAGCAGTGCCGCTAAACGCTAGCGTCAATGAGCCACCGCTGCCGCTGAATACCGCGGGTGTGGATGAACCATTTAATGTTGTACCGGTCAATGTGATCGGCGTAGCGGCCAGAGCTATGGTTCCGTTGTAGCTCTGGGCACTGCTGGTGGTAATATCGCCATACAACGTAGTTGCGCCCAGACCGCTACTGACCAGACTTCCAAGGGTGGCAATGGTTCCAAGATTGGCATCACCGGTGAAGTTCAGTGTCAACGTATCGCCGCTGCCGCTGAATATTGCCGGTGTGGTTGAACTATTTAGCGTCGTACCAGTTAGCACCGCATTAGCGCCCAGCGCCACGATGCTGTTGTACGATTGTCCGCCGTTAGTGATCACAGTCCCGCCGTTGATTTGTGTCAATCCGATGACGGTCAGGTTTGCCAATGCGTGGCTTTGGCCTACCGCACCGCCAAATGTCACAGTGCCGGTACCGGCATTAATAGTGAGCGTTTCCGCGGTGGGTGAAGCCGAGTCTACAGTTGACGCAAAATTCACCGCGCTGTTAGTTGTAGCCAGGATACTATCAGCCCCCAACGCGACCGCATTGTCATAAATTTGGGCACCTGTTGTAGTCACTGCCCCGCCATTGATAACCGTTGGACCGCTTACCGTCAGGGCCGCCAGTGAATTTAATCCGCCCACCGCGCCGCCGAAGGTCACCGTGCCTGCACCGGCGTTAAGCGTCAGTCCTTCAGCACCGGCCGTCACCCCATCGATGCTTGATGAAAAACGTATGCCACCATTATTCGTGGTGGCCATTACGGTATTGGCCCCCAGGGTCACACTTCCGATATAACTTTGTCCACCGCTGGTTGTCACCGCCCCACCGGTAATGATACTTGGACCACTGACCGTAAGGCTCGCTAATGAATTCGTGCCACCGACCGCGCCGCCGAAGGTCACAGTTCCCATACCGGTGTCAACCGCCAGACTTTGGGCACCGGCTGTGGCCGCATTTACCGTTGATGAAAAATTTACCGCCCCGTTATTCGTGGTGGTCAGCGCGGTATCTGAACCGAGTGTTACAATGCCGTTGTAACTCTGGTTGTTGGCGGTGGTGACGGTAGCACCGTTGAGATCAATTGCCGCAGCGGTAATATTTAAGGAGTTAGTGTTTAGGGCACCCGCCAGCGTGCTGGTGCCGCCGCTGTCGGCGAGAGTCAGGAAAAATCCTGGGCCGCTTACGGTATTAAGAAACGCGATCGATAGCGGATCAGTCAGTGTGGTATTGGCACCCAGCGTCACCGCACCGTTGTAATTCTCCCCGTTGGTTGTGGCTACCGCACCGCCATTGAGCGCAATTGTGCCGGCGGTAACATGTAACGCACTGGTGGTTATGGTACCGCTAAACGTGCTGGTGCCGCCGCTGTCAGCCAAAGTCAGAGACGATCCTGCACCACTTACCGCGTTGGCAAAATCAATGGATGTCGAATCGGTCAGCGTGGTATCGGCCCCCAGTGTCACCGCACCGATATAATTCTGCCCATTGGATGTGGTTACCGTACCGCCATTGAGCGCAATTGTTCCGGCGGTAATGGTTAATGATTTGGTCGTTACCACGCTGCCCAAGGTGCTAGCGCCGCCGGTGTCAGCCAGAGTCAGGGACCATTCTGGGCCAGTTACTGTGCCGGCAAAGTCAACAAATAGCGGATCGGTCAGCGTGGTATTGGCCCCCAATGTAACGCTACCGTGATAACTTTGTCCATTCGTGCTTGTCATCGCACCGCCGTTGATGATTGTCGGACTATCTACAGTAAGACTAGCCAATGGATTTACGGCCCCGACCGCGCCGCCAAAGATCACGGTTCCGGTACCGGCGTTGACGGTTAGAGCTTCCGCAATACCCGAGGCGGAGTCCACGGTCGAAGCAAAGGTTACAGCGCTATTGGTTGTGGTCAGCGTAGCACCGGCACCCAGTGTCACAGCACTGTTATAAGTTTGTCCATTCGTGGTTGTAACATTGCCCTCTAATGTAATGGCCCCAGTGGTGGCCGAGGTGGCCGTAAGTGAGCTGATTGTAAAAGCGCCGGATGCTCCCAGCGATATATTTCCGTGCGGCGCACTTAGGATGAGATTCGCATCTGATACGGGCGTCGAACTGCCGCCTACCAGAGTAATATTTCCACTTAACGACGTGATGAAGTAGCTGCTGCCTGTTAAGACGCCGGTTGTAAACTGCGTCAGCGCAGGCAAACCGGTATCCTGAATTGTTGCATCCTGCGTCAAAGAGATGCTGCGCGGTGCGGCGGTGCCGACGGTATCGGCAAGTAGGAGATTAGCGAGGCTTCCCAAGGTATCGCCGGTGCCTGTTGCCGCATAACTCTGCGTATCGGCATTAATGGTAACTGCAACCGGTACGCTCAAGGGATTCCCGCCGCCGGTAGAAGATGTAGATATGGACAGGTCATTGGCCGTGATGCTCCCCCCTAAGATAATCGTCCCCGCAGTGGCGACACTGAAATTATTGAGAGTTGCGATACTGCCGTCCAACGAAACCGTACCCGTGCCGGTCTGGCTGATCGCGAGATTATCTGACGACGTCGCCACGACGGAATTCAATGCTATTCCAGTTACGCCGCTGTCAGTCAGCGTAATATTGGCGGCGTTGAGCGACAAAGTACCGTCATACGTTTGCCCGCTCGTTGTGGTAATGTTTCCACTTAGCAAAGTGGTTCCACTGACGTTTAACGCCGCCAGGTTGGTTGTCCTGCCCACGTCACTGTCAAACACCGCATTAGATATTAATCCTCCGCCGCCGATACTCAGCGTGTCAGCACCATTTACTGTATTGCCGAAGGTTATCGCTTCAGCCGTGCCGCTGTTGTTGGCTGTGAGCGTAATGGGTGACGCGTTAAGCGTCACTGCGCCAAGGAAGTTCTGCGCGCCGGTGGTGGTCACATTTCCACCCAGCGAAGTGGCTCCACTGACGTTTAACGCCGCCAGGTTGGTCGTGCCGCCCACCTTACCCTGAAACACCGCATTGGATGTTAATCCTCCGCCGCCGATATTCAATGTATCCGCGCCATCCACAGTGCTGCCGAAGATTATCGTTTGAACTGTGCCACTGCTGTTGGCGGTAAGTGTTATGGTTGACGAATTAAGCGCCACCGCACCCGTATAGTTCTGCGCGCCGGTTGTGGAGATATTCCCGTTAAGCGTGGTGGTGCCCGTACCGGTATCCTCCAGAATGCCCAACGCGCTGATAGCTCCTAAATTGGCCCTGAAATTGAAATGCAGATTCAGCGTCTCTCCCACCCCGGTGAACGAAGCACCAGACAGCGAAGAAGCGTTGAGCGTGGCACCCGAAAGTTTGATCGGAGTACGCGCAAGTGCGACAGCACCGGTGTAATTTTGTGCACCTGTGGTGGTGACATTGCCATTAAGTGTTGTCGCTCCGTTGACCGTCAAGGAAACCGGGGCGAGCGTTGCGCCGACACTCTGATCAAATGTGGCGCTTTCGGGCACCGTTGTTGTGCCGATTGTCAGGGAATCAGCCGCCGTGCTGGCATTGAGTGCGGAAGCAAATACAACATTCCCGCTACTGGCCCCGGTATCCATGGCATCGGCTCCATCGAGCGTTACGGCGGCCTGAAATGTTGTTGTGCCACTGGCCCCCGCGAGCGTTTCACCGGAAGCAAACGTAAACGGGGTCGTGAAGTTCAGCGTGCCAACGCCGCTGAAAGAGCTCACAGATACCCCTGAAGCACTGAAACCCAGATTCAATGTGCCGCTGCTGCCTGAAAACGCAGGGCTGCCGCCAGCAGTAAGAGTTGTGCCATTCAGCGTCAAAGTCTCAGAACCTAGAGTAACTGTACCTCCAAAGACTTGCGCGGAATTGGTGCTCTCGAGAATTGTGGTGCCTGAAATGGTCGTGTTGCCCTGAAAATCAAAGCCATTGCCGCTCGTCGCGGATGCCGAAAAATCGCCCTGGATTGTTACCGCCGCAGTGATCCCACTGGTGGTCCATGACGCCGCCGTGACGCTTCCAGTTGTTGATCCAAGAATCTTGATCGGCAAGCCAAAAATAACGTTATCTGAAGATATTGTGCCGGCTAATGCGGTCAAATCAAGCGTGCCGCCACTGGCCAACAGCGACACACCCTGCTGAATATCTCCTTTATAGCTGCCCGATGACCCAACTGCCACCAAGTTCACACCTGTACCTGCTACTGATACCGGCGCGGAAATGGAGGCATTAAGATCAATCGTCGGCGATGAAAAAGTTGCAGCGCCGGTACTTCCCGTAATCGGTCCATTAACGGTAATTGAGTTACCTGTACCACTGCCTATAACACTCAATGCCCCGGCGGCACCGGGTGCGCCGCCACCGCTGCTGCCGCCGCTGGTACTCCCACCCGCACTGGAATTTGGCGTCGCCGAGCCGGCACTTGCGGCACTGCCGGAAATCCCGCCTCCGTTGCCGGCGCCACCATTACCCGAACCGCCTCCCACGACCAGCGAGGCTGCGGTACCACTGATACCCCCGCCGCCGCCCAAGGTGGCACCCGTGCTTCCACTTGTCGTAATAATGTTCGTACCGGAAAGCGTTACGTCATCCGCTGTTTGGATTCCAGCCGCTCCGCCTCCAGCGCCTGAACTGTTGAACGTCGATCCGGTGATTGCGATTGCGCCGGTACCTGAGTATAGGGCGATGGCACCGGCACCGCCTACACCCTGCGATGACGTATTGATGGTGACTCCCGTGAGTGAAATGGCACCAACCCCTGTTGCATCAATTCCAACGCCACCGCCGCCACCATCACTGGCGGCCCCATCGCTTCCACCAGTAGTATTAATTGTGACGCCCGACAGATTGACGGTCCCCGACGCCGAAGAAATCAGAATGCCGCCGCCGGGGCCGCCGGTGCTGCCGCTGGCCGAGCTGTTGCCGCCGGCTGCCGATAGATTTCCATCAATGGTTACACCGGTACTGCCAAAAATTGTAATGGCTCCCGCATTTCCACCGCCCGTTGTGCTGCTATTGTTGCCACTGACATTAATCGAGCCACTCGATGAAACCACCGCAGTTCCGCTGGAATTAATGTCTATAATCCCGCCATTGTTACTGCTTGAATTCGTGCCGGCCAGGACATTGTTGAGCGTAAAATTCAGAGTGTTTCCACTACTGACCGTTGCCGTAAAATTCCCGCCATTGGTGTTGATCGGCGCGTTGACATAAATCGCGCTGCCCGCCCCTGTACCGGAAGTTAGATTTCCGCCCGCCTGAAGCGTCACGGCGAGATCAGCGCTAGCGGCACTTCCGCTTGCCGGAGCTATCCCTGCCTCAATATCAATGCCATTGGCAGCCTCGAGCGTAAGCGTAGTGCTGGCGGTCAAAGTGGGATTAATGGCACTGGAAACCGTTATATTGCCCAACGCCGCGCCGCTACTGCCGGTCGCATCAACAAGAACTCCTGTATTAGATGCCAAAGCGGTATCAAGGGTGCTTGTGTTCACGTTTGCACCCGTCGCGGTAGGCTTGAACTTTTCCGGATTTGAGCCGGTGCTCGAAGTATTGCTGTCCGCTGCGGTGCTGATGGTGACATCCAGCGGATCCAGCAGCCATTCGCCGGCACTTCCGCCACCGGCTCCCGCTGCTGTGATCGCAGCGCCAGGACTTACATCAAGCACCTGTCCCGATGTGTCCACCAGGCCGCCATTTCCGGTGCCTGTGGACGACGCATTCAAAATGGCATCTGAACCGATAAAATCATATCCACTGGCATCCGAATAACCCGTAACCGAGGCGGCATCCGGCTTTACGCCGATGAGAATTTTTCCCCCGCCGTGGGCACCCTGGGCGCTTAACGCAGCGGAGGCATTGTTATAATTCCCCGCCGCATCCGCCGTTACACCTATGCCGATATTTCCGCCATTAACGGCAATCGTGCCACCCGTGGAACCGGCCCCCTGATTCGCTGCATCAATTTTACCGGATACCAGAACGGTCGAATCGGCACCAGCAGCCTGGATGCTGACGTTGGCCGCCTTAATTGTGCCGGAGGTGTTGATCGCCAGGGAATACATATCTCCTGCGCGAATTGCGACATCCCCACCGGCAGCGTCAATTGTGCCGCTATTGCTAACCCCCGGCGTTGCGCCCTTCGCATTCGTATTCCCCGCCCCCGCCACCTGCACCAGAAAGGGCGAGCCAAGTTTGCTCACATAAACATCTTTCCCCGCCGCCATGACCACCATTCCCTCCGGCGTGAGAATGGTTCCGTTGTTGCTGATATTGCCCGCCGCAAATGTTACGTCACCGGCTTTAATGACCCCGGCATTGGTGATCGAGCCGCTGTTATCAGTAAATGAATTTACGCCAGATAGAAAATCCGCATCGGACATGTGGCCCGCCGCGGCATACAGTTGCCCCACATTAATCACCGCGCCGGCACCAAACATGACACCGGCAGGATTCACAAAATACACCACGCCATTGGCGTTGAGCGTACCGTCGATTTGGGTTGGAGTCGGACCGATAATGCGGTTGAGTACACGGGCCGAAGCCGAGGGCTGAATAAAATTAACGGTATTACCCTGCGGGATACCGAATTTTTGATAATTGATGATGGTGTTGTTGGCCGCGGTAATGGTCGTCACACTGCCGGCCTGCGCAAAAGCTGCTGTACCCGCTGCCACATTGGCTACTTGTATCGGTCCGCCGGCGCGTGCCGCCGCAATGGGAAATGCCATCGCGACCGCAGCCGCCAACAGGCTCACCGAGCGACTGCGCAAAAATGCCGCGACTGGCCACCGTGCAGCCCCGGAAGGCAAACGTAAAGAATATCCGAGGGGCGGTTTTTTCCGTTGTATCATCTTGCCTGACATATACCTCTTCTCCGTAAAATAGCGGCCAAACCCTCCAGGGCGCGCCGGGCGCACGAATCCAAAATATCATCGCCGGCTAATAGCTTACCGACAGCACAAAATTTACCACGCTAGACCCGGCAGTTACGCCCCCCTGCCCGGTGGCGGCCGCACTGACCGGGTTTAACGCCACGCCCCAATCCACCAAAGCACTGAAGTTTTTCGACAACGTTATTTTTGCTCCAATGCCGGTGCTGATCAGCGTTGCACCGGCTTCATAGGATTGCTTTTGACTTTGGGCAACTTCTCCGCCGTCAACAAACGCGCTTAACACCAGGTCCCAGTCCGGCCGACCGTATGGGGTCTGCGGCACCAGGCGAAATAGATGCCCGAATATTTTGGTTTTGGGATTCGGATTCACCGGGAACAGCCGTGGAATATGCAGATTGTACTGAATGGTGCCGTAAATGCCGCTGTCACCGGCGACAATGGATTGCGGGTACCCGCGCACCGAATACAAACCGCCAATGACCGATTCTTCCTGGGGAATCAGCCGCTGTCCAAAGGCGTATTGCCCGCTGACGCGCAGCAATACCTGATTGGCCAGCACGCTGCGGCCTTCGGCAAAACTTTTATGAAACAACAGGGGTTCAAGATAAAACGAATCTTCACCGGTCGCCTGCACAATGGCCCACGTTGGATCCGTGTTAAGTCGCCCCAGATTGTTCAGTGCCTGCTGCGATGCACTGGTATATTGCCCCAAGGCGGTCACGCTTCCGGTCTGGCGCGATGTGTTGCCCGTGCGATTTAATCTTAAAGATACATACGGCAGAAAGAAATCAGCACTTCCATTTTGCTGAAAACTCACATTGTCCACATTTACCTGCTGGTACTGTGCCCCCAGCACACCATATACAAACAGATTTTTAAATTGCGCCAGGTTGACAATCAACTCCCCGCCGCCGAAAGCGGTACGCCCGTTAAAATCCAAGTTGCCTAAACCAACATTGGACGCGTTGTATTGCTGATAACCGCCGAATACCCGCCCCTGCAGGCGGTCAATACCAAAAATGGGAAATTGATACGATACATTGACATCCTGCGCTTTGGTGAAGCTGGCGGTGTCATAATTGACATTAAGAATATCATCATGCCCGGTTAACTGATCATCAATAAATCCGAATTGCTCAACCAGGGAACTGGTTTGCGGCGTGCCGGTGTTGGATATCTGCGCGTAAACCAGCCACGGTTTTGCCTCATGCACCAGATAGTCCAGAATCACCGAATCGGGTTCACTTCCCGGCGAAAGCGCAATGCTGACCTGCCGTCCCGGCTGCTGATTAAGACGCAGCACATAATCATCCAGCCACCCGCGTTCAAGAATATCATCCGCCGCGGCATCGGTGGTTGGTTTGGCTGATGCTTGAATGGGTGAATCGGCACGAATGAAATTTGTGCGACTATCATTTATGGTCCGTTTACCGCCCAAGCCCTGCCCCGATGCGATGGTCCGCACTTCCTGGACGATGGCTTCATGAATGGACAAATGCAACGTGGTATCGCCGCGGGGGCGCAAATCTCTCTGGCCCCGGAAATCTTTCCCCGCCACCTGAACAAATACGCCAATGACTCCAGATTTATTTATATATTTAACCAATTGTTGTTCAATACTTTCCAGCGCACTTAAATAAAAGTGCTGCGGTCGATGCCGCGCGTTTATCTGCGACAACGTCAATGTCACGACAGGATACGCCGGCCGCACGGTTTTGCTTCCCGCCACCATGTGCCCCGCCGCCACAAAACCGTCCCGGGACTCCGCCAGGCGCAAGGGATGCTTCATCAGATGCGCGATCGCCGGAAGAATTTTCCGGGGGTATTTATAATTCAGCATAAATGTGCTAACTGTGTAAATTGGCCCATCCGCGGCCGTCGCCGGCGGTAATTCCATTGGCGATCCAGGTGTGGTTGCCGAGCCATGTTGCGGTTTTTTTTCCGTTAGCTTCCTCGCGGAAATCTCGCGAGCCGTTTTCCCTGGGGGCTTTTTCGCCCCGCCTGCGGAGGTGGCCTGGCCAGTTGTCGCCGGTTGCGTGGCGGCAAGCAATCCAACGACCGAATCATTCGCGGCACCCCAACATAGCTGGGTACTGGAACCGACCACCAGCGCTGCGGCCAAAAACGTGAATTTTCGGCAACGATTTTCGCGCCCCAACGCCTTACCAACGCCCTTGGATTTATTGTCAACGGCGAAGTGCGCATCCGGGGCAGTATGAACCGAAGCTCTCATGAGTCTCCTTGCGCTTGGACAGCAGGCCCGTTCAGGCTTTTGCAGCCGTGCCATCCCATCCCGGCTGCCAGGTCATTTATCAGTGAGTTTAGAATTCAAAATCATGCAATTAAGCTTGCATTGCCAATAGTTTATATCGCACGTCAGGATATTTGGCGCGGTCAGGATCTTACCCATGCCCGTACATATGCGATTGCCTTCTTGCGGCTTATCGCGGCAGTACACCGCTGATTTACTATTATAATTCAAATCAATTCTAAATCCACCACCACACCACATTTTTCATTCCCTGGTCAGATTTTTTGCCTTGGTCCGCGGTTCACGCAACCCAATCAGGGGGTGCAGAACTGATGCTTTCTGCGGCTCCCGACCGCCGGCCTTTGATCACTGGATAAACTCCGGAAATGCCGTTATTCTAATATCCAGTGTTTGTAGCCGCGAAAGCCCAATGGTTGGGTCGCGGCATTATCAGCGTTCTAGCCGACGCTGCATTGCTCCGACGCCCCCTGCCCGATAGCCGTAAGTACCGGCGCGGCGGGCATCGCAGCCGGTGAAGCAGATCATGGAAATAATCAAAGGTATCGGCGTATCCTCGGGCGTCGTGATTTGCCCGGCATTCCTTCTGACGGAAGATCATCTGCATATTGGCCGCAGGTCCGTTAACGTTGCCGAAATTGAGGCCGAAAAGCAACGGCTGCAAACGGCAATCAGCTTAAGCAGCGATGACATCCGCGAATTACGTGATTCCACCACCCGCGACCTGGGCAAGGAAACCGGTGCCATTTTCTACTTTCACCTCGGATTGCTCAATGATCGCGAGCTATTAAAAGCATTTATCGGAGGGATTGAAGAACGACATTACACGGCGGAATACACCGTACACAAGGCGCTGCGGGAATACGGAAAACATTTCCTGGAACATCCGGATAAGTACTTTCGGGAACGCATTAAAGACATCTACGACATTGAACGGCGCTTGTTGCATAAATTGGCCGGACGGGACCGCATCCGACTCACTGATGCCGACGGCCCCGTGATCATCGTCGCCAAGGATTTAACGCCTTCCCAGACCGCCGCCCTGGATCGCAAGATCGTTAAAGGAATTGCCATTGAAGCCGGCGGCCAGACCAGCCACACCGCCATTATCGCAAATTCCATGGGAATCCCCGCCGTGGTGGGACTGGAAAACATCACGCATGAAACCGTCTCCGGCGACTTGCTGGTGGTCAACGGATACAGCGGAGTCGTTATTGTTGACCCCGACGAAGTCACGATCACCGAGCATAAGAAATATGAATTGCGGGTCCAAACCTACGAAACCAAGCTCCAAGGCATCCGTAATCTGCCGGCTGTAACGCTGGATGGCAAAGAAATCAAGCTCATGGGGAATATCGAATTTCCCCATGAGGTCGACAACGCTCTGGAAAAGGGGGCCGTGGGAATCGGGTTGTACCGTACCGAATTTTTATACCTTTCGGCGGAACGCGAGCCAACGGAGGACGACCATTACGCGGCCTATGCGGAAACAATCCGGCGCTTAGGCGGTCGGCCCATTATCATCCGCACTTTGGACCTTGGCGCGGATAAATATTCTCCATTCCTGGATCAGGCCCCGGAAGCCAATCCGTTTCTTGGGTGCCGGTCCATCCGCCTGTGCCTGCAAAACATTGAAATGTTCAAAACCCAGTTGCGCGCCATCCTGCGGGCCAGCGTGCTGGGCGATGTCAGCGTGATGTTCCCCATGATTTCAACGCCGCGCGAACTGCGGCAGGCCAGATTTGTGCTTAACGAAGTCATGGATGATCTGGATGAGCATAACATCGCCTACAACCGTTATATCCGCGTGGGAATGATGGTGGAAGTACCCTCGGCGGCGTTGTTGCCGCACAGTTATGTTGATGAGTCTGATTTTCTTTCCATCGGCAGCAATGACCTCATTCAGTATACCTTGGCGGTGGACCGTGGAAATCAACGCGTGGCGTCTTTGTTTACCGCGGCCCATCCCGCGGTGGTCAAGTTGATTCAAAACGTCATGCGTGCCGCCAAACGCGCTGAAACGACTGTCAGTCTGTGCGGTGAAATGGGGGGTGATCCGGAATTTACCGTGCTCCTGGTAGGGCTGGGGCTGCGCAACTTTTCAATTACGCCCCACAATATACCACAAATTAAACAGGTCATTCGCAGCATTGATTCACGCGATGCGCAAAGGGTCGCCCGGCGGGTGCTGAGTTTTGAAACACCCCAACAGATTCTGAATTTTCTGCGGGATGAAACGCGGAAAGTATTGCCCGATCTATTTCGTGATTAAGCAATGAACCGAATCGATCGTTATTCAGTCCTTTGCGAAATACCACAGTCCATGGAGTTTACATGCCGGAACCGGGCGTGAGCATCGTTGTCCCCACCTACCGCGAAGTGGAAAATCTGCCCCGGCTTATTCCGCAGGCCGCCGCCGCTCTGTCCGACCGGGGCTGGAATTGGGAAATGATTGTTATCGATGATAATTCACCGGATGGAACACGCGAGATGCTGGCACAATTATCCAGCCAATGGCCGCAACTGCGCTATCGGATCCGGGAGAACCAGCGCGGCCTGTCATCCGCGGTTCTCACCGGGCTGGCCATGGCACACTATGATTATCTGCTGGTGATGGATGCCGACTTAAGCCACCCGCCGGAATCCATCCCGGCGCTGATTGAGCCGCTGCTGGAAAACAAGGCTGATTTTACCATCGGTTCACGTTATGTTGCCGGCGGAAAAACCGAAGACTGGGGACGCTTCCGATGGATCAATAGCGCGGTGGCGACGCTGTTAAGCCGGCCCTTTACCAAATCCGTGCGCGATCCGATGGCCGGGTTCTTTGCCCTGCCCCGCCGCCTTTATCTTGCCGCCGACGAACTCAATCCCATCGGCTATAAAATTGGTCTGGAACTTATTGTCAAATGCCATGTCACACAGGTGCTGGAAGTTCCCATTGTGTTTCGCAACCGATTGCACGGTGAAAGTAAACTAACCATCAAGGAACAGTTTAGATATCTCGAACACTTGTCACGGCTTTATGACTTTCGGTTTCCAAAAGCGGCACCGCGTATAAAATTCCTGATTGCGGCCGCCTGCGGGTCTGTCGCTTGTGTTGGCCTTTATTATGCGGCCTCCGCCACGGGGGCAGCGTTCCTGTCGGCGTTGACGGCGGGATTATTGGCGATGATTGCCGTAACCCTGCTGTTTTTTATTCGTTATGTTCGCGCGCAGAAAACCGATACGGCCATGCGCTATCCCTATCTGGAGTTTACCATTATAAGCATGGTCGAGTTGGTCGCCGGCCTGCTGTGCGGCCAGTTCGCCCGAGCCTATACGGGGCGCTTTCCCGCGATATTATGCGCCCTGGCCGCATTGCTGATTTCCCGATACCTCATGCGCAAAGCGTTACGTCACGATCTTCGCGGCCTGCGGCATCAGCAGTCATAATCAACCGGCAACCTATACCGGCCCCTCGTCCGAAATAGCCTTTCTGTCATAATTAACAAGCTGTCTGAAACTTGAAAACTGGAGTCATTCGATATGAAAATTACACGGCGTTTGGCAACCGCGTTACGGGCACTTGGGCCTCGTTATGTGGCCGCACCACAGAACCATTAAGCTAAGCAGCAAACACCATTGATGACGGATGGTGAAGCGTTGTCGGCGGGCTTTGGTGAGTCCCGCATGGACCGGAGAAATCACATGAAATCCTATTGTGCACTGATATTGCTTCTGATGCTGTTGTTTGCCCCGGCATCCGCCGCTGCGCAAGAGGTTAATACCGTGCATGTTGGAAATCCTCAATACGCCGCCGCTTTGAGTAAGCAGGTGCAACAAGCGTATCAGAACGGCGCGCGGATGATAATGATCAATCCTGGCGTTTATCACTTGCCCGCGATTGGTCGGCCCACGTTCAACCTTGAGGGCTGGAAAAATGCCACCATAAGCGCCTATCACGTTACGCTGATTATGCGGGTAAAAAATGCCGGCAACTGTTTCGAGTTGGCGCATTGCCGAAACGTCCGCATCGAAGGGCCGTTGATTTCGCAGACACAGCTTACGTTCTACCAAGGCCGTGTAATGTCCGCTGGATATATCTATCCAATGGGCGAAAAATTGCGCTATTGAGAATAACGCGATGACCGGCCCCAAACAGCCCGCATTTCCTGGTGAGCAACCGCATGCGTCCATCGTCATTAAGAATTCACATGCGATTGCTGTCAGCGGCAACCATGTGACCAACCCGGATCGGTACGCAAAGCCGTTAATTGACCGTTAAATCAGACCGCAGGCTTCCTTGGACTTTATATCGTATACTGGCCACGCGTCACACCAGTTTTCTGGCAGCGGCGATGATGGCGGCGGCGTCGATGCCGGCGGCGGCTAGTAACTCGGTCGGCGTGCCTGATCCCGGCATGTGCCGCACGGCAAGTTTCACCACGGTCGGGTGCGAGGCACGTGACTGGGCGAAGGCTTCAAGTACGGCATCTCCCAGCCCGCCTTCAATCCAGTGATCTTCCGCGACGATAATTTTATTACCGGCTTCATCGGCGGCCTGATGCAGCGTTTGTACATCCACGGGCTTGACCGAATAAAGATCAATGAGCCGCGCGTTGATACCTTCTTTGGCCAATGCGTCGCAGGCTTTCATGGATTCATGCAGCGTAATTCCCGCGGCAACAATGGTCAGCTTGTCCTGCGAGGATTTTCTTACCACCCGGCTGCCGCCGATTTTGAATTCTTCGTCCGGGGCATAGATGACCGGCAATTTTTCACGCGTGGTACGCATGTAGGAAATGCCTGACTGTTTGCACATCAGGGCGGTGAGTTTTGCGGTCTGATTGGCATCGCTGGGATACAGCACGGTACTTTCAAACACCGCCCGCATCATGGCAATATCTTCCAGTGCCATTTGTGACGGGCCGTCCTGTCCGATGCTCACACCGGCATGAGAACCCACCAGACGGATCGTGGCATTAGAAATAGCGGCCATGCGGATTTGGTCGTAGGCACGGGTGAAAAATGCGGCAAATGTGGAGGCAAACGCCTTTTTGCCCAGCACGCCAAAACCCGTGGCCACCGACACCATGACTTGTTCTGAAATAAACATTTCAAAGAACCGGTGCGGGTGGGCTTTCTTAAATTCATCCGCATGGGTGGAATTGGATACTTCCGCATCCACGACAATCATATCCAGATCATGATTGCCTAGGGCGGCCAAGGCATCGCCATAGGCTTTGCGCGCCGCTTCTTTCGAGCCTAGCGGGTATGCGGGCAATTTTAACGGCAATGATTCACCGTCGCGCGCGGGTTTTTTGTCTTCCGGCTTGGCCACGTTGAATATCAGATTGGTGCTCTGGCCTAATTCCGCCAGGGCTTTCTTTTCTTCATCCACTGACAGCGCCTTGCCGTGCCAGCCATCTTTGTTGGCCAGGAAAGAAACGCCCTCGCCTTTTTCCGTCCGGGCGATCAGACAGGTGGGTTTGTCGGTTTGCGAAAGCGCTTCACGGTAAGCCGCCTGAATGGATGGCAAGTCATGGCCATTAAGTTCAATAGCGTGCCAACCGAAGGCTTTCACCCGTGCGGCATATTCCGCACTGTTCCATCCCAAATCTGTTTCGCCGCGCTGGCCCAGTCGATTCATATCCAAAATGGCGATGAGATTATTGAGCTTATAGTAAGACGCCTTATCAAACGCCTCCCACACGGAACCCTCGGCCATTTCGCTGTCGCCCAGGAGCACCCACACGCGATAAGGCAACTTATCTACATATTTTCCATTAAGCGCCATACCCACGCCGTTGCCGATTCCCTGCCCCAGAGACCCGGTGGCAACATCGACCCATTTAAGGACATGCGGATTTGGATGCCCCTGTAAATTGCTGTCAATTTTGCGCAAACGCAGCAATTCAGCATCACTTACCACCCCTGCCGCTTTGTACATGGAATACAGCAAGGGACACGCGTGGCCCTTGGAAAAAATCAAGCGGTCATTGTTGGGGGCGTGCGGATTGCTCCAGTCATAACGTAAATGTTCCACCATCAGCACGGCCATGAGATCAGCGGCGGACATGGAAGATGTCGGATGCCCCGACCCTGCCGCCGTGGTGCAACGAATGGAATCAATACGAAGTTGCGTCGCCAATGATTTCAAGCTATCGATGGAAGTTTTACCCGAAGCGCTTAACGTTTGTGTCATAACTAAATCCTCACAACAATGACCAGCACATAAGTGTACACAGAATCCAGGATTCCGCCAAATGGGGCGAAAGTCATTTAGGTTAAGTGGCGTGGCAATAAATCCGGACAGGCCCCTGCCGTGCGAGTTTTCAAGACCAACCATATTTCTTTGCGCCGACATGTATGCCGTCGATTTTGCCGCCTGCCCGGAAAAATTACCACGCCCAGATTCACTTATCCCGACAATATATCCGGTGCCCAAATGCCCATGTCCCCATTGCCCATTATCACGCACTGGAACACGCGCGACGAGGCAAAATGGGATAGCACCATTGCCCCCTGTTCCGCCGCGAACTCAACGCTGCCGCATTGAGCTAACGCCAGGTGTCATTGCGGGCCGGGAATCGCCGAGGGGGCAGGATCAATTGAATTGAATTTCTACATTCCGCGCTCCGCCGGACAGACTGCCTGTCCGCGGTTATAATTGCAGCTCTATGGAAGAGGTCTCTACATGGATGGCACCCCCGCCCCTGCGGATTGGTCATGTGCAACTTGCCGGCAACGCGTTGCTGGCACCAATTGCCGGTTACTGCGATGTATCGTTTCGGCTGGTGGCGCGAGCCTGTGGCGGCGTCGCCCTGGCGTGTACGGATCTGTTATGCCCGGAAGGCGTGCTGCGGGAAAATAAACGTTCCATGGAATTGGCCGCCACCTGTCCGGAGGATTCTCCGCTTTCCATGCAGTTATACGGGGCTGATCCCCAGCGCTTATGTGATGCCGCAAAATGGGCGGCGGACCATGGAGCCACAATTATTGATATCAACATGGGTTGTCCCGTGGATAAAATTACCAAACGCGACGGCGGATCAGCCTTGTTATGCAACATCCCCCGCACGCTGGATATGGCCCAGCGCGTGGTGCGGGCGGTACCCCATATTCCGGTCACGGCAAAAGTGCGATTGGGGTGGGACGACCAGCGGCTGGTGGCCCCGTTTCTGGCCAATCGGCTGGAACAGGTGGGAATCGCGGCGGTGACGGTGCATGGCCGCACCACGGAAATGAGATTTCATGGCACGGTGCGGCTGGATGGCATTGCCGCGGTGGTTGCGGCGGTGCATAAAATTCCGATTATCGGCAATGGCGATATCCGCACCGCCCAGGATGCGAGACGGATGTTTGACGTCACTGGTTGCGCCGGCGTAATGATTGGGCGCGCGGCGCTGGCGGCCCCTTGGCTGCTTCGAGATGTGCAGACATATTTGCAGTCAGGCGTAGTTCTTCCGCCGCCGACAATTCAGCAAAAGTGTCAATATATGCGGGATCATTTTTACAACATGATCCGCTTTCGCAATCAGCGCGTGGCAATTCTTGAATTTCGCAAGCGCGTGAGCTGGTACGCCAAGCACATGAATCCATGTCGGATATTGCGCGATGCCATGCGCGTCATTGATTCCGTGAACGATTTTGAGGCGGCTGTTGATAACTTTCTTTCCTGGCGCGCCCAGTGGGAATTGGCTAACCCGCATTTTACCGATTCATCGGCAAACCCGGACGAATCAGAAAATTTGGCCGCCTGACAAAACGCAAAAAATGGCGATCGACGCTACCTACCGAATTGCGAAAATTTATTTCACAAATTATCCGTGGTTTGGCCCGTTGTATGTACTCCCGGGCAAGGAAATTGTTTTGCCCCTTATTTTGGGACAATTGACCTCTTTACATTTTTAGATAAGTGACAATAATACCCGACTTCTGGTTTTGTTGTATGAGGGATTTGCCATGGATGTAACGGTTAAACTCAAACAGGTTCAGGAACGAATCCGTGCCGCGGCCAATCGTGCGCGCCGCGATCCCGGTGATATCACACTTATTGCCGTAAGCAAATATGCGGCCATGGAACAGATTCAGCAACTCATTACCGCGGGGCAGCGGCATTTTGGAGAAAGCCGCGTACAAAATCTGCAAACCCGCCATGAGGAAGTGCGGGAATGGCTCACGGAAACCATGGCGGACGGTGCGGAAATCAACGCACAACTTAAATGGCATATGATCGGCCATCTGCAACGCAATAAAGCCGCCGGCGCTATTGCGGCCAGCGAGTTGATTCATAGCGTTGATTCGCTGCGCCTGGCGGAACACCTCAATGACCTGGGCGGTCGGCGGGAAAAAGCCATACCGATTCTTATGGAAGTCAACACATCCGGTGAAGCGTCCAAGCACGGCGTGCCGATACCGGCGGCAATTCACATGGCTGAACAGTTTGAAACGTTGGCGCATCTGCAGGTTGTGGGACTTATGACAATGGCCCGCCAATCCGCCAATGCCGAAGAAGCCAGACAATGCTTTATCACATTAAGAGAAATATTTAACGAGTTGCGCTTCCGGAAAATATGCGGGCCGCACTTTAAGCACCTTTCAATGGGCATGAGCGGTGATTTTGAGATCGCCATTGAAGAAGGTTCCACACTGGTACGAATCGGATCAGCCATATTCGGTGCCCACACCGAGCCGGCCATGGAAAGCGGAACATAAATAGATATCTACCTAGAGTGGAACGTGGTTATTCTTGATAAATCGCAGGCGATTAAAAATTCCATCAGCCGTTGCCCCAATTAAATCTTCACGCATCCATTCCCCAATAGGGTATCAAAGGGCCTGGAAGTCAAGGCGAGAGAGCAAAATACGCATGGCATGCAAATGTCTTGTATTTTGATACGGTGACAAGTTGTTACATTCACGACCTTGGGAAAAGACCGAGAACTGAAGGCGACGCAAAATTCTCTTCTGCGATTTTTCAATAGTGCGACAGATTGTCCGTATCCGTTGAACCGCTATAATCATTAAGGTTTTATTAAGGTGTCGCATGGGTGTAGTATCTAACCTTCGACGCGCACTGGTGCTTTCGGGACCAGACTTTCGCACCACCGACCTCTACCATAACCTCTCCCACAATTATGACGCAGTCGTGTGCGTATCAACGATGGATCAAGCCGTCGCGGAACTGCGCAGCGGAACATTTGATATGGTCATGTCTGAATCCGCGGATTTTTTACCGCTGGAACGCGCTCATGCCAGCATGCAATCCGGACTGGTGCTGGATACCATTGGCGAAGGCGTCTGCATGATCAACCCCGCCGGCCGGATGGTCTGGAGCAACCGCCGTATGAAGCAATGGTCGCCCGAGGTTATTCAGCGGATCGGCCAAGCTTGCATGGAAGCGATTTCAATATTCACCGATCCACAAATGGTCGGCCGGCCGGAAACCCATGCTCCCCGATCCCGCAAGTTTGCGATCAGTATCGGCGATTCACAGTTTTTTGAACTGGTCTGTTCACCGGTCCATAATCAGGAAGATAAAATTTCCCATGTGGTTGCGGTCTGCTGGGATGCCACCCACACCCGCCGCCTTCAGCAAAAGCTTGATGCCATTGACCAGGCGGGAAGAGAACTGGTCCGCCTGGAAAAAGACGCCATCGCCAAGCTGAATTTTCTGCAACGGCAGCAACTGCTGGAAGAACGCATTATCAAATTCCTTCGCCAGCTCATGCACTTTGATCATTTTAACATCCGTCTTCTGGATCCCGCCACCAATAAGCTTGAGCCGGTGATTGCCGTGGGCATGCCCGAAGAAGCCATGGAAGCGGAATTGTTTTGTGAAATAGAAGGCAACGGAATCTGCGGCCACGTGGCGGCCACCGGCAGATCCTATATTTCCGCGGATGTTGCCCGGGATCCACGTTACGTCGCCGGGCTTGATACCGCCAAATCCAGTTTAACCGTACCGCTGATGCTACACGACAAAACGATCGGCGTACTGAACATTGAATCCGATCAGTATGCTTTTTTCACGGAAGATGACCGGCAATTCGCGGAGATATTCGGGCGGTATGTGGCCATGGCATTAAATGTGCTGGACCTGCTGATGCTTGAACAGCGCAGCAGCAGCGGCAAGCTGGTACAGGAAATGGCCTGTGAAGTGGCCGGCCCGCTGAATGATATGATTTATGATCTGGAAGTCATCAAAGAAGCTAATTTGGATAATGGGGCTTTGCTGCAATCCTTAAATTCAATTCTCGCAAACGCCAACACCGTGCGGCAGACATTCTGGAGTTTGTGCTCCAGCCCGCAGCAGGTATTTGGTGCCCATGATCAGCGTCGGCTTCCCAATAAAGACCCCCGCCTGCAGGGTAAGCGTATTCTTGTCGCCGATGATCAGGCCAATATTCGTGAGACCATTCATTATGTTCTGACCTATTGCGGCTGCCACGTGGACACCGCCGCCGATGGTGCCGAGGCCTTGGCGCATCTGGCCGGACAGCCGCGTTATGATCTGGTGATTTCGGATATTCGCATGCCGCATAAAAATGGTTATGAAGTTTTTGCCGCCGCCCAAAAAATCGGCCATAACCCGCCGGTTATTCTGATGACCGGCTTTGGCTATGATCCGGATCACAGCATTGTGCAAGCCTCCAAACAGGGCCTGGCGGCCGTGCTTTCCAAACCCTTCAAAGTGGAAAAACTCATGCAGGAAATCTTCAAAGCTTTGGCCGTGTATTAGAATTCGCCGAATGCGGAAACTTTCCGAAGCAAGTATCAGCAACGTGGGGAAACTCTTGGATCAGGGTGAATCGGTGAAAGGATTCGGGGCTTTGGAGCCGAAATTTTCCCGTTTTTTAAAAGCGGCCGCGCGGGAGGGCAATACCGTAACTCCGATGATTCGTTTGGCGTGGGGGAATGCGGGCCTGCACGCGCTGGCCCGCACGCCTTCGGGCTTTCGCTGGGGCAGAAAACAATTATCATTACTTGCGGTCACTCTCACCCCCGCTGGTGATTCCGCATTTGGCGATATCGGATCATGGGCGAACCGAACGCCTGGTGCACAGACGGAGAGGCTCAATGCAATCCAAACAAACAACGGGCCGTGCGAACTATAGGAAGCGAGAGCTCGAGCATTATCACGACCGTTTACACTGTTGGTATTGCGGCTTTGGGTTTTCCCAGATCCTTGAGGTCGCCCACTTGGACGGGCGCAGACAGAATACCGCTGGCGCGAACCTGGCAATGCTCTGCCCAACCTGCCAGAAAATGCTGGACCTGGGCCTGATCTCGAAGGGGATCGTACTCGCAATGCGCGATCGATCCAGAATAGGCCAGTGGTCAAAGCGCATGAAGGACGCGGGCAAAAAGGCTGCGGAGACACGGAAGCGCAATGGGGCCGCGCTGCGGAGGAAACGGCACTTGGCTGCAGTGAGAGCCGCCAAAACCAGAAAACGCAACCGCCCTGCCACGCGTTGAGCGCGGCACCTGTTGGGGCAAAGGTTCTTGAATCTGTGAAGCTAGCCGTTCCCCCGCACCTCGGGGCCGGCACCGCTCGCGCAAGCGTTTAGCTTCTACGGCGCGTAAGCCGCAAGTTTTTCCGCCAAGCCGGGGCTGCGCTCAATCAGCAATCGGTACAGTTCCCGCCAGCCCTCGCCTGTCACGCGGTGGCCAATGCCCTGCATATTCGCGCGCACAAAACCCGCGTTTCGCAAGACCGGATTTTCACGGAGCTCGTTCAGGGTTATCGCCTCCGGCAGGGAATATATCCGTTCGAGATTTCGAAATATCGCGCTGCCATGCCGCCATGTAGCGTCCTTCCGCGCCAGTTCGCCCCTGGCGACGAATATATCGGTAATACTTTTCACGGGCGTGCATCGATACATTAGCAGCAGGTCGTCCTGTGCACAGTCTTTTCGTACCGCCCATTCGATCTCGCGCTTAGACAGTTTAAACTGCTCATCGCGAACAGCCCCTTGAATCCACACCGATGGCGGTGCGTCGAAATACTGCTTTAGTTCAACGATTCTCAGCTTGCCGGGAGGATCGGGCCAGTCGTTGTGCCAGCATACGATTAAATCACACCCATCAGGTTTGTGCCCGTGCTGGTGAAAATTACTTGCTCGATACTCAAACTCAATTCTTACTTCGCGGTTGCCGTCGTTTAGACATTCAGCGACGCAATCCGGAAAGCGTTCTTGCACTCGCCGAATGCGATAACCCAATAGGTTGGCATGGAGGGCAAACAGGCATACGACCCCCATTTCATTGGCGGGGACAAAGCCCGCTTGCAATTTTTGATTTCTGATTGACTGATCCCGCAATTTGGTGATCCTCCACAAAATTCTTCGCGGTTTTTTTCACTTATCAGCAAGTGACTGGGTATACAGCGTACTGGCAGGTTCTTGTGGCTGCCACTGTTATCAGAGGCGCATGCCGCCCGCGACGCCGTGTGCGCGAAGGCCGCACTTGACATTCGCTTTGGCACCGGCTGCGCACCGGCGTTACCGTTGGGTGAATTATGGAGTGCATGATGGCTGGCAATTATTCGACTTTGACCCAGGCTTCAATATCTTCGGCTCTGGCCGGGGAACGCGATGCTTATCCGGTGGAAAGCAATCCGGCATGGGTGCCATACGATGGCGCAGCGCAGCAGGCTTTGCTGGGAAGCATTCTGCTGGCCGGCGGGATTTTGCCGGATGTCATGGCCCTGTTGTCGGGCGGTGCTGATGCGTTCTGGGGCGAAATAGATAGCCTTATTTACGCGGCCATGATTGGCGTTTATCAGGCCGACAAGCCCCTGGACGGCGTTACCCTGACGCATGAGTTAAAATCCGGCAGCAATTATGAGCGGATCGGGGGTTTTGATTATCTGCAATCGCTGGTGAATTGCGTTCCCTCGGCGGCGAATTGGCGAGCGTATGCGGAGATTGTCCGCGGCAAGTATCAACAGCGTCTGGAATGGCAAGCGGGGCGAAATCTGTTGGCGGGAAATATTTCAGCTTCGGAATATCTCCGAACCATTCAACTTATTACCGCCCGTTTCGCTGATGATGGCACCGACGATTGGCCCGATCCGCCGGAACCAGCCGCCTATCACGGCCTGGCCGGTGATATTGTTCGCACGATTGCACCGCATACGGAATCCGATCCGGCGGCAATTCTGGTGCACGTTCTGGTGCTGTTTGGAAATATGGTGGGTCGGCGGCCGCACTTCACGGTTGATGGCGCGCGGCACGGTCTGAATCTTTTTGCCGTCTGCTGCGGAGATAGTTCCAAAGCCCGCAAAGGAACCGCCGGTTCACAGACCCTGCGTTTGTTAAATCCATGTGATCCGACATGGGCGGCCACGCGCGTTAAAAGCGGATTATCCAGCGGGGAAGGAATGATTTTTGCCGTGCGCGATCCGGTATTTAAAAATGAAGAACTGGTGGATCAGGGCGAATCGGATAAACGACTCATGGCGTTAGAACCGGAATTTTCCCGCCTGTTAAAAGTGGCCGCACGGGATGGTAACACCGTATCCGCGATGATTCGATTGGCGTGGGATAATGGCGATCTGCATGTACTGACGCGCACGCCAACAAAAGCCACCGGAGCGCATATCAGTATTATTGGGCACATTACCCGCGAGGAGTTGGCGGCGGAACTGACGAAAACCGATGCCGCCAATGGTTTTGGCAATCGCTTTTTATGGGCGTGCGCGCGCCGGAGCAAGCTTTTACCGCGCGGAGGAAATTTACAGGAGACGGATATTGAGCCTTTGCGGCAACGACTCATTAACGCCCTGCAGTTTGCCGCGGGCATTGATGACATAGGCCTAAGCGACGAGGCGTGGAACTTATGGGAACAAAAGTACCCGATTCTTTCCGGCGGCCACGCGGGCCTGCACGGCAAACTTACCAGCCGGGCCGAGGCGCAGGTGCGGCGACTGGCCTGTGTTTATGCGTTGCTGGATCAATGCAGCACCGTTGAAACGCACCATCTTCAAGCCGGTTTGGCATTATGGGATTTTTGTGATCGCAGTGCGGGTTATTTATTCAGGGCCTGCGGGCCGGGACACAAAGCGGAAAACATTGATCCGGTGCGGGAAGTGGTGGAAATAATTCGCAGCCTGGGCGGACGGACCACATTAAAAGCCATTCGCGGCAAGCGGCGTAAATTCCGCGAGGCCGGCGTGCTGGAGCCGATTATTGAACAGGCCATTGATCGCGGATTGCTGCGCCGCCGCCAATTATCATCTTCCGGCCCCGGAGCGCCCGCAAACTGCGTGGAACTTGTTGAATTGGTCGCTGGTCAAGGCGATCCGTTGCCAGGCACCGGCAGTCCCAGTGGTATCGCGGTACCGGTATCGGTATTGGCGGGAATAGGTAGTGCCAATAGCGATACCGGTACCACCGATACCAGTACCGTCGATAACGCCGGTAACGCCGAGCCTGATACCGATACCGATACCGGGACCGCAAATGTTGACCATGCCAAAGGCCGCGAAGACCCGATGCCGACATCAGACCTTGACCGCGTACCGATCGAACTGGAGGAAGCCAACGCGCTGGAAGCCGGAGCCAATGACGCTTCTACCGGAGTTTGTGATGAGTTAGCTTCCTGACGGCAGCGCCCCAGCATTCAAAGGTGCGGGCCAAGATACGAGCAGTGGAATTTTTATGCCCCCGGCGTTAATATATTCTTCCATCCGCGGGCGTGGCGGAATTGGCAGACGCGCTAGATTCAGGTTCTAGTGTTCAAAAGACGTGGAGGTTCGACTCCTCTCGCCCGCATAACTCAATAATCGGTGATAACAAAGTACACTTTTCCCCGTGTGGGGAATTTCAGGAACTGCCTCCAGTAACCCTCATGGGCACCTTACCGTTTTGACCGCGCGGCTGACCTCGTCGGTGAGGCTCGCCGCTCCGCGGCATACAGTTACGCCCTTACCGGCGGCGGCGGGTGGGGAAGCGGCCGGAAATTGGGCGGCGGGTTACGATCGTGGGTTCGGCAGCGCTAAAGGATGTGGGTGCATAGCCATCGGCTGCGGGGGCCGCAGTTTGTGATTCAGCGGGTGCGCCCGGCGCACCGTCCGGGGCGGAGCGGCCATCCTGTGCGGGGTGCGGCACCGCACCGGGGCGTTTGCTTGGCTCCATCGACGGAGTAAAACCGGGAATCCGATATTCTTCTAAAAGATGATTGATCATCTTTTCAATTTCCGTCTGCAATTGGGCCTGCCCGAGCGAGACAAAGGTAAACGCCTTGCCGGTGGCACCCATCCGGGCGGTGCGGCCGACGCGGTGCACATACGCTTCGGGATCTTCGGGAACATCATAATTGATGACATGGCTTATCTCATGAACGTCAATGCCGCGACTGGCCAGATCCGTGGCGACCAGCACATTGATTTTGCCGGTACGAAAGCCGCGCATCACGCGTTCCCGCTGATTTTGCAGCAGATCGCCGTGAATGGCGGAGGCATTCACGCCTCTTTCACATAAGCCGTGGGCCACTTTATCCACACTGCGTTTGGTGCGGCAGAAAATTATGGCCAGCCCCGGCTGCTCATGTTGAATTAAACAGCGCAAGGCCCGTAATTTATCCCAAGGCTGCACGCCAACCACATACTGAACCGCTTCCGGATTGGTCAACGTTTCATCCGCTTTGGCCGTGAAAATCCGTTGCGGATTGGTCATGTGCTGGTGGACCATGCGTTCAATATCATCATTGATGGTCGCGGAAACAAAGATGGTCTGGCGCGGAGCCTTGCACAAGGCCAGAATTTTCCGGACATCATCACGGAACCCGATGTCAAACATCCGGTCCACTTCATCAAACACCACGAACTTCATATTCGCCAAGGGTAATGAGCCGCGCTGATTTAAATCCAAAATGCGGCCCGGCGTGCCTACCACAACATGCGGATGGCGTTCCAGAAGTTTGGTCTGATGTTGAATTTTCTGCCCGCCGTAGACCACAATCATCCGGGCTACTTTATGGCGGGCGAAGCGCACCATTTCCGCTTCGACCTGAATGGCCAGTTCCCGCGTAGGGGTGACAATTAAAGCCTGTAAACTCTGTGTTAGATCCAGACGTTGCAGAATCGGCAGCCCAAAGGCGGCGGTTTTTCCGGTACCGGTACGGGCCTGCCCAATAATATCCGCACCGGTCAGCGCGACCGGAATCATCAATCGCTGAATTTCGGATGGCTCAACGAAATGCAGATCATCCAGCGCCATGACAATGGCCGGCTCAAGACCCAAAGCGGAAAAAGCGTTAGACGGTTCAATTTGCGGCATGCGGTCCTTGTAGTTTCTCATCGGTTATCATCATGGTTATCATAATGCTTCATTCGGCGGGGTCAACTGGGAGCCTGTCCGGGAAATCGCCGCTTTGCCACCCGGTGGCAATACGACCCGGCGGTGAGAATTTGCTCTGGCTTGCGATCGCCCGATAAGGAGTTTATGGAATTTACCGTTATCAGTATCGGCACACTATCGAAAAACCCCCTCTGGCAGGAGCGTTCGCCGGTGCGCACCAGCCACAGCACTACCACGCTGATTCGCAGCGGCGCAGCGGTTATTCTGGTGGATCCTTCCCTGCCGGCACAAATTCTCGAGGCGCGTTTATTTGAACGTACCGGATTAAAGCCCGATGCGATTACTCACGTATTTCTAACCAATTTAAAACCAGTTCATCGACGCGGACTGGATTTATTTCCCAAGGCGATCCATTGGGCAGCCGAGATGGAAATTGAACTTGCCCGCCAGGCTCTGGCCACCGCAGCCACGCACCTGGGACCGCAAGCCGATGGCCGGGAAAAACTCGCCGCGGAGCGGAAAGTATTGGCGGCCATCCGGCCGGTACCGGATCAACTGGCCGACGGCGTAGATTTATTCCCACTGCCCGGCTATACCCCCGGCCAAGCCGGTATACTGCTGAAATTTGTGGCCCGCACCGTAATGATCACCGGCGATGCCGTTCCGACCCAGGGACATTTTGAAGCCGGACAAGTCTTTCAGGAAAGTTTTGACATTCATCAAGCCAAAGAATCGTTAGCGGAAGTATATGAACTGGCGGACGTTATCGTACCAGGCCACGACAACGTTTTCGTAAACCCGCGCGGGCAGTGACAGAGGTTTATTCCAAGACGGCCAGGGCGTCGTCGAGGGTGCGGCAGGTGGTGATCTGCATCTGCGGGGTAGCGGCAGCCGCGGCGGCTTTGTCGGTTTCGCTACGGTGAATGGGGACCAGCAGGCGGCTGTAGCCCAAGCGGGCGGCTTCGCTGATGCGCTGGCCCAGTGCGCCAATTTGCCGAAATTCTCCCAACAGACCCAGTTCACCCATCACCAGCGTGCGACTGGAAAGGCCGCGCTTCATGCGAGCCCCGGCGATGGCCAGAGCGATGGCGGCGTCGGCGGCGGGGTCATTGACCCGCATGCCCCCCACCACATTGACAAACACGTCCTGATCCACCAGACGCAATCCGGAGCGTTTCTCCAGAACCGCAATAATCATCGCCACGCGATTGGCATCGCACCCGCTGACTTTGCGGCGGGCGGCTCCTAACATACTGTCGGCGGTCAGAGCCTGAATTTCCAGAGCCAATACACGTGATCCCTGCGTGACGGCACAAATGACGCTGCCGGGGGGTGATCCGGCGTGCGGTTCAATTAACAGTGCCGACGCATCCTGTACACTTTCCAAACCGGCGGCCCCCATGCGAAAAAGGCCCACTTCCAAGGTGTTTCCGTGGCGATTTTTAACACAACGCACAATGCGGTGATCGTGATGCGTATCGCCTTCAAAGTACAACACCGTATCGACAATATGCTCCAGAAGTTTCGGCCCGGCCAGAAGCCCCTGTTTGGTTACATGGCCCACTAAGCATACCGCCGTTCCGCCGGCCTTGGCCAGATAGACCAGTTCCGTGGCACAATCCCGCAGTTGGGAAACACTGCCCGGCGGCGAATTATTGGTGGGTTCATAAATCATCTGGACCGAATCAATGACGCACAGATGCGGACGCAACTTCTGGATTTGCCGCCCGATTTTTTCCAGGTTGGTCTGCGCGTAAATCAGCAGGCGATCATCATCCACGCCCAGCCGCTTGGCCCGTAATTTGGTCTGCTGGGCGGATTCCTCGCTGCTGACATACAACACGCGATGGCCTTGCCGGGCCATGCGATCTCCCGCCTGCAGCAGCAGAGTCGATTTGCCAATGCCCGGGTCACCCCCCAGCAGCACGGCGGCACCCGGCACAATTCCGCCGCCCAGGACGCGGTCAAACTCCGGCAGGCCGGTGGGCATGCGGGGAATATCCAGTTCCGGAATTTCCGATAACGGCCGGGCGGGAACATCATCGTCGGAACCAAAGCGTTCAGGCCGACTTTCGGAGGAATCGTCTGATAAGGCCCGCGGCCGATGCGGGTCGGCGGCGGCCTGGGTCATTTGTTCAAAGCTGTCCCAGGCATTGCAATCCGGACATTTTCCTAACCATTTGGGCTGAATAGCACCGCAATCACGACAAACAAAGTAGGTTTTAGGTTTTGCCATGCAGGCAATTATACCCAGAGCGTAAACGTTGGGTGCTTAAGGCCTTAATTTTCGCAATCGGCGATTTAGCCAAAGAAAAAATGGCAATTTTTTGCTTGTGTTTCTGACCTGAAACGCCGAAAATATTAGTTGGATGAACCTAACGGAGTAAACGAAAGGGGGTATCTCGGCAAACAATGTTCGATCAAAAACCAGGTTGAACTGAAAATACCGCGCCGGCGGCCTGAAATTTAAAGTGCATCAGAACTAACACGCTATTGTTAATTCATTTTTATATCTGATGTCTTTAATGTCCATGTCGCAAGGGGCGGTTTTTCATGCGCAGCAGGCGCGGGAGATGGGAATGTGCTTCTTTCGTTGATCATCTCGGCGAGCGTCAGATGCGGCTGATTCAAAAGCGATCCAGCGGGTCCTGCCGGAGCGACAGCGGCTTATCTAACAGCTCACTTAAAACAAAAACACTGCGCAGGGCATGGGGATTATTCATCACCGCCCGGACGGTTTGCGCCGGAGTTCGCGAAACGGCGGCCGGCTTGGCGGTGGCTGGGGAAGTTTTTGCCGCAGTTGAAGCGACCTTAACGTCGGACGTAGTTTCGACAGCAGTAGCGGCAGTGCGATTTTGCGACGGGGATCGTTTTGCATTCGCCCGCGCCGCGTTGCGGTCAGACGCGGCCGCCGGCCGCGATTGCCGACCAGGTGAGGCCGAAGGTTGATTGGCGGGTTTAACCACTTGCCGATTGCCGGGCTGGCGGGCTGTGGCACCTGAAGTTGCCGGACGCGTGCGGATATTCTGGCGAAGTGCTTCCTGCGCCGCCCGGCGGCGGGCCTGCTCGGCCTGCAGTTGCTGGATGCTTATGCGTCCGGCAAGAATATCCTGCGCCAGTTGTTGCGGATCCTTGGAAAGATCGGCCATTCGTTTATTCCTTTTTCCTGGACTCGGGAATTTGAAATCTCAAATTTGATATTTCAAATCTCAAATCCGCGGTCGCACGCCGTTGCGCGATGGCGTTGCGGCGTGGAGCTTGCCTACCTTTGCGATCGGTCAGGTTCCCGCGGGGCGGTTATCTGTGCCGGAGCCGGTGGCGTTGGAACCGCCGATGGATTCCCGCATTTGCGTGTCGGCCTGCATATTTTTCATGCGGTAATAATCCATAATTCCCAAATTGCCCTGACGAAACGCCTCGGCCATGGCCATGGGCACCTGGGCTTCGGCTTCAATAACTTTAGCCCGGTTAAACTGCGCCAGGGCTTTATTTTCCTGCTCCTGTGCCACCGCCAAGGCTCGCCGCTTTTCGGCTTCAGCCTGGGCCAATTGTTTGGCGGCCTCGGCCTGAGCGGTTTGTAACCGCGCGCCGATATTTTCACTTACGTCCATATCCGCGATATCAATAGATAAAATCTGAAACGCGGTGCCCGCATCCAAGCCCTTTGCCAGAACGGTTTTGCTGATCATATCTGGTTGTTCCAGCACATGCTTATAGGTATCCGCGGAGCCGATGGCCGCGACGATGCCTTCTCCAACCCGAGCGACAATGGTCTCTTCACCGGCCCCACTGACAAGTTGCCGCATGTTGGTGCGAACGGTGACGCGAGCCTTGACGCGCAGCTGAATGCCGTCCTTGGCCACGCCTTCATGCGTCTGCCGGCCGCTGGCGGCATTGGGGACATCGATCACCCGCGGATTGACACTGGTTTGGACCGCTTCAAGAACATCCCGGCCCGCTAAGTCAATGGCGGTGGCCTGATCCCAGGGCAATTCAATATTAGCGCGATGGGCGGCGATCATCGCCTTGGCGACATTTAACACATGGCCGCCGGACATGTAATGCGCCTGCAACTGATTGGTCTCCACCGGCAGGCCGGCCTGCACCATGGAAATTTTGGCCGTTACTATGGCCCGCGCATCAACCTTGCGCAACTTCATACCAATAAGATCAAACAGACTGATGTCCGCACCGGCGGAAAAAGCCTGCAGCCACAAATTAAACACATTACCCACCGTGACCAGCACAATAATCACCACGACCAGTGCGACCACGAACAGTACAATTAATCCAGCTGACGGCATACGACACCCCCGAATTTCTTTCCAGACACCCGCGAACAGGAATTCAAACCGCTACAATAGAACCGTCCTGACAGCATGTCAATAAATTCCGTGTACTGGAAATCTGAAATTTCAAATTTTAGATTTCAATTTTCTAACGCCAATGCGATTGCCCGTTCAACGAACTGCATGTCCCTGTAACCCGTAACCTGTAACCTGGAGCGCAGTAACCTAGAGCGCACGAGTTGGCATTAGCGAAGCACGCGGTACAATGGTGCATCATGGGTGAGCAACTCAACAGACAGGACATCGCGACGATTGACCCGGCGGAACTTACACCCGCGATGCGGCAATATCAAACGTATAAAGCCCAGTATCCGGATGCGATCCTGTTTTTTCGCATCGGGGATTTTTACGAAACATTTTACGAAGACGCCCGCATTGTATCGCGGGCACTGGGGGTGGCGTTAACCAGCCGCAGCAAAGGGGAAAATGCCGTTCCCATGGCCGGCGTGCCCTACCACGCGGTCGATGGGTATTTGCAGCGCATGATTGCCGCCGGTTATCGCGTGGCGATCTGCGAACAAATGGAAGACCCCAAACAAGCCAAGGGCGTTATTGATCGGCAGGTCACGCGTTTAATAACTCCCGGCACCCTGACCGAAGATACGATGCTGGACGGCACAGAAGAAAACTTTCTCTCCGCCATGCTGCTGCTGCCCGCCCCACCGGGAGGCCGCGCTATCACGGATCCACTGGCCCCGCCGGCCAATGCCGCTGAAACGCAATGGGCCGCCCTGGCTTGGTGTGAATTATCCACCGGGAAGTTTTTTACACTTGTGGATTGCCTCTCGGCCTGCCGCGACGAGCTGGCCCGCATCAGCCCGCGCGAACTGATTTATCCCGAAGCGCCGGATCATCAGGTCCCCCCATGGGTGCAGCACGTGTGCGATCCGATCAAACTCACGCTGACCGCGCGGCCCACCTGGCAACTCGACAGTCACCATGCGATGGAAAGCATCCGGAAGCATTACAACGTTGTGACTTTCGCGGGTTTTGGCTTTGACGACGATCACAACCCGGCCCTGCGCGCTGCCGGCGGTCTGCTGGCGTACCTGCATGAAACACAGAAAGCGGCCCTGGAACATCTTCAGCCGCCACGGGCGTTTGAACGGCGGCGGCACCTGATTATTGACCCGACCTCATTAAGATCCCTGGAAATCAATCGATCCATGCGTCACAATTCGGCGCAAGGATCCCTGGTGCGGGCGCTGGATAATACCAAGACGCCCATGGGATCACGGCTGCTGCGGCATTGGCTGTTATTTCCGTTGCGCGATCCGGTGGTCATTGAACAGCGCTACAACATGGTGGCGCGGATGCTGGAACTGGAAGAGCGGCTAAATGAACTGCGGCTGGTTATCACGGATTGCGCCGATATTGAACGCATTACCGCACGAATCTGCTGCCGCCGCTGTACGCCGCGCGATCTTATTGCTCTGGCGCGCTCATTGGAAACACTTCCGGTGCTGATGCGCCTGGCCGGACAGAGCGGCTTTTTTGAACATGCTCCCGATGAATTGGCTCCGCTGGCCGCCCCGGCCGCGGAAATTGCCGAAAAGGTGCGTGCCTCGATTGCCGATGAGCCGCCGGCGCATTTGCGGGATGGCGGTGTTATTCGCGACGGATGCGATGCCGAACTTGACCGCCTGCGCACACTGGCCACCAACAGCCGGGCGTGGCTGGCGAATTATCAATCCGAGTTGGCCGCGCGCACGGGTATTAACTCACTGAAGGTGGGCTACAATAAAATCTTCGGGTTTTATATTGAAATCACGCACGTTCACGCGGCGAAAATTCCACCGGATTTCATCCGCAAGCAAACCGTAAAAAATGCCGAGCGTTATATCACACCGGAGCTTAAAACCTTTGAAAGCGATCTGCTGACCGCCCAGGAGCGATCGCGGGCGCTGGAAGTAAATTTGTATGAGCAATTACGTGAGTTCCTGGCCGGGAAATCCGAATCGCTCCAGGCCATCGCACAGCAGATTGCCCGGCTGGATGTCATTGCCTCCATCGCACACTTGGCCAAGGCTCGCCATTATTGCCGGCCGGTCATCACGACCCAGCGTGAACTGCAAATCAGTGACGCCCGTCACCCGGTCGTAGAGCAGATTCTGGGGGAATCATTTGTCCCCAATGATATCCAGTTTTCCCCCGACGGCCCGACGCTGCAATTAATCACCGGCCCCAATATGGCCGGGAAATCCACGTACATCCGGCAAGCGGCCTTACTGGTGCTGATGGCGCAGGCGGGGTTTTATCTGCCGGCCCGGCAGGCCACCATCGGACTGGTGGATCGCATTTTCACCCGCGTGGGCGCAGCGGACGATCTGGCGGCCGGGCACAGTACGTTTATGGTGGAAATGACCGAGACCGCCAACATCCTTTTGAATGCTTCCGAGAATTCCCTGGTCATTCTCGATGAAGTCGGACGGGGGACCAGCACCCTCGATGGGCTGGCGTTGGCCTGGGCGATCGCCGAATTTCTCTCGGGCACCACGCGCTGCCGCACGTTATTTGCCACGCATTATCATGAACTGACCCAACTGGCGCACAGCAGCCCGGCGGTTATGAATTACAACGTGCTGGTGCGGGAATGGGAAGATCAGATTCTTTTCATGCATCGGATTGTACCGGGCAGCGCGGACCGTTCCTACGGCGTACAGGTGGCGCGCCTGGCGGGAATTCCGCGAAGTGTTATTCACCGCGCCCGGCAATTGATGGAACAATTGGCCGTTCATGTGGGCCGCGGCAAGCCCCGGGCCGCAGCCACGGCGGCGGCATCACAAAGCGCCTTATTTGATCCGCTGGAATCCCAGGTGCTTAGTCAACTGCAATGTCTGGACTTGGACCGCATGTCCCCCATGCAGGCGTGGGAAGCCATTAAAATGCTTCAGGGACTGCTGGATCAGCAACCCAAGAAACGCAATTCCGGCGTACATTAAAGCCACGAGGCTATCGGTACCGGCATCCGGCATTTAGCAACCGGCCCGCTTCGGGTACAATTCGCCTTCAAGGGCGGACGCGCTTCAAAGCGGCGGTGCGTACCGTCGGCAACAATCAGCCGTTTGGCGCGTTGGACTCTTGACGCGATGGTCGGCGGAAAGCGGTTGAATTTCCAGGCCGGCGGCGATGGGCAATCAACGTTTTTTGGGAGTACATGGATGACAACAGTTCCCACCCCGGATTCCCGGCAACGTGCCGCCGTTTCGGCCCCGGCAGGCGCGGAACTGGCCGCCGTTGAACGTCTTAAACTTGTGCGCGAAGCCATGCTGGGAGAAATCCGCAAAGTCATCGTCGGTCAATCCGACGTGATGGAGTCGCTTCTACTGGCCTTATTTTCGCGCGGACACTGCCTGCTGGTGGGTGTACCGGGCCTCGCCAAAACCCTGATGATCAGCACGCTGGCCAAGGTTTTAAGTCTGAACTTTAACCGCATTCAGTTCACCCCGGATTTAATGCCCTCGGATATCACCGGCACCGACATTATTCAGGAAGATCCGCAAACCGGTAAACGCGTATTTAACTTCATCAAAGGACCGGTATTTACCAACATGCTTCTGGCGGATGAAATCAACCGCACACCCCCTAAAACACAGGCCGCGCTTTTGCAGGCCATGCAGGAATATCAGGTAACCGCGGGCGGCCAAACCTATCCTTTGCAGCAGCCCTTTTTTGTCCTGGCCACGCAGAATCCGGTGGAACAGGAGGGCACATATCCGCTGCCGGAAGCACAATTGGACCGATTCATGTTCATGGTCAAGGTGGGCTATCCGCAGCGCGACGACGAACGGACGATCGTCAAACAAACCACCATGGATATTCGCAGCGAACCCCATGCGGTACTTTCCGCGGAAGATATTCTGGCCATTCAGAAACTCGTGCGGCGCGTGCCGGTAAGCGATCATGTGGTGGATTACGCGGTGAATCTGGTGCGGGCCACGCGTCCACATGAAAAAGATGTCCCGGACTTTATTAATAACTATCTGACCTGGGGTGCCGGCCCGCGCGCGGCGCAGAATCTGGTTCTGGGAGCCAAGGCGCGAGCGCTTTTGCGGGGTCGGCTCAATGTCAGCACGGATGACATTCGTCACGTTGCCAAACCCGTCTTACGCCATCGGATCATTACCAATTTCAACGCCGATGCCGAAGGAATTGACACCGATGCCGTGGTGGACAAGCTGCTGGCCACGATTAAAGAACCCTCGGCAGACGCTTACAAAGTAGCGGATGTCGCCCCGACGGCATGACTCGCGGGCAGACCACTACCATAAAAATGGACCATTTTATAACCGTGAATGCGGATAAGATGTGCGCCAGCAAATTTATTATCAGCATTCCTTGAAGTTCCGGGAATGAATTTGCCGATTTGTGATTCTGGCAGGCTATTATAGGGAGAGGCGTTTAATGATAAACGCTTGCAAGGTAGTTTTAAGCCAGAAAGGCAGTTACAAACATGACCCGCGCAACTCCCCATAATGATAAACATTCCTTGGAGCCTACTCCCAAGAGGTATTTTACCTTGGCGGAAGCGCGCCGAGCTTTGGTATTAGTCAATCGCATTGCCATGGACATTCAACGCATTGAACTGCAACGCCGCAAACTGGTGCATCAGACGGCTTCGAGCCACGAACAGCCTTCCGCCCAGCAGGCCAATGCCATTGAAGCGCAATTTGATATTATGACTGACCAGCTTAGCGGCCTGCTGGAGGAATTAGCGGCCATAGGCGTAGAACTCAAAGACCCGACACGCGGGTTGCTGGATTTCCCATCCCGCTTTAATGGCCGGGACATACTTTTATGCTGGCAGATCGGCGAGCCGACCATTAACTTCTGGCATGACATCAGTGCGGGATTTGCCGGGCGTCGCAGCGTCGGAGAATTGGAGCTCCACCCCCAAGCAGTAGGATAAACGTCGCGAGTATGAAAGAATTCCCGGCCTTGGAATTTGCCTATAAGCCGGTGCCGCACAGCGTGCGGTACCGGCTTTGTTGTTGGAGAATACAAAAGTTTTGCCATAAAAAAGTGCATGGCCGGCGAGGGAAGCTGCCACCCTTTACCGGCCATGCGAGGGCAAGATGGATTATTCAGAATCACCCGCCGGCCCTGTCGGCTTTTATTGGGTGATCCATAAGTATCACGCCAATGATCATCGCCGTTTGCAAGGCCCTTGCCTATCAGGAGCTCACCGATTTGCGCGTAGGTGAAACTCCGATGTCGGCGTTAGGATTCTCTCCCAGAACCTCCGAGGCTCCAGCCGCATAATCTCAAACAGGCGCGACATGCGTAACATAAGTTCACGCACCGGGCCATGGGACTCATGGAACCGGAACTCGAAGAGAACGTCACCAAGGGCTGGGGTGAGATACTGGAACAGATTCGGGCGGCCGCAGAGTCAAGACGGTGATCACAGCGGAAAGGCTTCTGCCGCAAAGTGACAACATCGCACGCTTCGTCGGCACCGCCGCCATACTTGCCGGCATACTGATTATTGCCCGGAGGCTATTGGTCTGAAGACCGGTAAAAACTATGAACCGCCGCGGAATATATGGCCCCATGCCCCGAGCGGCCAAAAGGGTGGAAATGCAACTGCGGAAGAAGTGCCATTCGTATCCGATACCTTTATTTCGGCGCGGGGTATTGCATAAACAGACAAGCGGGAGCGTTTACGCCATAATAGGGGTCGTGCGGCGTTGGCGAGGAGCTGGAAAAGCGGTACCGGGCTCGGGCGGCGCGCGGATGATATTTGCAACACGGACGATTGTCAGTGACAAAAAAGACCGGCGTTTTTATTCTAAAACTCATTGTGATGGTGGCGGTGTTCGCGTTTGTGGGCATCAAGCTGGAACAAACCTGGCACACCGTGGGGCAGCACCCGGTCCATATAGACTGGCGTTACTGTGCGATCATCCCCCTGGCATTTGTCGGCATTATGACCACGAACGCTCTGACCTGGCTGTGGCTGGCGCGGCGTATGGGAGACCGCAGTCCGGTGCTGCCGCTGCTGGGAGCCTATACCTTCAGCCAGATGGGCAAATACGCCCCTGGCAAGGTGCTGCTGGTGTTGATGCGTTTGGAACGCACGCATCGGGCGGGGATGGCCCGGGAAACCTGCTTGCTGTCCACGCTTCTGGAAAATGCCATGTACACGCTTTCCGGCGGCTTGGTGGGTTCAACGGCGCTGGTGGTGGCGGCGCGAAATCATCCGCTGTATCTGCTGGGCTGCGGCCTGATCATGGCCAGCTTGCTGGGATTGTTTTATCCGCCGTTTTTCTTCTGGATTATCAACACCGCCCTGCGGTCCATGGGCAAAGCCGCCATTCCACCGAGCCGCCGGTTTAAATTAAAGCACATGATTTATGCCGTGGTGATGTTTTTACCCACGTGGCTGTGGGGCGGCGTGGGCTTGTGGATGGCGGTAAGTTGCGTGCACCACGTGAGCATTTTGCATACGTTTGAACTCATCGGCGTATTTGCCCTGTCGGTAAGTTTGGGTATGTTCAGTCTGCTGCCGGGTGGATTAGGCGTGCGCGAGGCGGTGCAGGCACTGTTTATAGCACCGCTTGTTGGTTCGCCGGAATTGGTGGTGGTCGTTGTGGCACTTCCCCGGGTATGTCAAATTCTTGTGGAATTAACATTGGCTATTATCGGCGGCATTGTTAACAGTCGCCTGACGGCCAAATTGCCCGCCCCGCCCCCGGAAGAGCCACGCTCTTCCGCACAACAACCCGCCGGCTGACGCACGGTGACCGCGCCAGGTCCGCGCGCTGACCCAACAGCCCTTGAGCAACCATCCGAAGCGTCAGGCCCGCCCGTGCTGAAAAGTTTCTAAAAAACTTCTGAAAAAATGCTTGACTATGATGGGCCGGGGGTCTATTAATTAATCGGGGGATGAAGACAAAATAAGCCGTAGACGGGGCAGTGGACGATGTCGGAAAATTTCAAACCCGCGACGTTATCCAAGTAACCGCTGATTTGATCGTATTAAGCGCGGCTTGTCAGCACGGAATGCGTCACTGAATTGGAGCCGGTATTTGGGTAAAAATCGTGGGCCATTATTAAAGGGTTTATTTAAACGCACTCCATCGGGCGCGGTACCGGCCGGACAAACTGAAGAACCGTTGCGCGCCGAACTGCTGGGCATAAATCAATTAGAACAATTGGCGGAAGAACTGGCTAAAGAACATCAGGTTCAACCCAGTGGCGCACCGGAAATTCTTCTGGCCCGCCTGGCTGAGAACAACGTGGTCCTGACGCAGGCGTACGAGCTTATCAGTGACGCCGTGGCCAATGGTCAGATTATTGCGCCGGCATCCGAATGGCTGCTGGATAATTTTTATCTCGTGGAGGAGCAGGTTCGCCTGATTCAGCGGCATTTTCCCAAAGGATACAGCGTGAAGCTGCCCTGGCTGCGCAATGGCCCGCGCGCCGGCTATCCGCGCGTCTACGACCTGATCCTGCGTCTCATCAGCCACCTGGATGGCAGGGTGGACGGCGAAGCACTGGACCGATTTTTGGCGGGTTACCAGCGGATTGCAACATTGACCCTGGGAGAATTATGGGCGGTACCGATTATGCTGCGTCTGGCGCTGGTGGAAAACCTGCGCCGGGTTGCGGCGGAAATCGCCAAGGCCCGCCAACATCGAAATTCAGCCAACTATTGGGCGAATCAGTTAATCGACGCGGCGGAGAAAACGCCCGATGATACGATTGTAGCCTTGGCCGCCATGGTAAAAGCCGAGCCACCCCTGTCCAGCGCTTTTATCACCGAACTGGTACGCCGTCTACAGGGACAAAACGCTTCCCTGGCCTTGGCGTTGAATTGGATCAGTCAACTTGTGGCCCGCTCCAGTGAAACCCTTGAATTGCTGGTACAGCGGCAAAGTCGTCGGCAGGCCGCGGACCAGATATCCATGGGGAACTGTTTCGGCAGTTTGCGCTTTATCGACGCCATGGATTGGCGGCAATTTGTCGAAAGCCAAAGTGCGGTTGAAAAAACGCTGCGCGAAGATCCAGCGGGCATTTACGCGGCCATGGACTTCCAGACTCGCGACACGTATCGGCACGTTATAGAAAACCTCGCCGCTTCCAATTTGCTTCCCGAGATGCTGCCTGCCCGCGCAGCGATAGATCTGGCGGCCGATGCCAGCAAGACCCGACCACCCACGGATCGACAATGTCATGTGGGATATTATCTCATAGGTTCCGGCCTGAACCAATTGCAGCAGGTTCTGAAGGTCAAGGCCCCGCTGGCGCGGAAATTCATCCGCTGGGCCGGCAAGCGCCCTTTAGCGTTGTATACAGGCATTGTGGCGCTGTTGACCATCAGCTTAACATTACCTCTGGTGATGATGGCCTCCACCCATGGATGGCTGGCGCTGATGGTGGGATTCTTAGCGCTTTTCCCAATCAGCCAGTTCTCATTGATTCTGGCGCATTATGTGGCGTCTTTGATTATGGTTCCACGGACGCTGCCGCGCATGGATTTTTCAAAGAAGATCCCTGATTCCTGCCGCACACTTATTGCCGTTCCCTGTATGGCCGACAGCGAATCGGAAATTCAGGACTTGTTGGAATCTTTGGAGGTGCGCTATCTGGCCAATCGCGATCCGAATTTATTCTTTGCATTGGTCTCGGATTTCGGCGATGCCCCGCGCCAGGTCATGCCGGAAGATGAAGCTCTGCTGGGCAAGCTGGTCGATGGCATTGAAATGCTGAATAAAAATTATGGCCACGCGGATAACGGGCCGTTTTGCCTGTTTCATCGGCCCCGCCGCTACAACGCCGCTGAGAAAATATGGATGGGCTATGAACGTAAGCGCGGCAAGCTGGAAGATCTCATCAACGTGCTGCGGTCAGATCAGCAAGAGGCTTTTCTGGTCATTATCGGGGAACTTGCGTTATTGAGAACGGCCAAATACCTCATCACGCTGGATGCTGACACACAGTTGCCACGCGGCACGGCGGCTGAGCTTATCGGCACCATGGCCCATCCCCTGAATCAGGCGCTTATCAACGCTCGAACCGGTTTGGTGGAGGAAGGCTACGGCATTCTCCAGCCGCGGGTGGCGATCAATCTGCCATCGTCGCAGCGTTCTCTCTTTTCCCTGTTGTACGCCGGCGACCCGGGCATTGATCCGTATACGCGGGCGGTTTCCGAAATCTATCAAGACCTGTTTGGCGAAGGATCCTTTATCGGCAAGGGCATTCTGGATATCGACGTATTCCAGCGCGTCATGTACCGCCGGCTTCCGGAAAATCTTGTTCTCAGTCACGATCTGCTGGAGGGGTGCCACCTGCGGTCCGGACTGGCAAGCGACATTCTGATTTTTGAAGATCATCCGTGGCACTACGGCGCGGAAATCAACCGCCGTCATCGCTGGATTCGCGGTGACTGGCAGATTGCCGGCTGGCTTTTTCCATGGGTACCCGGCGCGGGTCGAATGTGGAGACGCAACAGGCTTTCCATGCTGTCGCGCTGGAAAATATTTGATAATCTGCGCCGCAGTTGCACAGTGCCCGCCACCGTTATCATGCTGTTTATTGCCTGGCTGATTCTTCCCGATCCCGGAGCGTGGACCTTGGCGCTGATAGCGGCCATCGCCGCACCGGGGCTGCTTACCGCACTATTCGAACTTGTGAGAAAAAGTCCGGAACTACCCCTGGAGACCCATTTGCGATTATGGGGCCTGGGATTCGGGCGACAGATTGTGATTTCCGCCCTGGAGTTAACCTTCCTGGCTTTTCAGGCCGCCTTAAGCGCTGACGCCATCGTGCGTTCCCTGATACGTATGGCCATTACGCGCCGCCGGCTCCTGCAATGGCGAACCAGCAGTGCCGTGCAACGCACCGTATCTTCATCACTTGGCAGGGCTTTTCTATCGATGGGGGCCGGCCCGGTTATAGCGGTGAGCGGATTTTGCGCACTGGTCGCGCTGCGCAGGCCGGTGCTTCTCGACGCTTTACCGCTCCTGTTGGCCTGGCTTCTTTCACCCATGGCGGCATGGGTTCTTAGCCATCCCATTTTAGGGACAACGCTTGAAATGGACGGCTCAACCCAACAATTTTTGCGCATGACCGCGCGGCGGACGTGGCGGTATTTTGAGCAATATGTCACGGCCGCCGATCATCATTTGCCACCGGATAATTTTCAAGAATATCCGGTGCCCGTATTGGCGCGCCGCACCAGTCCCACCAATATCGGAATGGCGCTTTTGGCCAATCTTGCGGCGCTGGATTTCGGTTGGATTTCCTGCGGCACGTTTGTGCTCCGGACCCGGGCCACACTGGCCACCATGGAAACATTAAAACGTTACCGGGGCCATTTTTTTAACTGGTATGCCACCGACACACTCGAACCCTTGGAACCACGGTATGTTTCGACGGTGGATAGCGGAAATCTGGCAGCCGACCTTCTGCTGATGCGTTATGCGCTGGAGGAGTTGGCGAACGCGCCGTTAATTCCTCCGCGGTTCAACGAGGGAATTTTGGATACCGTTCTGGCGTTAAAGCATGAAGCCGGATGCCTGGGGCCGCCGCGAGATACGCAAGACACCCCGGACCCCATCCATCTGAAAAAAATACAAACTGCCGGCGCTCAATTATTTGACATCTACGCGCAAAGGCCGCATCGCTTGCGGGATATTCTGGATCAACTCCGGCGGGGAAAGAATATCGTTGAAGACCTAAGTTTGTCCGCACCGGCCGCAGGTAGCGTTCATGCGAACTGGTGGCTCTCCGCTCTGGAAGCGATGCATCGGGAATTCATTGACGATATAACGCAATTGGCCCCGTGGATTTTACTACCGCCTCTGGGCGGACCCAAGACTACGATTTCCGGAAAAAGCGCCGATGCGTATGCGGAATTGTGCCGGATCATGCGGGAACTGGAAAACAATGCGTCTGTTTCCGCGATGGTGGAATTATGCCGCCAGGCAACCGCCCTGACCGCCTTGCTCTCAGGCCACGCCGGGGCCACCCCCGAGTTCGTTGACCGCAATCTATCGGCGAGCCTTCAGAGAGGCTTGCGCCACATGGAAGATCGGCTGGCAAGTCTGAAAGATATGCAGCACCGGTGCTCGGCTATGGCGAAGATGGATTTTGGACTTCTTTTTGTACGCAGCCGGAAGCTTTTTTCCATCGGCTTTCGCGTGAATGAGAACCGTCTGGATGCGGGCTTTTACGATCTCCTGGCATCAGAAGCCAGACTCACCACGTACGTTGGCATCATCACCGGCCAAGTACCGCAGGAAAGCTGGTTTGCGCTGGGGCGGCAACTTACGAGTCTGGGCGGACGCATTGCCCTGCTGTCCTGGAGCGGCTCAATGTTTGAATATTTTATGCCGCTTCTGATCATGCCGAATTATCAGGGCAGTCTGCTGGATCAGACGATGCGCGCTGTCGTGGATCGAAATATCGAATATGGACGCGAACGGGGAATTCCCTGGGGAGTTTCAGAGTCCGGCTACAACGCCACCGATGCCCAGCGGAATTATCAGTACAAAGCCTTTGGTGTACCGGGACTGGGATTTAAGCGCCGGCTTTCCGAGGATCTGGTCATTGCTCCGTATGCCGCTGTTCTCGCTTTGATGGTTCGCCCGCTTCAGGCAGCGCGGAATTTGTTGCGACTGGAGCAGGAAGGGCAGATGGGAGACTGCGGATTTTATGAGGCCATTGACTATACACCGCAGCGCGCCGTCAAAGCGGGGATACCCGCGACGGTACGCTCATTTATGGTTCATCATGAAGGCATGAGTCTTTTGGCTCTTACCTCCGTTCTGCTGAATCAGCCGATGCAGCGGCGCTTTCTGGCCGATCCGCTGTTACGCTCCGGTGATCTGCTGCTGCAGGAAAAGCCGCCCAAGGCAAAGCCGGTTTATCCCCATGCCGTGGAAGTTGCTGAATCACGGCGTCCAGTATCCGAAGAAGCCCTGACCTGGCGCGTGTATACCACGGCCCAGACGCCCGAACCGGAAGTCCAATTGCTATCCAACGGGCGCTATCATCTGATGATTACCGCCGCCGGAGGCAGCCGGTCTATTTGGAACAACCTGGCCCTGACCCGCTGGCATGCCGATTTTACGCGAGATAATTGGGGATTATTCTGCTATTTAAAAGATTTGGAATCCAATAACTGGTGGTCCGCGACGGTGCAACCCACGCTGCGGCGGGGACAAAACTACGAGGCGACATTTTCCGAGGGTAAAGCGGAATTTCGTCGCCGCGACGGCCAGATTGAGATGTTCATGCAGGTGACAGTCTCTCCGGAAGATGATATTGAACTGCGGCGCATTGCGTTGACCAATCACGGCACTGTTGCGCGGCGGATCGAATTAACCACGTATGCGGAAGTGGTACTGGCTTTACCCGCGGCCGATGCCGCTCATCCGGCGTATGGGAATTTGTTTGTGCAAACGCAAGCCGAGCCGAATTTTCATACGCTGCTGGCGACGCGTCGGGCGCGCGGCCATGATGAGCATCCGCCTTGGATGATGCACATGGTAACGGTGCATGCTGCACCCGATCCGGCCTTCTCCTACCAAACAGACCGCGCGGCATTTTTGGGGCGGGGCCGTAGCGCCCTAAGCCCCAGGGCGATGGATCAGACCGGACCTCTGCCCAATGTCGACGGTGCCGTGCTGGACCCCGCTTTTTCAATTCGGCGGGAGTTTGTCATTCAGCCCCATGCCACCGTCACGGTGGATGTGATACTGGGGGCTGCCGCCACCCGTGAACAAATTGAAGTCTTGTACCATCGCTACCACGACCATCGATTCACCGATCGGGTACTGGAACTCGCCTGGTCGCATAATCAGGTGTTGTTGCGGCAACTCAATGCCACCGATGCCGAAGCTCAGGTTTTCGGGCGTTTAGCCGGCTCACTGCTCTTTCCCGGGCCACGTTTTCGAGCCGGCGCGGAGGTGATTCGACAGAATCAGCGAGGTCAATCCGGACTCTGGGGATTTGGCGTATCCGGAGATCTCCCGATTTTTCTGCTGCGCGTCAGTGATCGCGAAAACTTGTCGCTGGTGCGTCAGAGTCTAAGAGCGCACGCCTACTGGCGCTACAAAGGCCTGGCCGTGGACCTGGTGATCTGGAATCAGGATACTTCCGGATACCGTCAGGAGCTTCATGACCAGATTATGGCTGTCGTGGCATCAGGGCCGGACAGCAAGTTCGTGGATCAACCCGGCGGCATTTTTATCCGCCGCGTTGACCAGATGTCTCCGGAAGATCGGTCTTTAATGCTGGCTTCCGCGGCGATCGTCATCGCTGACACAGAGGGCAGTCTGGCAGAAGTGTTGGATTCCCATCGCGGCGACACGGAACTTTCCACGCCCACATTGGTACCGGTATCCCAACCCGCCAAGGAAACGTCGTTGCCTCCGGTACCACCCACCGATTTATATCGCTTTAACGGCATAGGCGGCTTTACACGCGATGCGCGCGAATATGTCATGACCATTTCTCCCAACCGTATGCCGCCGGCACCCTGGAGCAATGTAATTTCCGGTCGCGAAATTGGAACGGTGGTTACAGACAGCGGCGGTATGTATACATGGCGGGGCAACGCGCACGAATATCGCCTTACGCCGTGGTATGGTGACCCGGTCACTGACGCATCGGGGGAAGCGTTTTATATTCGGGATGACCAGACCGGGGCTTTCTGGTCCCCCACCATGCTGCCGGTCGCGGGAAATAATCCGTGCCTGGTGCGACACGGGTTTGGCTACAGCATTTTTGAACGCCGGGAGCAGGGAATCAGTTCGGAATTTTTCGTATACGCCGATATCAATGATCCTGTGAAATACTATGTGCTGAAACTTAAAAACAACACGGACAGGCCCCGGCGACTATCGCTATGCGGGTACTGGGAGCTGACATTGGGCGAAAGCCGCGCTAAAAACGGCTCGCACGTTGTCACGGAAATGGACGAGCGCACCGGTGCCCTGCTGGCACGCAATACCTGGAGCAATGATTTCGGCGATTGGATCGCTTTTGCCCATATCAGCGAGAATCGCCGCAGCATCAGTGCTGATCGCACTGAATTTCTGGGGCGCAACGGTTCAACTCGGGCACCGGCCGCCATGCTGCGTCAGCGACTCTCGGGAAATCTCGGTTCGCGCCTGGACCCATGCGCGGCCATTATGACCACCGTGGATATTCTCCCGGGAGAACAGAAGGAAATTGTCTGGATTCTAGGTTCCGCCCATGATCGCACACAGGCACAAATGCTTATTGAACGCGCCCGCACGCCGGTGGGCGCGCGCCGGGCGCTGGAGGCGGTATGGCAATATTGGAATACCACGCTGGGGCGGATCTACCTGGAAACTCCGGATCCATCGGTGAATGCTCTGGCCAATGGCTGGTTGCTTTATCAGATTATTTCCTCCCGAATCTGGGGCCGCAGCGGATTTTATCAGTCCGGTGGCGCATTTGGATTCCGCGATCAGTTACAGGACACCATGGCCGCCGCGTTGTCGCAACCGACGCTGCTGCGGGAGCAGTTACTGCTGGCGGCGGGGCGACAGTTTGAGCAGGGAGATGTCCAGCACTGGTGGCATCCACCCAATGGCCGGGGCGTGCGCACCAAGTTTTCCGATGATCTGTTATGGCTGCCCCTGGCGGTTTGCCGGTATGTGACATTGACACGTGACACCGGCGTTTTGGATGCCTCCATTGGATTTCTGCGCGGACCGGAAGTCGGTGAGCACGAGGAATCGTGGTATGATTTGCCGCAAAACAGCGATCAAACCGGGACACTCTACGAACACTGCCTGCGGGCGATCAAGCGATCTCTCCGATTGGGAGCGCACGGATTACCGCTGATCGGGTGTGGTGATTGGAATGATGGATTTAATCGCATCGGCCTGGCGGGCCGGGGTGAAAGTGTCTGGCTGGCATTTTTCCTGCGAACGGTGCTCTCTGACATGCTGCCGCTGGCTCAAAGTCGATCCGACCAGGCCACGGTTGATTTATGCCGCCAGCATCTCGCGAGCCTGGAAACGGCCATCGCAGAGCATTGCTGGGACGGGCAGTGGTATTTACGCGCCTTTTTTGATGATGGGTCCCCGCTGGGTTCCGCACGGAACCTACAGTGCAAAATTGACTCCCTTCCCCAGAGTTGGTCGGTGATCAGCAACACCGGCGATCCGGCACGGCAGAGACAGGCCCTGGATGCGGTCGATGAACATCTGGTGCGGCGGGATACGAAACTTATCCAGTTGTTCGATCCACCCTTTGATCATCCGGAGCTGGATCCCGGCTACATTGCCGGCTACCTCCCGGGCGTGCGTGAAAACGGCGGTCAATATACCCACGCGGCCATCTGGGCCATCATGGCCTTTGCCATGGCTGGGCAGACCGACAAGGCGTGGGAATTATTTAATCTTATTAATCCTTTGAATCATTCCGACACGCCGGAAAAAGTATCGGTATACCGTGTGGAACCCTATGTCATGGCCGCGGATGTTTATGCCATGGCACCCTATCAGGGACGTGGCGGATGGACCTGGTATACCGGCTCGGCCGCGTGGACCTATCGCCTGATCATTGAAACGTTTATCGGGTGGCGACAGAGCGGGGAGCAACTCTGGTTTGAACCGCGTTTGCCCGCGACCTGGGGTGAATTCCGCGTGCACTACCGATATCGGGAAACGTTTTATCACATTACTTTTACCGCGGGCGGAAATACGGTGGTGGAACTTTCAGTAGATGGCGTGGTACAGGGCGATCGGCGCATTACGCTGGTGGATAATCGGCAGGAGCATAAGGTCGTTGTAAAAATGGCTTACCAGCCGGACCAATCTGTGCCATAATAGTTGGCATGGGTCAGGACTTTGAACTTGTGCAGCCCACCGATCGTGGGCTTATTAGCCGGGGCATTGACTGCCTTCTTTCCCAGGCGGAGGGTCGCTGGGGCGGAATGTCCTTCGACCTGACCGACCGGCGAAGTGCCTTTGACGACTATTGTCTGCGCCATAAGGTCGATACATCACGGCAGATTCTGGCCATACAGGATCAGCGCATTATTGGTGCGTGCCTCTGGGTCCCCACCGCCGGACGAACCGCCTTATTCTATGTACCGCAAACCGCGCCCCGCGACACCCTTTCGTGCGCTGCGCAAGTTCAGTGCATCCGCCGCGCCGCGGCCGCAGCGCAGGCCGCGGACATGGCCCTGGGGCAGGTTATTCTTACACCGGATTCGCACGCTGTCGCGGAACTTTATCGTCAGGCGGATTTTTCGGATTTAGCAACACTGCTCTATATGCGACGCAGCCGACCGCTGTTTCAACCGACGTTTGAACTGCCCCCGGAATTTTATCTCGTCACCTACGCGCCACAGCTTCGCAAGGAATTCGCACAGAGCATCGAGGCCAGTTACCATCAAACCCTGGATTGTCCCAGCTTAAGCGGCTTGCGTCCGATGGACGATGTTATTAACGGCCATCAAGCCGGCGGGTTTGAACCGGAACTCTGGCTTTTACTGAAACACAACGACCGGAATGCGGGCGTACTGCTGATGGCGCATCGCCTTGAATCGGCCACTCTGGAACTGGTCTACCTTGGACTGACCGCGCCTTGCCGGCGTATGGGCCTTGGCACCCAGCTCATGAAGTTCGTTCTGCTGACCGCGATGCGTGTGCAGGCGGCGAGTATTACGCTGGCGGTGGATCGCGCCAATACGCCGGCGGTGCATTTGTATCGCAAGCTGCGCTTTGGGCAAACCGCCCAGCGCATGGTTCTGATTCACACGCTTAAGCGGCAAGCTGTCCCGGCACCCACCCTGACAACGCCCTGTAAACCCTGATAAATCGGGCCAATTGGGCACATTGTCCTGTTCTTCCGGCAGTTATCCACAATATTTTTCATACCGTGTGCGTAAGACGTGAATAAAGATTTTTTTTGATTCATAAGTGCTTGTGCGGCTTGCCTTCGGATGATTGTGGAAAAGAAAATGGAGAAAATGCTGTTGAGACTTTGGATAAAACCTGTTTAATAAGGGCATGTAATTCGCGCTTGCCCGGTTGCGGTAAGTTCGCTTTCAATGAATCCCGGCGATGGACCGCCGGACGCTGTGAAGAACCAGGACGGTTCGTTGTTGTTGCTCAACGGCCGTGGACAGGTTTGTCACCTGATGTCCGGAAAGGAGTCGCCTGTGTCTGTTCTGATGTTGCAAGAAGCAGCCCTGGATTCAAGCCCGTGCCTTACGATTCAAAAACATCTCCAAACGCGCGTGGGCGATTTGCGCTTTGAGCAGTGGTTCGCCGCCCCCACCCATTGGCAATTCACCGACGGCACCTTGACGCTTCGCGCGGTCAATGCTTTTTCCGCCAGGTGGATTCGCGATAAATTCATGGACGACCTGCAATACGCCGCCGAAGAATCGCTGGGATTCCCGGTCACCATCCTCATCGAAACGGCGGAATCAGCGCCGGCACCTCGGCCACTGGCCAGGGCAGTTGCCCCCGCGGCCACATCGCATAGAGTTCCCGCGGAGACTCGGGGCCTTAACGACGCTTACACCCTTGAGGAGTTTGTGGTCGGTCCGACCAATCAGCTCGCTTATAAATGCGCCTGCACCGTGACTCAAGAACCGCGCAGGCATTACAGTCCGCTATTTATTCATGGCGATTGCGGCTTGGGAAAAACCCACCTGCTTCAGGGCATTTGCCGACGTTTTCAGGCGCTGCATCCCAACAAGAAATGGCTGTATATCACCGGAGAACAGTTCACCAATGATTATCTTGAAAGCATTCGCCTGCATCGCACGGAGGCTTTTCGCCGTCGTGTCCGGCAGGTAGATTTGCTGGTGGTGGATGATGTGCACTTTTTCATGAATAAAAAACATACGCAGGAAGAGTTTCTCCACACATTTAATGCCATGGACGCCGTCGGACGGCAGGTGGTGTTGTCAAGTGATTGTGCGCCACGCGGCATTTCCGCCTTGACCGATGCGTTAAGCACCCGTTTCTCCAGCGGCATGGTGGCGCGCGTTGATTCTCCTGATTTGCCCACGCGGCTGGACATTCTTCGCAGACTGGCGGCGCGCCGCGACTGGCATTGCGACGACGCCATGCTCCTGCGCTTAGCGCAGCAGCCGGTCGCCAGTGTGCGCGAACTTCAGGGGCTTCTGGTGCAGGCCGTGGCTGTAGCCCATTTGTGCCGCACGCAGAGTGTCGGCGATTTGGCGCACAATATGCAAAGCGCTCTAAGCGGCATTCGCGATCACATGAACTTTTCCACACCGCCGGGCGTGGAGCGCATCATTCAAACGTGTGCTGAATATTTTGCGATCACCGCCGAGCTCATCAGCGGCTCATCCAAACATCGCGTGGTTTCCACAGCCCGAGCCATCGCCATGTATCTGGTGCGACTTCACACCCACATGAGCTACCCGGATATTGCGCGGGCCTTTAATCGCCGCAACCATTCGACGGTAATCGGTGCCTGCAATCGGGTGGATGAACAAATTTCTCAAAGCCATATTATCTCCTGGACCGCCGGTGACGGCCCGCGCCACCAAGCCATAGCGGAGGCACTTCATACGATCACCGCTCGCTTACGGCGACCTTAGCGGTATAACATCATCGGCCCATCGGCCCATGCCGGCGTGACGCCCGGTGCTTTGGACAGTAGACTATATTGCAGTAACCTGGCAACGGGAATTGCTGATCGCAAACATTGTGGAGATTTTATGGCGCTGTTGGGATTGGATATCGGCACATCGGGAACCAAGGCGTTGTTGCTGGATGAAACCGGGATTGTTCGCGCTGCGGCGGAATCCCCGCATGAGCTTCAGACACCGCGCGCCGGATGGACACAACAAGACCCGGAGAACTGGTGGCAAGCGTGCCTGCTGGCCACCGCCAAAGCGTTGAAGAAAGGCAAGCTCAAGGCGTCACAAATTACGGCCATCGGACTTTCCGGACAGATGCACGGCAGCGTATTTCTCGGTGACGGCCCAAAAGCTCTGCGCCCGGCGCTGCTTTGGAATGATCAGAGAACCGTGGAACAGTGCCGACAAATTGAAGAGAAGGCCGGCGGTCGTCAAGAGCTTTTGGCCATGGTGAGCAATCCGGCGCTTACGGGCTTTACCGCCCCCAAGATTCTCTGGTTCGTGCAAAATGAGCCGGAAAAATTTGCGCGTTGCCGCCATATTCTTCTGCCTAAAGATTACATCCGCTATCGCCTTACCGGCGAATATGCCTCAGAGGTTTCTGACGCCTCCGGCACGCTGCTTTTGGATGTGAAACATCGGCAGTGGCATCAGGGGCTTATCAGTCAGTTGGGAATTGATCAGGGACTGTTACCGCGCCTTACTGAATCGCAGGAAATCAGTGGTCAGGTGAGCTTGGCAGCCGCCCGCCTCATGGGCCTGCCTGCGGGGATTCCCGTGGTGGGAGGTGCGGGGGATCAGGCCGCGGGAGCCGTCGGCACGGGCGTGGTGGAGCCGGGCATTCTTTCGGCAGCGATGGGTACCAGCGGAGTTATTTTTGCCGCTTCCGCCACCCCGCAGACCGACCCTTTGGGACGGGTGCATACCATGTGCCATGCAATACCCAATACATGGTGCGTATTTGGCTGCATGCTTAGCGCCGGTGGATCGCTGCAATGGATGCGCAATACTTTTTTCTCCGAGCAACTGGCGCAACTGATTGCCAAGAAAAAAGATCCCGGATCGCTTTATGAACGGATTATTCATTTAGCCCAGGACGCTAAACCTGGTTCAGAAAATCTGTTTTTTCTCCCGTACCTTACCGGTGAGCGATGTCCGCATCCTGATCCGCATGCCCGCGGCTGCTTTATCGGCTTAACGCCGCGGCATTCCATGGCACATCTGGCACGCGCTACGCTGGAAGGTATCACCATGGGCATGCGCGAGCAGGTGGATATCATGCGCAGCATGGGCATTGCAATTAGCCAGGTGCGGGCCAGTGGCGGCGGAGCGCGCAGTGATTTCTGGCGGCAACTGCAGGCGGATATGTATCAGGCCCCCGTTGTTACAATTAACGTCAGTGAAGGTGCGGCACTGGGTGCGGCGATTCTGGCCGGCGTAGGCAGTGGGCGATGGAATAACGTTCCACAAGCCGCGGGACAGATTATCAAAATCAAAAGCCGCAGCCGCCCGAATGCAAAACGCTCGGCTTTTTATGAGATCCATCACAAGAAATTTGCGATGCTCTATCCCGCCCTGCAAACATGCTTCAACGCCATTGGATAGTGCGACTGGATTACCGGCATTAGCCCAATGCGGCGGCGATGCGTTGTACGCAAAATGCAATGGGGATGTGATGCTGCGAAGCGCTCCGCCCCGCCACAATTGACACAACAGGTGGTGAGGCGAAAAGTTCGAGGTTTTCGGGAGGGCATTATTTGGATACAAAATGCCAGGCATTGGATTTCAAATCTCAAATTTCAAATCTCAAATTTACGCCCCCTGGTCCGGAGGAGATGGAACGTCGCCGGATGGAAGTTCCTCGGCGGAAGCGTAGCGGCGTTCCACCATGGCAAAGCCGATGCGTGCGCCCCCTAGCAGGGTGAGAATAAAGCCGCTGGCCAACGCGCCCAAGCCCAGGAGCCGCTGCTGATATCCTCGGCGTGGCGGGAACCCGCGGGCCATCATGGGGTTAAAACCTCTATTGACTCCAAGTCTACCGCGGGGAGGAAATCTGCCCCTGTCACCACGAAATCCGGGGTGCGGGGGCAATGGGCCGGGGATTGCCACTTGATGACCCGCATTGCCTGCTCCCGGCGGAAGGAAATCGCCTGGGCCACGACCTTGGCCATGCATCGTACCCCGGAGCGGCTCCCCGCCGCCGGCGGGCATTGTGCGTGGCCCAAATCCCATGCTGCCCGGCGGCCCACCCATGGGCAGCATACGGACTTGCGAAATTTCAGACGACTGAACCATAATCACCGCCGCGCCCCCAACGATCAGCAGCGCCACACCCAGCGTGGCCAGCATAATTCCCTGCCGCAACGAGCTTAACCACATGGGCAGCGTCGTGGGAAGATGCGTGACGCCTTTTTCAATGGCCAATTTTAGAATCGCCAGGCGCTCGCGGTCGTGATGCCATCGCAGCAACATTGCCCAGGCAATCAAGGCAGCCACCGCAATGACCAGCGTCATCGCCAGCGGCGCATGCGAAGGTGGTGGAAATGGTGGCATATAACCCATCCTTTCTGCCGATACGGCAAACTGGTCACTGGTTTGGTACACCGTGGCGGCCCCGTGGTTTCAAAAATCCAGATATTTTTTCAAACCGTTCACGATTCCGGATACACTAATAGTGCAACCGAAGAGGTACGGTGATGGAATTGCTGGACACACCGATGGATTTATCGAGCCTGCGAGCCGGTGACGCGGAGGCATTTGCGGAGCTGGTGCGGCTATTTCAGGACCGCATCTTCAGCCTGTGCCAATCCGTGGGGCTGCGCGGGGCGGATATCGATCAGGCGGCGGCAGATATTTTCTCCGCGGTTTACCTGGCGCTGCCGGGCTTTGACGGGCGCTGCGCTCTGGGAACATGGATTTACCAGATTGCCTTCCGTACGGCATTGCGGCAGCGAAAACGGGACGCCCGGCATACGCACGGCCATTTAACGGAAACGCTTGCCGCCGCGGACGTGTCCGACCCTGTGGAAGAAGCGGACACCAGCGAAAATATCTGGCGATGCGTTGCGGCATTAGGCAGTCAGACGGCGATGATTGTAAAATTGTATTATCAGGACGGCCTACCGCTGCCGGAAATAGCGGAAATTACGGGGCACCCGGTGGGCACGATAAAAACCATTTTGTTTCGCGCCCGGCGGGAGTTATCCGAAAGCCTTGCGAGGTATAAGCCATGAAAAAATCATTTGACATTCCCGCCGCGGATATGGACGCCGCAATCCGTCAAAGTTTTGCTTTAGCCGGCATCCATGTGCCGCGGATTGATATTGCCGCCACGGCGCTGCATCAGGCGCAAAAGAGACAGGGCATGGTGGTGCGGCACACCAAGTCACTGCAACGCATGAACCGTGTCTGGCGGGCGATGGCCGGCACGGCCACGGTGCTTATCTCCGGCATTTTTATCCTGGGATTGCTTTGGGGCCTCTCGGCGAGCAGCCAAACTACGACCGTTAGCTCTGCGGCGGAATCAACGACCACTGCCGTCGCGCGGTATTCCACAGTGACGGTAGGCTTGGAATGGATTCTTCTGGCTGCAGGTTTGGCGATTGCCTGGCTGATCATCACCAACATAATTCGTGCGATCAGCACGGACACATACGAAGGCGTACTGGCCTGAGATACAGGGGGATCAGTCAGCTCTGCCGCATGATGCCTTTGAGATTGGCCATTGTGCCACCAATATCGCCGCTGCGCATAAGTGTTTCACCAATTAACACCGAGCGTATACCAACCGCATTTAATCTCTGAATATCGGACCGATCCCGAATTCCACTCTCGGACACCAGCACGGCTTTATCGTTGACAAATTCCGCCAAGCGCAGCGAATTAACCAGATCGACCTTGAAGGTTGTTAAATCCCGATTGTTAATTCCCAGCAGGCTGTAACTGCGCATCGGAAAACCGAGCATATTAAGCACGCGAAGCAAACTGTCGAGTTCATGAACCTCTATCAGGGCTGTGAGCTTTAATTCCGCCGCCAGTATCAGCATATCCATCATCACCGCTTCATCGAGAATTTCCGCGATAAGCAGAATAGCATCCGCGCCGGCCAGCAGAGATTCCCACACCTGATACGGGTCAATGAGAAAATCTTTCCGCAGGATCGGAATGGGTACTTCGCGGCGAATCTGCCGCAGGTAATCCAGTGAACCGTGGAAATATTCCTCATCCGTCAGTACGGATAGTGCATCGGCCCCCGCACTGGTGTATGCTTTGGCTATCGCGACGGGGTCAAAGTCGCCGCGAATGATGCCGGCGGAAGGGGATGCTTTTTTTACCTCCGCGATAACGTTGACCAAGCCCACGGGTTCGCGGGTCACGGCGGCAAAAAAATTTCGGGGAGCTTCTATGTCACGGCATTGCGCCTGAAGCTCGGTTAAGGGCACGCGCGATATGGCCTGGGCGACCTCCCGCTTTTTGGTTTCGACGATCTTCTGGAGAATATTCAGCGTATATTCCTTTTTCTGGAGACCAACACATCCATCCACCGACTCATCATCCTCAATCCATGCTTGCCGGCTACGTCATTTTAGCAATTCTATCGGCAATAAGCCTTTCCGTCCTGATCCTTACCGGCGTATTTTCCGCCAAGCCCCTGGCGACCGCGCCGGTAAGGCGAAATACGCTGGACTACCTGTTTATATTGTTTGTCCTCATGCTCTATTTTTTCTTTACGTTCCTTTCCGCGCCTGTTGCGCTGCATTTCATGCCCATGGTTCAGGCCGCGAGCCTTGCCGATGTTATTGGCAGAATTGCCGCCGTGGTGGCAATTTTCCTGGTCGGCTCGCGATTCTTTGAAAACGGAATATCCGGCCTGGGAGCTTCCGTTGGTCTTGTTCCCAAAGGTATTGTCGTTGGCGCTTTAAGCTTTGTCGCCATCACGCCGATTTTATATTCTCTTCTTGCGGCGACCGAAGCACTGGCCACACACATCACGCACAAAATGCCGCCCGTGCATCCCATGCTCAAGGCGCTGGCAACGGATCACTCGGCAACGAGCCTGGCATTTTTATCCTTTTTAATTGTGGTGGCTGCCCCCATTTCCGAAGAACTATTTTTCCGTGGACTGATTCAATCCTGGTTGGGCCAAAAACTGGCATTTCTTACGGCTCGCGCCGCCGAGGAACCGGCAGATGGCATGCGTCGGCCGGCGATCGCGCAGGTTATACATTTTTTGGGAGCCGTTTTCACCAGCACACGTCACGCTTCAGCCGTGGCCGCCGAAGAGCCCGCCGCCAATCGCCGGTCGGCGGATGCGTGGATTCCGCGTAACCGTTGGATCGCTATTCTGATAACAGCCACGCTATTCGCGGGCATGCACTTCGCAGTTGCCAAAGGATATGACGAGTATTTCCCCGTGTTGTTTCTTTTAGGCGTGGCCCTGGGATATATTTACGAACGCACCGGTAATATCTGGACAGACATTACCATGCACGCCTGTTTTAATCTCATTCCCACCGTGCTTATTCTTTGCGGCGTAAAACCGAAATAATCGCGGCCATTACTCGGACAGGCTCCCAGTTGTGCGGCGCGTTTACGTAATACCGCCGGCGAAGCGGGAGGCTTTATCAAGGGCGTTCAATGCATTTCCGGAAGGTGAGTTACTGCAGCGGAAGATCAAGGCGGAAATTGGTTCCTTTACCCGGCTCACTGGTAAAGGAAATATGTCCGCGATGCTCTTCGATAATGCGGCGCGTGGTGGCCAACCCCAGGCCGGTGCCCCCTTTTTTCGTTGTGTAATAGGCTTCAAAAATATGCGATTCCGCACCCGGTGCCACACCAGATCCCGTATCGGCTACATCCAGGAAGACACGCGATTGATCGACATGCGTGCGAATAATCAGGTCCCCCCCTTCCGGCATAGCCTGTACCGCATTGAGCATCAGATTCAACAGGGCTTGTTTGATCAAATTCGGGTCCAGGAGACATACGGGTTCCTCCTGGCACAAACTGGTATGAAGTCGAATGTTGGAGGCTTGCGATTGCGGGCGAAAAAAGTCGACCAAATCCCGGACCAAATCATTGAGCCGCGTGGGTTTGCTATGCAGTTCCAAGCGACCGGCAAAGCGCAGAAAATCATCCAGCGTATGGCCCAGACGATCCACCTCTTTACGAAGGGTTGAAACTCTGGCCCGGCTGGATTCCACCCCGGGCAGGCCCACGAGATCCTCCTGCAGCAATTGCAAGTTCAGTTTAATTGTGGAAAGCGGATTTTTTAATTCATGCGCCAATCCGCCGGCCAGTTCTCCCAGGCGTGCCAGTTGCTGCAAGCGAGCCAGCCGATCGCGTTCCCGCGCGGAATGATCAGCGGCCGAATCTTCCGGTCGCACCGTTACTTCGCCAAGATGTGCTGGAGGCTCGGTCATGGTGCTTTGCGAATACTCCGATCTCCGTGTCAACAAGCGGGCGATGGAAGCTACGGTACCGCCGACATCCCGCCCAAGGCAAACACACCCAGGGCAGGCGGGACGCCTGCGTTACCAAATTGCCGCTCGGTAATTATCCATGGCTTGGCACGGGCCTGCCTTAGGCCGAGGGTGCCGATGCCGGTGCCGGAGCCGGGGCAACTGCGGGGGCCGCGGCGGCGGGCGGCGGATTTTCATCACGCATGGCCTGCTTGCGGGAAAGCTTAATGCGGCCCTGATCATCAATGGCAATGACCTTGACGCGAACTTCCTGGCCCATTTTCACTTCATCCAAGGCGTTTTTGACATATTTATCGGATAATTCACTGATGTGACATAAGCCATCAACGCCGGGAATTACTTCAATAAACGCGCCGAATTCTTTGATCGACGAAACCTTGCCGTTGTAAATTTTGCCAACTTTGACATCTTCCGTGAGGCGTTCAACTTCCTCGCGGGCGCGTTCGGCGGCGGCCATTCCCAGTGCGGAAATAAAGACAGTGCCGTCATCTTCAATGTCAATCTTGGCACCGGTTGTTTCCACAATTTTCTTGATGGTTTTGCCGCCGGGGCCAATGACTTTACCGATCTTCTCAGGATTGATATGAATGGTCAGCAGGCGCGGAGCAAAGGGGGAAATTTCCGCCCGGTGCGTGGGAATCACTTCCCGCATTTTTTCCAATATCTGTAACCGTGCCACGCGGGCTTGTTCCAGCGTAGCGGCGATTTGATCAATGCGTAAACCGTGAATCTTCAAATCCAACTGAATTCCCGTAATACCCACTGTGGTACCGGAAACCTTGAAATCCATATCGCCGAAGTGATCTTCCTCACCAAGAATATCCGTCAGAAGCACTTCCCGGCCGCCTTCACTTACCAGACCGATACTGATACCGGCAACCGGACGGATCAGCGGTACGCCCGCATCCAGCAGGGCCAGCGTGCCGCCACATACGGATGCCATGGAGGAACTGCCGTTAGACTCAAGAATATCGGATACGACACGAATCACATACGGGAACTGATCCGGCGAAGGCAGCACGGGCTCCAGTGAACGCTCGGCCAAGGCTCCGTGCCCAATTTCCCGGCGGCCCGGCCCCATGATGCGCTTGACTTCCCCGGTGGCAAACGGCGGGAAGTTGTAATGCAGCATAAATTTCTTGGAATATTCCTCGCCCAATCCGTCGACAATTTGCTCATCATCACCGGTGCCCAAGGTGGTGGTGACAAGCGCCTGGGTTTCACCCCGGCAGAATACCGATGAACCATGCGTGCGGGGCAGCACACCCACTTGCCCGGAGATCGGACGAATCGTGGTATGATCCCGACCATCCGGACGCACACCCGAGAGAATTAAATCCCGTACAACCTTTTCTTCAACTTGGGAAATGGCATTGGCCACCAGCGCGGGGTCATGGGTGGGCTTTCCGGTGGCGGAATCCACCGCGGTAAGCTTTTCAACAATTTCTTTTTTGATAACTTTGACGGCTTCGTAACGTTCCTGTTTGCCTGGAACTTGCCGGGCCTGCCGGAGTCGATCGGAATAACCGGCGACAATTTTCACCAGTTCCGCCGATGCAGAACGCAGTGTGCATTCCTTGGGCTTACCGACTTTAGCCATGAGATCGCGTTGCAGTGCCACCAATTGGCGGATAAACTTTTGACCAAACTCAATCGCTTCCAACACTGATTTTTCAGATTGCTCGCGTGCGCCAACTTCGATCATATTGATATGATCCTCGGTGCCGGTCAGCAGCAGATCCATATCCGAGGCGTCCATTTCCGCCTGCGTGGGCATGAGCATCAATTGACCGTCTATGCGTCCGACGCGCACCGCGCCAATGGGGCCTTCAAAAGGAATTTTGCTGATGGCCAGCGCGGCGGACGCGCCAACCATCGCCAGAATATCCGGATCATTCTGCCCATCGGCAGACAATACCATGGACTGAATTAATACTTCATCCATATACCCCAGCGGAAACAACGGGCGAATCGGCCGGTCAATCATTCGGGCGGTCAATGTTTCCTTCGTGGAGGGGCGGCCTTCGCGTTTGATAAATCCACCGGGGAATTTACCGGCTGCGGAAGTTTTTTCACGATAATCAACCGTGAGCGGGAAAAAATCGATTCCGGGCCGCGGATCGGAGGTTACCACGGTGGTTAATACCACGGTATCACCAAACTGAACCAATACCGCGCCATCCGCCTGCTTCGCCAAATACCCCGTCTCAATGGATAATTTCCGACCGTTTAATTCTGTCTCAACTTTAACTGCCGTCATTTTTGTGTCCTTCAATAAAAACCTGATTACCAACAACTTCTACAACAACATCTCGTGCGATCCCTTCCCGATTACCGTAATCGGGAAAATCTTGGATCACACACCGGCGGGAATAACAACAACTCCCGCGACGATTAACCAGCCAGTCGAACGCAAAACATTTTTGCATCCAAACCACCGGGCCGCCGGATCAGGCCACGTACTGGCAACTGATCTGGCGCATTTTTAAAAAGACTCCGGGATAAATGCCTTCGCATGGTGGCCCGTGCTGGTTTGTACCTGCCTGTGACTGCCTGATCCTGATAAGGTTCGTAAATAACCCAGGACCCGGCGGGCCGGGCAAGTTACTTACGCAAGCCGAGGCGTGTGATAATAGCCTGATACCGCTGGGGGTCTGTGCGGGTCAGATATTTCAACAGGCTGGAACGCTTTCCCACCATCTTGAGCAACCCGCGTCGCGAAGAAAAGTCTTTCTTATGCGTTTTGAGGTGCCCCGTCAGGTCATTTATCCGCTCGGTCAGCAGGGCAATCTGCACTTCCGCTGAGCCGGTGTCTTTTTCATGGGTGCGTGTGTCGGTGATTATTTGCCGCTTCTTTTCCTCTGTGATCATTATCCTATATACCTTTCGCCATTCTTACAACGGGATACTGTCAGCACATGCCAACACGTTCCTCGCGGGAATTTAAGCTTCTGCATTATAACCCGTGGGCCGCCTGCTGCAAGCGGTTGCCGGCGAGTGTTGTCAACGAAGTGTCAGCGCAGAGGCGGGAGTTGGAAGTTAAGAGTTACAATGCTTCGCGGTCGCCGGCGCTGCTATGGGCTTAATTTCAGATTCCAAATTCCAGATTCCAGGTTCCAGATTCCAGGTTTCTCGCCACACGGTCCGCTAATGTTGCGTGTCGGCGGATCTTCGGGGCTTCAAGGTTTTGCAGGTTGCGGTACAATCTGCGGCGGTTACAGGGTTTTGCAGGCGGATATATGCAGGGACGCAATAATAAAAGACATTTTGTCTCACACCATCGGCGGCGACCCAGCCTGCCTACCGCAGATACCGACGTCGGCGGTCCAGATGCCATCGACGCGCCCGGCAGCCGACTGGCGGCATTTACGCCCCGTCCCGGGCTGGGATGGGTGCAATTGCGCAATGCTGTTTTCAGCACGTCCATTTTCAAAAAAATGGTGGGCAAGACTTCACCCGGCCTGGCCGCCGGCGAGTTAGTTACGGTTTACGACCGCGACGGTGTTCTGTTTGGCGTGGGGCTGTTTAACCCGCAATCGCAATTGGCCTTGCGGATGGTAAGCTTTACCGAGGCGGAAATTACCGAATCGTTTCTGGAAGATCGTCTGGCCGCGGCGGCCAAGCTTCGCCGGCAAACGCTAAAGCTGGATAGCACCACCAACGCTTACCGCGTGGCTCATGCCGAAGGCGATGGCCTGCCAGGACTGATTGTGGATCGCCTGGGCGACACGGCGGTGGTGGAAATATTTTCCATGGCCATGTTCAAACGCATCGGCCGGATTAAACATACCCTGCTGGAAGTTTTACCGGTCACGCGAGTCGTATTCCGCTCGGATGAACATATCCAGCGGGCGGAGGGATTTTTTCTGCGGCAGGATGACATTCGTGATGGCCAAACGCGCGGCACCGTGGAAGAAAACGGCCTGCGTTTTGAAGTTGATGTGGCGGCGGGCCACAAAACCGGTTTCTTTTGTGATCAGCGGGACAACCGCCTGGCGTTGACCAAATTCACCGCCGAGGCACGCATGCTGGATGTCTGCTGCTATTCCGGCGGCTTTGGCATTTACGCTGCCACCCTTGGCAAAGCGGCCCACGTTACCGCTGTGGATTTGGATGAAAATGCCATCGTCCTGGCTAAACGCAACATGCAACTGAATCGGATTCCAACCGGCAGGTATCAGTGTATCCATGCGGATGCCTACGCCTATCTGCGGCAGATGAAGCTTAATGACCAGGCGTACGATGTCGTGGTGCTGGATCCGCCGAAGTTCATTGGCGGCCGCGATGAATTTGCCCAGGGGCGTAAATCTTATTTTGATCTTAACAAACTGGCCATGGGTGTGGTAAAGCCCGGCGGCCTGATGGTAACATGCTCATGCAGCGGACTTATGGACATAGCAGAATTTCAGAATATGTTGCGCGGCTCCGCCCGCAGCGCCCAGCGGCGATTACAAATTCTGGCGGTAACGGGTCCGGGGCCGGACCATCCGGTTATGACTGAATATCTGGAAGGGCAATATCTTAAATGCCTGTGGTGTCGCGTACTGTAAGCGCATGATAAAATGAGGTCTATGATGAATACCTATCAATTCTCCAAATTTTCCTGGACGCCGGGCGAAAAACTTTTACTGATCGGCGGCCCCTGTGTCATTGAAAGCCGGGAGATGTGCCTGCATATTGGCAAAACCGTGGCGGAGATATGCCAAAAACTGGACATTGCCTATGTGTTTAAGGCCAGCTTTGACAAAGCCAACCGCTCGGGCAGCGGCAGCTTTCGTGGTCATGGAATCCAACACGGATTGGATATTCTCGCGCACATGAAGCAGACCCTGAGCGTGCCGATTACCACCGATGTGCATGAGAGCGATCAGGTGGCGGCGGTGGCCCAAGTTGCGGACATTATCCAGATTCCCGCGTTTTTATGTCGGCAGACCGATTTATTGATCGCCGCGGGCGAAAGCGGCAAAGCGGTCAATGTTAAAAAGGGGCAATTCATGGCTCCGTGGGAAATGAAAAATGTTATCGACAAAATTCGCTCCACCGGCAACACGCAACCCATGCTGACCGAGCGCGGAACCTTTTTTGGCTATAACCGCCTGGTCAATGACATGACCGGCATTCCGCAAATGCAGGCCCTGGGAGCACCGGTCATTTTTGATGCCACACATTCCACACAGCTTCCCGGCGGGCTGGGAAACGCCACCGGCGGCCAGCGGCAATATGTCGGCCTATTGGCCAACGCCGCCACGGCAGCCGGTGCCGACGGCTTATTTGTGGAAGTCCATCCAACCCCCGAAAAAAGCCCCTCCGACGCCGCCACGATCTTCCCCCTGGATCAACTGGAAACTCTACTGCGCCGCTGCCTGGCAATCCGTGCAGCACTGAAGCAGGGTTAATTTAAGAGCCAGCACGGACAGGTGAATGCCCTCGACAGCAAGTTCCATACAGCGTCACGCGCCGGAGTAAAGCCCTTTTCGCACCGCGACAATAACGGGCACCAAGCCGAGCGAAGTCCGCAGGGAGAAGATCGAAATCTATCTCCTTCGCCCACCCGCGGAAAGGTTCAGGGACTGTGCGCGATTCATAATGATGCCTCCTTGATCCAGCGCAGCAAAGCCGCGCGCTGGGGTCGGGGTATTTCCGGGTCGTGCCGAATTTTTCCGTCCCACCCTTGTAAAACCGATTTAATTTCTTCTGACATCCGCCGGTGCCCTGACCTTGCCAACTGCTGGCGAACGCCGATTACATATCGGAGTATCATGTAGCGCCAACGCAAATTTGGTGCCACCGCTATTGACGTCTTGAGCAGGCGCACAATGTTCGTTGCTGTTCGCGACGCAATCGGCGTCTGTAGGTCTGCGGCCTGTGTGCTAACGTCGAAGAACCTCTGGAGCGTATAGCCGTATTTTTGGGGCCGCGCCTTGGCGGAAATGTAGATGCGATCAATGCGGTTTTCTCCGGCTTGAGTTATTCTCAGGCATGACCGGAGCCGACGCCGCAGCCTGATTGCCGCAGCAGAAAATTTGAATGGCGTGCTGCCCGAAAACACCCATAGGTTCAGGCAGGCCATGGTGCCAATCTGGATGTCCTCCTGGGCGGAAAGAAGTAGCGCCGCCCTGGCATATTGCGCCGCGCGTCGCGGGTGTTTGTTCGCGAGAAAATGCAGGGCGCGGGATTGGAGACATTCGGCGACGCGCAGACGGTCAATCAGCGAACCGTAGGCCCAACGCCCCCCATGCGGAAGCTCATATCGCCCCTCGAGATTGACGGACCGCATAATCGCATCCCTAAGTGCGACCGGGTTAGCTCCCGTATTCGGCGCGGAGACCAGTTGCCGCACCTCCTTGCCGTGCCTGCTCTGAAAAATCGCCAGACCTTCGCAACAGCGAAATAATATGGCGTTTTTTCATCCTGCGCGGGTGAGGCTTGGCATCATGGGAGACTAACTCCTAAAAAGAGTACCGAAGGCCACTGTTATCCGCGAGCGCCGCTGCTCCCGACAATCAACATTTTTTTCTTTAGCAGCGGAAGGGAATATTTGCGCAACCGCCTCGCCGCCTATCCCCCGGCGGATTCTCCCGGCCATGCGGGAGCCTTCACACTCGGATCGCTCCGGATCTATCGGGGAGCCACCTGTGCTTCTTCCGTCCCGGTGCAATCCTCCATCGTCCGGGCCGTCGACTCCTGCCGCCCGCCCCGCAAAGTGGCGATCCAAACAGCCGACGCTAGAGCCGCGAGCAAAATGTTCCGCGCCACACCCAGCGCCAGTCCACGCTCTACTGCGGCAGGGCTATGCGCGGCGACGTAAGCTGCCCCCATACATCCGCAGGGCACTGGGTGGGGCTGGAGCATGTCGAAGATTATTGCACCCGTGAACAATGAAAGTGCCAGAACGCCGGTTAATGCCGCGAGGTTTATTGCCGCGCCAGATAAAAGCCAAAAGCCCAGAAGTACCTCGGCGGCAATAATTACCACGGGCAAGTGAATGCCGATAGGCGGCAGGCTCCCGTACAGCGTCGCACCGTGGCCCGGGTAGCACCATTTGAGCACTGCAGCGACGATAAGCCAACCAACGTCCGTAGCCAGAAAATCGCGTTCGATCTCCATCGGCCAGGCGCAGAAAGCTCCAGTGGCGGCACGCGACTCATAACGACGCCTCCCTGATCCAACGAAGCAGAGCCATCCGCTCCACCTTCCCCATTGCGCTATCCTCAGCGACCCGGGCATGCCATCGTTTCAACGTGCGATCTATTTGCACTGCCATTGCGTGTTGGCCATTTTTCCGGAACTGCCTGACGATCTGGGTGGTGTCCTGCAGCAACCTATACGCTAGATTCAGTCTCACGGTGTGTTGAATGCACTGCTCGAGCCCGCGGGCCATAGCATGCGTTTCCGCCTCGGGGATCGGCGAGCGGCGGGTCCACAGTGGGCTCTCCTCAGTCAGATTAATAAATCGCCAGTAGTTGGTATAAAACGGTTTCGACTCCCGGCGACCTGTGGTGTAAAGTGCCGCCAATTTCTGCACGGCGGCCGGCCCGAGTATCTTCCCTAGCAACTCTCGGGCTGGGCCCTTATGCGCAAACCAATGGAAATAACTCGGCCCCACCCATTCGGCGTCCTGCGTGATCAGCAACAGCTTTGCCACCTCATAACGGCGGGCTTGCCGCCACTGCTTAAGTTTGGTACACCGCAGGATACGGGGCGTGAACCACAGGTTGACCAACTCCGCGCGCTGGCGGGAAGTGCCGAACATCCAGGCCGCGCCGACGTGGATCAATGATTCCCCGTGCAGGTTTACGCTGGCCAAGACGCGGCGGTAAAGCAGTAAAGGCGACGCACCGGCCATAAGGTCGTTGGTGACCTTCTTCATGTAGGGTGAGGCGAGCGCGAAGGCTCGGCTTCGGCCGGCTTCGGCCCCACCAGTTTGAAGATCGGGAATCACCTTTGATAAAGCCTTCGCCAGAGGGGCCAAATAGCTGTCAGCCCTTCCTGATGCTTTTACGCCCAGAATGCGCTGAACTCGCACGGGCAGTGGAAACCCGGTGCGCATCCACGCAGCAGGCTCCCCATGCACGGTTTGCGCCGCGCCGGCGACAGCCACGGCCAGCATTCCACATGAGAATATTACAAGTACCTTGACCATAAATACCTCCAACGCCGGAAACGAGGGAAGCCAAGCATTTCGCACACTCCAGCACCGCTTCTTCACGACGCGCCCACTCCGCCCGCGCAGAACATCTTGCCGACGAATCCGGCGGTCACTGACAGTCCACCTAGATTTGGCCGCCGGGTTCACGAGCTACAAGCTGCACAGTCATCGGATTGATCGGTGAACTGCACACCGCTGGCATTACAACTGTATTTTTTGCCAAGTTGGTTAACAATACCGCCCGTAGTTTCCGTGCTGGTTGACGAGGTATCGCACGGGATGCATTGCCAGCCGGTCGGAATCGTGCACCCCTGTGGGACCTGAGTCACGTCGACGTAGACCGCGTTCGGATAATCGGTCAGCGCCCGAGCAGATTGTGCGGTCATAATATACGTACCCATAAATCCGACGGCCAGGGCAGCAGTCGACGCGAGGCCTAGTGCCATAAGCCTTTTGGGAAACCCCGGATTCCTTGCTTGCGATTTTGACATTTTCATGACCAACTCCTTAAAGAAAGAACCACAAAATCTATGCCGGCCGCGAACGCCGTGGCCGGCCGAAAACTACTTACCGCAGGGTTTGTGCTGCCCCGTTGTCGCTCCGTCGATCTCGCGGCGTATCACCCCATATTCGGTACCGCGGTAATCGGTATTGATCCCATTCCATTTCAGCGCAGCGTCGACCTGTGCGGGGGTCTTGATGCCCAGTTCATGTTCAGTATGGCTCCACCGATTAAATAATGCCAGGCGGTACTCGGCTCGCGCCGCCGCTGGCAGCAATTGCGGCGGCTGATCGTGGGCGTTGGTCCAGCGCAGCAATGCAGCGTAAATTTTGACTTGATTGCCGGCCCATGTTTGCGGCGCGCTGTACATCAGGAATTCTTCGTCCTCGCGAAGCGTGGCCACCAGTTGCCAGGGACCGAGGCCCAACGTGGAATTAGAATCCCGAAGTTGCCAGGCCTTTCGCAGATTCGCACGCCGCTTCGCCTGGGCCTTAATGCGGCGTTTCCAGGCGGCGCTGCCATAATAATAGGGGTCGGGGTGTTCGTTCACTCGATCTAGCGCGATCCCTGGGAGCGTGGCATTAAGCGAATGGTTTCTCTGGATGCTGACCTCTAGGGTGGCGGGCCCGCGCACGGCGAACCGGTTCCAAACCCCGGGATAGAGGGCTGAATCGCGTTCCCGCGATGATAGCGAGCCCCTCGGGAATCGGGCAACGGATGCAGGGCTTGTGCGGGTTCTGTGTCGCCAATTCCTGGGATCAGAGCCAAGCGGTGATCTATCTATACGACCGTAAGCGCCACGCGCGAGTGTCCGGGCTTCAACGTTGTAGTCCCTCTGGCGATTGAGCCCATCGTGGCCGTCGGCGTTAATTTCATAAATGCTTATGAAGAAGCAGCCGCTTGGAAGACGGAGTGTTGCCTCAACGTCAGGTCCTTGCCACGCGGTCGGATACGATTCACCGTGGTCGTCCACTTCTGCCTCGCGGTGCGGTGAATCTGTGCTTCGGGCGTACCCCGTCCCCTCAAGTATCCGGAAATAGAGATCAGGAATCATCAAAGATCGCTTTCCGGCGAATGGCTTTTGTATCCAATTTCGTAGCGCGTCGCCGGGCCTGTGGTGTGGGCCTATGAATATCCTAGAGTCCAATCCGATTGGACCCGGGGACCAAATTAGATTCGCAAGTGTCCCGCCGCCCCCACCGAAATCGTAAAGACACATCCAATACTTTCCATAATTCCCCTCCCAGTTACCTTCGGTTCGCCAGTCGGCCGGTAATGCCACCACCTGTCCCGGCTTAATTGGGTTCAGCTTGGTGGATTGAATCTGATGTAGCATCTCCGCCAACTGATCCCGTGTCGGGGGTACAGCAGCTTCGGGGAATCTGGTGTTGGGTTGCCTTTCATTGATTCGCTTGGCCGCTGTTTGGCCGCCTTCCCACGCGATGCTTACGGCCGAGCTTTTCGGATGGGCTATTGCGCCATATTGCCCCACCAGCACTACCTTGGTTGGGCCTCCGAGACCCTCGGAGTCCTGGCGGTCCAAGTGCACCGGCAGAATTGCATTGACGTAATCTCCGCCATGCCGCCAGAGGCCTTTGGGCAATGTATTGTGATAAATAATTCCTTTGCCGCTTTGATATATCGCGTAGCCGTTACGCCATGTGCCCAGATAAATTCTTCCGCTGAAGTCTTGGGCTAATGCGGTGACGTGATCGCCGGGCAGTAAATGGCTTAAGCTTTGTGGACTGGGTTGTTGCCAATGTTTGGGTGGGTGCCACAGTTGTGCCACCTTGGCCGCATAATCCTGCCCTCTTATGTAATGCCAGCTTTGGCCGTCATCATCGCTGATGCCCAAGCCCCAGTCGGTGGCTACATATATTTTGCTTTGTTTGGTTACAAGAATGGCATTGATTAAATCTGATGGCAAACCATTGCCGGTGCCATGGAGGGTTACATGGTCCGGGCCTTTGACGATTCTCCAATGCTGGTAGTTATCCTGCATAGTGGCGATTGCGATACCATTGCATTGCGTACCGGCGAAGATTCTGCCCGTTTTGTCAAAGGCGATGCAGTCTACGGGACTTGATGGTAAACCGTTGGCTTGTGTGATATAGCGCCACCGGCCAAAGAGCATCGGGGCGGTGCCTCCAGCCAAGCCGGCGGCTTTGTGCACGCCGCGTAAGTCGGCATCTTTCCGTTTTGCGCCACGCGGATAATAAACCGATATGCCTGCTTCCGTGGATAGCCAGACACTGTGGTCTACCGGGTTTTCTGTGATGGCAAACACATGGCTGCCAATGGGGCCGTTAAACGTCATGCCACCTTCATTGGGGAAATTGGGGTCTTTGGCACTGGCCGGGCGGCAGATTTCATCATAATGCCGCCACTGCCAGCCGCTGCGGCCAATAAATCCTACCACCACCCCCTTACGCAACGTGCCTACCCATAATCGCCCCTGTGAATCAAAGCAGACGCTATAGGTATTCCAACTGGGAAATCCGCCACCCGCTTTTTCCGGATGGAACTGCACCCACCGGTGCGGGGGACGGGCATCAGGCCGGAACATCACCAGTCCCTGGCCTTCGGTGGCCATGGCGATGGTTTGCCCGCCGGGGCAGGCGGCCATGGCCATGACAAAGTGTACTGGATACGAGAGTTTACTATTAAGTATGCCATGGAGGGGGTATGAAACCACCGGGGGTGGATGGAAAATACTGTAAGCAGGCGGTGAATTCGCACGCTTGTTTGCCGGATTATTTCTTGCAATAGCTTGGCGATTTTCTTGGCCATTTGCATTGGCGTGGTTAACGCTGTTTACAGGACCTGTAGAAATTGCGTTGCTGGTAGCGTTACCGCCGACGGAGCCGGCGACTTGGTGATTGGAGCTGAAGAACAACTGCTTTATGGAAATTGCCAGCCCGATCAGAGATGCCATAAGCACCACGGTGGCAACCGGCACCAGGAATTTGTTGTTACGCCCATTCATCGTTGAACCCGATGCGTAAGCATGACCCACGCGCGGTTGCCAGCCCGGTGAAACCAACCCGATTTTATTTCCCCTATCGGGAAATCACGGTCGGATCCCATCGGCTTGCTTGCCGCGTTCTCCCGGTGCGATTAACCCACCGGCTCGCAATCTCCCTGATTAACAATTCACTACAAACTCTGCGGCACTTAAGACAGCCCCTGCCACAGAGCACTATTTAACAGTATCCAACAGTATACCGCGCCACCCCCCCCATGTGTGTCAAGCAAAAAATTATATTTTTTTTATTTTCTGCAAAATTAAATTTTCATGAAATTACCATTCATTGCCATGATGGGCTTTTTTTTGGACTGTCAGGTGATAATCTGCGGGCATTCGGCGAAGCGTTCTTTTACTTCGACGAAGGCGTCTTGGATTTTCAGGAATATGGCTACGATGTCGGGATCAAACTGGGTACCGGAACCCGCTTCGATCATGGAGCGGGCGATTTCGTGGGTGAAGGCATCTTTGTATAAACGGCGGGAGGTCAGGGCATCATAAACGTCGGCCACCGCCACAATGCGACCGCTGATGGGGATGTCCATACCCCGCATCTGCGTGGGGTAGCCGGTGCCGTCAATGCGCTCATGGTGCGTAGCGATAATTTCCTTGGCGATGCGCAGAAATTCCGCTTGGGGAAATTTGCGTAAGGCAATGTCAATGGTGTTGGCCCCCAGCGTGGTATGGGTTTTCATCAGGGCAAATTCGCGGTCGGTCAGGCGACCGGGTTTCAACAACACATAATCCGGGATGGCAACCTTGCCGATATCATGCAGAGGGCTGGTAAGGTACATCCAGCGTATAAAATTGGCGGTAATGTCTTCCTGATATTTGGGGTTGGACGCCATTTCCTGAGCCAGCAGGCGTGAATAGGTTTGCACGCGCTCCAGATGCATGCCGGTTTCCGGATCACGCGATTCGGCAAGCTTGGCCATGGCGAAAATTGCCAGATTGCGTGTGTCGGTAGACAGCACCCGCTCGCCACTGCGGACGCGCGCCACAAGTTCATCCGGATCATACGGCTTGCTGATAAAATCATCGGCCCCGGCGGTCAGGCCGCGGACACGTTCCTGGGCATCATTCAGCGAGGTCACGAGGATAATATACACATACCCCCAGACTTCCTCGCGGCGAATCGTCTGGCATAGTGATAAAGCGCTAAGGGATGATTGAATTTCCCAATCCGCCACGATCAGATGCGCTAACCCCTGGCGGATAATTTCCAAGGCTTCTTCAGCGGTTTCCGTGCAGACAACTTCATGGCCCGCTGTTGCCAGCGTCTTACGAATTAAGGCAAGGCTGACTTTATTATCTTCAACGACCAGTACGCGCATGAATTCAAACTCCGAAAACCGCTGCGAGAGCCGCCATTTAATCCGAAATCATCAGGAAACACAATGCCGCTGCGTCACAGTCGCCAAATTGTCTCGGCGTGGCCATATTACCGGGCGAGCGGTGAAATCGACGGCATCATTGCCGGAGCTAAGCGAACAGGTCGTCCTGGAAACTCGCACCCCGGAAACTGGCCCGGATTTATTGCCACGCCCATGTGTCTGTCGTTTACATTTTCCTGCGCAGTGACGAACCGGATACAATACAATCTATGAAAATTGCGTTGCTTATGCTGGCCGCGTGTCTATTAAGTGCTAAATTGTGCGTTTCTGCGCCCTTGCGCATTGTGTTAACCGCCCAAAGCCATCCCGCGGGCTTATATTATTCGGGTGATCATACAAAACTGAATATCCGCATAATAAATCCCGGAAAAACAGTACATTTGCTGTCGGGCAATCTGCGCTGGGTGCGGTATGGACGGGAAGGGAATAAAGCGATTTTGCTGGCCACAACTCCAATCCGCCCCACCATGCTTACGCAGGGACAAATAGTCCGCATCATTTTACCGGAGAGCTTTGCAGGCGTCGGCCGATATCGCTTGCTTTGGCACAAAGCCGCTATTCCGGCACTGAAAACATTTCAGTATCCCCAGTGCATTTACGCGCCTCGTTGGACGCGTGGCGGTGGACAAAACAGCCCTTGGATTGCCCCCCTGCCGCGACGATTTATTTCTCCTCATGCGCCCGGCTTTATCGCCGATTACATTAAGGAAACCGGAATTAGACAATTTGTATATAACATCCGTCTGTCAGTTGATCACGACAATGATTTTCCTAAACTGCTTTCCCGCGTGGCCGGCAAGCTCAAACAATCCGGGGCGAAACTTATTGCGGTTTTTACGGTCAGTGCGTCAAGGCCCAGTCAAAATCGGCATGTTTTATATCATGCGATGATAGAAAATCTCAGCGCGATTAGCGCGGCTTGCCGGGCGGTGGTGCTGCGCTTTTCAGGTTCCGCAAATCCGCATGCGGCCGCAATCGTCAATGCGGTTATTCCGCGCCTGCACCAGGCTTTGCGTGCGTTGCATTGCGAGGCAAAATTGTTTGCCACGCCTGAGGTCATCGGGGCGGGACAAGGCAATATGGCGCTGACCAGTTTGATTAGCGGCGTAGCCCTGTCAGATACCCGCCAATCCCTGCGCTTATGCCATAACCTGGAACTATCCGATGCGGCATTGCCCGTGATGATTTTGCCGGCAGCGTATACGCCAGCGGACCGCGTTTCAAACGGGATGACGCCAGATCCCGCATTGTTTCTGGTGGCGGCAGCGCGGTACGTGCCGGTCCCAGCCGATTCAGATAATTTTGAACTTCACGTACTGGGCAGCGGGAAATTGTATTGCCTGGTGCATCCGCAATTACCGCTTATGGCGGCGGTTTTTACGCAGACATCCGGGTCCTGCGCCCTGGTCACCGGGTTAGGTTCCGGAAGCTTTGCGAACACGCAATTCAAAGCATGGCGTACCACTCCGCCGCTGATGATCAAACGCAGCGCTTGGCGGGCGGCGATCAAAGATGGCACCGCCGGTTGGGAGCGATTGCGGGCACTTATGCCGACACCGGGAAGCTTTCCAACGGGAAAAATCATCGTCGTGGATGCGGAAGGATTGATGGCCACCCGCGATGCGCGCGGCCACCGTGCACCGGTGCCCTACCCCGGCTGGCAGGAAATTCCATTAAATCAGCATGTTTATTTTCTTACTTATCCCGGCACAGCGGCGGATTTGGCCGCCGCGATACGAACCGCGGCAATGAAGAATCTTCCCGTCGCCGAGGTTAATGTGACAGCCAATGCTAATGTTTCATCGGTGCATACAGTATCGCTGCTAATCCGCAATGCCCGTGTGGGTCGATTGCAGGGAACGCTTTCTTTGTGGGTGCCGAAAAAAACCGATAAGCGGATTCGCGTGGTCCAAATCAGCCCGACGATACATTTTGGGCCGGTTCACAGCGGTAAAACCGCACCAGTTAAACTGCATCTCAAGCACGGCTATAAAGCTTGGTCGGTGGGAAAACTCTTTGCCGTACTAACGTGGCGGCGGTGGGTTCAATTAACAGAGCTTTCAAATACGGCGCTACGGGCCATTGCACAACCGGTGGTTGTCGCGCCGCAACAGCCACAGAATCTGAATGCCACCACGGTCGTCACTACGAAACCGGATTCAAAGGCAAAATCGGCCAAACGTAAAAATGGAATTTCCAAGCCCCAGAACACCACGCAACCGGTGCAACGCGTGGAATTGCCGTATATGCCTGCAACGAAAAACCACCGCTAGGAGCCTGTCCGAGTAATGGCCGGGTTGCGACGGCGTGATTTTTGGCTTCCGTCAAGTAGCGGCGACGATGGCGTACCTGACATGGATGGTACTCCGAGGAGCCGCGCCGCAGAGGGGAGCCAAAAAGCATGCCGCCCTGCGGGTGGGACTGAAATGCCCCGCCTGCTTTGTTGTCGGATCTCGCAGACTCATATCCAGAGTCAGCTCGGTCCTCCGCCGCGCATACGGGACATTTCAGACCCATCGCAATCCCGGCCATTACTCGGACAGGCTCCTAGTGCGCTGTTCCAGCCATAATTACGGGTTGCGATCAATGCGTGCCGGCATGACTTCTGGCTTCCTGGCGGAACGTCGCGTTATAGAGCAACTTGGTAATAACCCGGTGGCTGGTTGGCAGCGCTGTTGACGCGATTGCGCTGCGGCGTGATACTGCGTGGCGCGTGTCCTATCTGTTTGCTAAATGGTATTTGCAGCGCCTAGCTGCCAGTGCCATTACATCTGGAGATCATCATGTCCTGCAAACCGTTGGAATCATCACGCCGTGAATTTCTTTTAACATCAGCTCTGGCGGCGTCAGCCCTTGCATTATCCGAGCCAGCCATGGCGGCGATTCAAAATACCGGCGATGCGGGAGAAAGCGATGCCCCGCATCCGCTGGCGTGGCCGCCGATTACCGCGGTGTGCCGTCCGTGGTGCTTTAACTGGTGGATGGGTTCTGCGGTAGATCAGGATAATCTAGCGGAGGAACTGCGGCGGTATAAAGCGGGCGGTTTGGGCGGCGTGCGGATTATTCCCATTTACGGTGCCCGCGGATGGGAAAAGGAATATATACAATACTTAAGTCCACAATGGCTGGAGATGATGAGTTTTGACGTGGTGGAAGCCCGGCGGCTCAACATGGGCGTAGACATGACGCAAGGCACCGGTTGGAATATGGGCGGACCGGGAATTGTGGGGGATTACGCATCATTATTTGCCAAAGCAATCGCCTTTGAATCCCCGGCGGATGCGGCGACGGCATGGCATGTTGATCTGCCACGGGAAAAAGTTCTTCACCTGGCGGCATTTAGCCAAGACGGGCGGCGCGAGGAGATCAAACCAAGCCAGATCGATTCTGACGGCACCGTCAACTGGCAGCGCCCCGCCGGCGCATGGGTGCTAGTGGCGCTGGTGGGCCACCCCGGCGCGCATGTCAAACGCGCCGCCCCGGGCGGCTGGGGCATGATGCTTAATACAGTTTACCCCCCTGCCATGGCGTTTTATCTGCAGCGCTTTACCAAAGCGTTTGCCACGCCAGGCGTGCAGATACCGCAAACGATGTTTCATGATTCATATGAATATATGACCAGTGTGCCGGGCGGTTACGGAGAGTGGTCCGCGGATTTCTTCGACAGTTTCAAAAAGCTGCGGAAGTATTCTCTGGAGGATCAACTGCCGGCTTTGGCGGGCCATGGCGATCCGGAAACGGTTGCGCGGGTGAAATCAGATTATCGGGAAACGGTTTCTGACGTCATGGTCGATGAGGTATTTTCCCAGTGGACGCAATGGTGCCACCAGCATGAAATGCTCAATCATAATCAGGCGCACGGGTCACCGACGAATCTGCTGGATTTTTATGCTGTCGCGGATATGCCCGAGCCGGAAAATAATTTCGGCACACCTGACACGGTCGGTCACTGTGATCCGTTGATTGCCAAGTTTGCTTCCTCCGCGGCCCATGTACCGGGCAAGCGTTGGGTTTCATCGGAAACGGGCACGTGGCTGGCCGAGCATTTTAAGGTCACGCTGGCTGATATGAAAAAGTTGGTGGATCAATTTTTTGTCGGCGGGGTGAATCATCTATTTTATCACGGCACGTGCTTTTCCTGCGATGATGCCGCGTGGCCGGGATGGCTGTTTTATGCATCGACGGATATGAATCCGCGCATGAGTATCTGGCATGATGTGCCGACGCTCAACAATTATATCGCCCGCAGCCAAAGCATTTTGCAGGAAGGCCGGCCGGACAGTGACGTGCTGCTGTACTGGCCGATTTATGACCAATGGCACAATCCCGAAGGCCTGGGCCAGTACCAGACCATGACCAATTTTGATCAGTGGTTTTATGGACATGCCATCGGCCGCGCGGCACAGTTCTTGTGGCACCGCGGCATCGGCTTTGATTATGTTTCTGATAAGTTGCTGCAGCACGCGACCGTTGCCAATGGACGCATCAACACACCGGGCTGCAGCTATCAGGCTATTGTCATACCGACCGCCAAATATATGCCGCCGGAGACTCTGGAAAAACTCGTCGCGTTGGCCGCCTCGGGCGGGAAGGTGATTTTTGAAAATAGTATTCCTGTTGAGCCGCCGGGATTAACCGACTTGCCCACTCGACAGGCTCACATGCGAGCACTGGTCGGCCGCCTCCACCTGACTGCCGGGGCATCAAATGCCCGCGGCAAGCCGCAATCCGCGAAAATCGGACAGGGAACTATTTTTGTGGGATCGCTGGCGCAAGCACTGGCCGGTGCCGAAATTGCCGGTGAAACGCTGACCACACACGCCGGCCTAATGTACATACGTCGAAGCTATCAGGGCGGGCGGCATTATTTTCTGGCCTATCAGGGAAAAACGCGGCTTGATACCCGCATCACGTTGGCCACACCGGCCAAGGCTGTGGTGATGATGGATCCCATGACGGGCCATTGCGCACCGGCCAAGATAACGCGCGATGCGCAAGGGCGGCCGTCGCTGAACATTTCCATGCAAAGCGATACATCGCTGATACTGCGCACCTTGGACACGCCGCTGAAGGCCGGTAAAACCTGGACGTTCTACAGTTCTGCCGCCCCAGCGCAACGCCTTACCGGTGTCTGGGACGTGGACTTTATTGAGGGCGGGCCGACCTTGCCGCGGGGCTATGAAATCACCGAGCCTGCCTCCTGGACCCGCCATACTGATCCGGCTGCGCAATACTTCTCCGGCACAGCGCGTTATACGCTGACATTCAACGCCCCGGCCGGAACCGGGCCTTGGGTGTTGAATCTGGGAAAAGTCTGCAACACCGCGCGCGTGCGGCTGAATGCCGAGAATATCGGCGCATTAATTCAGGCTCCGTATGAGCTGGTCATCCACAGCTTGAAACCGACGGATAATGTGCTGGAGGTTGAAGTTACCAACCTGCCGGCCAATCGAATCCGGTATATGGACCGTAAGCGTATGGCGTGGAAGATATTCCGCGACGCCAATTTTGTGAATATCGACTACCGCCCATTTAACGCGGCCCATTGGCCGATTATGGACTCCGGTCTCTTAGGACCGGTGACACTGTCATCCGTCGGTTGACCCAGCGTTTCCGTGCGTCAGGCACCAGGGCGGTGCAACACCACCGCATGGCCGTCATAATGCACAATCTGATCCGGTTGGGCCGGTTCAATGCCCACGCCATGATCAGGGCCGACAAACACAATGCGGAACGTGCGATGATCAAGCATGTCCGGGAATGTGCCATGGCGTTGGCCAATGGTCAGCATTCCGGCTTTATCATCCCAGGTAAACGTGATGGTGGCGTAGGTACCCTTTTCATAATCGTAGGAATCGCCTTCATCCTCATACAGTGTGAATTCGCCGTTGGCACCGTCGTAGACGCGCAATTCTATCGGATCAGCCGGTTCCTGAGCATTCTGCACCGATGGTCCAAATGGAATAATGGATCCCGCGCGAATATACAGCGGCAGCGAATCCAGAGCCGCCGGTGCTTCGACGTGTTGGTCGCCCTTTAATTTGCGGCCGGTCCAGAAATCAATCCACTGTGTCGACTCCGGCAGATATACCTGACGTGAAACCGCCCCGGCTTTCGTGACGGGGTTGACCAGAACCGCCGGGCCAAACATGAATTGATCCGGTATGTCATAGACGTTGGAATCGGTTCGGAAATCCATCACCAAACCCCGCAGCATGGTGTAGCCCTGATTGGTTACCATCCATGCCACGGAATAAATGTAAGGCAGGAGGTGGTAGCGCAGGCGGTCAAATTTTTCCAATATAGCCATCGCCGACGGGCCAAATCGCCACATTTCTTTCGGGTAATTGCAGCCATGCACGCGGAACATGGGACAAAATGCCCCGAACTGGAACCAGCGAATAAAGCATTCACGGTAAACCGGATCCTGGGGATTCCCGCTTAAATAGCCGCCAATATCGGTGTTCCAATACGGGATACCGCTTAAGCAAAAATTAATTCCCGCCGGGATCTGCAACGCCAGTGTCGGCAGATTTCCCGCCACATCACCGGACCAGGTAATGGCCGAATGGCGCTGCTGCCCGGCCCATGCGGAGCGGGTTAAAATCATGACCCGTTTAACATCTGTGGTGCTGCGCTGGCCGTTATATACCGCGCCGGTGTGCATGAGCGGGTAGGCGTTGTACACAAAGGCCCCCCAGCCGGCGTAGGTTTTAACGTCAGCAAATTCGCCCCATTTTCCACCGAGTTCCGGCTCACTGGCATCAAGCCACCAGGCGTCAACGCCTTTGGAAAATAAATCTTTATTGAGAAGGGACCAGTAAAGTTTACGCGCCAGAGGATTAAAGGCATCGTAGTACGCGGTGGCGGGATTCCACATTTTGCTGCTGCCGCCGGTCAAGGGATATAAAGCCCCCGCCTTTTTGAGAAGATTATAATTACTGGATCCCGGGGCAAACTTCGCCCAGACTGAAATCATGAAGTGCAGGTTTTTCCGGTGCAACTGGTTAATCATTTCCGTGGGCCGCGGATAACGCAGCGGATCCAGTATGTTGGAACCCCATGGATGCGGATACCAGTAAAACCAGTCCTGCACGATGCCATCTATGGGGATTTTTAAGGAGCGATATTCACTGGCGACACCCAGCACCTGCAACTGATTTTCATACCGATTTTTGCTTTGCCAATATCCCCACACCCACCGCCCCATCATCGGAGCAGCGCCGCTTAAATTTCGCCATTGGGCCATGGCGACGTCCAGGTCCGGGCCATACATAACATAGTAATCAATGACCGAACCCACATGCGAATGCCAGTTTAAAACATTTGGTTCTTTACCGGCACCTACTTTGACGACGGTCATGGCCGGATTATCCCAGAACAGGCCATAGCCCATGCTGGACATCATAAAAGGAATGCCGATGTGTGTCGGATTGCGCTGGGCCAGATGGACAATTTCTCCCCGGTTATTGGCGACACCGCGCGGATGTTCGCCTAATCCGAAGATGGCCTCATTGGGCTGAAGGACAAATTTCTGGCGGACACGGTAGGTGGCGACATCCTTAAACTTCACCGGCAACATGCTTCGCCCGCCGCTGCTTTCCGCCAGGAACACTTTTCCATGCGCATCCAGAAATTCAACCACACCGGTAGCGCGGTCGATGCGTGCGGAAATATATTTTGCTGAAACGACCACATGGGTCGCCGTTTTGCGCAGTTGCCAGGTGGTTTTAACCGGACCGTGGATGACCGCCAGACTTTCATGTTGCGGGTTATCGCCGGTGGGCGAAAAAAGAACGCGAATGACCCGATCCGAGTAGACCATCACGCGCATGGCTCCATTGGCCAGCGTCAGCAGGACGCCATGGGATTCCTGCCTGATTGCGGTCACTTTTAAAGCGCCGCTGACCGCCGCCCGCTTCGCCGCCCTGGAAACCGACGCACCCGCCACCACGGTGGAAGTCGCGACCGCCGCCTTGAGAAAAATACGCCGATCCGTGGTGAGGGCCAGAAGTCCCGTTTCGCTCATGATATAAACTCCTATTAAGAGCGCAACGAAATTCTACACGATAATTCGCAACTGGGAAACCATCGGCACGCGAAACCGGAATTGCCGCCGTCGGCAGGCAGAATATTCCGAAGAATTGCGACGCGACTTATTGGCTCAAAGCGGCAGCGTTGAGTTCGCAGCGGAAGTGGCATTTCATGATGCGCTAAGCTGGGGCCCGTCGCCAGTGGCCCGGTGCGTGCCATATTGGAACGGGGGCGTTCTCCGCGGCGGTGTTCCGCTTCAAACCATGGCGCTACCGCACCAGGCAGGATCCCGGCAGAACGTGCCGCCCGCGGACTTGCTTTCCCCCCGTAGCAGAGCCTATGCTAGTAATTGTATGGTCAGTGTATATAGACTGGCCGGTATATGGAGTTATCTCATGCCTATTTATGAATTTGAATGCAAAGATTGCGGCAAAACGTTTGACCATCTTGCGCCTTCTATGCAGTCTACGAATCAAAAGGCACTTTGCCCGCAATGCCAGTCCAAGAACACGATCCGTAAAGTTTCCGTCTTCGCAGTGGCTAATGCTCAGGTTTCAGGTGCGGCGATGCCCGGCGGTGCTGGAGGCGGCGGTTGCTGCTGCGGAGCCGGGGGATGTGGTTCGCATAATTGAAGCAAGAAAGTTTCTTGTCTTTCGCGGCGTTTCATGCTTGCTTCCCGCCATTGTTAATTTCGGTGGGTTGCTCTTTTTGATCTCTCAATTTCCAAGGAGAGCCTGATGCCCACAAATATTACCGGCAAAAAAATTCTCATGTTTGTTGAGAACATATACGAGGATCTGGAACTCTGGTATCCCAAACTCCGACTGGAAGAAGCCGGCATGACTGTCGTGCTGGCGGGACCGAAAGCCGGGATTACCTATAGTGGGAAGCACGGATATCCTGCAATATCTGACGCGGCAATTGCGGATGTAAACGGCAACGATTTTATCGGCGTGGTTTGCGCCGGCGGTTTCGCTCCGGATAAACTGCGCCGCGATCCCAAGGTGAAATCCCTCGTGAGTCACTTCGCCAATAAGGGGCAGTTGGTTGCCGCGATTTGCCATGGCGGTTGGATTCCCATTTCTGCCGGTGTATACCGGGGCGTCCGCGTTACTAGTTCACCGGGAATTAAAGACGACTTGGAAAATGCGGGTTGTATTTGGATTGATGCACCCGCCGTGGTCGACCGACATTTTGTCTCAAGCCGAAAGCCGGACGATCTGCCGGCATTCTGCAAATCCATTTTGCAGGTACTGACGGCGTGAAGTCTTATAATTCGGTTGATTACCGGATATATCCTCCGATTGTCCTTCAGCGGGACAATTAGGCGATGCAATGCAGCGTACCGCAGGCATCTTGCCTGCATCGGCGACACGAAAAAGCAGGCGGGATCCCGGCGCGCACCGGGACGGTAGCTACGCCATCCCTGCTTTGTGTCCAAGTATCACCAATGGTCGCGCGGTGTGTAGACCGACGACTTGCGGGGAAAATTCCCAAGCGTGAAAAACTGGCAGAAAAATCTCTGTCGCTTTTCTTTGGGCGGCGCGTTGCGTAGAATACTGAAGTGTTATTTAGGAGTCCAAAAAGATGGCAATTGCATTAACGGAAACAGCGGCGAGAGAAATCAAGAACATTATCAAAGATCAGGGGCTTTCTGAGCGGGCGGCCTTGCGCGTGGGCGTCAAGGGCGGCGGCTGCTCTGGATTCAGCTATGTCCTGGATTTAACTGAAGATGCCGTGGAAACCGATGAAGTCATGGAATCTCAAGGCGTCAAAGTACTGGCTGATCGGAAAAGTTATTTGTATCTCAATGGTACGGAAATTGACTTTAAAGATGAAGTCATGGGCCGCGGATTTGTGTTTAAGAATCCTAATGCCACGCACACCTGTGGCTGCGGTTCCTCGTTTAGCGCCTAAGCAACTGCGCCACATGAGTCCCTGATGTGCGATGCGATCCAATTTTTCAATGCCGGCCAAGCCGGCATTGATGCGTAGGATTCTTCTGCAAGCGTTTGGGGCCTGCGGTTTTATATAAAATAAATCAGTTCAAAAATGCACCGCCTTACTTCAAAAGTGGCGGTGTACCTTAACATTATGGCACAATGATCACTTGAGGAATGCGCTCTGCGGCGGTGCCGCGCGCGGCCATGGCAGCGGAATAGGTCATGTAGACGCCACCCTGCACCAGAAACAGGGTTGTGCCCGCAACCAAGTGCGGCATTACCGCCGCCTGTAAGCCTTGTGCCTTCAGTGCGGCCGCCTGCTTCCATGCGGCCGGAGCGTTATTCCATGCACCAAATTGCAGAGTAAAGTGATTCATGGACAATCGTTGTAGAGCACTTTTAGCCAAGGGCGACTGCGGAAAATTAGCAACTAATTGATCCAGATATTGCCGGGCGGCATTCCAGTGGCCGGTATTTTCCAGTGACGTTCCCAAGCGATAAAGCATTCGTTGATCGGGCTGGGCGGATGGGTCCACAGAGAGCGAATTTCTATAATCCGTGGCGGCGCGATTGAACCGAGCCTGTACATAAGAAATATCACCCAGCGCTTTGTAAGATTTTCCCTGTAGATCCGGGCGTTGAGAATGGCTGATCGCCAAGCGGTAATCCCGGGCAGCCAAAGCTAATTCAGCCTGGTGTTCTTCAGAAATGGCGGCAAGGTAATATGCCTCGGCCAAATTCCGCCCGGTGGTATCCTGGGCAATATAGGCCCGCGCGGTAGTTTCGGCGGCCATAAATTGTCCCTGCTGATAGGCCTGATACCCCGAAGCCAAACTCGTGGTTTGCGAGGGCGGCGCAGCACAGCCTGAAATCAGACCGATGGTGGTAAGAATTCCCAGTCCGAACATCCATTTTCGCATGAGCGGTTCTCCATGAACCCAGTCGGATCGCAACGGCTCATCAGGCCTGTGGCGCGGGGGCGGCCGGGGCGGCAACGGGCGCTTCCGCCGGCTTATCAGATGGAACCATGGGTGCTCCCTCCTTTAAGCGGGTGGCCTTGCCGGTTAGATCGCGAAGATAATAAAGCTTAGCGCGGCGAATCTTGCTCTTCCGACGCACCTCCAGCTTTTCAATTTTCGGAGAATGCACGGGGAAAATACGTTCCACGCCTTCGTTGTTGACGATCCGGCGGACGGTAAACGTCCCGCTGATGCCCGCACCTTTGCGCGAGATCACCGTTCCGGAGAAAACCTGAATACGTTCTTTGTCACCTTCCACAATGCGGCAGTGCACATCCACAAGATCGCCGATGGCGAATTGCGGCGGCTTGGCCAGCAGGTGTTTGGATTCAACATGACTAAGTAGTGCATTACGCATGGATAACTCCAATTCGGATATTGATTCCCGGTTCCGTTTACCCGGGGGCATTGATTTGCCGCGGGGTCATTATTTTCCGCCCCTCACCGGGGTGGCAATAAATCCGGTCTACGCTGACCGGTTCGTTGCCTGGATTGTTGTGCCCGCCATCGGGCGATGGCTGCATGATCGCCGGAAGTTAAAATTTCCGGCACTTCAAGGCCCTGATAATTTCGCGGGCGGGTATAGTGGGGATATTCCAATCCACCGCTGATTTCCGCATCCGCAATCGCAAACGATTCCGCCCCGGCGCTGGCGTGATCACCCAGCACGCCGGGAATTAAACGGATCACCGCATCGAGAACGACCATGGCCGGTAATTCACCGCCTGACAGCACATAATCGCCGATGCTTATTTCCATTGGATTAAGCACCTGCCTGATCCGCTCATCAAACCCTTCATAATGGCCGCAAACCAGCAACAGCCGGGGCTTGCCTGCCAGCTCATGCCCCAAAGCCTGATCCATTTTCCGGCCCTGCGGGCATAATAGAATCCGCGTGGCGGGTGCAGAATCCATGGCTTCAATAGCCGATACCGCATCCAGCACCGGTTGGCACATCAGCACCATACCCGGGCCGCCGCCAAAAGGCCTATCATCCACTTTTCGGTGCGGATCCGTGGTGTAATCCCGCAACTGATGCAGATGATAACGGGCCAGCGATTTTTCTGCAGCCCGCTTAAGAATGCTGCTTCCCAATAAACCGGGAAACATTTCCGGAAAAAGCGTAAGGATATCGACGCGCATCATCGTTTTAACCCGCAATGCGGCCGAGCCACCAACGCCCCTGATTTAGCAAATCAGGCCGAAACGCCGGCGGGATTGGCCGCCGCTGCGCCCGAATCCGTGGCGGTTTTCAGCAATCCGGCCACCGTATCGCTGGGCAACGCACCAACTTTAATCCAATGCTCTACCCGCGCTTTGTTGACCACCACGCGCCGTGCGGGGTCTTTGGCAATGGGATCATAATAGCCCAATTCTTCAATGACCTTGCCATCCCGCGGAGAGCGGTGATCCACCGCATTTATACGCCAGAATGCGCGATTTTTACGACCAAAGCGTTTTAACCGAATTTTTACTGCCACGCGATACCTCGTTTGCCTGCCGGATGAATTTACCTGATCCGCTCCAGGCACCACGCACCGGAGATCGACATCGGATTTTTCATCAGCCCGATGGCGGGAACCGCTGTTCCCGACCCATCGGTAAACCCAAGATATTACCCGCCAACGCCAAGGCTTTCAAGCGACAAGCGGCATTATTTGACAGCAGGCGTGGTATTTTTTGGGGCCAAAGATGGAAATAACGCTAAATTCAAGGAAAAATTGCGCCTTGCCTTTGGCACCGATGTTGCGAACATGATCCCGGCTGTAGGCGGCGGCGACCTCCACGTTGTCCCCACCAAGCAGTAAACCGTCGGCATTGAAAAATGGCACCTGGTAATCACCTTTCATGGCACAATTGACGGGCAATCCGGCATACAGGGGATGGCTGCGGACAAAAATCCAATTGCCCATCCAACAAACTTCCGCGCGCTGCCGTGCCCCGCGCACGCGCAATAACACTTTTTTACCCGTGAACGATTCGGGAACATTCAGGTGCGTCCACCACCATGACACGCCGAAATACGCGCCGCAACGAACTTCGGGGTCATCCCACGCGAAAAATATTCGTTGTTCTGATAAGATGGTCGCACCCGCTCCTGTCAGCAGGGCAAGTTCCAGAAAGTCCCGACGTGCCAGGTTTTGTTTACGAGTCATGAATACCTCCTGTGATAAGATCTTTTCGGCACCTGGAGGCACGCACTATTTCACAATGCCTGGCGCTTGTACAAGATGTCAAATGCGAATATTGACCCGCGGTAAAATATCAGCGGGTGGCGGCTATAGCCATTCCGGCGGCGCTGATCCCGGTAATTTGCGCATCATGCACTAGAACGGCCGGCCCGTGAGTGGCGGTTATGCCGCTGTTTTGAAACCGTATATCGCGAGCGTCCGCGATAATCATGCCGGTTTTGGCTTTTATATGCACGTTACGCAAAAGCACGTTGGCTACCGGGGCACCGGGCATTCCAATGATGTGCCCCGCCACCGGCGAGTGGACCGAGGTGAGATTGATAATGCGGATATTGCGCCAGATCGGCGTGTAACGTCCGATGGGCTTTGGCGACTGAAGCCAGGAGTTTTTCGGCGCGTGCGGATAATAGCTGGAAATAAAAATCGGCCAACGGACATTACGCATGGTGATATTTTCATAGGTAAGATTTTCCACGATGCCCGCGCGCCCCAGATTGGATTTCAGGCGTATGCCGGCGGTGGTGTGATTAAACGTGCAATTCTCCACCAGCAGATTGCGAATTCCGCCGCTGGTGAAGCTGCCGATGGACATGCCATGGCCATAACCAAAGGCGCAATGGGTAATGACAATATTTTGGCTTTCAAAATGACTCTGGCTGCGATGTCCGCTTCCGCCAATGGCGATGCAGTCATCTCCATCGGAAATGCGGCAATGCGTGATCAGTACATCATGGCCGGAAAGGTCAATACCATCGGTATTGGGAGAATTGTGCGGTGTATGAATGATAATATGTTCAATCGTGACGTCCTTGCAGGCATTTTGAATGGAAATATGGGTATTGGAGGGATCCTGCAGCCGCACGCCCTGAATCAATAATCGTGTGATGTTATTCATCGAAAGCATCTGAGGCCGGTGCGGCAATTTCGGGACCGTGCCATTGGGCCGGCGACGGTATAAAGCCCACCAGGGGGCACCTTGGCCATTGATGGTACCGTGGCCCGTGATGGCGATATCGTGCATATTGGAGGCGCGGATAAAATCAGGATACCTGCCGTGAATAAAGGGATATTTGCCATAAGGCAACATTTTTAACAGTGCGCCTTTGGCCAGACGTAAATCCACATGGTTGGCCAGACGAATCGGGCCGCAGAGAAATGTACCCCGCGGAATTAGCACCGTACCGCCCCCGGCGTGGTCGCAGGCGCTAATCGCCTTCTCAATAGCTGCCGTCGCGGGTAACGTGCTATCGGCTGAAGCTCCATATCGCGTGATGTTGAAAACACGGTGGGGTATGACGGGCAATGCCGGAGCCGGTACGGGAATAGCAGCGGTGACTGAGGCCAGGGGGAGCGTTAAAAGTGCCAGACAGAAGCCGAATGCCGCCGCGCCGGTGGAACGAAGTGATGCCATTGATTGAACTCCTGAAAATACACGTCCGCCAATTCAGACTATTTAGATGCTACGATGATTGGCCGAACTTGAAAACTCTTGCCTGTATACTTTCAGTTGAATCTATTGCAGAATTAGCCGCGACGAAGGAAGGCGGCACATAGTCGCTCAACCGATCGGCAGGTCAGAACGTGCAGTGCTGAGAACTTTCTCGGCGGACGGGACAAATGGGATCCGCGACGCTGGTGTGGCCTGTTCCTATGCCCGATCCCCATAAATAATCCCGCGACCGCTGGTGCCCAGATATACGCGGCCATAAATTCTGGGATCGCCCGTGATGGCATCAATGGTGAAGAATTGATGCTGATAATCATTAATACGGGTCCAAGTGGCACCGGTATCGTCCGAACGGTAAATGCCATAGACACCATTCACCGTACCGACAATAAATATCGCTGGATAACTTAACCCCGGTGCCGCGCGGCCAAAGCCGATCCGCGTCGCGGAGTCGATAGCAGAAATGCGCGATACCTCGGCTCCCAAGGCCCTGCAGTGATATAGTCCGTGTGATGAAGCCAGCCATAAATCACCAGCTTGTCCAGGCACAGTTCGCAAAGAACCCGAACCGCGTGGAAATTGGCGATTCATGCGCTGAAACGAATTTCCCGCATCCGCACTCATATAAATATGCCCCTGCCGCGGACTAAAGGCGTAAAAGTGTTGCGGATTAACCCGATCAGAAATGACATGCCATCCCGGCTTTAACCCGCGGCATGACTGCCAGGATTCGCCGCGATCATGCGTGACATGCGCCACCCGACTCGGGCCGCTCCATGGTCCTGATGCGGCCGTCCAGACAATGGTCTTAGCGTCCGGTGAAACAGCTATTTTCCCATACATGCTGTGGCGCGGAGCACGCCGGAACGGTGTCCAAGTGCTTCCACCATCCGTGGAAAACGCGCCATTTACCGCCCGTCCGCCAAACACGCGCACCATAAAGGATGGCTCATGCGCGGAAAAATCAATGCCTGTATTATTTCCATAATTCGGATTCAACATGCCACCGGGCGGCGAGATTCGCAAATCGTCATGCTTGAACCCGTCAATATCACCCACGGTACTAAGCAGATGCGCTCCAGCGGGTGGGCTGATTAAATCCGTAACCACCGTTTCCTCAAAGCCGTCACAATAAAATTTCCAATGGCTCGGCCGGCCGCTATCCGCCGCCATGACATCCGTCGTTTCAAATATGCCCCACCCCGTGGTGTACAGCACACGATTGGAATTGTGGGGATCTATTTGCAAACTGCCGATCCAGTTTGTGACCATCGGATGCGCGGAATGAAAATTCAGCCAGGGGGCGGATTCCACGGACCAGATGCCGCCATGGTTGGGGCTTATCGGCTTCCACTGTTTGCCGCCATCGGTGGAACGGAAAATAATGTCGCCGCCGTTCCAGCGGCAGAATGTACCGGCCATCACGGTACCGGGATGGTTTACATCAATAGCCACGGTTCCATAACCAAAACTGCGCCGATCTTTTTTTGGGGATAATGGTGTAATATCGGTCCAGGTTCCTTCATGGGTATTAAATTTCCAGACGGCACCATCGGTCATACTGTTGGGGCCGGGTTGTTTGCCATAACTGATGTAAAGTGAGCCATCGGCGGCTAATGCCGCGTGGTTGGGCCGCAGGCCAAGCGGTTGTCCGGCGAGTTTATGCCATGTGATTCCGGCATCGGTGCTGCGATACATGCCGCCATGCGGTGTTGATGCCCCGGCGTAGATGATCGGCGTAGGGTGGCCGGGGTTGTCGCTGCGGGTGTCATAAATGACGAAAACCGTGCCCACTCCGCCGGTATCCTGCGGAAGTGGAAAACTTTTTACCTGATGCCAGGATTCGCCGTGGTCCCGACTTTTCCACAGACCATTGAGCCGGGAGCCGAAAAAAAGCGTGGCCGGCGCGTGGGGATCCACCGCCAGGCGCTCACCATTAAATCGTCCGGCTTCGTTTCCCCCAAGTTTGATGGGCAAATTGGTTTTTTGCCACGTTTTCCCCTGATCCATTGAACGTAAAATGGCACCAGGTTTGGCCCACGGCTGAGTGTACATGCCCGCGGCGATATACACGCGGCTTGGATCGGTTGGATCCACGGCAACGCTTTCAATCCCGGATAAATACCAATCCGGCCCACCAACCCAATCCGTAATGGGCGTCCAGCGATCGCTGCCGGGATCCAGACGATACGCCCCGCCCACATCCGTGCGGGCATAGATCAGCCCGCGCACCGTGGGGTGCGGAATAATTCCCACAACAAATCCACCGCCATGGATGGCAACATTGGTCCAGCGATATCCGGATGAATTCGGAACCGCCATAGCATCCGCGCCTCGCGCGGGCGAAGTTGCGGAACGGTCGAAAATGCCGAAAGCCTGCCCTGCGGCGATCGCAGTGGCTGAAGCCAATACTTTCCGGCGAGAAAAACTGGCCGCCGGTCTGCTTTCCAAGGAACATCTGAATTTCGCCATCGCACTATCCTCTGAACGGATCTCAATATAAATGATAATAACTGTAAAATACGATCAGCTTGCGATAATCAATACCGCGCGGAATCGCCATTTTGGCCATGGCCCAGGCGCACGGGTGCCAAAGCGCCTGAGCGATCGGCTAATCTCCCATGCCCGGCGTGACCAAGCGATTCCGGAAATGCCACAATCAACGGCTCCCCGGTGTGCTGCCATTCAACACGCCACCCTTCCGGTGTTTCCCCCGACTCGCGGCCATTAATGACATCCCTAACGGCGCGGCAATGCCGCAGCGTCACGCTTACACACTTCGCTTTGCCATCCGATTTGAAAACAATCTCACCGGGTCGGCGCTGCACATGAAAGACCGCCTCCTCTGCGTTGACTGCCGCCACACGCACATTACGTTCGGTGCCCACATCCAGATCAAATATATCCAGCGTTAGCGGCTCCCCACACGACCAATGCGGTCGTTGCGTTTCGCCGGAAATCGGGATAATGGAATTGGCCTTCACAAATAGCGGCAATTCCATAAAGTTCATTTGTTCCCGTCTCCAACTGCCGCCTTCCACCACCCGGTTGGTCAGTAAATTGGTCCAATATCCCTGCGGCAGATAATATTCCGCCACGCCGTCGGCACGGAATATCGGCGCGACCAATATGGATGCACCGAGCATATATTGCCGGTCTAAATATCGGCATGCCGGATCGTCCGGATATTCCAATACCATGGCCCGCAACACCGGCCAACCATATTGCGCGGCATCTTGCGCGGCGGAATAAAGATAGGGGAAAAGTCGGTTTTTTAATGCCGTAAAATGCCGCATGACATCTACCGATTCTTCATCAAACAACCACGGCACCCGGTACGATTCCGATCCGTGCAGTCGGCTATGGGTAGACAACAACCCAAACGCAATCCAGCGCTTATACAACCCCGCATCCGCTTTGCCCGTGAATCCTCCGATGTCATGACTCCAGAATGCCGGGCCGGACATGCAGAAGCTTAGGCCTCCGCGAAGATCCTCCGCCATGGATTCAAACGTAGCTTCGCAATCACCACCCCAGGAAACGGGGAATTTCTGAATGCCGGTTGTGCCCGATCTGCCGAATACCAGTGCCTGGCCTTGGCCATGACGCTTTTCCAGCAGTTCAAATACGCACTTGTTATACAGATAACTATAATAGTTGTGCATATTTTCCGGATCAGAGCCATCAAAATACTCAACCCCATCGGTTGGAATATATTCACCAAAATCCGTCTTAAAGGCGTCCACACCCATGTCCAGCAGCGACTGCAGCTTGCCGCAATACCACTGTCGCGCAGCGGGATTGGTAAAATCCACCAGCGCCATGCCGGGCTGCCAGGCGTCGCGCTGAAATACCGAACCATCCCGCCGGCGGATGAAATAGTTATTTTTTCGCCCTTCCGTAAACAGCACAGAAAGTTGGGATATATATGGATTAATCCATACACATATTTTCAACCCTTTGGCTTTCAGGCGTTTAAGCATCCCTTCCGGATCGGGAAAGGCCGTGCGATCCCACTGAAAGTCGCACCATTGCCGCTCTTTCATCCAGAAACAGTCGAAATGAAATACGCTTAATGGAATGCCGCGCCGGGCCATGCCATCGACAAATTCCATCACAGTTTTCTCATCATATCGGGTGGTAAACGAGGTGCTAAGCCACAAGCCAAACGACCATGCGGGCGGCACCGCGGGACGTCCGCTTAACAAGGTGTACTTACTTAAAACGTCTTTCAGGTCCGGCCCATGGAACAGGTAATAATCCAAGGCCTCTCCGGGAACGCTAAATTGCATTTGCGAGACACGCTCAGTGCCAATTTCAAAATCCACTTTTCCCGGCGAATTCACCAGTACGCCATAGCCGCGGCTCGACAGGTAAAAGGGTATGTTTTTATACGCCAAGTCACTGGCGGTACCGCCGTCCTCATTCCAGATGACCACGTTCTGCCCGTTTTTTACAAGTGGGCCGAAGCGTTCCCCCAACGCATAAATGCACTCCCCCACGGCCATGGTCAACCGCTGCATCATAAACGCGCCCGAGGCCTGAACCTGCATGTATCCAAGGCTTTCAGGACCGGCCTGGGTAATGACATTCCCCTGCGAGTCCAGAAAGTGCATGCCCCAACTTTCTTTATCGATGCGGACCGTCAGATTACCGGTCGTTAAAAGAATCTCCGTCGGCTGATCTTTCACCGCCCAATTGGAACTGGCCGCCTGATAATCCAAATCAAACCCGGCAGGTAACGCGTCGGCTGGTTTGTGATGATGAATTTGCACACGCGCAACATCAGGCATGGGAGAGGAAATACATAATTCCAGAATCGTTCCTTCAAACCTATCAGCCCCTTGCGTTCCGGCGTGGTCCAGTGTCCAGAGCCGAACGGCATTTTTTTCAATACGGTGGCGATAAAGTCTCTTGGCCACGGATGGGGTTACCTCAGGTCGCCACCGCCATGCACCATGCCTGAATTTCATATCACACACCCGTTACAATCGATTTTTGAATCGGCTATCGACGATCCTGCCATTAAATCGGCACAACCCCGTTGATTAGGCGACTGTTTTACCAGCCTTCAGGCGGTAATGGCGAGGAGCGCTGGCGTTATAGCAACGTGCAGATCTGCCCGCATTCCGCGCATGTTATTAACCGCTCTCTTTTTCCACGGACGGCCGATAATCTAGTGCCCAACGGAACCAATCCGCCGCCGAACCTTGAACATTTAGTTTACAGCGGGCCAAGGCTTCCGCCACTACGTACAGCGCAAAAGTTTTTACCACCAGCGCAAAAGTGAACTTTGCATCGCCATGCGTCAGTGCGCGTAATTGCCAGGTTGCCACGGCCATTACTCGGACAGTCACTCAGGCTCTGTCCCATCAAGAATTTAGGGCAGATCCCCCAAACCACACCTCTCGCGGCCATACGGCCTCACTGGAGCGTAGCGATATTTCCGGGCGGGCAGCGACATTGATGGCATCATTGTCGGCGATAAGAGAATGGTTTCTCTTGGAACAGGCGCTCCAGTGGCCTGACCGGATTTATTGCCACTCTTCTCCCTGCCTACCCATTGTTTATCCGCACCGGCCCCGAGGCTTAAACGTGACGGTAATCAGCTGACCGTATTCATCGGCGGCAGAATACCTGCTAGATTATTCCAGCGCCTGATGGCGGCGAAATGCGGCGGGGGTTTCACCGGTGACTTGCCGAAAGACGCGGCAAAGGCGGCCCGCGCTGCTGAATCCGCTGCGTTGTGCCACTACAGAAAGTTTAATATCCGTGGTAACCAGAAGGTTTTTCGCGCGCGCGATACGACATCGCTGAACTTCATCAAGAATACTACGGCCAATAAGCTCGCGGAAGCGGTGCTCCAATGTACGCCTACGGGTGGGCACCATTCGCAGCACTTCGGTAACGCCAATTCCACGGTGAGCGTTGGTCTGAATAAATCTGACGGCGGATAAGACCTCGGTGTCCTCAATGGCAAAAATGTCCGTGGATTGTCGCTCCACCACCCGCACGGGTTGTAAAAGCAACGGATTGGCAACACGTTTGCCCTCCATGAGTTCTGCCAACGCCTTTCCGGCCTCCCACCCGATCCGCTCGGCACCGGTATTAATGCTGGACAGTGGGGGCCGTGACATTTGGCAGAGAAGTTCCTCATCGTCAACTCCAAGAATGGCCGCTTGATCCGGGACTCGAATTCCCTCCTGATTACACAATTCCGAAAGTGTCAGCGCCCAGTCATCGTCAATCGCAAAAATTCCGACGGGCTTCGGAAGCTCACGCAGCCATTTACGCAATGTTTTGTCCGGCGTGGTACGGAACGCCACCGACCATGAGACAGTTGGCCGGGCCACTTCACCGATTCTGAAACAGTTTACGTTGGCGGCGGCAAGAGCCGCGACAAATCCATCGCGCCGTTCGATGGCAAATTTTGCTGAGGTTTCACCGATAATAGCCAGATTTTTAAATCCCCGCTGCAATAAATACTCGGCGGCCATTCGTCCAACCGCAACATCATCTATGCTCACGCGGGTTGAATCAGGAAGGTCAAACCAGTTGAAGACATCAATGGTTGGCAACGAAAATCCTCGCAGCAACTGTTTTACGCTCTGATCATGGTAGCCGACCACAATTCCATCAGGGCACCACCTGTGAAGCGCTTGCAGTTCTTTGGATTTTAATTCACAGCCTTGATATAACCAATTGGGGCGCGTTTCCATGAATCGCAAAAGTCCTCGAATTACATCTTCTCTGTAACCAACGGCCAGTTCGATGACGATGGCGATACGCTTCGCGGTCATGGATATCTCCAAGTTATCAGTTGCCACAGCGTACCCCACGTTAACTATGCCGGTCAAACGGCCCGCAGATAAGTTACTGCGGATTCACTTGGCGGCAGGGAACTGCTCGGCCCCAGGGCATTCCGCATTCCAGGCCACGAACATCTAAGCGTTGGAGTACGTTGACGCATTGGCCGAAAACCGGTAGGAACAACCTCAAATCCAGGATGAACCCGGCGTCTAAGTCACTTGCGCGAAACGCACATAGTTTTGCCGCGTTAAGCCAATTTGACGAGTTATAGTAAGTTCATTGGCGGAAGCAATCTGCACGCCAAGATTTTGTAAAATGGCTGTCACCAAAGCAATTCTGCAGAAGGTGGCGGTTAGAAGGTTGGCTGAACAGGAAAGGAGGTTACTGGACCGCATGACTCCCGGATCCCATGTGGCCGCCGCAGCTACATGGCCAAGGCGGGTAGCCCTTGAACCGTACGCGGATAAATAAGGTCCGTAATTGCCGCCCGGTTTTTCGGCCGAGCAGTGCATGCTACGGAGTTAACGCTCCACAATTTCTGACCGCGTGGTTGGGTGGGAGCTGAGGTTCTGACTTTTTTGGAGAAATGACCATGTTTTCAAAATTTTCTTTCGCGCGTTATCCCATGTCAAAGGTCTCGGCGGTAGTTGGCATCGCCGTCGCCGGGATAGCACTGTCCACGGCGGGTGCTGACGGCGGAACCATTTCCGGCACAATGGCCGCGGCACCGGCAAGTTCGGCCGCCAGCCCCATTGATATCAGTACTGGTGCTTCGGATTGGGTGTATTTCGGTCTCAACAGCGCCGGCTCATACAGCATTACACCCAGCACCAAGGCGGGTGGCCCGAACTCTTTTAGTGCGTTGACCGGCGGTAATTTAGTCGACGGATTTCAAAACGGCACCGCTCCACAATACGCAACCGGGCTTAACTTTCTATCCTTCAGTGGCGGATCGCCAACGTCTTCTGACACATCAAATATCTACGCCTATTCGAGCTTTACACCTTCGTCTTTTTCATTTACCCAGACGCTTCTGGGCTCGTCGGAGGTTATGGACGTTTATCTCAACTCCTACAATGCGAACCATGACATTACCGCAAGCCTTAGCTCCGGCGGAAGTTATACCTTCAATAATGCGCTGCCACAAAGCGGCCTCGCCGGTGAGCTTACATTAAATATTGCGGGCGCACCCGGGGATACACTGACTTTCTCCGACACGGCGGTGAGTACCGGGCAGTTTGCCAATATCGGCATCCAGGCGGTGACTGTCACCGCGGTGCCAGAGCCGACAACGATCTGCCTGGTAGCCCTAGCCGGCTCTGTAGCGTTGATTGCCCGGAAAAGAGTGCTACGGAAAAGGGTTTGATGCCTCCCAAGGTATGGCCGCAGCCTGGCCTGAGGCGACGGCCATACCTTTTAGTCAGGCTGTAGTTGTTTTAGCGTCGTTGCCGGACATACAGATGTCCCTATTTTAAGGAGATACATACATGGCATTTCCATTTTCGCAAATGAAACGCGGCTTTACGCTCATTGAACTTTTAGTGGTAATTTCCATTATTTCGCTGTTGATCGCACTTCTGCTCCCCGCGCTTGCCGCAGCCCAGAAGGATGCCCAAGCGATACAGTGTACGGCAAAACTGCGGTCGTTGGGTCAACTTACAGAAGAATATGTAAACACCAGTGCTGGAATTTACCCGTATGGGTACAACGCAGGGACCGGGGCAGGTGACCTTGCAGCCGGCAGCAGTTGGTTCGATATGCTGAATGATTATTATATCGGAAACGTACCTTACGTCGGATGGTGGAATCTTCCAAACAACTACACCCCGCCAGTTATCCAGAAATGGCAGGGATTATTTTACTGCCCATCGGCGGATATAACGCCCACACTCTTGCAAGCTGTAGAATATGGTGCCAATCCCAACATATTCGTCTATGTAAACGAGCCAGCTTGGTGGTTTGGCGGCGGACCTGAACCGAGCATGGTCCGAGATGCTGAAATCAAATCTCCTTCGCACGTCATTATGATGGGAGATGCCAATCAGGATGCCCCGCAGGGAAGTAGCGAGGCCATATTTAACTGGACAACACCCGGCTGGCTGCCGACCACCACACCCACGACCGAAGTGATCCCGGCGGGCTGGCCGGAGGGCCAGAGCAACACCGATGCCGAGGACTGGAATACCTGCGGACTCCGCTATCGGCACGGGCTGACACCGGTCAATGTTCCAGGCCTTGGCGCGGGGTTAGGAGCCTCCAACGCCGACACCGGGTATGCCAATGCGGTCTTCTGTGACGGCCACGCCGCTCCGGTCCAAGCTAACACGCTACGTTACTATAACGTAACGATCAGGTGATATTCCTGACAACACAACAGCGCCAGGTGAGCCAATCCGGGCCGCCCACCGGGGCCTGAAAGATTCATCGGATAGCCAGCCCCCGCGCGGCGAAGTAGGCGGGCCGCAGGGGGCTGGCTTAATTAGTCGTTGCACATCGGCGGTTAGGCTTGATCGTCTGCGCCCGTATGCCCAAATGTGAAACCTTGGACGCTCTAAAGGAGAATACTTTTGTTCAGATCAACTTGCCGGATTGTCGCTTGCCTCTTGGCGTTCGCGGGCACCGGTACCGCAGCGGCGACTGCTCATACGTTAATTGATGCACGCGTGAGATCCGTTGACGGCTGTCCAAATTTATTTATCGCGGGGCGGCGAGTTCCCCCTTTGGCGCTTTACGTCTACATCAATTTTCAATATCAACGGAGCGTAGCGCAATCGGCTGCGGAAATTCGGCTTGCCGCACAGCGCGGTATTAATATTGTCACATTCCCAGTTGGCCTGCCAAATCCAGCTCATCCGTTTATCCACGATTCCCTGGACCGACTCTGCTCGTTTATCCTCAAGAACAACCCCAAAGCGTGGTTGTTGCCGCGAGTCTGGTGCGGGGTGCCGGGCTTTGACGCTAGGCATCCATCCCAGTTAGTTAAGTACGCCGACGGACAACGTCCCCAGTGCTCACCGGCGTCCCGCCTTTGGTACCACGCCGTCGCAAATGACCTTAAAGTATTTATCGCCCACATCAAATCTTCCCCAATTCTCGCAAGTCGCGTAATCGGTTACCACATCTGCCACGGGAACACCGGGGAGTGGTTTACCCCCAATTATTGGGGACCTATTCGGCCAGGATTTGATTATTCCAAACCCAATGAGGCGGGTTTCAAAAAATGGCTGCGGCGGCGGTATAAAACAAACGCCGTGCTGCGCGCCGCATGGCACCAAAAGCATATCCGTTTCAGCTTGGCGGATGTTCCTCCGCCACGAGCCGCCAACGCCTATCCGTTTTATCGCCCTGACGAGCGTCGCTGCATTGACTATATGAGGTATCAAAGCGACATGGCCGTTCACCGGATATCCCAGTTCGCCAGGGTCATCAAGCGACAAACCGCCGGACATTCTCTGGTTGTAACCTTTTACGGCTACGGATTTTCTCTTCCCACGCCCAACAGTTCCGATGACGCGCTGGGCAAACTGCTTCGGTGCCCCTACGTTGATGCAGTTGCATGCCCTGTGGATTACGCTTTCCGGCAGCCCGGCGGAGCACCACCACTCGAGGGGGCGCAGGACAGCGCTGCCCTGCATGGCAAGCTGTGGATGATGGAAGATGACACCAGCACGTTTCTAGATACCACAAAGCATTCTGGTCCCGGATTTTACGCCCGATGTGCGAATCTCACCCAGACCATTGACGTTCATCGCAGAAATTTCGGCCAGGTGCTGATTCACCGCATGGGAATGTGGTGGATGGACCTGCAGGGAAAAGGATGGTTAAACAGCAGCGGAATATGGAAAAATATTGGCACGCTACGCAAAATATACGTGAAGTATGGTGGAAAATCCCCGTACAAGCCTGACGTGGCGGTCATTCTGGACGAGCGGTCTTCCTATTATGCTCGCGTCGGGCCTGTAGACATGCCGCTTTTGGGTGCCCTTACGTTCAATCCTGGGCAGTTCTTCCGATGCGGAACCAGTGTTGGATGCTACCTGCTTTCCGATATTGCCAACCGCCATTTTCCACCTGCAAAGGTTATTATTTTCCTCAACGCCTGGCACGTAAGTGCTGCTTTGCGCAGGGAAATCAAGTCCCAATTGGAATCGCACGGGCGTACGCTCATTTGGCTCTACGGCGCGGGATTCATGAGGCATGGAAAAATTGACGTGGCCGCCGCCAGTAGGCTTGTCGGCATGGGGTTGCGACTGATGCCACCAAGTGCACTTCCCGGAAGCGAAGTTACCGACGGAAACAGACTGGGGCTTCCAAAGCAACGTATTTCGGGACTCAACGCCTCAGTTGCCAAGTTTGGAATTTTCAGTCATGCCGCCGATACCCCCAGCTTCGCCGTGGTGGATCCTTCCGCCATTTCTCTCGCGACGTATGACCATTCCCCTTCCGTCTCGGTTGCCCTGCTGCGGCACAAACAATACACCTCCGTCTTTATCGGGGATCCACGGCCTTCCGCGGCGTTCTGGAGATCACTTTTCCCACACCTTGGCGTGCCGGTTTACCTGAACACCAACGATGCCTTTGAAACCGATGGAAGCCTGATGATGATCAGTAGTGATGGCACAGCAGGCGATCGCACCATCACTTTGCCCCACAGAAGTTCCATCTACGATTTGCTGAATGGGAAGTGTTTGGCGAGCCATGTTAACACCTTCAAGTTCCTCATGCGCCGCTTTCAGACGAAGCTGCTGCGCGTTGTGCCTGGATAAATCCTCAGCGGCTGGAAAGTTGTACCGCAATTTCCTGAATCGGTTTATCATAATCGTTCTGTTCCGGGGTGTTGGCGCTGGGGCTTACCGTGACGGTAAACAGGCCGGTTTGGCCGTCGGCGCTGGTCGACACGGATCCACCGCGAATGGATGCTGAAATGCCATACTTACTGTATCCGCTGATGACAACCGACTTTTCACCCTTCGCGACAATGACCGTCAGATTAACGTCGGATTTTCGTACAGCAGCCTTGGCGATTCTCTGGCGGCCCATTGGCACGAACTGGTTTAGATCACCCAAAAGAGCCATGCCGCCGGCTTGTTGCGGTGCGACAATATCATATTGCCATTGGTTGGGATGCAGATTAATGGTCAAGGGGCGCTTAGCATCAAGATGCCTTACCGCGTGGGTGAAATAGTTGTAGACGATGTAACGGCCAGTGGCGGGCAAGCCCAGTTCCGTGGGACTGATGCGCACGGACGGATGGTCGCCCTTCTGCCGCCAGACAAACACATAGGTTGTTTTTATTCCCTGATTTGAACAGGTGTCGGCGACAAAAGGGCGATGCTTTCCCGCAGCTTCCGCCATAATTGTTTGATCCGTTGGAAGCAATGGCGCATCCGGCTTTACAATTCGGCCGTCGGAGCGAATCACTTTTCTGATATTGCTCCAGGACTCATGTCCCATTTGATCGCCCACACCAACCGGCCCGCCGGATAAGGTGGCTAAAAGAATATCGCCGGTATTGCGGCTCATGAGTGTATCTGTCCATGGCCACAGCCCCATCGCGTGCGCGAGGCTGGATGTATAGACAAAATGCCGCCAGCGCTGTTGAATAAAATAGTCATTGGCACAGCGAATCATTGAAAGATTCGGCGTCGCCGCACTTTGCAGGAAAAACCGGGGCAGCGGCATGCAATATATCAGGCTCATATGATGTCGCGCCAGTACCGCGGCCATATTTCCCGTGAAGTCATCGCCAACATGGCGTGATATTTGCATGGCAGGTGAATATTGATAAATGTCATTGAGCCAATCCTGTTCGTAGCCGATGACCCCACTTCGAGCGAAATAATCTGCCGTGGATTTCCACCACGCCGGATCGATCGGCGCAACGCCTGAAATGGCGTACTTTTTATGGTACGGACTATGCGGATCAATCCATCGACCGTGGCAAACCAGCGGGACGCCGAGTTTCTTTTGAAATGCGCCCAGTCCCTGTGGAAACAATTGGTGTGAGGCTCGATATTGCCAGATGCCGCCGTAAATATTCCAGCGCCCCGGGGGAAATTTGCCGGCCTTGGCTTTGAGAATTGTCCCATCGACATAGCGATCACTTTTGCGATACCACCAACTGTCCAATTCCATGTATGCCAGAGGGACCTTATGCCGGTCGAATTGGCGAGCCACCGCTTCCAATGTTCCGGCATATCCGAGCTTGGGCACATAATTGTAATAGTAACATGCGCCATTATCTGTCCAATAGCCAAAATTACGCAGCACCACATTACCCTCATTACCGATGCGCGGACGATTGTATAGTCGGTCCAGAGCATGCCCCCAGGAATGAAGCGTGCGCTCTATGCCGCGGCCCATCATAAGAATTGTCCACCGCATGCGCGCGGCGGTGGAATCGGAAACATTCGGATTTAGCTCCGTACCGATACTGGTTTTCGCATTGCCGGCCAGCCGTGAGATAAGAAATGCCGAGGCTGGTGAAATAATGGCGGTATCGGCGTGGCGATTAAACAAAACCCAGGGCATGGAATCAGCCTGCGCGTGAAATTCCGGGCCGGCGAACACCGCATTCTTAAAACTCAGCACCCGCAGGTTTGATGGAATGGATGTAAAATCAGGAAATGCCGTGCGCGGCGAAGCACCGGTAATACCGGCAAGCAACGTGCCGCTGTGCATGTAACATTTCAGGATGCCGGTGCGCCGATGAGATGTTGGCCCCCAGGTGAATTTAATTTCCTTGAATACCCCCAGATTATCGCCTCCCGATGAACGCTGAATATGTCTCATTGCCGAGCCTACCGTACCGCGAAATGTCCACGCGGGCGATGCGGACGTAAAAAGATAATCCCCCTTGGCCGCATTAATATGTATGGTCACACCGGGGATGGCCATCGATGCCGCTTGGGCCATACTTGGTTTACCGGAAAAAAAGCCCACAGCAAGTATGGATGAAAACATCACCCCGAGGTAATTTCGGAAAACCAAGCGCCGGCACAAGTTATCCATGACAGAATTCTCCATTTCTCATCTTCCGGATATTGCCGCCGCAATACTTCCGCATCCGTCAATTTTTGCGACGATGTTAACCCGAAAGTGTATGGGCGTGGAAGATCTGTTGCAAGGATTTCCGCAGTCAGTTGGGAGAATGGGGTGTGCCCATATTTTTGGCACAGGGCCGCGAATCCCGCAGAACCCCTTGAGAACGTCTCGACTCGCCGGGTTCCTCAAAGGAGTTTATCTGGAACGCACCGGGGTGCATCGGTTTCCCACCCCCGTCACGTGTCCTCCGCTTTACTCCGCCGCCTCCGTTGTGAATTCCGTCATGTCTTCGCGCCCTTGTGGCGGGAAAATACTGTAGACAGCCGCGAGTGCCATTAACTTAAGCAGAAAAAGCAATGGAATTAACGACATTTGATCTCCTCTCCGCGTGCGATCATCGCCTTGAGTTCGGACCTTGGACGTGTCATGACACGGTAGCCGTTACGGCGGCGTGTACGCACGCGAGGCTCAAATCTTCCGGGTCTTTTGGGATTGACCATCAGCGTGGTTAATGTTTCGTCGGGCACCGCCTCGGCGGTGAGAAAGTTGATGGGATCCGGCGGGCGGCGCTGCGAGCGATGGGCCATGATCAATGAGACTACCGGTGCACGGGGATTAATGGGGCGCGGTGCGGGGGGTTGCGGGAGCGGGCGCGCGGGCACGACGCCCGCGGCTTAGTGGGATGCGGAAATCGTAATTCACTGGTCAAAGACCAATGATCACGGATCAAATTTGGATGTCACTTGTCAGAAATGCCGGTGATTTTTGCGTTGGTACCCGATACGCTGATCCAATCGACATAAGGCCTGTCCCGACTTGTCGGGAGATTTCGGCATCCATGCCTCAACATTGTTCATCGGTCATTGATCATTTTTGATTTCGTTCATCGTTTAGGCGCGGCGGATGTCCAGGAGGAAGGCTACGACGAAGCCAAATAGGGCTAGGATGATCAGGGGGCCGCGGATTACGTTGAAACGGGCGATGTTGATGATCCAGGGAATGGGGGGTACGGGTTTGGGTTGGATGGGTTTAAGGGCTTCGTCAATCAGACTTTGAACATCGCGCGGGCGGGTGTCGTTGGCCAGGGGGAGCACTTGTTCATTGGGGTTCACGATGTTTAGCTGCCGGTCCGCCAGGCGCTGCATGAGCCGCTGATCGGTATCCGCCAGTTGAATAAAACGGTTTTGCAGGGCGATTTTTTCATTGATCAACGCCAGGGTAGCGCGGAGATTATTGCGCGTCACCTGCGCCTGATGCATATCATGGATTGCCGGGGAAAGAACAATCAGAGCTACCGCCAGCAGGGACGCCAGTAAAACCGCCCAACTGATGACGCCCACGCTTAAAACCAGGGGCATAATTAGAAATCTGTTCGTATGCTTAACGCGACGCATTGGCAATCATCCAATTGAGCACCATCCATGGCCTGCTTATATTGTGCACCAGCGGAGGGTTTATGTACAGTGCGAGGCTGCGGACGGCGAAATTGACGGCATCAATGCCGACGCGAAGAGAAGAGTTCGGCCCGGAAACTCGCACCTCAGATGCCTGCGTGGATTGATTGCCACGCCCTATTTCTATTGGAGTGCAACGGCACCGCGCTGGCCGTTGGCGGAAAAACGCCATGCGTCAGGCTTCGCCATTAAGCCTAATTAAGCGCGGGCTGGTCTGCAGCATGAGTTGCACCCGTTCAAAATGCGTTAACCATTCCGCAATGTTGGCTTGCAGCAAATCCGCGGGCGGACCAAACAGGCCCGTGGAACACGCAGCACCCTGCATGGCGGCCACCTTGGAGCGATAGGTGGCCAGCGTGCGTTCACCAAAACGTTCGCATTCAAAGCCGTCCTGTGAAAGAAATACCAGAACAGGTACCCGTGGTCCGCCGCAAATAGACAATTGGTCGGCCAGATGCGTTCCCGCGTCGGAGGCGGTCGGATCAAATTTCTGTTCACGATTTACAAAGCGCAGATCAATATTATCGGTAAGTTCGGCAAATCGTTGGAAAATAGGGCAGGCATTTACGCAATCACCGCACCAGACCCCGACAAGACATAAGACATCCATTTTTCTGCGAAAGCTCCGCAGCAGAGTTTTTTGTTCCGGCGTCAGTGTTACACTGTCATAGACATTCTGCCAGCGCTGCCGCTGCTCGGCGGTGGCACACTGCTGGAGCAACGGGTTATAGGGTAATGCTTGATTGAAAAAAGGCTTGAAATCAAAGGCCATGTATGGCGTCTCCTGTCAGCGTGAGGGATCAATGTTTGTCGCGGCCGCAGCGACAAATGCGTTAAATAACTCCGCGTGCGGCGGATCAGTGAGCGTTTCGGCATGCCACTGCACGCCGATCCAAAACTTCATAGTGTTGTCTTCGATGGCTTCCATCACGCCATCAGGACTGGCCGCACACGCGGTCAATCCCGTGCCCAGTCGATCAACAGCCTGACGATGGCGGCTGTTGACGGTCAACTGATCACACTTGAGTATAGCGCGCAATTTTGACCCTTGCGACAGCGAAACGCTGTGCCAGGCATTTTTGTCAGTTGAGTCAGCCGGGTTTCCGGTGTGACGGATGCTTTGATCGCGCGGCACCTCGGGAAGGTACTGATGCAGTGATCCGCCCCGCCGCACGTTCATGGTCTGACAGCCCAAACATATTCCAAGCACCGGCCTATTGCGCGCCTGCGCCAAGGCCAGCATGGCCAGATCAAATTTTTCACGCAGCGAATCCAGGCGGCGCAGGGTCGGATGCGGAGCCTGGCCGTAAAGCGACGGATCCAGGTCGTTGCCTCCCGGAATCAGCAGGCCATCAATAAGGTGCATGTAAGCAGCCTGGGTCGCCGGGTCCGCGGTATGGGGCAGCAAGATGGGAATGCCGCCGGCTTTTTCAATCGCCAAGGCGTAGGCGCTTGGGAGTTCATAAACCGGATGGGGTTGGTCGGCAGCTTGATTGTCGGGGGATATACCAATAACTGGCCCTCTGGGCATAAGGATAATCTCCAATGAATGAGCTATTGCTTGTTGCGGTAGCGCAGCAACAGCGCCACGACCATCACCTGGAGGATCAAGCCGCCGGCCATCCATTCCAACGCCGTAAGCTGATGCATGATGCGATAATTCCACCAGTAAGGATTTCGGGCGGTGGCGACACTGTGAATTGCCGCAAGCGCATCCCAGGCTCCCAGCACCAGGCACAGCACGGCGAGAGCTTGAATGATCGTGGCCAGCAGTAAGGAAAGGGAAAATTCGGCGATATCGCTTTTTCTATGAGCGCTGCGCAATTGCTGAAGAATATCCTCCAGCACGGGTTTGATGGTTTCAGGGGGGTGGTACGTTAATTTAGCCGCAACCGCCGCGGCCAGTGCTTCGGTATCCGCAGGCAGGTTTCCGCCAACGGATGGATCGGGGCGGGCGGCAGCATCTTCCGCAACGGCTGCAACATCCGCCGGCAGCAAAGGCACCGGGGCGGGATCACGATTGGCACTATTGCCTTCGCGGACAATAATACGCGCCGCGTCCGCCAATGATCGGACAATAAAGTTCGGCGTAATTGCCGGCACATTGTCATTGCCTTCCATTTGCTTTTCCGGATCAGAAAGGAGAATCGTCCGGCACCCCGCCGAGGCTCCAGCCGCGACATCACGGGGCTGATCTCCGATCATCCAGCACTGGGCAAGATCCAGATTAAAATCCTCCCGCGCGGCTTTGAGCATTCCGGGCTTGGGCTTGCGCCATTCATGATCCAATTTATATTCAGGGACTGTGGCATCGGGATGGTAGGGGCAGTAATAACTGGCATCCACATGGGCACCGGCCTGTTCTTTAAGTTGACGAATCATTTCCTGATTGACGGATTCCACAGCCGCTTCATCAAACATTCCCCGCGCCACGCCACTTTGATTGCTTACCACAATAATGCGAAATCCCAACCGTCGCAGCGACGCAATGGCCGCGGCGGCACCCGGAAGTAATTTAACACCGGTGGGATCACCGAGGTATCCGTCGTTGGCGATGATGGTATTGTCCCGATCCAAAAAAACGGCACGTTCAGACATATATCACCTTCCCTGGAACATCCTGCCCCGGGCATCAGGGCTTATTTATGCCACAACTCTGACTGCTTTACCAGAGGCTAATCAACGCCGGATCGGGATTTTTCCACCACGCGCGTCGTGGAGCGCCCCTGTAAAAACGGAGCCAGCACCACTTTGCCCCCCGCCGCTTCAACACATTCCCGCCCCACCACGGGCTTATCCTGATAATCGGCACCTTTCACCAATATCGCAGGAGTTATCGCGGATATCAATTCCAGCGGTGTATCCTCATGGAACGCCGTCACATAGCTGACCGCCTCCAGACCCGCCAAGACCGCCATGCGATCATCCAGGGAGTTAATAGGGCGGCTGGGGCCTTTAAGCCGCCGGACGGATTCATCCGAATTAACCGCCACCACCAGTAAATCGCCCTGGCCGCGGGCGAAGTTCAAATATTGGACATGCCCGGCGTGGATAATATCAAATACGCCATTGGTAAACACAATCCGCTGCGAGCTGTGGCGGGAATGCAGGCGCTCCAGCAGCCGGGGCAGTGATAGTATTTTTCGCCGGCCGGCGGAATCCATTTGCAGCAGTTCATCCACAATTTCCGTGCGGGCTAACGGCACGCAGCCGAATTTCTCGACCTCCAGCCCGCCGGCAATATTTCCCAAATCGATTGCGACGCTCCATGAGGCCCCGTTGGCTCGGGCCATGGCCAGCATGGCCAGCACCATATCTCCAGCACCGGTGACATCGTAGACATTGCGCGGGCGCGTGGGGTGCAGCAAGCCGGGTTGACCGCGCTGTAGCCGGTACATGCCGTGCCGATCCAGAGTTAAAACGCATACGTCCAGATGTAATTGCTCTAGAAGCTGGGCCGCCAGCCGGGGCGTTTCTTCCTGAACATTTTCCAAGCGCCATCCGGCGGCCAGTTCGGCTTCCGTGCGATTGGGTGTAATGGCGGAAGCGCCCTGATAGCGGCGATAATCTTTAATGGCGGCCGGATCCACCAGCACTTCGCGTCCGGCGGCGCGGGCCATGGAAATGATTTTTTGGCATAGCGCATCGGACAGCAGGCCTTTGTTGTAGTCTTCAATACACACCAGGTGGCACGCGGGAATTTCCGCTTCCAGGGCCGCCAGCAGCCGCTGTTCCACGGATGCGTCAACCGGCTCGAGCGCTTCATGATCCAGGCGCAGCATCTGCTGCTGGTGCCGATGTTGTGCCAGGCCAATAAAGCGCGTTTTGGTGGATGTCGGGCGATCAGCTGCGGCAATCACCGTATCGGCATTGACGTGCACCTGGGCCAGAAGATCCTTCAAGGCGGCACCGGATGAGTCATTTCCGATGACGCCGGCCAGCACCGGCACGGCACCTAGCGCCGCGAGAAACACGGCCACATTGGCCGCGCCACCCACGCGCATTTGCCGGTACCGTTCCCGCACCACGGGGACCGGCGCTTCAGGACTTAAACGCTCGGCATCGCCGTAGACATATTGATCGAGAATAAGGTCCCCGACCACCAAAATTCGCGGTTTACCGAAGGCCTCAACGCAGGCAAGTAATTCACTGGAAGGATGAATCATCATATCACTTTACTTTTTGTCAGCTAAATCGGCCAGCGACTGCCGCCACAATTCTCCAGCCACCCCGGTGATTCGGGCGGCAATACACACATGCCAGAGGGGTACCGGGGGCGTAAAATCTCGTAGTTTGACCCAGTCTTTGGAGGTTGTAATCCACGCGGCGGGCCGGCGGTCGGCGGTGAGCTTTAACATTTCCGGAAAATCCCGCTCTGTCACATAACGGTGGTGATCATCAAACCAGCACCCTGCGGAAACCTGAAGCCCCAGATCGGAGAGTGTCCGGACAAAACCATCGGGATTGGCAATACCGGCGAACGCCAGAACCGTCTGATTCCGCACGTCAACGGGATTTCCATCTTGATCAAATACGCCCAGAACTTCCGTTACCTGCTTAAAAATACGCCGCGGGTTCACCCACTGCGTTAATAATCCGGCGGCCAAATCCGTGAGTTCGCCGGAAACCTGCTCGCAGCGCGTGAGAATAATTTGGTGGGCCCGCGAAAGCGAGGCCGGGCCTTCCCGCCACGTGCCGCGCGGAAACATTCCCGGCACCCCCAGCGGATTTGTGGCATCAATGAGGACAATGTCCAGATCACGCCCCAGGCGTCGATGCTGGAATCCATCATCCAATATCAGTACATTAGCCTGATGCCGGGCGAGGGCTTCCCGGCCGCCGGCAATTCGGTCCGGATTCACTATCACCGGTACGCCGGGACATTCCAGTTCCATGACCATGACTTCATCCGAGCGTTGGCCCCTGGGGGCACCGTAGCCCCGGGTCAATATCGCCGGCTTTAATCCGGCTTCGGTGAGGCACTTGGCAATCATGATGACGGTGGGAGTTTTTCCGGTGCCGCCGGTGGTGATATTACCTACGGAAATGACCGGCACAGGCAAACGCGTAACGGATTTCCATCCGCGGTCATAGGCGACATTGCGCCAATGCACAATGTCTCCGAAGATCAATGAAACAGCCGCCAGCACCCAGCGCAGCAACGCGGCAAGGACACCCACCGCCTCACCGGTAATTACGCGGTTGTACCATTGCTGCATATACGCATCCTGACGATTTCTTAGACCACAAGATTAATCATGCGGCCTTTAATATAGATTTTCTTCTTTATTGGGCGCTGCGCCAAACGATTGACAACCTGCGGATCAGCCAATGCCGCGCTGAATACCTCCGGCTCGTCGCTGGTTGCGGCGATACGAATCCGCCCGACCAGCTTGCCGTTAATCTGTACGGGCACATCCAGTTCTTCATCCACACACAGGCGTTCATCAAATGTGGGCCACGGTAATAGCGCAATGGATACCGCCGCATCGGGGCCGGCCAATTCGTGATACAGTTCATCGGCGATATGCGGCGCGAACGGCTCAAGGACCCGCAGGAGATTCAATGCCGCGTCCAGGGGTACAAATGTCAGCTTGGTCAAAGCATTGTTAAATTCCATCATCGCGCTGATGGCGGTATTAAACGCCAGACGGTCGATATCGGCTGTGACTTTGCGAATCAGCCGGTGCATCGGTCGCAGAATTGCCGCCGCATCCCGCAGGGCAACCTCCACGTCCGGCGCGGACAATTCACGCCCGTGGCAGGTCCACTTCCCATCGGCATGTTGCCGCACCACGCGAAATACGTTGTCATCGCCGCCGAGAAGATTTCTCCAGACGCGCTGCAAAAAGCGGTACACACCTTCAACGCCGGCGGTGCTCCAGGGCTTTACCTGTTCCAGCGGCCCCATGAACATTTCAAAGAGCCGCAGAGAGTCGGCCCCATATTCCGCGATGACATCATCGGGATTTACCACATTGCCGCGTGATTTACTCATTTTGAAGGATCGGGCATCCACCTGAATGCTGTTATCCGTTTTCAGGACAAAGCCGTCACCGCGTTTTTCCACCGTGGCGGGGTCACAGGGTTTTCCCACGACCAAGGCTCCGGTTGATTTGTGGCGGCTGATAATCCGCGATTTGCCATCTTCCCCTACCTGCGTGGAGAACTCCGCATCAATATCCGCCAGCGAGACGCATTGGCCGCTTTCCAATGCGAAGACCGTATACTCAGCTTCGCCGAGAATCAGGCCTTGATTCACCAGCTTACGAAATGGTTCTTCCGAGCTTACCAGACCGCGATCAAAGAGCACCTTGTGCCAAAACCGCGCGTACAGCAGATGCAGAACGGCGTGTTCCACGCCGCCAACATATAAATCCACCCCGCCGGCCATCCAGTATTTTTCTTTTTCCGGATCGCAGAAGCGCGCGGTATTCTCCGGGTCAATGTAACGCAGATAATACCAGCATGAGCCGGCCCATTGCGGCATGGTGTTAAGCTCCCGCCGCGCGGGGATCGCGCCGGGCGTTCCGGGCGGTACTACGCGAGCCTGCAGATTTTCCGGTGGACCATCCAATAGCACATGCACCTGATGCCAGTCGGCAGCTTTAAATAAAGGTGGCTCCATGGTGCCGGTGGGCTTAAAATCCTTCACGTCCGGCAGCGTCAGGGGCAACTGGGATTCCGCCAATGGAACAGTCGTACCATCCGGCAGATGTATAAGCGGAAATGGTTCGCCCCAGTAACGTTGCCGGGAAAAAAGCCAGTCCCGAATTTTATAATTGATTTGCCGGGTTCCCAATGACTTATGTTCCAGAAGCTCACAGATTCTGGTTTTTGCCTGGGCGCTGGATAAGCTATTAAGCTGCGCGGAATTTACGGCAAAGCCTGGGGATTCCAGCGGCAGTTTTCCGGCCTCGGGCTGATCCGCCGCCGCGCTGACCACGCGGCGAATTGGGAGTTCCATGGCATGGGCAAAATCAAAGTCGCGCTGATCATGCGCCGGAACGGCCATGATGGCACCGGTGCCATAACCCATTAACACATAATCAGAAATGAATATGGGTATACGTTCATTATCCACCGGGTTGACGGCATAGGCCCCGGTAAATGTTCCGGTTTTGGCGTTGTCTTCCTGGCGCTGCCGCTCGGAGCGCGCGGCGGCCGTTTTCTGATACGCCGCAACCGCCTCCCGTGGTGACTCGGCGATGGATCGCCAGCGGTCCGGAATTCCGGCCGGCCATGCGGCGGGTATGATGTTTTGTTCCGCGCTTAAGTCCACCAACGGATGCTCCGGTGCCAGAACCAGATAGGTGGCCCCGAAGAGCGTATCAGGACGTGTCGTAAAGACGGTGACTTCCGGCGGGCAATTCGCGACGGCAAACCGCACCAGCGCCCCTTCCGAACGGCCAATCCAGTTCCGCTGCATCATTTTCAATGATTCGGACCAGTCCAAGGCGTCCAAACCGTCCAGCAATCGCTGGGCGTACGCGGTAATGCGCAGCATCCATTGCCGCATGGGGCGGCGCTCTACCGGGAAGCCCCCTACTTCGCTTTTGCCGTCGATTACCTCTTCATTGGCCAGAACCGTGCCCAGTGCTTGGCACCAATTGACGGGCGCTTCAATTTCATAGGCCAGGCGGTACTCATCGAGCACCCGCCGTTGCTGGTGCGACTCTAACTGTGACCAGCTTTTATTTCCGGCGGAGGGCGGTAGCGCCCGTTGGCCGGATTCAAATTCCGCTGCAAGTTGGGCAATCGGTCTCCCTTTTTGCAGCTTGGGGTCATACCAGGTGTCATACAATTGCAGGAATATCCATTGGGTCCAGCGGTAATAGCCGGGGTCTGTGGTATTGACCTCGCGCTGCCAGTCATAAGAAAAGCCGATGGCCTGAAGCTGGGCGCGAAAACGATCTATATTTTTTCGGGTTATCACAGCCGGATGCGTATCGGTTTTAATGGCGTACTGCTCGGCCGGCAGACCAAATGCGTCCCAGCCCATGGGGTGCATGACATTAAATCCGGCAGCGCGCTTGAAACGCGCGACAATGTCGGTAGCCGTATATCCTTCGGGATGTCCGACATGCAATCCTTCCCCGGACGGATAGGGAAACATATCTAATACATAATACTTGGGCGTAGCCGGGCGCATTTCGGCAGAGAATATTCGATTTTCCTGCCAAACCCGCTGCCATTTCTTTTCAATACTACTGGGATTATAACCCGCCATGAGTCCTGTTCTCCAATCTTGATGTGGACAAAGGATACGAAAGGCGGCGTCGGGCCACAAGTAGCGGCCGGCCTTGAGAGAAAAAAGAATTGCCGGGGCGTCACGCCGGGAAGACTATGGTATGATTCACCGGTTGGGAATCTTGGGCGGTTCCCGCGTGGCGTTAGCCTGGATGCGGCTTGTTAAAAAGGGTTCATGGACATGGAACAAACGCAGCGGATCGGCATCATAGGCGGATCGGGGCTGGGCCAGCATCTGCTTATGCCCGGCGATGGTGAGGCGGTAGAAATTCAAACTCCCTTCGGGCCGCCGGCGGCACCGCCGATTCTGGCCAATTGGAAAGGCATTCCCGTGGCGATTCTGGCCCGACACGGCGTGGGCCATGTGTTAAACCCCACGCAAATTCCCTATCGCGCCAATATCTATGCCCTGAAAATGTTGGGGTGCCGATGGATTCTGGCCTCCGGAGCTGTGGGCAGCTTGAATGAAAACATGCATCCGCGGCAACTGGCCCTGGTGGATCAGGCTATTGATCGCACTGTGCATCGTGTGGGAAGCTTTTTTGATCACGCCGCGGTGCACGTGGATTTCGCGGAGCCGGTGTGCGGGAAATTGCGAAATATTGTCTATGAAAGCCGCTCTGACCTTACCGCCGATGCGGTGGTTCATCCGCGTGGAACGTATGTGTGCATGGAAGGCCCGGCGTTCTCGACCCGTGCGGAATCCCGGCTGCACCGGAGTTGGGGCGGAGATTTAATCGGCATGACGCTTTTGCCGGAAGCCAAACTGGCGCGTGAGGCGGAAATCAGTTACGCCTCCATTGCCCTGATCACGGATTACGATGCGTGGAAACCCCATACGCCGGGACAGGCCCCGATGGAACTGATGCGGGAAATCCTCAGCCATCTGCAAGTGGCCTCGGAAAACGCGCTGCATTTAATCCGGGCGGCCCTGGGACGTATCTGGGAATCCCGGGCGGAGGAATTCCCCTCGCATCGGGCACTGGAGTTGGCGATTTTTTCGGATAAAGCGAAAATAAGTGCCGAAGCGCGACAGCGGCTTGATGCGATTTGGGGAAAGTATTTCCCACGTCCCGGCTAAGCGCGAACGATGAAACGTTTGACCGATCTAATCTGGTTGGAGCCTCACAGAAATGAAATCCGGGCCGGCAGGCAAAACATCGCAGATCATGTTGTGGTTGGCAGGATTGGCTGTGGCGGCCTGCTGCTGTATGCTCCGGCCATCCGGAGGGCTGGCTCAAATGGTTATCATTGGCCCGGCCAAACCCGCTTTGCGCGTTCGCGTGGTTCCACCCCAACCTAATGATGGCGCGCCCGGTAGTTTTTCGCATATTCAAGTCAACGATTCCTTTGGTGCCAAGGACTTGCTGCGCACGGCCCTGCGGCTGATCACCAGCGGCCACCTGACGCAAGCCGTGCGAAGTTATCAGCATATTGCCCGTAAATATGGCACCAGTGTCATTAAGAAGCCGGATGGCACGTATGAATCGGTACGAAAGTATGTCTGGACCGCTCTGTTGGCGATGCCGGCTGTACAGCATGGTTTGTATAATCAGCTCTATGGATTAAAAGCCCGGCAGGTCATTGAAAAAGCGCGGCAAAGCGGGTCGCTATTTTCCCTGACCACGGCCTGTGAACGCTATTTTGCCACCGATGCCGCCGGCAAGGGCCTGCAATTTGTGGCGGCGCGGCAGTTTGAACGGGGGCGCTTTGCCCTGGCGGCGCGACTATGGTTACAGTTGCTGAACCATCCGGGCCTGACGTCTGATCATCCTATGCTCTTGCATAATGCCGCGGTGGCGGCGGCCTTGGCGGGCGACAGGCATCTGGCGAAAACATTGCTGGCGGAATTGGCGAAAAATGCGCCCCATGCGACGGGCTTGATCGCCGGGAAGCAGATCAATCTTCTGGCCGATGCGCAAATCGCCCTACACCGTTGGGCGCTGTATCAGCGTGTTACAACAGCCGGAACCTGGCCGACATTTGAGGGAAATTTCCAGCGCAATGGCGTGGCGGCGCGGGGAACGCTGCCCGCCGCCATCATGTGGACCAAGCGATTGAACGCCTTTGGGCAAAACCCCGCGACCAGTGCGGCTACCATGCAATATCAAAACGAGTTGCGGCAATTTTTGCCCGCATTCGGCCTGACCATGGATCCGGCCACGGGAAAAACTTCGGGGGATGTGTTGTTTTCATTCCCCACGTGCCGCAAGGGTACACTGTATCTGAACCTGCAGGATCGCATTAAAGCGGTGGATATCAATTCCGGCTATACGCTGTGGCAGTATCCCCATGGACGACTGCCGACGAATAGCTCCACGGCGAATATTGCGACGCTGGCCAATGAACTGGATCATTACTCCTGCACGTTGGCTCATGGAAAATTGTATACCGTTCTGACACGGCCCGGCACGCCGGCACAGTTTCCGACGCAATTCGGATTTAGCTCCGCCAAACTTGACGTTGTGTGCCTCAACGCGGACGGCGGGAATTTACAATGGAAAATATCGGCATCCCGCCTGGTATCCGGCGAAACAGGCCGAAATATCTGGCCGGCGTGTATTCCGATGGCCAATCGGCGCGCGGTATTTCTGGTCGTAGCCGCCACGCAGCCGGGTACGGGAATGAACGAACTAAGCCTGGTGCGATTAAACGCCGCCACCGGAGCTGTGCAATGGAGCCATTATTTGTGCACCATTACCGGGCCGGCCTACGGAGTATCACCGTTTAACACTATCAATATTATTCCCACCATGGCCGACAATACCATTTACATCTCCACCGGATTGGGCGCGGATATGGCGGTGAACGCCGATTCCGGGCAAGTGCAATGGCTGCATCTGAACAAAGTGGCCTATACGCCGTTTAACAACATGCAGTATGGCATTGTCCGGCGGCCCCTGCCGTGGCGTCTTAATGCGCCGGTTGTTGCGGGATCGCGGCTGATTTCCATGGACAACAACTTCGGAAGCGCATCGACCCTGCATATATATAATCGTTGGACCGGTGCAAAGCTTCTGTCGCTGCCCTGCCAACGGCTGGACCACGCCAACATGCTTCTGGGAGTCATCCATGGTGAAATGCTTTTGGCGGGCAGCAAGATTTGCGCGGTCAATATTCGCACCGGAAAGCGGATATGGTCCAGCCGTCCGATACATTCGTTCGGAGCCATTTCCGGCCGGCCATTTTTAACCAAAAAAGATATCTACATACCATTGAACACAGGGCTGCTGCTGGTGAACACCCGCGGCGGGGCCATTGACAACATGGCCAAATGGCCCGCCGGAAACGCTGATTCCGCCGGCAATCTACTGGTTACCGCGCATGAGGTGGTGGTAGTTAATGATCATATCGCCGCGGGTTACGCCCGATGGAAAGACGCCCTGGCGTATCTGACCGGACGAATTAAAGCGCATCCCACGAAGCCCGAAGCCTACCTGACGCTCGCCGAAGTCGCCTTCCGGTCCAGCCATGATACGTTGGCCCAGCAGATGCTTAGCAGAGCTGTGGATTTAGCCCTGCCGCGGATCGCCGCCGCACCGGCGGCGGCGGACCGCATATTTCACGTGTGCATGACTTTTGCCGCCGATGTGACAAATAAAGCCGGTGCCAATGCGGCGGAACTTTTTTATCTCCAAAAGGCCAGTGCTATTGCCCGGCTGCCGGAGCAGCAGGTGAAATGGCGCATGGCGATGGCTCGTTGTTATCTGGCGGCAAAACATCCCGCAAAAGCCATGACGCTGCTGGAGCAGATTCTCGCACGCGGATCGCTACGGGCGGCGGGGGTGGATTATCGCGGTGTTACGCTGGCGGCGTCCACCGCGGCGCGATCGATGATTCAACGGGATGTCATTGGTACGTTCGGAACAAAAGTATATGCCCCGTGGGAAACCCATGCGAAGAAGCTTCTAACGCAGGCGCAACGTGTAAAATCATGGCAACCTTTGCGGCAGATTGTGGTGCAATATCCCAATAGCGCGGCAGCGTTGCAAGCCGCCCGCTTGCTTTCCCGGCATTTTGCGGCGCGCGGGCAATGGGCGAAAGCTTATGACATGCTGTTGTGGACGCGGTTTGGCGCAGAGTCCAAATCCGATAAGGCATGGCGGCTTTCGCGGCTGTGCTCGGCGCTGGCGCATTTGCGGCATTGGAATCAGGCTTTGGTTCTAGCTATGCGCGGCACGTATGATTTTCCAGCGTACCATTGGACGCACGGCCGGACGTGGACATTCGCCCGCTATGCCCAACATATCAAACAGACTGCGACGCCCGGCACGCTGGCCCGGCGCGCTATGCTGAATGCCAAAATTGGGTCACAGCTCGCGGTATCCGGCGCTTTGCATGGTGCGCTACTGCAACCGCTGGAGCATGCGCCGCGGTATCGTCGCTACGGCATGTTTCTACTGGGAAACAAAGCCAACGGAGGCTATCAGATTTCCGCGCGGCGTGTTCGAGGGTTAAAGCCGATGTGGCAATATCTCGTGGCCCATTCCAGGCGGGCGATGCTGGTGGGTTACTGGAAAAAGCTGGCGATTCTGGCTACCGACAATCAACTATTGGCCATCGATGCGCAATCCGGCCGTTTGCAATGGGAACAACAAATAGCGTCCAATGGGAGACACCCCGGAATTTTGGCTCCAGGGGTCAATGCCGCGCTGCCGGCGATGCAGCGGATGATGATGATACAAAACGGCATGATGATTAACGGCGGAATTCCGGGGTACAATATTTTATCGCCCAAGATTGCAGCGCAATGGCGTCAAGCGTCTATTCAACGGGATCTCGGCGTGGTCAGCTACCGCCTGATAAAGATGCTGCCAGCCGGAATTCTGGTGGCGGGACTGCATGATCTGGCACTTTACAGCCCAGCCAATGGACAACCTGTCTGGAAGTCGCCGGTAACGCTGGAGAAATATGGAACCGTTTCCTGTATCCGGCAAACGCGGCGTTATTTCGCGGTTGCCATGAACCTTCCCTTTGATCAGGTGGTATTACTTGATCTTTCCAGCGGGCGCGTCGCCGGCGTTTTACCCGCCGAGGCCGGAGATCATTTTTATTGGATTCAGGCCGACCCGGCCGGCAGACTGCTGCTTTGCGGCCAAAAGGGCGTGGCGATGTTTGATCCGGCCATCAGTTTGTCGGCTCCGATATGGAGTAGAAATAATCTGCATGATCCATTTCCGACGGCCGCAAGTTTGTCGGTGGACGGGTTAATAACACCCACCGCCACCGGCATGACGTGTATGGATGTTACCAGCGGTGCCAGGCTGTGGAATCAGCCGGGACTCAATGCGGGACTTACCTCCAGCGGTGTGATCTGGATGCAGACGGCCCTGAACCGCAACACGCTGGTCATGCTGACGCCGCGGAATTTAATGGCCATCGCGACACGCACAGGCCAGATTGCATGGAAAGCGGAATTTGTGATGCAATCGCGACCGCCGCTGACGGCGGCACAAATCGGTGATCCGGATATTGTCGCATTGGCGCACGGGCCGGTCGGACCGACGCCCAATATCATGCACCTGTACCTGATCAACCAGAAAGACCGGCAGGGACGGCTGGACAATGGTTCCATTGTTCTGGATCAGCAGTTGACACGGTCGGGATCTGATGCGGCGGCTCCCGATATCCAGTCCTGGCTGCTGGTCAATGGTGGAATTTTATTTGAAATCAATGGCGTCGTATTCTATTGCCATACATAATAGACGCGTCTTAAACCGCGCGGGCTTAGCCTGGCGCGGACGACGCAATGCGGATGACGCAATAAGGAGTTGAACTGTGACAGGTGATACAGCACACAATATACCAGGCAATCAAACGGAGACTTCCGTCTCGCAGCATCATGTGCTGCTGGGATTTCTGCGGCAACTGCGATATGTGGTGGCGTGTATCGTCGTAGGAATATTTTTCATCTATCTGGCGGGAAAAGTTATTCCGTCCCCCAATATGGATGGTACCAGAGCTTTGGCGGCGGGACCGGCGATATCGCTGGTAGCGGAGTTGGTCATGATCGGTGGCTTGGTGGCCGCGATTGTGATTGGTACCCTGCTGACCTGGCCCGATGCGCCACATGCGGGACTATTTATTGCATCGGTCGGATTGATTTTTCTGGCCTGCCACTGGGGGCCGATCACTTTATTGCTGGCTCTGCACCACACGGACTTGGTGGGAGCGTATCACACACTGGCCTTGCAGAATATCTTTTGGATATTTTATATTCTCATCGGCGAGGCGGTTTCGCGGGGAATTTACGAACTGATTGGATCGCGAAATTGGCCGCTTTATCTGGGCCTGCCATGGCCCGTTCGGCCGCACGGCACCCACGCCGCTTTAGTCACGGCGGATTATCCGTCGTTTGCTGAGGTTTTGGTCGATAACATCCCTTACCGCCCTTTTGGCCGACGGTTGGCACAAAATCTATTGGCTTTTATTACGACACTGATCGTGGCGGCAGTTATCCTTTTCCTGTTGCTTAAATCGCAGCAGCCCGGGCAGGCCATTTTCGCCTGTTCGGTGGCCTTTGCCGCAGCGGCGTTTGTCGGTTCCACCGCGGCACCACAGGCGGATGCCTGGGTGATCTGGATTACGCCGCCGGTGATCGCGGCCATTGGCGGAATTATCGCGCCGCATGTGGCGCAACCCTATCCGGCGCATACCGGTTTGTTTCTGATGCGCTCGTTGCCGATTTATTACAGTTCCGCCGGATTAGCGGGGGCCATTTTCGGATATTACGCGGCCGTGCGCATGCACTATCGCCGGGTTATGGAAGCACCCGATTCCAACGCTTCGGCCTGACCCTCACCGGCGCAACGGCAACACTTGGATTGTTGCGGGGATGCGGCCTGGCAGCCTGTTAATTGAAAAGAACAATCGGCATGGCAAAAAAAGAGCTTACGATTTCCCTGGCCGCAAAATGCCAGTTGCTCTTCGGCTTTGCCGTGCTGGTGATCATCGCCGGAGCCTTGGCTGTACCGTGGCAACGCATGGAACAGCTTACCAGCCGGGAGCCGGTGTACGAAGCGCGCATTGCGGCGGACATGACGCTGCGGGAGGCGCATGTTAACAACGGGCCTTCCAGCAAGAGCGCCAATTCAGCGGCACGGTGGCAGGCGGCCCATCTACGCCAATTGCAATATCCCCAACCCACCATTGAGTTACTGCCAAAACCCGGCACGCCCTGGCCTCATGCCACCGCTTTTCAAGCTGCCGCCATTCGATATTTTCTCAAGCATGCGCGGCAGAATCAGTACGGCGAATTATCGCAAAGCATTACCCACCATCCGGTTTATAAATATGCCGCCGCGGTGCGCGCGTCAGTGAGTTGCCTGCGATGCCATAGCCAATGGCACCGTTGGCTATATCCGGCCGGTGCCACACCGCCCGTTGCGTCGAAAGACCGGCAATTGCATGCCACGGCCACAGCACCGGCCGCACCGGCGAACTCCTCGGCAGCGCCGCTGGTTGCGATTGTGCAAGTGGCCATGCCGGTCACCCCTGACCTGGATCAGTTACTTCTGAATCGCGTGGTGATTGTGGTTTCCGGCCTCATAGGCGGGTCATTAGCCATCATTGTTTTTTATCTTATAACAACCCGGCTTATTCTCCAGCCGGTGCGGGTGCTGCGAAACACCGCCGAAAAAGTGGCCAAAGGGGATATGGATATCCGTTCGGCCATATCCACGGGCGATGAATTTGAGCAATTGTCCGATACCTTTAATACCATGCTGGCCACATTAAAGGCATCGCAGGATCAATTGGAAGCGACCAACCGCAGTTTGGATACCCGGGTTGGTGAATTGGCGCAATCCAACACGGATTTATTTCAAGCCAGCAAGATGAAATCGGAATTCCTTACCAATGTCAGCCACGAACTGCGCACGCCGCTTAACGCCATCATCGGCTTTGCCGAACTGCTCACCACCGCCAAACCCGCCCTGGACGACCCGCGGTCGAACCGTTATATTGACAACATTCTCACCAGCGCCCGACAACTTCTGGATTTGATTAACGACTTATTGGACTTGGCCAAAATTGAGGCCGGAAAAATTGTTCTCCGCACGGAACGCATTAACGTGCCGGATGTTTGCGAATCGTTGGTGAATTTCATGCGTCCGCTGGCCCAGAAAAAAAATATCGAATTATCGCTGGTGGTGCAGGCACCGGTTCCGCTGGTGAGCACCGATCCGGCGAGATTTCAGCAGATTCTCTATAATTTTCTCTCCAACGCCATTAAATTTACGCCCCCTGATGGTCGCGTCACGATCACCATTTCAACGCCCGATGCGGAACATGTGAAAATCGCGGTTACCGATACCGGCCCGGGTATTGCGCCGGAACATCACGCCGGCATTTTTGAAAAATTTAATCAATTGGATGCTTCCGTTACCCGGCGGCACGGCGGCACCGGCCTGGGGCTGACCATCAGTCAGGAACTCGCAGACATGCTGCACGCGACTATTGAACTTATCAGTGACTTGGGCAAAGGGGCCACCTTCAGCCTGATTATTCCAATCGCAGCGACTTCAGAACCGCCGCCGTCGGGGCCGGCAGGTGATGGAACAACAACCTAGCCTTATTGATTTACCACCCATGTGCCTCTAGCATACTGACTTGTCGCCATGGTGGTGACGTTGACGGTTGCAACAGCCGATAAGGCTGACCTTGGGAGCTTTTACATGAATAATCCGTTGGAACAGGAATTTGAAAGACATTTTGGAAAATCATCGGGTCCATTTATTCACAGCCGGGCACCGGGGCGGGTCAATTTGATCGGTGAGCATACCGATTATAATGATGGCTTTGTATTCCCCATCGCCATTGACCGATTCACAGCACTTCTGGCCAAGGCCCGTCCGGATCGGAAAGTCCGTCTTTTCAGCAGCACCCAAAATGAATTGGCCGAATTTTCCGTTGCCGACGTGGTCGCCAAAGATGCCCCGAAATGGTCGCTTTATGCCAAAGGAGTCGCCGAAGCACTGCGGCAACGCGGCCTGGTAAAATTTGGCATTGACGCACTGATCACTACCACGGTGCCCATTGGCGGCGGACTGTCGTCCAGCGCTTCGTTTGAAGTGGCAACCGGGCTGGCACTGCTGGCAGCGAATGGAAAAACGCTGGACAAAGTTGAATTAGCACTGGCGGCACAATGGGCGGAACACAATTATGCCGGCATGCCCTGCGGAATCATGGATCAATTTATCTCCGCGCTGGGGGAAAAAGATCATGCGATGCTGCTGGACTGTCGCGATTTGTCCCGGCGACAGGTACCCATGAAAGATGAGCACATGCGCATCTTTATCGCCAATACTAATGTTAAACATGAACTCGTGCAGGGGGAATATCAGGCCCGTCGCAATCAGTGTGAACGCGCGGTAGCCCTATTAAAGAAAAAATTCCCGGCCGTGAAGGCCCTGCGCGACGCGGATATTTCCATGCTTGAGGCTTGCCGCATGGACATGGATCCCACCGTGTTTCGCCGTGGCCGACACGTGATTTCCGAAAACGCCCGAACGCTGAAATTTGCCGAGGCGATGGCGGCCGGAGATTGGGCGGCCTGCGGACAACTTATGTATCAGTCGCATGAAAGTCTGCGCGATGATTATGGCGTAAGCTGTCCGGAACTTAATGTCCTGGTGGAAATTGCCGCTACCGTGCCGGGCGTGTACGGAGCACGGATGACCGGAGGCGGTTTCGGCGGATCCATTGTGGCGATGGTGCGGCGGGAGGCCATTGAAGGTTTGACCGCCGAGATTGATAAGCGGTATCCGGAACGCTGCGGTAAACAAGCCTCCATGTTTGCCACCATTGCGGGAGCCGGAGCTGAACTTCTTTAATTGCATTTCTTAAAAGCGTTATGCAGTAGAAAAAGCATGAAAGATATTTTCACGACATTACTTTCCGGCAAAAGCCTCACGCAGGAGCAGACCCGTGGTGCGTTTGAAACCATCATGTCCGGCGCTGCGCCGGCGGCACAGGTGGGAGCATTCCTGGCTTTGTTGGCCGGGAGAGATCCCACCGTTGATGAGCTTGCCGGCGCTGCCACTGTCATGCGGCAATTTGTGGTGCCGGTGGCCGCACCGCAAGAGGTCATCGACACCTGCGGCACCGGCGGTGCCGGATCACGGATTTTCAATGTTTCCACCACGGCGGCGATTGTGGCGGCCGCCTGCGGCGTGCCGGTGGCAAAGCACGGCAACAGCGCCGTAACCAGTCGCAGCGGCAGTGCGGATGTGTTAAAGAAACTGGGCGTGCGCGTGGATATTGACCCGGAACTGCAGGCCCAATGCGTGAAACAAATCGGTATCTGTTTTTGTTTTGCCCCCCGCCATCATCCGGCGATGCGGCATGTGGCGGAAATCCGAAATACACTGGGCTTTGCCACCATTTTTAATCTTATTGGCCCCCTGACCAACCCGGCCGGCGCACGGCGGCAATTGGCCGGCGTTCCGCGCCCCAGCCTGGTGCGGCCCATGCTGGAAGTACTGGTGCGTTTAGGCGCACTGCGGGCCATGGTAGTTTGCGGCAGTGACCCAGTGGAGGGCACGCTCTGTGAACTATCGATTGGCGGCCCGACGCGCGTGGCATTATTTGATGGGGAAGAAATTAAGACGCTGGAACTATCGGCCAAAGATGTCGGCCTGGAAATTGCAACAGCGGATGACTTGCGAATCGACTCCCCCGAAGCGTCAGCCGCGAAAATCCGTGCCATCCTCTCCGGCAAACCCGGCCCCGCCCGCGATATAGTGCTGCTTAACAGCGCCGCGGCGTTGTGGGTCGGAGGCAAAGTGGAATCCTTGCGTGAGGGCGTTAAATTATCCGTCGCCGCTATTGACTCGGGCAAAGCATTGAGCACCCTGCAGAAACTCGCCGCGATGACGCAGGCACCATAACACCCCCGCCCCGCCGGTTAAGGACCCGATCATTGGCGGTTATTAAATTTTTCGAGAATTGCGCCAATCGCTCCCAGGGCCTGCTCCAAAACTTCGGGGCTGGGAACGGGGAGTTTCATGTATGATTCACCGGTGCGTTCATCCCGATGAATGATGGAAATGCCCGCAGTGCGGCTTTGCGATGGCGCTTGGCTAGTTCCAGCCTGCGCCCGGGGCGCGTGCTGGGCCGCCAACTGCTCAAGAATGTTTAATCCCACCTGCAGCAATCCGGCCCATGGATTGCCCGCGCTGACTCCACCCGCTGCCGAATCGCCATGACCGTTCGCATGACTTGCCGAACTGACCGTGGCGGGGCTTTCCGGGGCCGCTGATGCGGAATCGGTGCTTTCCCCGGTTGTGGCGTCGCTAAGCGCTGCGGTTGTTAGCGACGCCCCACCTGACAAATCTGCGGGTTCTTCCACCATGGCTGGAGGAATGGCACCGGTGGTCTGTTCGACCGTTTCAATAAACTTGGTTAAGCGCGAACCTCCGAGCATGACGGCCGATTCCCCGTTATCCAGAACGCCGGAAAACAGGGACTTTTTAAATTTTAATACCGACAACATGCCCTCTTCAATCGTGCCTTTGGCGACAAAATTTATCACCTGCACCGGGCGCTTTTGCCCCAGGCGATGCACTCTTCCGATGCGCTGCTCCAGTACGGCCGGATTCCATGGCAAATCCACATTGACCACCACCGAGGCCGCGTGCTGTAAATTCAACCCCACGCCTCCGGCATCGGTAGCGAGAAATGCCCGGCACCGCTCATCCTCACGGAATCGGTCAACCAGAGCGCCGCGCTGCGTGCCGGGTATGCCGCCATGAAAGAGAACATGTTCCCATGGCCGCCCCTCCAGTCGCCGCAGCAACAGTTCATGCATCCGCAGCCACTGGCTGAAAATCACAACCTTTTCTCCGGGTCGCTCAAAGAGTTCTTCCAGCAGCGTGGCCAATTCATCGGCTTTGTAGCCAAAATCCGTTTGATGGTCCAGTAAATAGGTGCTGTCGCAACTCATGCGCATATTCTGCAGGGCAATCATCAGTCGCTGGCGATCAGCCTCGGAAAGATAGTGCGTCCGCCGCCACCGCTTGACAATTCGGCCCACCACATCGCGATTTTCCTCATGGTGGTTGCGCTGCTCAACGGTCATGGAAACGAAAAAGTTTTTATCAAGCCGGCCGGGCAGATCCTTAAGCACCGCGTCTTTTTTACGGCGAATCAGGATCGGAGCCAGTGTGCGACCGATCAAATCCAAATTCTGATACCCCACCACCCGTCCGGTTTCCGAATCGTGTATTTGATGCTGATGCAGAAACTGAAACGTCGGCCCCAGCCGATGGCGATCCACAAACTGCACCACCGAGACCAGCTCTTCCAGACGGTTTTCCAACGGCGTGCCCGTTAAAACAATCGCATACGGTGATTTGATCTGCTTGACGCAGCGCGCGGCAATCGTGTTCCAATTTTTGATTCGCTGGGCTTCATCAAGAATCACCATATCCGGCGACCACTTTTCAATAAGGTCCATGTCCCGCCGAACCGTATCGTAATTGGTCATTTTATAAAAAGTTTCAGTGGCAAAGCCCTGCTCGCGCCGCGTTCTCATCCCGCCGATGACTTGTGTGGTGCGCTTAGCGAATTTCTCGATTTCCCTGGCCCACTGATGCTTTAGTGACGTGGGACATATAATCAGCACGCGCTGCACGCCAAAGTGTTTGGCCATAATTTCCACCGCGGCAATGGCCTGAATGGTTTTCCCCAATCCCATTTCATCGCCGATCAGACAGCGCCCGGCCCGCGCCGCAAACAGTGCCCCCTCACGCTGATAAGCATACAGTGGCACTTTGACCAGATGGTCCATGGCCGGGCTGTTGGGGCCTTGCGGAAAGGCCTTGGCTAAAATCGCTTCCCGCTCCAGGGCATCCCGCTTTTCAGCGATAAACATCAATGCGTCATTATAACATCGCAGGTCATGCGGGATTGCGGCAGCGGCGGATAGAAATTGACCGAATGCCGCCAGGGCTTCCGGAAGCAATCCGCCCTGTGCATCAAAATAATTCGCCGCCAGTTTTTTTAGAGCGGGCGGGCAATCTTCCCCGGCGCGAAAGCGCACCTCACGCTGTGCGCCATACCGCAAATAAACAGAACTGTAGGGCGGGTTGTAACCTTGCTTCAGGGCCGCGGCCCCGGCGGCTTTCTGCCGCAGTTTCTGTAGGGTGAATTCAACGTGTTTGCAGGTTCCAAGGGTGTTGGTGGTGAAATCCGGGCAGGAACAGAAATTATCTCCCAATTGCTCACCACGGATCGCCACGCGATATACGCCGCGGGAGGTCGGATTGGTGATTTCAAAATCGGAAAAAATCTTTTGATCCCCTATGTTGCGCAGAGCAAAGTTTTGCTCCTGCCCATACTGCCGCCGCAGCGCAATCTGCCATTCTTCTATCGAAAGGTCCGCCGGTTGAATAAGCCGCGACAGCTTAGGGGGTTTGGCGGCTTTGGTGGATTGGGTACCGGGTGAATTCTTTTTTGCGGTGGCAGTTGCGGTTTTAGCAGACATTGTGTTATTCCTTTTATGTGTTGATTCCCGCGTGTCAGTTCATGCACGCACGACGATCTGAAAGTTTATCACAACACTGTTGCGATGCGTACCGCTGCTGGAAAATTTCCCCTAGGAGCCTGTCCAAGTAATGGCCGGGATTGCGATGGGTCTGAAATGTCCCGTATGCGCGGCGGAGGATCGAGCTGACTCTGGATATGAGTCTGCGAGATCCGACAACAAAGTAGACGGGGCATTTCAGGCCCACCCGCAGGGCGGCGTGCTTTTTGGCCTCCCTCTGCGGCGCGGCTCCTCGGAGTACCATCCATGTCAGGTACGCCATCGTCGCCGCTTCTTGATGAAAGCCAAAAATCATGCCGTCGCAACCCGGCGATTACTCGGACAGGCTCCTAGGAATTGGTCGCAGCGGAAATTAAGATTGATCCTTTGGCACCCGTGGTGGCATTCGGACAGGCGATCGCCTATCGCCTTTTTGCCACAAAAGCCTATATTGCCATGCCAAGCAGCTTGGCGGAAGAAGATCAAAGTAATAGTGGCGAAGTCCGGCCTTGGACGGCCTTAATGAGAAAAAATTGTTGTGTTCAACAATTCCCGGACATCTGGTAATATACTTATTCCAGCGATGGAAGAGCGTTTACAAAACGTCGACGCTCCTCCACGTTCCGCCGATGTAGCTCAATGGCAGAGCAACGGTTTTGTAAACCGTAGGTTGCAGGTTCGAGTCCCGCCATCGGCTATCCTTGCTACGGGCCACTCGGAGAGCTTCCAAGCTTCACCGACAGAACTCACACCCGTAATCCAACAATAATTAAATCGCGTTCCACGCCGTCCAGCACGGCGACGCGCGGTAGAAATCCCCAGCGTTGGAAACCGAGTTTTTCAAAGAGCCGCAGACTTGGTTCGTTATGCCCGAAAATGAATCCCAGCAGGGTTGTTACGCCAATATGCGGTGCATAGGCAATGCTGCGGCGAACCAGGTCGGTTCCCAATCCGCGGCGTCGCTGTTCCACCGCCAAGTATACACTAATTTCGCACGTCGCGTCATAGGCCGGTCGGCCATAAAATGATGAAAAACTTAACCATCCCACGATCACGCCATTGTCTTGGGCAACCCAGAGCGGGCGGCGATTGGGTGAGTGTTCGGCAAACCATTTCTCCCGGCTGCTTACGGAAACGCTTTGAATATCCGCGGTAACCATACGTGTGGATATGGTTGAATTGTAGATATCTACTATGGCTGGTAAATCCTGTTGTGTCGCATCGCGAATGTTCATAAAACCTCATCTTACAGGCTATCATCTTTTCATGGCCTGCGGTATCAGCGATGATAATCTTTTGCCCAAAATCCCCGCAATTCCATGTAATCGTGCTGTCGATCCTTGCGCCGCGCCAGCTCGCCGGCATACCCAGGGACTCGAGGCCCGTTCAACCGCCGTCTTATCTCTACCAAGTGCCCTCATAAAATCCTTATCATTTTTAGGATCCGGGAGGCCCTGTAACGCGCAACCGTCATATAGAACGAATTTCGGCCAAAGAATTGATATGTAACCCAGAAGGTGGTCGTAGCGGCCAATACAGGAAATCCAAGAGTTGGCGTCAATCCCCGTCCCGTTGTTCCACTGCTGCGCCAACTCAGGAATTAGCCTATCAAATTCGGTTACCATTTCCATCCTACGACAGGTTCTGATCGCGATTCAGCCCCTTTCTTGTCACTGCTTATTCTGCGATGATCTACAACGCATTGCAAGCGGACTTGCAAGCGCACACCATCTCGCCGGACCACTTGGGCGAGATAGTCCGTCCGGGCAGGACTGAAACATCGCGAAATCAGGGGAAAATCACACGGCTTGGTCCCGATGCGGCGGTATATTTTTATAGTGCGCCCCACCACCGGCAAAGCCGGCGGCCATGTGAGATTGCCCGCGCGGCCGCCCTGCCCGGAAATATTGCCACGGCTTGCCCGCGCGGCTGCGGTGGACCGGTTTTGGTGGGACCGGTTTGACAACACTATTGCCTTGGCCGTAGGCTTCTGCAAGGCTTGAAAGGCAGGATTGTGTGATAACGGAACTACCCCCCACCCCCCGCACGGTTGAAGAATTGGCCGCCCATGTTGGCGGCATGGTTATCGGTGATAAAGACCGGCAGATTACGCGCTGCAATGGGTTAACTTCCGCCGGTACTGCGGACATCAGTTTTCTATCCAACCATAAGTATGCGGCCCATCTCAATACGACACGGGCGGGTTGCGTGGTGGTGGGAAAAGATACCGTATACATGCAGCGTAATGACGGCTGGGAGCCGGCCTTGATTCAGACTGAAGATCCATACTACAGCTTTCGGCAGATTCTGGTTTTGCTGCACGGCTTCCGCGCGCATCCGCAGATCGGTATATCGCCCCTGGCGGTGGTGGCCAAATCCGCCCGGATCGGAGAAAGAGTTAATATCCATCCCTTCGCGGTGATCGGGGAAAATGTGGAAATTGGGGATAATACCAATATATATCCACATGTTGCCATTATGGCTGATGTGCGCATCGGTCGCGATTGTATTATGTATCCCTCGTCCGTCGTTTACGACCAGTGCGTTCTGGGAGATCGGGTGATTCTGCAGGCCGGCGCGGTCGTGGGATGTGATGGTTACGGTTTTGCCACACACCAGGGCATTCACAACAAAATTCCACAGATTGGCAATGTTGTGCTGGGAGATGATGTGGAGGTGGGCAGCAACACGGTTATTGAGCGCGCCGCGATGGAAAGCACCTTGATTCGTGCCGGCACCAAACTGGGCAACAGTGTGGTTATTGGGCATAATTGCCGCATCGGGGAGCACAACCTGCTGGTAAGCCAGGTCGGTATAGCCGGTTCGGCCAGCACCGGCCACCATGTGGTACTTGCCGGACAGGTCGGGGTGGCCGGCCATTTGCACATTGGGGATATGGTAAGAGCCGCGGCGCAATCGGGTATTGCACAGGATATTGCACCCAACAAAGATATCGGCGGCACGCCTTCGATGGATCTCAAACATGCCCGAAGAGTCTACATGCATTTTATGCAGTTGCCGGATCTGGTTAAGCGGCTGCGCGAAGTAGAATCCGAATTGGCAGACCTGAAGAATAAATCCCAGCCTTAACAGAGCGGAGTGATCAAAATTTATGATCAGAAACAACCGTACAGCCTTGGTGACCGGCGGATCGCGCGGTATCGGCAAAGCTATTGCCGAAGCGTTGGGATCCGCCGGGTGGAATGTGGTGGTGAATTACGCCTCAAGCCTGGCGGCGGCCCAGGCAACGGTGGCGCACATTAACCAACACGGCGGGCAGGCTCATGCGGTACAGGGTGACATCGGCAATAGCACTGATCGGCAACATCTGATTACAGAAACGGTTGTGCATTTCGGCGGTTTGGACATGCTGGTAAATAATGCGGGTATTGCCCCGGACCAGCGAATGGATATTCTGGAAGCCACGGAAGCCGGCTTTGACCGGCTGATTAATGTGAATCTTAAAGGCCCCTACTTTCTTTCCCAACTTGCCGCCAATGCCATGAAATCCAATCCAATAGGCCTTGATGGGCGTGTGGGAAACATTGTCACCATCTCCAGCATCAGTGCGTATACCGCCAGTATTAATCGCGGGGATTATTGTGTCGCCAAGGCCGGATTAGCAATGATGACCAAACTTTTCGCGGCTCGCCTGGCGGAATTAAATATCGGAGTTTTCGAAATACGGCCCGGGATTATCGCCACGGATATGACCTCCGGAGTAAAGGAAAAATATGACACCCTGATCGCCAATGGCCTAACGCCAATTCGCCGCTGGGGCATGCCGGAAGATGTGGCGAAGGCGGTGCTGGCGGTGGCCGACGGCCTGCTGCCATTTTCCACCGGACAGGTTATCGATGTCGACGGCGGCTTTCATTTGCGAACGCTGTAGAGCCGTAGCCGACCGATGGGCCTTGAGATAATATCCGATGTCAAAGAGTCGCCGAACGCGGCATGACCTTTCGCGGGGTATTCTGCTATAATAAGCCAGTCAAATATAGGAATTGCTTTTATGGTGAGCAAAAACATACAGGTCAAGGGCAAATGGCTTAAGGGCAACTCCGGGCACACGTATACAGCCCACGCAATTAACTCTTCCGGGCGGGTGCTGGCAGCCGTCAGCGTGGAAGTTCCGTTGGATGCCCGGTTTGACATGCAGACCTGTTTCGGCCCCGGCTACGTCCGGAAGGTGGAACTGGCCGCCGCGAAGCAGGTACGCGAAATTGCAAGCGGATGGAAAAGCTTTCGGAGTCCGGTACGGGCATGACGCTGATTCTGACCGATATTTCCAAGCACGGCGTGGCCATGGCTGCGGATACTGCTGAATCCATTGAAGCCGCCACCGAAAGCGGACGCAAGTTACGGGTTTCTTTCGGCATGAGGAAGCTCCAGCGATTGCCGAAGCTCCGGGGCATGGTCGGAACGTGGGGGTTTGGCAAAATAGGGCTTACACCGACCGATCTTTGGCTCGACGATTTTGTCACCCGAAACGGGCACGTACCATCCCTCGACAAGCTGGCCCATACGCTCTGCCGCACCGTCCAAAAAAATCATGGCGCGGCTGGGGCACCGGAGTTGGGATTTCGGCTAAGCGGATACAATGTGGGGAAAAGCGGACCAGTACCGGCGTCCTACCAAATCTGCAACTACGACCCGCGTGGTGGCGTTCTATCAGAATTTGAAGTTTTTAGTCAAAAGCACTTTTCGGATTTGGAACATGCTCCTTGGTCCACTGCGGATGGTGACACAACATTTTACCGACGGGTTGCCACCGATGATTTTCGCCAGCGCATGCGGGCCACGCCTGACACGTTTCCAGTGCCCGCAGACTCACTTTTCTCCCGGGCCGATTTCCTGGTCGCCTGCATCAAGTTTGTCTCCGATTTACACCATTGCGCGGGACTGGCTCGCACTATCGGTGGTGGCCCCGTAGTAATAGCAGTCAGTAATGCCGGTGTGGTCACGGAGACAATGGGGCATCCCCCGTAAATCACTCCACGCCGCCAAACCCCAGTGAAATCCAAAATCAAGGCGATTGCAGCCCCAAGCACCCCAACGAAAGGCAATCATGCGACAGGACTCAAGAAAAGCGGATCAGCTGCGTAAAATTACGATCCAGCGGAATTTTACGCGCCATGCCGGCGGATCGGTGTTGATAAGTTTTGGCAATACTCGCGTGTTATGCACGGCCATCATTGAGAAAGGTGTTCCACCCTGGTTGGCCGGAACAGGGCAAGGCTGGCTGACTGCGGAATACGCCATGCTACCGTCATCAACCAACACACGAAAAAAACGCGACAGCGGCAAACCTGATGGCCGGAGCGTAGAAATTCAACGCCTGATCGGCCGGGTGCTGCGCAGCGTCATTGACCTTAAGAAGCTTGGTGAAAACACCCTGTGGCTGGACTGTGACGTAATACAGGCGGACGGCGGCACACGCACGGCGGCCATTACCGGGGCCTATATCGCCCTTTGCGATGCCGTACGCCGCGCCAGAAATGATTCGGTTCTTTCCGCCAACCCGGTGATTGGCCAAGTGGCGGCGATCAGTGTGGGGATTGTCCGCAATACGGCGGTTCTGGATTTGGATTACAGCGAAGATTCCACCGCCCAAGTGGATATGAATGTCGCGATGCTTAAAGATGGCACTTTTGTGGAACTTCAAGCCACCGGCGAACACGCCACGTTTACCCCGCGACAGTTTAATTCCATGTTGAAACTCGCGGTAAAAGGTATCGGAAAATTACATCAGTTGCAGACTAGTGCCCTGTTCCAGCCATAATTACGGGTTGATTGCGTTTCGCATGTGGCATGCTTTGGAGGAGCAACGGCCAGCAGGCTGGCCCGGCTTATAGGCTATAATTGATACGCCTCGCAGGGTTTTGAAGATAGAGCGCAAAGCTCTAATGCCCCCTACCGATAGTGTTACTTTTCAGGAACGATGCCTTTTTCCTGAGCCACGATGGCGTCATAAATTTCATCGGCGCTTTTGGCGGCTTTTAATTTAGATCGGAACGCCTCAATAGTCATAAGCCGACTGATGCTGGCCAGGCATTGAATATGTGCACCGGTTTGTTCCGGGGGGCTGACCAACAGCACAATAAGATAAACGTTTTGGCCGTCAAGTGATTGAAAATCCAGCGGATGCTCAGGCTTTCCGATGGCGATGGTAAGCTGATTGACGCCGCCGCATTTGCTATGGGGAATCGCCAAACCGTAACCCACACCCGTGGTGCGGATGGATTCACGTTCCAAAACGCTGGCCAGAACCAGATCGGGGTTTTTAACATCCTTGTTGAGGGCCAACAATTCAACCAGCTCTTTAATGGCCTCTTTTTTGTCGGTAGCGGCCAGTGGAGCTTTGATGTTTTCGCGCCGAAGTATATCTTTTAACTGCATGAAGCTTTCCGTATCCAAAAATCAGATCGCCAAACAATCAATCTGTAAGTGGTACTCTACGGCGATTAGGGGTGATGTTCAAGATGTCGCGTCTGATGAGTCAAGAGTACGGGGAGGTGAGCCGAACGAAAAGAGGGAGCATCATTGGCGGTAGTGGGCGTTTGCATTGCGGAGGGATACGCATGAAAAAAGGTGCGGAAGGGAAATTGCCCGCAGATGAAGGCGAAAAGGCTTTGAAATTATATTCGCTAATATGAATCAAAAATCTTATTCCATTGATGATGTTGGCGTTTTTTGGCCAAGCGACAGGGATAAAATAAAAAATGAAAAGAATTAACTTGCAATTCTAAAACGACATGCTATGATTCCTCATGCCTGTGGGCAGTAGCGCCCGAGTTCGAGGTTGGCCGAAGCCATTCCCGCACCGCCCATCGCGTTTCTCTCAATTCTCTCATTTCTGGTATACCCAGGGAGCACTCGTATGTCCTATGAAGACAAAGTTATCGCATGCGTCGATTGTGGCGCGGAATTCACGTTCACTGCGGATGAACAACAGCGGTTCGCCGAACGTGGATTTACAAATGAACCCAAACGCTGCAAAACCTGCCGCGATGCACGGAAAGCCCAACAAGGCGATTCGGGCGGTCGTGGTGGAAGTCGTAGTTTCTCTTCTCGATCCGGTGGCGGTGGCGGCGGCGGAGCCCGCGGCGGCTTCTCTTCCGGTCCCCGTCAAATGTTCCCAGCGACCTGCGCGTCCTGCGGACAGCCGACGGAAGTTCCTTTTAAACCATCTGGGAATCGTCCGGTATATTGCCGTGATTGTTTCCAAGCGCAGAAGAGCAGTCGGTAAACGACTACTCTTCCCGAGCGCTGCATTATTTGGGCGCTTGGTTGCCGTATGACTTAACTGTTGTATGGCCTTAATTTAACGGCGAAGTGTATTCGCCAACGATGAGCGCATGATCCTGCCATATAATGTGGCGGATTACGCTAAAGAACCACAGGCAAACGGGCCGGTTGAAAAACCGGCCCGTGTTCTTTATAGGGGTATGCGGGAGGGAGTCTGGAATCTGAAATTTGAGATTTGAAATTTGTGGTTTGTGGTTTGAACTATTTTTAAGCGAGGGTGCTGTGGTTTTGCTGGGACCCACACATCCGCGGCCAGCGGGCTGGCCGGCTTAGCAGTGAATTCTGGCACTCATCTCTAATCAACAACCCGGCATCCCCGGGTCACGCGCACCGGTGGCTTTTACATTCGCACGCGCTTGCGCAGGCCAGTACCCGCCAGTAACGCGATGGCCCCTGCGGACACCAGACCAAAAGTCGCGGGTACGGGCAATGGCCCGCCGGATGGAATGGCGTTCAGCGGCGTAGCGAAAGTTGGGCTTGCCAAATCAATTTCGCCGACGGAATTGATATTGGCCACTGCAATATCTCCGGTAATCGTGCTGCTATCTGTCAATGTCGCATTGGGTGCCAGGATGGATCCATAAAACCCTGATGGGAGACTGATGGATGTGGCGCTATTAAAATTCCAGATCACGTTATCAGCAATGGTGGAATTTCCGTTGAAATTAATCCCGCCCGGCTCCGCAAAGGTGGTGCCTGCAACATTGATCAGTATATTCTGGTTTGCCCCGAGGTTCGTGAATTCAATGCTGTCGTTCTGGGCAAAGTTTGAAGCGCTGATGTTAAACACAATAAAGTTTCCGGCACCAGTGGGGATCGTGAAATTCATGCTATTATTGTCAGTGGTTACGGATGAGCCTATCGTGGTGGCCAGACCCGCCCATTGGCTTGATGCGTTCGTCAAGGCGCTGGTGAAATTTGCCAGATCCGTTGCCGGCTGGGTCGAATTCTGCGCCAGTGTCCCGTTGCTGTTGAACGAAGGCTCATCGGAAGTGCTTCCCAGTACCACATCGCCGCTGTTTACATCAACATTTGTCGACGTGATCCCGCCCGTAGCTTCCAAGCCGGTGGTAGCTCCGGTGGGTAAACCATGGCCGGCGAAAGTTGAACCGCTGACAGATCCATTGATAAAAGCGTTTCCCTGTATGTCGCTACCATCATAAAAGGTTCCCACAGAGGTTCGCGGGGCGCTGGGATCACTCGTGTTCGGCGTACCGAGCACAATTACATTGAATTGCTGCATTGGAAAAACCGAACTGGCGAATGCCAAGCCATTACCAAGCCCCGTAACCGCGTACAAGGCACCGGCGGCAAGGAGGCCGCAACCAATTGTTCCAAAATTCCGATTCTGCTTTTTAATCTGTGATGATAAGAGGATCATGTGAACTCTCTCCTTCGATTTAATCATAGCTTGCCACTACTATTTCCATCGCAACGCGTTCCACTACGAACGCGCCGCCCTAGAAAAGAGAGAATAACGGATTAGCTTTCAAAAGCAAATGTCGATGGGGAAATATAAAATTATCGGCCCCACAGACCCGCCCAAGTTTTCGCCGGGTTGCGATGGCGTGATTTTCGGGATCCTTGGCATCATCGCGTTTGACTGACTGGTGGTGATAAACCGGTGGTTGGCGGCACTGGATCAAGCACCGGATTAATCATCCGGCGCTCCAAAGTCCGTGGCGACGATGCACCTCAATATAGCAACATATCCACACATCAATCCTTGACGCTGGGCGATATATCCACACACCGCGGACGGCTGGGTGTGGAACTTTTTCCCGGCGGGGTCAATTTCGTTGTTTAATGGGTAGGATCGCGCCGATGATATCCGGAACTGTCGGCTGCGGCGGGGGAGCTTTCCGCGACGCGGCGGCACATTAAATGTGCCGGCTGACATCACGCATGAGTTCGCCCGGAAAAATTGCCACGCCCTTAATCGCCAGCACGCCGCGACTGTTGCTAAATTATCGGTTACCTATATAGTCCAGTTTGGCCAATGCGCCGGCGTTTTGGATTTGTGTTCATGGAGTTGCGGATATGTGGTCACGGGCGGCAAGGTTTATCAGTGTTGCGGCGATGTTCGGCTTTTTGCCGGCGGCTACCACCTCGGCAAAGGTAACTGTTTCCAATCTTTTTACCAATCATGCGATTTTGCAGCGCGACGCGGTCATTCCGGTTTGGGGCTGGGCGAAACCGGGGGAAAGTGTTACGGTTCGCTTCGCCGGGCAGCAGCGCACGGCCACCGCCGGCGCGAACGGCAAGTGGATGGTACGCCTGGCACCGCTGCACGCGGACGCGCAAGGTCGCACGATGGTTATTTCCGGCGGCAATCGCCTGGAGATTCATGATGTGCTGGTGGGGGATGTGTGGCTCTGTTCCGGGCAATCTAATATGCAGTTTCCTGTGGATGGTTCATGGGCCCGCGCGCTGCACGCCCGCAAGGAAGTTGCGGCCGCCAATTTTCCGCTGATTCATCTGCTGAAGATACCCCGAAATAATACGCCGCAACCGCAGGAGAATTTCAAAGCGGCATGGATGGTTTGTTCCCCGACGACGATTAAACGATTCAGTGCGGTGGGATATTTCTTCGGGCGTGATTTATTTAAAAAACTGCATATCCCGATTGGAATTATTGATTCTTCTTATGGCGGAACCATCATTCAATCCTGGACGCCCATGTCCGCGCTGCGGCGCACGCCGGCTTTACATAGCGAACTGCAATGGTTTCCATTGGCAGCCCGGAGATACCATCAGCAGTTGCGGCAATATCATCAGAAAATGGCGGCGTGGTCCGCGGCGATTCGTCGCGCGCGTGCCGCCGGAAAGCCGGCTCCGGCACGGCCAGGCATTAAGCCGCCGCAAAATCCCTTCACGTTAAGTCGGCCGTCACCGGATATGGCACCGGTATCCCTGTTTAATGCCATGATTCATCCACTGATACCCTACGCCATCCGCGGGATGGTGTGGGATCAGGGCGAAAATAACGCGTGGGTCAATGACCCGATTTATGGCACGCGTTTAGCCGCGATGATCAATGGATGGCGGCGCGACTGGAAGACGCCGAAGGCCCCGTTCTTAATTGTGCAGATTGCTCCATACTCCCATTATCCCAAGCCGACGGTAGGCGTGCCGCTGGTCTGGCAGGGGGATGAAAATGCGGTGCGAACGCTGCCGGCGGTCGGCATGGTGGGCACGATGGACATTGGCAATCTCCACAACATCCATTTCCGGGATAAGCAGGATGTCGGCAAGCGACTGACATTGCTGGCTTTGAACATGGTGTATAGGCATGGGACGTTACGCACTATGGGTCCCATGTACAAATCCATGCATGTGGATGGGTCAACAATTATTATTCGGTTTCAGGATGTCATCGGCGGGTTGGCAAGCCGCGATCATAAGCCGTTGGACTGGTTTGAAATTGCGGGAGCGAACCACATGTTTGTACCGGCCAAGGCGGAAATTATCGGTGACACGGTGGCAGTTTCCGCCAACGCCGTTCCGCATCCTGTAGCCGTCCGTTTCGCGTGGAGTTGCAAAGCCGTGCCCAACCTGATGGATAAAGCCAAGATGCCGGTCCTGCCGTTCCGCACCGATCATTGGCCTCTACGGTAGCTGCGAGACCTGGTGGCCGTGACGCAGGAAATTGGATCAGTGCGGTAAGCTTGGCCTTATCGTGCAGCGAATAAGCCATTTGTCGACCGCATATTATGCGGTGAATATTCTCGCTCTCGCGGGGACCCGCTTACCATTCTAAGGTGTATTCTCCGTTTCTGGTTGTTGCTTCGGATTGGCCAAGGTTGGCTTTGCGGCACATCCCAACTCATTTCGGAGTATCGTCGCAACATAGCGCAGATGCTCTAGCCTGCCCATTATTAGAAGCACCTTCGCACCGTCGGTACCTACTAACTGCAACGCGGTTGAGAAGAGATAGGGTGAGGTGACACCGCATCGCCGAAATCTTCGCCAAGAATACATCCTTCACAGAAATATGCCAAATTCGCTCCGCAGTCCATCCGCATTTGCCACTCTCGCAACCGCGCAGGAGGCGGACGGATACGTGCCAAGGGACGGATTATGACGAACTTGAACGAATTGGCCGCTCGCGCGCCACCCACAACCTGCTCTTCATCTTTAGCGGTCCGGGTACTCAGTGCACGACTATCCGGTCGCCAGCAGGGCCGGATTGCAGAATGGCCTGCAGCTCCTGAACGATTTCCGGCGAATTAGGCAGCGCCATATCCAAGTAATCATTAGGGAAATCAATGCGTAGCATTGGGCCGCGAATTGGGTGTATATTAAGCGTGATTTGCTCCGCATGTGAGAGAGAAAATCCGCGAGTGCCCGCATTGATCCAATCAGGTGCCAATTGGAAACGTTCCGGGTGCCAAAAACGCTGGAATGCGGCAAGACACAAGGCGATGAAACTGATGGCAAAAAAGAGCGCCGCCGCAATGGAGGTAAAGGCCAATAAAATGGCGGGGCTCCGATGCGCTATCGCACTAAGAACCATCGCGTCCGCAATTAAAAGTGCAAAAGCCAAGGTGCCCATGGTAAATACTTGCCCCAGAAACCTCGCCGCCGCGCCGAGGCAGAAGCCGCGAAAAAACGGCTCCGGCCATTGAAGAATTCCCGACTGATCTTTCACAATATCCTGTTGCGGATGCCATCCGCGTGAATGCGACGTGATCATGGCGTTCGGCGGTAATACGGCTTGCAAGCGCACGACATCGGCTTTTTCCGGCATGGCGATTGTACGTGACGCATGGCTGGAATAAAAAGTTACTTGCCTGCGGCCACCTTTTTGATCACCAAGTTCGACGGATTGAATGTCGGAAAGCAGCAGTCGCTGCGCGGGAGCGGCAAACAAAATTTGTCGTTCTTCCAGAATAACGGGATGCAAAATCAGCATATCCAGTCCATACTCGACAAGCGGTATAACGATGCACAGCATGATGGCACCCAGCAAAGACACAAAGAAGACGCCCGCGGTCATCTGCCAAGGGGATGTTACAAATGGGAAGTATATCATGATGACTAAAGGGATCAGCAGTGTAATCAGCAGGGAACCAATCGCAATGCGGAGCATCGGGCGGAGCACAAGCTTGATTTTCGCTTGTGAAGGTAATAGGCGCCATTGCGGCAAATACCGCCGCTGGCTAAAGAACGATTCATAGCAAAGCACCTGCCCACAGCAATGTCTCTCCTGGACCGGACGGGGGGAGCCTTGCCTGGAGGCTTCCGCCCGGGGCCGCTCTCCATGAAATCCGTTGCCTTGATTGTCCGTTGATGCTCCGGTGAAAAAGGGCGAACGGTCTTCATCGGGTGTCGCCAGCGCCGCTGCGACTGCCGTGATGAGATCCTCGATACTTCGGCGTTCGCAGGTGCGCAGCGTTTCCGCCAGTTTCATCGGACCTGGTCCGTCAGCAAGCCCCTGGGAAATATAGGCACAGAATTCATGCAACATTGCGCCAGAACTGCGCCAGCATGACAGATAACTTTCGTCCGTGCGTATGATGTGTTCTGAGCACCGGCAGGTGCGCGCCAGGGCTTGCCTGACCAGGATTGCGATTTGGGTATTAACCGTTGCGTTATTCTGCTGGAGGCGCTTTAGAAACACGTCCTCTGGTATGGGGCGTCGTAAGAATAGAAATGCTCCGCTTTCAAGCAATGGTAGTAGGAGAACCATCATTGAAATGTCAGTGAGCATTGCTGCAATTCCAACCGTGGTAAGTTGGCCTGTTGTATTGGTAAATATTCTGGCAATGACAATCATTCCCGTTAATGCGACTACTATCACAGATAGCAGCAATTTAGGTTTCAACAAACGGATGGTTCGCGGCGTCCAAAGGAAGGGATAATCATCGAATGCCGCGATCTTCCGCGCGTGGCTTAGTCGCGCCCAATTTTTGGCGGTTACAATATCAAATATCGGTAGCGGTAGTTTCCATGGTAAAACAATGCTTGGATCCAGTGGTCCGGCAGTCTTGGGTGCAGGCTTCCGCATGTTCACCTCACGATCCCGATTCGTCACCCACGTCAATAAATCAAAGAAGCGAGCCATTCGGACATCAGGGCCACAGGCGGCAAATGGGATCAATTCTGCTCCATGGTCGCTCGTACCCGGCTGGCGGCTTGTTCAATGATAATATGGACATGCTGCGGTGAATGGCCCCGCTCATCGAGTATTTCCACGGTATTGCGGCCCTTTTTAAGCCAGACGGATGGAATATAAAGCCCCATCGGCATGGTCTGATCCGGGTATAAGCCCAAATCATGGCCGTTCACAATGATGTGCCCGCTGGACAAACCCGTGTATGACACGCGCAGGACACTATGGGCATTGTTGCCGCGCGTCCAATTGAACTCGCCCTTGAAAAAGCGTGGCGGGCCATTGTGCGTAGCAGAACCGGTAACAAGCGTCCATGCAATGTCGGATTTATTAAGGCCGGACCCGTCGTGCATTTGCCACGGGGTCACGCGCCAAATCCCGTTGGGGGCGAATAGCTGTATGGCGGCTGATCCCATAATTCCGCCGGCACCGGAGGTGTTCTGCACCAGAACATCCAGATTATTAGAGCCGGATTTGTTCCAGTATTTGCCCAGCGCCACATGAAATTCCCGGCCGAAACCTTTGTGGGTTAATATTTTATGGCCATTAACAAATACCGTGCCGTTATCATCGATATCGGTAAATGTGACAACGGCTGTGGCGGCGTTGCTGATTTCCGGCAATACCAGGTGATACCATGCAAAACCGACGCGGCCATGGAAGTAATCTGTTCCGGTGGAAATGCGTTGCCAACCGGCATCGGCGTAATCCGCCTGCTGAATTGTTTTTACATCGGCGGCGAAGTTGCGGGATAAAGGCTTAACCTGCCAGGTTCGCAGCGCAATTGTCCTTAGCGGCGCCTGTTCAAGCGTCACATTGCCCCAGATTCCTTTCGCCAGAACTTTATTCAGGGGGCCGAGATAATTATAAAGTTTGGTTCTGCCATGTTCGGCAGTAAAAATCGCGATCACATTGCGCCCGGCATGCAATGTCACCGGAACGCTTCCGGCGTGAGTCACCGTAGCGGAATATTTACCGTTCACAAAAATGGACGCCAGATTAGACACATGGCTTAGATTTAATTGACATTTTCCACCGTCGCGGCTCTTGACCACCGCGCGATACCAGCACCATGGACTTAAAATTCCATCGGCTCCCATGGACAGCGGCTGTGAAGACTTCAGCCAACCAGTTGGTTTGAAATTCAGTTGTGCAGGCCCGGTGATAGCCGTGCCTTGCCAGTGATGAATCTTCGGGGGTGCTGGAAGTGCTGGGGCTGAACTGGCTGTGTCTTTCAACACAATCGGGCGAGTCCCTGAGGCATATACCAGAGCATCGGCGATGGAGTGGCCTACTGGCGTATCGGTGGAAAGTGTCCACTTGCCGCCAATGCTCTTGAGTTGTCCCGCATAAGCCGGGCCGACAATGACAACGGAACCGGTTTTGGAGGAAATAAACCAGGTATGCTTTTCCATGGGGCGATTTTCAATAATCACGCGCAGGATGTGCCGGCCGACGGTGGCGGTGGCAACGCGTGGTTTCCGGCCTGATGGAAATACCGCACTGACGCCGAAAACATCGCCGTTGCTCTGCCTGATTTGCCGCATAGCTCCGCCGATGTGCGCGATGCGCTTGCTGACAAAAGAAATATCCGCACGATGTCCCCCGTGTCCATACAGTACAACTGTGGTCATGTTGTTTTCATGCTGCACGCCCAAGATGCGGGAATAAGCTGATGCAATTTTCCAGGTTTTACCCAGGGCGGCATTCAACACCACCGGGCGAATTCCCCGTTCCGCAACGCGCAGTTTGGTGCCGTTTTTCATAGTGGCCATCGCGGCCTGCCCTGTGGTGTTATCCAGAAACACAATGGTCCCCGCCGGCGCGGTGCGGGCCAGCACGCGCACACCCCGGGCGAACCCTTGATATTTGGCATCCGCGTTCACACTGTTTTCAAGAATATCAGCGAAGCTGCGGGCAAAATAATTGGCCCTTTTCATGTTGTAATAAATAGGCCGCAAATCACCGCCCTGGCCGATGGCGGCGGAATAGTCGTAACATGCCGCCAATTCATTGTCATTCCACAGCCAGAAATTGGTGCTCCCCACCAGCATATAAAAGTTATAACCTGATCCGCCGAAGGCAATGATCTTCCAGATGCCGCGGTTTAATTGCACTTGCTGGGGGCGGGGCATGGCACCGTAACCGTGATACCAGGTCCGGGAAGACCAGAATTCGGTGGTATACCAGGGGCTGGTGCGTGTGGCATCATTCCATGGATTATGGCCGGCCGGGTCAAAGCCGTGATGCATGCCGCTGAAAAACATCGGCACTTGAATGCCATGCTTCCGCGCCATGTTGTACAAATCCCGGAAATATTTGTTGGGCATGTCGGTACCCCAGCCCTGCGGATCTTCATTTTCCAACTGCACCAAGATAACCGGGCCGCCATGGTTAATCTGATTACGCGCCACAATCGGCAGCAGCCGATTCCAGAATTGCCGTAGCGGATTCATAAACGCCGGATCATCCTCCCGCACCACCACGCCTTTCTCAAAGGCCAGCCACAAAGGATATCCGCCATCATCCCATTCCGCACAGTCATAAGGCCCGCAGCGAACCAGCGCATACATGCCCATTTTGTGAATTAACTTGAGAAACGCATCGAGATTGGCCCGACCATGAAAATCATATACGCCTGGCTTAGGCTCCTGAAAATTCCAGAAGACATACGTTTGCACCGTATTGAAGCCGGCACGTTTCATTTTCAATAGACGGTCTTTCCACAAGGCCCGCGGCACCCGGGCGTAATGAAAACTTCCGGAACAGATAAATACATGCTTGCCATGAATGGTAAATCCCCGGCCATTAATGCGCATGACCTGGGCAGCGCTGCCGATGGGCTTAAACATATCGGTATTGGCCCGGGCGGCCAGTCCGGACAGCAGCATCAATCCGCTGACCCAAAAATACACCGCAAAGGGCCGAATGTGGGAGGGAAATAATAAGCTTTTTCGTTTCACCGTTTTTCTCCGCAATGAAGTCAGGCCGATGGCTATGATAATGCCCACTGGCCGCTTCGACCAGCGCTGCAAACGTACAAAATTTGAACGCGAAGTTCAGGATTTGCGTCAGTTGCCTGGTCGTGGTTGCGGGTGACGCTTACATCAGCCGTGACGAATCACTTTTTCTTCGCACCTTAGGGCCGATCCAATAGCCCGGCCCGCCTGCCGAAATGACAGGGCGACAGGAGGGCGGGGGATATTTGTTTATATTTTTTTCTCGCACCACTT
>JAKAEZ010000014.1 GCA_021819825.1 Planctomycetota bacterium
CCGCCACATGGCAAAGCGACCGCAATGCTGCGGCTGTGAAGGTGAACTGGCAGTTTACCACGGCCGACGCACGAATAAAGCTCCGCAGGCTTTATCCGTCAATCGACGGATGACGGAGCACTAGTGCTCTGTCACGCCTAAATATTAGGATTGACGGAGGGCCAGAGGGCTGTGGGCGCGAAGCGAGGAGGATTGTGTATGGATGCTACGTTGACGACCAGCGACAAAGCCCGCGGCCCCTTGGCCCCCGCCCGAAGGGTTGGCCTTAAACCGGCCATCTGCGGCGTCGCGTCGGCTCAAGGGGCTTACGAACCCGGTTCTCGCCGCATCTGCCCGGTTTAAGGCCAATCAACCCGTAATTATGACCGGAACAGGGCACTAGCCCCCCTCCATGATGCGCCAGCCTGCGTTGCAGCGTGCGCACGGAAATTCCGATAGCACGGGCGGCTTTAGTCCGGTTGTTGGAAAATCGCGCCATCGCGGCGTCAATGGCCTGCCCTTCCAGTTGAGCCAGCGTCGGCGGCGGCGCAGCGTCGCCGAGCGGCACAACTCCGCCGGCGTTGCCATCAAGGTTCGTGGCGTTCATGCGATCCACTGCCGCGTAAACATTTTCCAGAAGAGTTGATTTTTTCCACCATTAATGGATAGCTTGAAAAACCGTTGGCCAATCTGGCCGGTACGTCGGTGTCGGTGGTGTCAAGTTGTCGCGGTCGGGTTTGGTGCTTGTTACTGTGGACAATTCCATTAAATAGCCGATGATGATGAGGAATTATGACCCGGGGCTGTAGCGTTCCGGTACGAAAGGATTAACAGCGGTATGAAGACAGTCGTTCACGTCACACATGAAGCAGTTCAAAAAATCGGCGGCATCGGGGCGGTGCTCCATGGCTTGTTGACCGCCAAATATTATGCGGAACATGTGGATCGCAATATTCTGGTCGGACCCTTGTTTAATACTGACGGCCCGGCTGAGTTACGACTGGGCCATGACGGTGAAGTGCTATACAGTTCCATGGACGGATTGATCCATCATCCGTTGGCCGGTGCCCTGGCGGATGTGGAGCGTAAATACCACGTGGAGTTGATCTACGGGCGCAAAGCTTTTCATGACAAATTCACGGGTATAACATCGCACCCGGAAGTTCTGCTGATCAATGTAAATCATTTTGATCAGGCCCGCATTGGCATGTTTAAGTTTCATCTGTTTGAAAAGTTTGGCATTGAATCCAACCGGTATGAATATATCTGGGATTATGAGCAATATCTGCGTATCGCCGAGCCGGCCATTGACGCCCTTCTGGCCATCGGGTGCGGCAGCGTGCAGCACCCGGCAGTGATTTTTTCCCATGAATATATGGGAATGCCCACGGCCCTGGCGGCGCGCCTGAACGCCCCGGCCCAATTCCGCACGATCTTTTACGCCCATGAAGTGGCCCCGATGCGCCGGATTGTGGAGTCACATCCCGGGCAGGATATCGCCTTTTATAACGCCATGCGCCAGGCCACGCGCGAAGGGCTGAACCTTAATGATGTATTTGGTTCGCAGAAATTCTTTTATAAATATCCGCTGGTGGATGCCGCTAAACATTGTGACAATATTTTCGCCGTGGGCGATTATGTTGTGGATGAATTGCGATTTCTGGATTCGGCATTTAAGCATAAGAATATTGATCTGGCGTATAACGGCGTTCCGGCGTTTGAGCTATCGCTGGAAGAAAAGATGGCCTCACGCAACCGCCTGCAACATTATTGCGAAACGCTGCTGGGTTACCGGCCTGACTTTGTGCTGACGCATGTCACCCGTCTGGTATTATCCAAGGGGTTGTGGCGCGATGTGCGCGTGATGGAACATCTGGAAAAATTATTGCGGCATGAAAACCAATCCGCCATACTGCTGGTGCTTTCCACCGAAACTTCCGGCCGGCGCACCGATGATGTACAAAATATGGAAGCCTCATACAAGTGGCCTACCGCGCACCGCGAGGGCTATCCGGACCTTACCGGAGGTGAGGCCGCATTTTATGCCGGCGTACAGGAATTCAACGCCCGCAGTAGAAATGCCAAAATTATTTACATCAACCAGTTCGGCTTTGATCGCCGAACCTGTGGCGACCGTATGCCCGCCGATATGGAATTTATGGACATCCGGCATGGATCGGATCTGGAATTCGGGCAATCCGTTTATGAGCCGTTTGGCATTGCGCAAATTGAACCGATATCTTTTGGCGCGATATGCGTATATACCGCCCTATGCGGATGCGCGGGCTTTGTGCGCCATGTCGCGGGACCAGCCGGCACAGAAAACGCCATTGAAGTGGATTACACCCAATCCAACGAAGTGCATCCCCACTCTATCGAAGATTGTCTGCTGATTGATCGCGCTAATCGCGAGTATATCGAAGGTACGGTTGCTCAGACGATTGCGGCGGAAATACATCGGCGATTGCCCCGATCACCAGCGCAGTTTGAGCGTCTCCTGCGACAAGGCTACAAACTGGCCTCACGCATGAGCTGGGAAGTTGTAGCGCGGGATTATGTCCTTCCGGGCATAGAAAAGGCGTTGGCCCAACCGACGGCGGTCATTAGGCAGACGGCTGCGGTATAGCAATACGCGGTGCAACGCAGTTAATCAAGCGTGTAGATTGCCGTGCAGCCCGGTGCTTCCGTGATGGCTATACTGCAAAGTTTGGCCGGCGGCGGGATTTTTGGAGCCAACAACTCTGCCAGCCGCTGGGCTACCCGTTCCGCACTGGGATTTATCGTGCGATCAAACGGGGAAATATCATTAAGGCAGCGGTGATTCCAGGGATCGCAGATTTCCTTGAGAGATCGTTCCAAATCGTGAAAATCCAGGACTGTTTCAATGGCATCGAGTTGTCGTGACGCTACGCGGGCGGTCACACACCAGTCGTGCCCGTGCAGCGGCTCCAAGGCTCCGCCGGGCAATCGCAACTGGTGCGAAGCACAAAAAGTCGCACGTACTTCAATGGCAAACATCGGTGGTTACCCTGTAAGCAACTAGCGTGACAGTTCAGAGCCGCGCTTAACCGCGGCAGCCAATGCGGCGGCGATGGTATCGGCGAAGCGTTGGCCGGCCATGGTATTAATGGCGGCTTCCGTAAATCCCCCGGGGCTGGTCACTTTACGCCTTAACTCTGATGCGGAATCTTCGGATTGTTCCAAAAGTCTTCCCGCCCCGATCATGGTTTGCCGGGCCAGCAATTGGGCATCAGCGGGAGGTAGCCCTAAGCTCACGGCGGCAGCCGTCATTGCTTCCGCGAGGTAAAACACGTATGCCGGCCCCGACCCGGATAAACTTGTCACGACATCCATCAGCGACTCCGGCACGGTGGCAACCGTGCCGCAGGCTCCGAAAATGCTTACGGCAAACCGCATATCCACACCGGTCGCGGCGCTGCCTTGGCAAATACCGCTGGCACCCGCCCCCACAAGCACGGGGGTATTGGGCATGACCCGCACCACCCGAACACCGGGTCCGAGTTGCTTTTCAATAAAACCCGTAGAGACCGCCGCCACGATGGAAATAATAAGTGTGGAGGGGTCCAGGGCGGGCTTTATCTGCTGCAAAGCTTCCTCAATTTTCTGCGGCTTGACCGCCAGAAGAATGGATTCCGATTGACCAACCACTTCAGCGGATTCAGCCGAAACGGCAATGCCCAATTCTCCGGCGAGCAATTCACGCCGCAGGGCGGATGGATCAGCGATAAATAATTCCGTCGGCTTAAAAAGCCCGGCGCTAATCCCACCACGGGCAATAGCTTCCGCCATGTTGCCGCCACCGATGAAACCGAGTTTATACATTTTTTCGTTCATAACACCACCTCTCTTTACTTTACGGGAAAGTGCTCACAAAAACCATTAAATTCCTTTCTGCCATTGAAACATGTTCTACCATATCCGGTCAATACTGTGTTGATCGAAGATTTTGTCCTTTCCAATAATGGCCATGAATTCGATAGGCGCCTGGGCGATGAGCATGCGGTTGCAGCCAACAAGAAAAAGGCACAACAAAAAACCCGGTTGGTATTACCGGTCGGGCCTTTAGAGTTCCGTTTGACCGGTCACACGCTTTTGCTTACTTGGTGAAATAGCGGCTGCTGATGGGGACGTATCTTACCAACTGGCTGGCAGGCCGTAACGCAAATGCCTTTCACATCGAGTTCCTTCGGCCCATCCCGAAGGCGGATATCATGGGTGGCACCACGGAATATGAGGGTCAATCGCTCAATTACTGCTTATATTGCGGTAAAACCTGCGGATAAAAATGCTGCGATCCCATTGCCTTGGTCCGAAAAGAGCCCGGAGCAACAGATTCAATAGGCGACCATTCATGGTATGTTTTCGGAATTGCTCCAAGTCGTGAAATATATCCTTGGAATCCGCCCTCATTAAATCACGTCGTTGAACAACTGGAGCCTCTGCTCGAACTGCAGGAGTTGCTGCTGTCGTAGGATCGCCAAATATGCCGCCACATTCATTGGTGGATTCTTCAATCGGTTTCGCAACCTCTTGATGGCTGTGCAGACCGGCCCACGAGCCAGATCAAACTGGGAGATTAGATAGTCGTCAGGGTGTTGAGCCTTCAAGCCATAGGGCTTCAGTGCGTGCTCCGGGAAATCCTTGGTATTGAAAGTGACGATTACCCCGGCACGGGCAACGACAGCGGCTGCCAGGACGTGCCGGTCATTTTTGTCCGGCAAATTCAGGCTGTTAATCAAGTGTTCATACCCGACGACCAGACAGTCCGGCACCGCCTTATCCATCAGTTGCCGTGTTCGCGCCAGTTGTTCTGGTTTGATGTGCCTGTTGTTGTCTAATACGTTTCTGATCCATTCATTGTGAATCTGGTCGGTCCAGCGGACGCGGAAAATTCCTTCACCACTGAGCTCCAGAAAGATGTCGCGCAAAGGCGCCGAATAAAACACGCATGAGTCAACGACGGCTGTGAAGGTGTCCATTCACTGGTAGCCCAACTTGAGATCTTGAGCCTGCCGGACTAACTCGTCCATCGCACGGTTATGGTTGCTGCGACACTTCTGCTTATAGTCCATCAGATCCTTGTATGCAATGCGGCGATGGGTCCCGACGATCTGGAAGGGGATGCGCTTTTTCTCCAGCTCTTTGATAAGAAAGGGCCGTGAGACCCCTAGAAGTTCTGCGGCCTGTTGGGTGGTTAGATGAGCGTGGATCGGCATAAGAGTGACGGCGTTGCCCTGACTCATTTCCGTCAGAATCCTCATCAGGAGCAAGAAGACTGACGACGGCAGACGAATTGTCTGCCCTTTGCCCGTGTCGGACGCGGTAACTCGGACTTCCACTGTACGTGGTGACGCCGTAGCCAATGGGGCCAGCTTGCGGCTGGACTCCTTGGCAATCTGCGTATCTTCGCTGGTAGGCAGTACAGGTTCTATGGCCAAGGTGCTCATATTAAGGCTCCATTAATCTTAATCATGATTGTATCGGCTGGATCATTAAAAGCAATAAACAAAACTAACGCAATATTCGCAGCGTGAAAGGGAAGGGGTGACGACGAGGTAATCATGGACATGAACGTGTGACACGGAAAGCCATTCGATACGTCATTATGCTTTGCAATTGCCCGGTATGTCAGACGACCGCGCCGCCACTAAGAAAAAGGCCCGGCGGGTATTACCGGCCGGGCCTTCTGATTTTGACTTAGCACATCCTGGCGGATGCGGTTACTTAGTCGAATAACTTCCGCCGGTAGTGGCTTTAACCACCGCCTGAGCTGCCGCCAACCGGGCGATGGGCACGCGATACGGGGAGCAACTGACATAATTCAACCCCACGCGGTGGCAAAATTCCACCGAGGCCGGATCGCCGCCGTGTTCACCGCAAATGCCGACCTTCAGGTCGCTACGGGTGCCGCGGCCTTTCTCGATGGCAATTTTAATCAGTTGGCCGACGCCTTCCTGATCCAGCGAATTGAACGGATCCTTGGGCAGGATTTCCAGTTCAACATATTTGGGGACGAAAGACGCCACATCATCGCGCGAAAAGCCGAAGGTCATCTGCGTGAGATCGTTGGTGCCGAAGCTGAAGAATTCCGCTTCTTTGGCGATCTGATCGGCGGTAATGGCGGCACGCGGCAATTCAATCATGGTGCCAACCTTGTAATCCACTTTCTTATCAGCCTTGGCAAACACTTCATCCGCCACGGCCCGCACCCGAGGCAAAAGGAATTCGAGTTCCTTGACGGTGTTGACAATCGGGATCATGATTTCCGGGTAAACTTTGACACCCTTCTTAGCCACTTCAACCGCGGCCATGAAAATCGCCCGAACCTGCATTTCCTGGATTTCCGGGAACACCACCGCCAGGCGGCATCCGCGGAAGCCAAGCATCGGGTTGGATTCATGAAGTTCTGTCACGCGGCGCTTAATACGATCCAGTGGCACTTTCATTTGCCGGGCCATTTCGCGCTGATTTTTTTCCTCATGCGGGAGGAACTCATGCAGCGGTGGGTCCAGCAGGCGGATAGTTACCGGCAGGCCATCCATCGCTTTGAATATGCCGACAAAATCTTTCTTCTGATACGGCAAAAGTTTCTTCAGTGCGGCGCGGCGATCTTTTTCATTGTCCGCGAGAATCATTTCCCGCACAGCAACAATGCGATCCCCTTCAAAGAACATGTGCTCGGTGCGGCACAGGCCGATTCCCTGGGCACCGAATTCACGGGCCACTTTAGCGTCATTGGGCGTATCAGCATTGGTGCGAACCTGCAGCTTGCGAATGGAGTCGGCCCAGCCCATAAGCTTGGCGAAGTCCCCGGAAACTTTCGGCTTAACTGTGGGAACGGCACCGGAGAATACGATACCCGTTGAGCCATCAATGGAAATCGTATCCTTGCGGCCAAACTTGCGAGTTTTGCCGGTGGCACCTTTAATCACCACGGTTCCGGCCTTGGCGTCAATATCCAGTTCACCGCAACCGGCGACACACGGCTTGCCCATGCCACGGGCCACCACGGCGGCGTGACTGGTCATGCCGCCGGTGCTGGTGAGAATACCCACCGCCGTCTGCATACCGCCGATATCTTCTGGTGATGTTTCCTTTCGCACCAGAATAACTTTTTCGCCGTCCGCAAAACGCTTTTCGGCTTCCTCGGCGGTGAAGGCCAACTTGCCGACAGCCGCACCCGGCGAGGCCGGCAAGCCCTTGGCGATCTGGTCACGGGGGGCCTTGGGATCAAACGATGGGTGCAGCAACTGATCCAAACTTGCCGGATCAACCCGCAGAACCGCGGTGTTTTGATCAATCAGGCCTTCAGCGGCCATTTCCACCGCTACGCGAACGGCGGCATGGGCGGTGCGCTTTCCGTTACGCGTTTGCAGCATATAAAAATGATTATGTTCAACGGTGAATTCCATATCCTGCACATCCTTGAAGTGCTTTTCAAGAATGTCCTTCACCCGCAGCAATTCCGCATACGCGTCCGGCAGGGTATCGCCCATGCGGACAATCGGCTGCGGCGTGCGAATACCGGCGACCACATCTTCGCCTTGCGCGTTAATGAGAAATTCGCCGTAGAACACATTTTCGCCCGTGGACGGATCACGAGTGAAGCATACGCCCGTGGCGCAATCTTCGCCCATGTTGCCAAACACCATGGCCTGCACGTTTACCGCCGTACCGTTAAGGCCGGAGATTTCATTGATCTGCCGATACTTAATGGCCCGAGGGCTCATCCATGATTGAAATACCGCTCTGACGGATTTTACAATCTGTTCGCGCGGACTGGTGGGGAATTTTTCTTTCGTATGTTTTTCGTAAACCTTCAGGTAGCGCTGGCAGACTTCCTTAAGCCCTTCCACATCCAGATCGGTGTCCAGCTTTACTTTGCGCTGTTTTTTGACGGCAGCCAATTCGTGTTCAAAGTGATGATGGTCCACGCCCATAACCGTGTCGCCAAACATGTTAATCAGCCGCCGCCAGGCATCCCATGCAAAACGCGGATTGCCGCAGGACTTGGAAAATGGATCAATCATTTTTTCGGTCAGGCCGATATTCAACACGGTATCCATCATGCCCGGCATGGAAACAGCGGCACCGCTGCGGCAGGAAACCAGCAGAGGATTGACCGCATCGCCAAGCTTTTTGCCCAGGGCGTCTTCCAGTCGCTTGATACTTTCATCAATCTGCTGTTCGAGCCCATCGGGGAACTTTTCGCCATTTTTGTAGTAGGCCGCACAGCATTCCGTGCTGATGGTGAAGCCCGGAGGCACGGGCAGGCCGATGTTGGTCATTTCCGCAAGGTTGGCTCCTTTGCCACCCAGCAGAACTTTATCCTTAGCGCTTCCTTCCGCTTTGCCATTACCAAAGAAATATGTCAATTTATCGACCACGGGGTGGTACCTCCAGGGAAAAATTAAACCGGTGAAAACATCAAATCCGCTGATTGTTCGCCCAGCCGGTGCAACGAACGCGGAAAGTGTAAGAGTATAAAGGCCGTGCGCCGGGCGTCAAACGATTCGCGTGGGCACATTCTCGTGGGTGAACTGTCCCGCCGGGACCGGGAGCCTTTCCGATCAGGGTATCACGGTGCTGCCGCGGCCTGTCGCGCGGCGGCCAGTACGGGAGCATAATGGGGCGGATGTGCGATGTTGGGCACCAATTGCATGTAGACAATTTTTCCATTCTTTCCGACCACAACCACTTGGCGTGCCAGTAAGCCGTTCTGTTTCATCAGCACGCCATAGGCCTTGGCGAAGCTATGAAAGCGGTAGTCGGAAACGGTCATAATATGTTTGACGCCTTTATCGCCGCACCAGCGTTTTTGCGCAAATGGCAGGTCCATACTGATTGTGATAATTCCCACATTCTTTCCCAGCGTAGAGGCTACAACATTAAAGTGCCGGGTTTCCAGGCTGCATACCGGAGTATCCAGGGACGGAACGCTGGACAATATCCAAACTTTGCCGTGGCCGGGGTGGAAATGAAATACGGTCATATTGTTGGCTACTGCCTTGAATGCCGGAGCCTTTTCCCCCACATGCACCGGCTTACCGAGCAAGGTAATCGGCCGGCCGTTAAGCGTTACAAGCCCGTTGCGCTGGACCGGCGGGGCAACCGCACATCCGGCGACAGTAAGCAATAATACGGACATCAACGCGACAACAAAACATTGGACGATTTTCATTTTGTTACTCCTGAAATACTGAACCGCAATTGAACGCGGTAAAGCCTATTATAGACCATGGCGATCGTTAAAACATCCCATAATCACTTCCCCCGCAAGAAAGATAAACTCGGCGTGCCATTGTGCCGAAGATTATAACAGCCCGTTTGGGGAATCTTATCAAACAGGATTCCCTGATAGTTTGTACCGTTCCGGGCTGGTGAAAAGTATTGTTTGGTCCGATGTAAATTGACGGAGGTCATGCTATGGAATCGCAGGAAATACTTAAGCAACTCGAGCAAAAACAACGCTTGGGCAAAGTTCGCGCCTTGGCATCACCCGAAAATGGATCAAATAATTGTACCGTCATGGAAGAATACTATGAAGCTTGTGGGCACTGCCCGCCGCATTACCATGATTGTGATGAGGTACTGGTGTTTCTGGAAGGGGAAGGGACTTTGTTTGTCGGGCAGGAGCCGCGGCCCGTTTTCGCGGGCACTACCGTAACAATTCCCGCCACCACGCCCCACTGCTTTTATAACACCGGCATCGGCCATGTGCGCATGATGGCGATTTTACCAAAGGGCAATGCCGAAATTGTATTTGTAGACGGACTGTTTACCAGCGGCCCGCCGGTAATCGCCACAGAGGAAATGTTCGCCGGAATGTTGTGAGGCAACCCACTATTCCTCCAAGGGGGAGGAGGTTTGTTTCAGCGACAAAGTCGCTTATGAGCGCAGCCCTATTTGCGCTCTTGCTTATCCCTCTACGAACCGTAGCCTACGGTCGTGGCAATAAATCCGGGCGGGCCTCTGCGATGGGAGTTTCCAGGGCCGAGCATTCTCTTGGCGCCGGCATTTATGCCATCGATTTCGCCGCATGCCCGGAAATCTTGCCACGCTGTAGCCTGCTAATGGTACAGGCAGCAAATTTCCAGTTCGCATATATTGTGTTACTATTGACGTCGCAAGGTCTTATACGCTGGCACCCAACAAGTTGGTTGTTGAGGTTCGTGGCGTATTAAACCGATGGTCGAATGGCCCCTGCCCATGGCCTATGCGGCAGCGGCCCAATGGAGAATCAATGCAAACGCCCCCGGAAATGCTCGTTTTTCAAAGCCCGCTGGTTACACGTAATGCTTCGGCTGAAATGCTGGAAGTGTTTTCTCCGCAAAGAAAATTTTCCACCTGGCGCAAAATCTGGCTGGCTCTGGCGGAAGCACAGCAGCAGCTCGGTATGCCGATCACTGCTGAGCAGCTCGCACAGATGAAGGCTCATCTCCATGATATTGATTTTGATGAGGCTGCCCGGCAGGAGGCCACGCTGCGCCATGATGTCATGGCCCATCTGCATACGTTTGCCAAAGCCGCTCCCGCAGCCAAGGCTATTTTGCATCTTGGTGCCACGTCCATGGATATTGTGGACAACACCGATGTGCTGCTGCTGCGTGATGCGCTGGACGTTGTCGCGCGCAAGCTGGCCATTGTCATTGATCATGTTGCCACATTTGCCCAGCAATGGCGTGACCTGCCTGTGTTGGCCTACACGCATCTGCAACCTGCCCAACCCACGACGCTGGGTAAGCGCGCGGTCCTGTGGTGTTATGATTTTGTGCTGTGTCTGGCGGATATTGAACTGCGCCAGCAGACGCTGATGCTGCGAGGTATCAAAGGTACGACCGGCACACAGGCCTCATTCCTGGAGCTTTTTGACGCGGATCATGAGAAAGTCAAAAAGCTGGAATTTGCGGTCGCCGAAAAACTCGGTTTCAAGCGCGTGCATCCGGTTTCCGGACAAACGTATTCGCGCATTGTGGATGTGCAGATTATTTCAAGCCTTGCGGCGCTGGGGGCCGGCGCTCATAAATTGGCCCAGGATGTGCGCCTCCTGGCCGCCTTTAAGGAAGTGGAGGAACCATTTGAGGATCAACAGGTTGGGTCCTCGGCCATGGCTTACAAGCGCAACCCCGTGTTGTGTGAACGCATTACCGGCCTGGCCCGGTGGCTTATGGGTATTGTGCAGCAACCCCTGTTTACCGCCGCCCAGCAAATGTTTGAGCGTACACTCGACGATTCGTCCAACAAGCGGCTTTCCATTCCGGAAGCGTTTCTTACTGCCGACGCCATACTGGACATGCTGGTGCATGTGTCACGCGGTCTGGTAGTCAACCAGAATGTCATTGCCCAACGCCTGGCGGCGGAATTGCCATTTATGGCTACGGAAAACATTCTCATGGCGGCCGTAAAGGCCGGGGGAGACCGGCAGGATTTGCATGAACGTATTCGTCGGCATTCCATGGCGGCAGCCGCGGAAGTTAAACAGCATGGTCGGCCTAATGACCTGATCAGCCGGTTGAAGGCGGATGCGGCGTTTAAATCTGTGGACCTGGATGGTTTAATGGATGCGCGGAAGTATATCGGGCGATCCCCGCAACAGGTGGACGATTTTATCCGGCAGATTGTTGAACCCATCCGGCAGCGTTATCAAGGCCGCCTGGAACACGATGTGGTACTAAAGGTCTAATCGTAGATCATGGCGGATAGTGTGGACACAGGCGAATTATTTACCGTTTCACGCGTCGTGCGGGAGGGGGCTGCGGTAAAATTTTGTCTGCCCGCCGGAACTTACAAAGAGCAACACCTTGAATCCGAATCAGTGATTATTCCCATGAAGAATTTTCATGGCGGCCAGTGGTTTACACTGTGTGTATCCTCGCAGGTGGGCTGCCGCATGGGGTGCACCTTTTGCCAGACCGGCATGATGGGATTACTTGCGCAGCTGACATCAGAACAGATTTTGCAACAAATTAGAACCGCCCGTGAACTATTGCGCGCTGATGCAACGCCTGGCCTGCCGGTACCGGATATCCGCAACATTGTATTTATGGGTATGGGTGAGCCTTTGGATAATTTTGATGCTGTAACTGGGGCGATTGCGGCAATTTGTGCCCCGGGAGAATTTAATATCCCGCTTTCGCGCATCACCGTTTCAACCGTGGGCCGGGTAGATGGCATCCGCAAGCTGGCGGATATGAATTGGCCATCCCTGCGTTTGGCGGTTTCCCTGACGGCCGCAACGGACGCCTTGCGCAGCACGCTTATGCCAATCAATAAAGCGGTTCCGCTGGCAGAGTTGCGTCAGGCATTGCTGGATTATCCGCAGACGCGCCGCACGCGATTTCTGATTGAATATGTCATGCTGCACGATGTTAATGATTCACTGGCGGATGCGGAGAATCTGGCAAAGTGGTGTCAGGGCCTGCCGGTAACGGTGAATCTTATCGCCTATAATCCCCAAACTCCGGCGCGGTTTTCTCCCAGCAATTCTGAGACTATTGTTGCGTTTCTTCAGCACTTGCGGGGATTGGGAATTCTGGCTAAACGACGGGCCACCATTGGCCAACCGCTGATGGCGGCCTGCGGCCAACTGGGAAATCCCGAGTTGCGGCGGCGGCCGATCAGTTTTTCTGGTTTGCGGTAATCGTATTTTCAAGAATCGTCAGCAATTGTCGTCCGGAATGTTCCCACGTGAATTCACTGCTGCGTTGCAACCCGCGCTGCCGCAACTGTCGGCGGAATTCCGGATCATCCACCAGGGATGAGATAGCCTCGGCCATAGAATCTTCTTCATCATGTGAAAAATAGAGCACCGCATCACCCGCCAATTCCCGCAGCGACATCATGTCACTGCAGGCCACGGCACAGCCGCAAGCCATTGCTTCAAGTACGGACAATCCAAAACCTTCAAAGCTGGACCCGCAACAGGTTAACATCGCATCACGGTAAAGCTGCGCCAGCACCTTGTCGGAGGGGGATTCGATAAACGTGACCCGTCCGAGAAAACCATCCGCGCTGATCCGGTGATATAAGGAGGTCTGATTCCATCGGTTTCGTCCAGCCAGAATCAGTTGCAGGCGGGGATGGGTGCGCAGTACCCGCACCATCGCCGGCCAGACCCGCTGATAATTACGCCGTGGAATGTCTGACCCCACCATCAGAATGTAACGGCGATCCGTATGAAAATGCTCAATAAGCTGCTGATGCAATTCAGCGTCGGGGTCACGGGTAAAGGTTGGATTAATTCCGTTATGAATAATATTCACACGGGTTTGTGGCACTTTATACAGAGCGATTATGTCATCTCGGGTCTGCTGGGATACCGCGATGGTGCGGCTGGCCCGCCGCACGGCACTACGGTGAATTTTCCGTTGCATGGCTCCTTCATGCGTGCGGCGCACATGCGGGTCAAGTTCGCAGGATAGATCGTGAATGGTGTGAACCATCGGGACACCTGAAACCCGCGGAAGCCAAGCCGAAAAACTGTGTAAAATATCCCACGGCTCTTTTCCGCCCGGCCGAGGCGCATTTCGTCGCAAGAACCCTTCAATGCTTTCCATGGTGGAAAATCGCCGTTCAGGATGAATACGGGTAATGTGAAAATTGGCAGGTAAGGCATCAATTACGCTGGAATCAAAGTCCCGGTGATACGGGAGATGATCTTCAAGCAATATGAAAAAGGTGTGTTGCCCAGCCAGCGTGACCCATTGGGCAACAATATTTCGGGCAAGCTGCTCAATGCCCGTAATATGCCGGGTGACCAGCGGGGCGGCATAAATCGCAATTTTCACGATCTCTCCTTGGCGCTTGAAAAGATGTGATGCGGAATACTAAGGTTTCATTGCCCGCGGCACTTGCACGTTGTACCCATGCTTATCTATTCATGCGCAGCGTCTCATGCGCAACGTCATGAAGGTCTGGCCATCTGGCTTTTTGCGATGGCTTCCTTCGCGGCTTTATCCGTTTCTTCCAGCACTTCATCCACCAGGCCGTAGGCTTTCGCTTCTTTGGCATCAAAATATTTATCGCGTTCCTGATCTTCCGCGACTTTCTCACGCGGTTGGCCGGTGAGTTTCGCCAGAAGATCAGTCAGGGTTTCTTTGGTTTTCAGGATTTCTTCCGCCTGGATGGCAATATCCGCGGTCTGGCCGTAGATGCCGCCAAACGGCTGGTGAATCATCACCTTGGCATGGGGGAGGGCATACCGCTTGCCTTTGGTGCCGGCGGCCAATACCACCGCACCACCGCTCATAGCCTTGCCCACACAGAATGTCGCCACATCGCACGTCATAAACTTCATGGTGTCGTAGATCGCCAGAGTATCATCCACAGCGCCGCCAGGGGAGTTCACATACAAATTGATATCCTGATCTTTGCGGATGGATTGCAGATAGAGCAATCGCATAATTACGCCGGTGGCGGAGGCGTGATCAATTTCGCCCACCAGAAACACCACGCGGTTCTCCAGCAACATTTCATCCACGGTCATTTGCCGCCACCGCTGATATTCCGCAATCCGCGGGCGCATGGGCATGTGATCTGACGGCGCGGCCATCTCCTGGGAAAATACCTGCTGCACCGGAGTAACAATCGGGGAGACCGGGCGACCCTGCGAATCAAAAAGTGTCATTGTGTTTACTTCCAATTACTTTCTTAACTGTGTCCACCTGCGACACGTTCCATCATACGCGCAGGATTGGCTCTCGGCCAGTATGCCCGTTGAACGGTTTTTGCCGGCGGCAATTTTATCCTCGGCCAGGCATCCTTTTCCACGTCCCTGTTGCCGCCCGAATCCTTAAATCAGACAAATACAGCAGAGGCGTTACCGCAATCACCCACGTGCCCCGGCCAGGCCGACGGTTAGTTTATGTTCGGGTCCGGTAAACGGCAGGCTGGGAACGCTTTGGCCTTTCTGATAACTGCTGCGCGCGATGCCGGAAACCGATACGCTGCTTTTAACATCACAGGCATGGGCGTCGGCTCCAAGGCCAAAATCACTTTCCACCAGGTCCTGAATTTCGCGCATTTCTTCGCTGGTAAGTAAGTCCCCGTCACAGGCGGCCACAAATTCATTGAGTTCAGCTTCCGTGGCGATATTCGGTTGCGCGCTAACGCAGGCGGGCCAAGTTAAAAGCCACTTCAGCGCCAGTTGCCCCATCGTACAGCCGTGCCGTTTTTGAATGTGCCGCAGTTTTTCAACCTTTTTCAAACCGTAGACCAGCCAATTGCGATCACGGAACTTGCGGTGATCAGTAAACGTGGAATTTTCCGTGTACAGGTCCTGCAAAATGCCCGAGCTGTGCGGCACGCGGCTTATAATGCCGCCGACACCCAGTTCCTGTGCCAGTTCGCAGAATTCTCTGCCGGGGTGTTGTTCCAGCATGTTAAACACGGTTTGCACCGTTGCGACTTTCCAATCTTTCAATGCCACCACGCCCTCTTCCCGCCAGCCGATGGCGGGCCCTAAAGCGATCCCCCAGTGGCGGATTTTTCCCTGCTTTTGCAGGCTATTGAGTGCGTCAACCAACGCGTCATTCATCTGCGGCAGTTTGATGTTATGCGCCTGCCACAGATCAATATGATCCGTTTGCAGTCGCTTGAGCGACTCTTCCAGGGCTTTTTGAATAAAAGCCGGCGAAAAATCCTGTTTACGTTCCTTATGAGAACCCTCGGTGCCCGGATCGGCATAAAAGTCGTAGCCGAATTTGGTGGACAGGATAATATTTTCACGTCCCGCAAACCGCAGCGTCTCCACCATAAGTTTTTCCGCCCGGCCATTATCATAAGCGTCGGCGGTATCAAAAAAATTCACGCCCAGTTCAAACGCCCGGTTTTGCAGACGAATTCCCTCCCCCTCATCAGCCGGTCCCTTGCCCCACATAAAACTGCCAAAGATAAAATTACCAAAAGAAAGCTCAGAAACCCTAAGTTCCGTACCCGGAATTAAACGATAACGCATAACAAACAACTCCTGCATGTCGCGCACGGCCGCCGCGTGCAATAAAGTAGTCTAGCCGAAATAAACGCCGGATTAAACCCCTGCGGCACCCCTGCAACGCCTTATTGGTATAATATGCCCAAGGCTCCGTGGATGTTAATGTTGAACCACGGTGGCGGAGGATTCCAGGAGTATGTTGTATATGAAATGGCGAGACGTGGTGCTTGGTGCTCTGCACCGGTTCAGTATGCGTCACGGAACGCGAAGCGTTGATCGTCAAAGCTTCCTTCTGGAAGAGCTCAACGCCATGATTATTGAGGCGGATAGCCTTGGCAATACTCCCGATCAAACCGTCAGTAGAGTTTTGCAGGAGCTTCGTGATGAACAACTCATTGAATTCTTTGGTAACGGGAAATATCTGCTCCTCGACTCTCCCCTGCAGGTTGAAACCGAGGACCTTCCGGATGAGGCCCTTGATTTCGCCATCAAGCACGGCAAACTGAGGATTGGTGACATTTTGCCGGAGGACGTTATTGTTTTAGCACGGCACCGTAAAGGCCAGGATCGGATCAGGGCGCTGACGTTGGAAAACTATCAAGGCTGCTGTGCGCTCTGCGACGTGCGGGAGCAGGGATTCCTTCGCGCGGCACATATCGCACGATGGGCGGACGATATTGAAGGCCGAGCTAACTTACATAATGTGATCACGATGTGCCTCATACATGACGCACTTTTCGAACAGGGCTATTTTACTCTGGCAGATGACAATCGAGTCTTGATCAAAACGACCGCAAGCCGGACCTTATCCGACATCTTAAGGCAGCACACGAGATATCGACCCCCGAAAGAGTTTCATCCAGAGCCGCAGTTTCTGCGGCAACATCGCGAACGGATAAAGTTTCAGTGGAACTCTTACGTTCCACAGTAATTTGTTCAGTTCGGAGAGCCGCCACGTGCGTCGGTAAGACAAATTCTCTGCCGCCGAATCATGGCGTCAGCTCACCCGATTTATTCCTCTCGCTTTAAGTGTCAGGGAATACGGCGAGGCGTAATCCTTGGAACCAATCGGCTGTTTTTAACTCACTTCCCCGCGCCGTCCAGCAGCGGGGTTTCGTCGTCTTTGTCTTCGGGGGCGACGCGGGCTACGTTGACCAGGATATCGCCTTCGTCAAGACGGATCAGGCGGACGCCTTGGGTGGCTCGGCCCATTTCACGCAGTTCACCGGTTACGCCGATGCGCACCACCTGGCCGTTACGGGTGATCATCATCAGCTCATCATTATCCGTTACCGGCTTGACGGAAACCACCGGGCCGTTGCGATCCGTGGTGCGGATGTTGATAACGCCTTTGCCGCCGCGATGGGTCAGGCGGTATTCTTCCACCCGCGTGCGTTTGCCGTAGCCGTGTTCGCAAGCCGTCAGCAATGTGACCTGATTGTCGCCATGATCCAGCCCCTGCGGCACGATGACCATTTCCACGACCGCGTCGTCTTTATCCAATTCCACGCCTTTAACGCCGCCGGCCTGCCGACCCATGTCGCGCACTTCGGTTTCCTCAAAGCGCACCGCCATGCCGCCGCGGGTGGCCAGGACGATCTGATCCTTGCCATTGGTAACACCCACGCCTATCACGCTGTCCCCTTTATCCAATCCGATGGCGATAATTCCGCGCTTCATGGGATTGCCATACGCCTTCAGGAGCGTCTTTTTGATAATGCCTTTGGCGGTGGTCATCACCAGGTGCTTGGCTTCATCCGAGAAATCCCGCACGACCAGAACCGCGGCGAGTTTTTCATCCGCCTGCATTTCCACCAGATTGGCAATAGATCGACCTTTGCTTTGCCGACTCATCTGCGGTACGTCATAAACCTTATGCCAATAGCATCGGCCCAAGTTGGTAAAGAACATCAGATAATCATGCGTGGACCCGATGAAAAGATGTTCAATAAAATCGCCTTCCTTGGAATCGGCACCCACCACGCCGCGCCCGCCCCGGCCCTGTTTGCGATAGGTATCCAGCGGCATGCGTTTGATATATCCCTCGTGGCTGATGGTGACCACCACCTGCTCATCGGCAATGAGGTCTTCGATGTTAATATCCGTGGCATCGTTGGTAATTTGCGTGCGGCGGTCATCGCCGAACTTTTCCTTTAATTCAATGGTGTCTTCCCGGATAATATCCAAGACGCGTTTTTCATCGCTGAGAATCAGCTCAAAATCTTCAATTTCACCCACAAGTTTGTTGTATTCTTCCGTGAGTTTGTCAATTTCCAAGCCCACCAGTCGTTGGAGTTGCATGGATAAAATCGCATCGGCCTGCGCGGAAGACAGCAACATGCCGCCAATTTCCGTTGTGGCCTGATCAATGCGTTTCTTAAACGCTTTGGGAATGGCCGCTTTCCAGGTCAGCGCTTCATCAATGGTAAAGCGCTTACGCATGAGGTTGGCTTTGGCGGTGGGGACATCCGGGCTGATTTTGCGATTGCGCAACAGCTCAATAATGCCCATGACTTCAATTTTTCCGCCGGTGGATTTACCATTGACTTCTTCCGTATGAATATCCGCCAACGCCAGAATCAGGCCTTCCAGAATATGGGCGCGTTGCCGGGCTTTTTTCAGGCGAAACGCGGTCCGGCGGCGAATGACTTCTTTACGGTGCAGAATAAACTGCTCAATCATATCGCGGATGCTTAGCGTGCGCGGTTGCCGATTCACCAGGGCAATATTAATAATGGAAATGGTGCTTTGCAGCGGCGTGTACTGATATAACTGATTGATAACCACATTGGGGTCCGCATCGCGTTTCAGTTCCACCACCACGCGCACCGCGTGCTCCCGATCCGATTCATCGCGCACATCGGAAATGTCTTTGATCTGCTCTTCTTTTACCCGTTCCGCGATCGATTCAATAATGGTTTTCTTCAACACTTGGTACGGAATTTCTGTAATGACAATCTGTTCTTTACCGCCTTTGAGCTGTTCGGTATGCACTCTGCCCCGCACGGTTACCTTGCCCCGGCCGGTTTCGTAACCATCCACAATTCCCGATCGCCCGCAGATCACGCCACCGGTGGGGAAGTCGGGGCCTTTAATGATTTTCATGAGATCGCGCACCGTGCTGGTGGGTTCATCAATCATTTTGATGATGCCATCACAAACCTCGCGCAAATTATGCGGCGGCAGGCTCGTGGCCATGCCCACCGCGATGCCCTGCGATCCGTTTACCAGCAAGTTGGGAAATTTGCTGGGCAGCACGGTCGGCTCCATCCGGACTTCATCATAATTGGGAATGAAATCAACGGTGTCTTCCTTCAAATCCTCCATCATTTCCGCAGCCGCCTCGGCCATGCGGGCTTCGGTGTACCGCATGGCAGCCGGTGGGTCGCCATCCAGCGAACCAAAGTTTCCTTGTCCATCCACCAGGAGGTGCCTCATGTTCCAACTTTGGGCCATACGCACCAACGTGGGATAAATGACCGCTTCGCCATGCGGGTGGTAATTTCCGGACGTGTCGCCGGCAATCTTGGCGCATTTACGGTGTTTCGAGCGAGGCCCAAGCTGTAAATCATTCATCGCCACAAGAATTCGCCGCTGCGATGGCTTTAAGCCGTCGCGGACATCCGGCAGAGCACGATCCATAATCGTGCTCATGGCGTAGGTGAGATAACTTTCGGAAAGTTCCGTTTCAATTTGCAGATCAGTTATCCGGGATTCATTTTCGAGCATTCTGGTGTTCCTCTACCGTTTATTTTGCGTGGCGTCCGTCGCCGTGGGAGCGGCCAACTCCAGCCGCTTTTGAATCGCATTATTTTACCATAAAATGCTCCCTCATGGCCACTGCCCGTACAGATGCGCAATAGTCATCAATTTCAGCCTTGGGATCGCCGGCACTTCCCTTTTTACGCGCCTGACGTTGACAATCATTTAATTTCCGTCAACATGACGGCTGCCTGAATTCGGAAGTATTACCTGGCACCTGCGTCGGCGAGGGATGAATTGGAAGCTATCGCAATAGATCATCCGCATCCGAGAAAGTGGTTGTATACCGATCCCATGGTTATTGTGGCGGTGCTGTTTATCATTGGAATTATTCTCGGGCGATACACCCGTTTGCCAATGATCGCGCTATGGATAGCCGCCGCCGCGTTTTTTACCGCGGCACTGGCGCTGCTGCTTGGAGCGGCATTGGCCACGGATGATCGCCCGCGTCCACACACGTCAATACCCGGCGGAAAAGATGCGTCGCTACCATCAAGGCGCATTTGCCCCAAATTGCTTATCAATTATCCGCAACTGGCACGCTACACGGCGTGGGCATTGATGGCCTTAACTCTTGTGGCCGTTGGAATGGCTCGTTGGCAGATAAATCAACGTCGGCTGTCCGTCACCAACATAGCCCGAGCCGCACCTGCGAAAGGGCGCAGATTTATTACCGCCCGCATGCTTATTATTTCCGAGCCGCAGTTTCATCCGGCCCCGCCACGCGGCATTCTGTTTTCCGCGGTGGGGCCGTCAACGACCTTTTTCGCCCGCGTAAATGCCACGCGCGTCAGGCGTCGCTGGATACCGGCTACGGGAAACGTGGTTGTGCGGGTGCCGGGGTATTTGCCGGCCCTGCGCAATAATCAGTACGTCGCGTTAACCGGATGGCTGACTCGACCGCCACCGTCGGAAAATCCCGGCGGTTTTGATTATCGTCAATACCTCACGGCGTTTCGGGTCTTTGCTGAACTCTCGGCGTCGCAAGCCGAACAAATTCATGTCCTTTCCACCAAACAAACGCTCTTTCCTCTAAGCGGTTGGTTGGACGCCTGGAGATCGCACCTGCGTCAAAGGCTCATTGCGGATCATCCGAAAAATCAACGTACCGACGGCTATGCGTTAATCGCCCTGTTGTTAGGCTACCGTGATCCCGCTATCCGTCCGCTGGCCAGAGCCTTCTCCAGAGCTGGTGCTGCCCATCTGCTGGCGCTGTCCGGCATGCACGTTGTCATTATTGCCGCCGCTATTTGGCTGCTGTTAAAGTTCTTCATTCACCGCCCAAGGCGTCGCGCCCTGGCTACTGTTATTCTTGTATTTATTTATATGCTTATGACGCCTTGCGGGCCGCCCGTCGTCCGGGCCGCCGTCGGAACCGGTCTGGTGCTGATCTCGTGGATGTTGGGGCGGCCGGTTCGGGTGCTGAATATTCTGGCGACCACCGCGCTGGTTGTCACGCTCTGGCGGCCCGCGGAATTATTTCAGCCGCCGTTCCAACTTAGTTTCATCGTCACGCTCGGACTTATTCTCCTGGCGCACCGTGTGCATCTGGTGCTTTTTCACTCCTGGCTTACACGGCAGGGTGATATCGCTCGAGCCATCGGCAGTCGCTGGGCTTTGTTCAAAGTCAGTGCACTGGCCTGGTTGGCGGCCATCACCACCGCCAATATGGTCGGGTCTTTTGTGGCCCTGCCGCTGGTGGCGTATCACTACAATCAGCTTAATCCGCTGGCGATCATCAACGGCCTGATCCTGCTTCCACTGGTGGCGGCGGCACTGATCGCCGGCCTCATTGAAATGGCCGCGGGTTTCGGTTCTTTAACTCTTGGCCATGCCGCCGCCATGGTTGCCGCCCCGATTGCCCATGCGCTGGCTTGGACGGTCACGCACCTGGCGGCCCTGCCGGGCAGCGAAATTATCGTGCGATCTCCACCGATGATATTGGTTCTTCTATTCTTCCTAATTCTCCTCGCCTGGATGTTCCGCCGAAATGTACGGCTTTCGCGTTGGGTTATCGCCGGGGCATTTGCATGTTGGGCGGCGGGCTGCGGCATCTGGTATACGGCTGCCGACTCGAACAAGAATGCACATATATGGGTGCTTAATGTCGGCAGCGGCGATTGTGTGGTTATCCACGCGCAGCGCACGGTGTTATTGGATGCCGGCTCTTTGGGTTCCGCCACACGGATGGCTGAAACCGTGGATAGCGCGCTAAGACAACTGGGGTGGTGGCATATTCATAGCGCGATTATCACCCAGATTGATTCAGCACACGCTGCCGCCATTCCCAATATTGCGCAGCGTCACGGCGGTTTGACCGGCTGGTGCGATGCCTGGGACATCCACCATCGACTGACGGCATCGGCGAAATTTTTAAAAGCGGCCGCTACCGCGGGATTCATACCTCAGGCCGCGCAATCAGGGCAGGCCCTGGACGTTGGCCTGCATTATCACCTCTCGGTGCTATGGCCCAAATCGGGAAGCAAAATAGCGCGAAAATTTCGCGGTTTGATTCTGCTTCTGCACCGCCGAACCCAACGGGTGATGTTCATCGGACGCACCGAGGCTGTCGCCGGGGTCCTGCGGAAAATTCATATCGCCGCGCCGCTGACCGGTGTCGTGCTGCTGGGATCAGGCGCGATCCATCCGCCGCTGGTGCATTGGCTGGTCAAGGAACATCCGCAGTGGGTTATTGCCACCGGCGAGGCTCGCGCGGCCAGCCGATCAGATAAAACCATGTTGGCACCTGCGGCCATACATTTTTTTCAAACGCGTGCGTCGGGAGCTATACATATTGTTTTGCGCCACGGCGCGTCACTGATTCGCAGTCAATCGCCGCCGGGGGCACCTGTCGCGGTTATTGGCACGCACGCCGCCGACCCGCGATAACAAGCATGAGCAGCCAAAGGTGGAGTAAGCTGATTGTTCGCTGCTGCTGTGACTTGCGCTAACAGACTCGAAAAAGCCGGAGAATAACGTATCATACCGCTGTCGATTGCGACTTGTTTTGGAGTGTTGTTGCATGCTGGAATTGCATAAGCTCATACGCGACGTGCCGGATTTTCCCAAGCCGGGAATCAATTTCAAGGATATTACGCCTTTGTTACGCGACCCGGCCGGCCTGGCGCTATCCGTCGAGTTGCTGGCGAATCCATTTCGGGGCAAGGGTGTCGAACTGATCATCGGTGCCGAATCACGTGGATTTATTTTTGGCACTGCTCTGGCGCAGGCCTTATCCTGCGGTTTTGTGCCCATTCGCAAACCGAAAAAACTGCCTGCCCGGAAAACTTCTCTTACTTATGATCTTGAATATGGCCAAGATACACTGGAGATTCATTTTGATGCCATCCAACGCGGCCAGAAGTGTTTGCTTGTGGATGACCTATTAGCCACCGGCGGCACCATGGATGCCTGTTGCCAACTTGTGGAGAGTCTTGGCGGCAATATCGTCGGCATCGCAGTACTGATTGAATTAAGCTTCCTTAATGGCCGGAAGAAATTTCAAAAATATGATCTCCACAGCGTAATAAATTACATTGGGGAATAATGTTCCCGGCGTGATGGAAATTCATCTTTTTACGTTCGACAAATACATTCGTATATGCGTTGAATTATTGTGCCCCAGCCTCATCGAGATCATTTCTTCTCCGCATCCCCGTCGAAGTGCAAATTCTCTGCAATCCCCGGTCTACTGGAGCGTTGAACCCTCCAGAGGGTTAAGGTCGGCATCTGTCTCACCGGCGCGTGGCATTTGCCAGAAAATGTGTTCCTAGGAGGACTTTGTTATGCGGAATCACTTTTTGCGCTGTTCCGTTCTTGTCGCTTTGTTGACTGGTGCCCCCATTGTTGTTGGCGACGGTGTATCCGCGAACAGCACCGCGACTGGTCCGGCGTCGGCACCGGCGGCAGGCTACACGGACGCACGCTACGCCACCCCAACCGCCGTTATTAAAACCTTGGCCTTGGCCATTGAATCCGGAAATGGCAAAACTATCCGCCAGTGCTTGGCCATTCAAGGCCGTGCCGGGCGTGCGGCGGTGGCGGCTTTCGCAAATATCTCATCCGCCAGTGAACGGTTTACAAAAAGCGCTGTTGCCAAACTGGGAACTCCGCCTTCCGGCATGGCTCATGCCTTTGGTTCTATTAAAGCGGGTATGGATCGGCTTTTGGCGCTTTTGCCCAAGGCCGTTGTAACGATTCATGGTACGGTAGCTCAAGTCACATTTCCCGCCAGTGCCACGGGGCCTGGTCAGACCATTTTTGTGCGACAATCGTCCCATGGATGGCACGTAGATGGTGCGCGACTCCTGCATTTAAACCAGCATGGAATGGCAGGCAACGCTGTCCGGCGTCGTGCCGCCCAACTTAATTCCCTGGCCGCGGCATTAAATCAAACCACGGATGATGTTAATGCTGGAAAAATAAAAACATGGATGAGCCTGGAAAAGGATATGGAACTACATATCCTTGAAGCTCAAGCTGCGATGGAATCCCGCCGCCAAGCCCAATCCGCACCGCCGGTCATGGCGGCATCGCCGCCACCGCCGCCACCGGCCAAATAATGCCGCCTGGGGCCTGAATTTTCGTCTTCGCAGCCATGGCTTTAGCCCGGGGAATCTTCGTGCGCTTCGGTATCGGAATCGGTTTTTAGCCTTTGACCCGCAATCTTCCAAGCATCAACATGCGCTGTTTTTTCATGGCCCTTGCCCCGCTTTGCCAGCATAATTCTTCGTATCGCAACCAGCAGACTGACCATAAAAATAAAAAACAGGATCAGAAAAATGCTAAGAATCAGAAGTTGCGCCAAGCCTGATACCGTGTGGGCGGATTTTATTATCGGCGATATCGGCTTCGCTGGTCGAGTTGCCACGCTCCCTGCGGCCAGCGCCACCGGAAGTATTCCCCCCCAAAGACTGCCGCACCCATGCCAATACGCTTTGCATTTCACGGATATATCCCTTCCTTAACGACCCCGCCACATTCCCGTTTTCCGGGCCACATGACTTGATCAGCTTGGCTTTTCCAACCCGCTTAGCCAGGCACCCCATTTAATGTGTGCCGGGGAATTTCCAGGGCACCGTGTGTCGCGCATCAAAATGATGAGCTTGGTCCATGGCGGCTAACGCCGCCTTTTCCGACTCCGTCAGGGAATCAGGAAGCACAACAAGAACGCGGCATAACTGATCGCCGCGGCTCCCATCGCGCCCGGCGATTCCCCGTTCCTTAATCCGCAATTTTTTACCCGAGTTAATCCCCGGTGGAACCCGCAATTCCACCGGACCATCCAGCGTGGGCACACGCACGGTGGTGCCGGCTGCGGCCTCCGAAGCACTTAGCGGCAATTCCAGTAAAACATCCTGGCCCGAACGCGTGAAGTAGGGGTGTGCGGCAACATGCGTAATAATGACCAGATCTCCGCGGCTGCTGCCCATCATGGAGGGTTGTCCTTTTCCGCGCACGCGAACCTTGGACCCTTCATCCACGCCGGGAGGAATTTTTATGCTGATCGTCTCAGAAAAAGCTTTATTAGCCGCGTCAAAACGCAAATCTAAGGTTGTCCCGCGCGCCGCTTGTTCAAAACTTAACGTCACCTGATGTACAATATCCGTGCCGGCGGCTTCCGGCATATCACTGGTTTCCGCGGCAAAAGGTGAAGCCGCGGCATTGCGCCGACTCTTTCTGCGCCGCGATCCCCCCATGGATGCAAAAAGATCCTCAATATCCACATCGCCGAAATCTACCGTCGCGCCTCCCGGCGTGCGGCGCGAATAGCGGAATCCGGAGCCTTCCCGCGGCGAACCTGCCGCGGCTGCGGCTGCGGCTGCTTCGGCGGCGGCGGCACTGCTTACGCCGGCATGGCCGAACTGATCATACGCCTGACGTTTTTTACTGTCGCTTAAAATATCGTAGGCTTCCTGCACCTCTTTAAATTTAGATTCCGCCGATTTATCGCTTCTGTTGACATCCGGATGAAATTTACGCGCCAGCTTGCGGTATGCGGATTTAATCTGATCCGCCGCCGCGGATTTGCTCACGCCCAGTATTTCGTAGAAATCTCTTTTTTTGTCAGCCATAATTCAACACCTGTCTTCACATTTCATTAATTATAACTAATCCGTCAGGACTATCGACTCTCAACTGCCCCGCGATATAGTACCCGCGCTAAACTCGATAAAAAGCGTGCAGGGCACTTGCAAAGAACATTGCGGCGTATATCCTGCCATTTTGTAATTGTCCGGTGCTCTATGCAGAGGTTAAGCGATGAGTGATCTGATTATCAGTGTGTCGGGGGTACGGGGAATTATCGGGGATTCCCTGACACCCTGTGTGGCTATGGAATTAGGTCAGGCGTTCGGCGAATTGTTAAAGCAGACGGCCCTGGATGACCAGACCGTTACGCCGGTAAAAGTGGCCATCGGTCGTGATTCACGTATTTCCGGTCCTATGATTCAAGCCGCTTTTTCCGCGGGTCTTATGTCAGTGGGGGTGCATGCCGTGGATATGGGAATCACGACAACACCCAGTGCGGCCCTGATGGGGCGATTCCTGAAAGCCGATGCGGCGGTGGTCATTACCGCATCCCATAATCCGCCGGAATATAACGGTATAAAATTTATTTCCCATGACGGAATCGCCTATTCGGGCGATATTATTTATCAGCTTCGCAAGATGTATGAATCGCGGTCATGGAAGCTGGAATCCATTGATCATATCGGATCACTGACCAGCGACAGCCGATCCCATGCCAATCATGTTCAGGCCATCCTCCAACTCGTGGACGCCAAGGGCATAAGTACCCAGCGGTACCGCGTGGTGCTCGACAGTATTAATGGTGCCGGCTGCGCGCCATCGCCCATGCTGCTAGGCAAGCTCGGCGTGGAGCTGGCGCATGTGAATAATCAGGCGACGGGCCGCTTTGCCCATCCGCCGGAACCGACTCGGGAAAACCTCACGGACTTGTGCCATCAGGTGACGCGCCATCGCGCCGCGGTTGGCTTCGCCCAGGACCCTGATGCCGACCGCCTCGCGGTGGTGGATGAGCGCGGCGTGTACATCGGTGAGGAGTATACGCTGGCTCTGGCGGCCTTAAGCCGGGTAATGGTCAAGCCCGGGGTGATTGTCTGCAATCTTTCCACCAGCCGAATGGTCGACGATATCGCGGCTAAATTTCATTCCACCGTCATTCGCACGCCAGTGGGGGAGGCCAATGTGGCTGCCGCCATGATGGAACATCAGGCTGTGATCGGCGGGGAGGGCAACGGCGGTGTTATTGATCCACGTATCGGGCTGATTCGTGATTCGTTGATCGGTATGACGCTTATTCTCGAACTTATGAACCGCACCGGGAAAACGCTCTCCCAACTCGTCAATGCTATTCCCCGGTACGCCATGATTAAAACCAAATTTTCCGCCACGCGGGCTGATGCCGATGAATTGGTGGAAAAAGTGAAATTGGAATTCGCCGATAAAAAACTGGATTTACAGGATGGCGTTCGTATCGACTGGCCGGAAGGCTGGGTGCATGTGCGCCCCAGTAACACCGAACCCATCGCCCGGGTAATCGCCGAAGCCGCGGATGAAAAAACCGCCCAGGAACTCATCGACCGGGTACAGCGCATCAGCGGCACCCGGTGACGGCAACACGGTGCCGTCCGGACCGTGCCCAGTATTTTTCCATAAAAGCCCATGTTTCCGGACGCTTGGATTTATTCAGGTCGGTAAAAAAATATTAAAGTTTTTTTCTTCCCTTCGTTGAAGTGATGTGCTACGATCAATTTATAGCCCGGTGGCCATTGTTAATCGGGCCGGAGGAATAGTGAGACGAGGAGAGATTTATGGTAAAACGCATGGGCATTCATCGATCTGAACTGCCGGTCATTCTGGCTGCCTTGATTATTATCATCGGTGTCATATCCTGGAGCCACACCGAGCAAAAGCGCACCGATGCGATGACCAATACCCGCATTACGCTGGCGTCGCTGCAAGTGGCATTTCAACAATATCAGGAATTTGGCGGCCCCATGCCCAAGTTGCGGCCGGGGCACCCCAGCGTTTACAGTTTTCTTGCGGCCTATCAGCGGTTTTATGCCACTCGCAATGCACAGGGGCACTGGAATAACAGTCCGCATTTACTGATTTATCTGCGGCCAAAACTTACGACCATGGGCTGGATTCCCATGCCTGGAGGTGGAAAAATGCGGGGGATCGTTTGCGTACGCGACGGATTCGGCCATGTGATACATTTTCTTAATAACCCGGCTAAAAATCTGCACGCCCCCTGCTTTGCCGTTGAACTGCCAATGCAGTCCGGGCAGCGTAAATGGATTTATAGTTCCGATGAAGTGCGATAAAAGCCCGCACATCTAATAAAACATCAAAGCGTAGGCAAGTGCGAACAATGTTATCACGAACAGTGCCTGGCCACAGCCGCCGGACTGGACCAGATAGGTGCCCATGTATTCCCAAGCGGCAGTTCTCGGATGCTTTTGTTCGCGGTGAGTTCGCCACGCAATGGTCAAAGCCAAAGATTATATTTTTCCGATGAGGATACTGGTGTTATGGCCGCCAAAACCAAAGCTGTTGCTCATAGCATAGGAAACCGCGGCCTGACGTGCGATATTCGGAATATAATCAAGATCGCATAATGGATCTGGTTCCAGGTAATTGATGGTGGGGGGCAATTCGCCGCGTTGCAAAGCCAGACAGGTAATCGCCAATTCAATACCACCTGAGGCTCCCAGACTATGGCCTAACGCGCCTTTCGTAGAGCTTACCTGAACTTTTTTGGCAAAGGCCCCAAACACGCGATGCACCGCCCGCGATTCCGCGAGGTCTCCAAGTTCCGTGCTTGTGCCATGGGCATTGACGTAGCCAATTTTGTCTGGACTGATGCCTGCCTCATGCAGAGCTTTTTCCATGGCCTTGGCCGCACCAGTTCCGTTTTCATCCGGTGCGGTAATATGGCAGGCATCGCCGGTGGCTCCGCAGGCCAGCAGTTCCGCGTAAATGCGAGCGCCACGGGCTTTGGCGTGTTCATACTCTTCAAGTACCACCACGCCCGCGCCTTCCGCCATGACAAAGCCATTGCGATTTTTCTCAAATGGCCGACTGGCCAGGTGCGGTTCGTCATTCCGCGTGGATAAGGCACGCAAGGCGCAGAATGCCGCGAGGCCCAATTTAGTCACCGCCGCCTCTGCTCCGCCGGCGAGCATAATATCGGCATCACCGTACTGAATGATTCGCAAGGCATCGCCGATGGCATTGCCCGATGTGGCACACGCGGTAGCAGTGGCGGATACCGGCCCGCTTAATCCCCATTGAATGGAAAGATTTCCCGCCGCCGCGTTGACCATTAATTTTGGAACGGTAAATGGTGAAACGCGGTCAACTCCCCGCGCCAGCATTTTATCGTATTGTTGCTCCATTTCTTCAATGCCGCCAATACCGGAGCCGACAACAACGCCTGCCCGATCACGGTTGCATTTGGAAAAATCAATGCAGGAATCGTTAACGGCATGGATGCCCGCCACCATGCCGTAAACTGAAAAGCGATCCAGTCGTTTGATCTCGCGATGCGGCAGAGTCTTTTCAGGATTAAAAATCGCCGACGTGATTTCCCCGGCAATCCTACAGGGGTATTTGCTGACATCAAAGCGGGTAATTGGACGAATGCCGCAGTTTCCCGCCAGCAGACTGGCCCAAAACTGTTCGAGGTCATCACCCAGGGGCGTAACCACTCCCAGGCCTGTAATAACAACTCTGCGCTTGCTCATTGTGCCGAGCAACTCCAAAAGAAACTAGGGGTCCATCATACGCCAATGGCATGAAGACGTGTCTGTAAGGACAGGCGGGAACCGGAGCGTTACTCCTGCGATTTCAACTTCGCGGCAATGGTCTTAATGTAGTCAATTGCCTGCCCGACAGTCTGAATCTTTTCCGCTTCTTCATCGGGAATGGACATTTCGAATTCATCTTCGAATTCCATAACCAGTTCCACGGTATCGAGACTGTCGGCATTCAGATCATTGACAAAGCTGGTATCGCGAGTGATTTCCGCTTTGTCGACGCCCATCTGCTCAGCGACGATGTCGATTACTTTTTGTTCAATCTGCTGGGATTCATCCATTTCAGCCATAATTACAGGCCTCCAATAAAATTAACAGTAGGTTCCAACCTAAAAATCGCCCGGATTTCCTGCCGGGCGGATAGAGTATCGCAGACTCACAAAATTCGCAACGTCCAAACCGGATTTTTATCAGGTTCGTTTATCCGAATTAGTCCATTATAACCTATTTCCGCCAACCGTCACGTCTCCGCGATTGCGCCATCTGGCCGTTACATGCACATCCCGCCGTCCACGACCATCACTTGCCCCGTAATATAACCTGCCGCATCGCCGGCTAAAAACCCAACCATGGCCGCCACCTCTCCCGGTGAGCCAAAGCGCCGCAAAGGGATCATTTCAAGAACTTTGTCTTTAATCGGTGGCGGCAGGATATCCGTCATATCCGTCGTGGTGAACCCCGGTGCCACGCAATTGGCCGTAATCTGTTTGGACGCCAATTCCCGCGCGATTGATTTAGTCAGACCGATTAGCCCGGCTTTCGAGGCCGCATAATTAACCTGCCCGGCATTTCCCATAATCCCGGAAACCGAAGCGATATTAATAATGCGCCCGAATTTTGCCCGAATCATCGTGCGCGATGCCGCACGACAGGCCACAAACGCCGCCCGCAAATTCGTGTTGATGACATCATCAAAATCTTTATCCTCCATACGCATAAACAGGCCGTCACGCGTTATGCCCGCGTTGTTCACCAGCACGTCCAGCCGGCCATGTTTTTCGATGGTGCTTTCAATCGAAGCGGCCAAGGCAGCGGAATCCGCAATATCCAGTACCGCTGGTTCTACACTTTGGCCCAGGTGTCCCAGTTCATTGACCAGCGCCCGCAGTTTTTCTTCATTGCGGGCCACCGCGACGACATGGTGTCCATCCAGTGCCAGAGTTTTTACAATCGCTTCGCCAATCCCGCGCGAACCGCCGGTGACGTAGGCAACTTTTTTCTGATTTTTCAATTCCGCCATCTTTGGCTCCTGATTCTTCTTATTGCGCCGCTAAGTTTTTCGCCGGCCAAACGCCTATGTCCGGCACATCCGGCCATTCCGCCAGCCGCTTATTTCAGACTGCGGACAACTGCTTAATCGCATCAACCGTTGACACGTTCGTGACTTCCGCCCGTCGGTCGATGCGCTTGTGAAGGCCGGTTAAAACTCTTCCCGGGCCAAGTTCCATATAGCAATCCACGCCTTGTCCCTTGAGGTATTCCATGCCCTGATACCAGCGAACCGGGGCGATGATCTGCCGGACCAGTAAATCTTTAATTTCTTGGACCTCCGTACCATGCGGCCGGGCCGTCACATTGCTGATCACCGGGCAGGAAGCGGGTTTGAATGGTGTGTTCTCCAACACCTGGCGCATTTCATCGGCGGCACTTTGCATAAAGGGCGAATGGAACGCTCCAGCCACCGATAGCAGGACCGCCCGCAGCCCCCGCGACTGGGCTATCGTCGCCGCTTCTTGACACGCCGCCACCGCTCCGGATAGCACAATCTGGCCCGGTGCATTGAAATTGGCCGGTACGATAATGCCTTTATCGCCCGCCAAGCGGCAAATTTCTTCGGCTGTCGGTTCGTCGGCTCCGACCATCGCCAGCATTGTGCTTGGCGCACTGGTGGCCGCGGCCTGCATCAACTGTCCGCGCGCCCGCACGAGCCTGACCCCATCTTCAAAGCTAAATACCCCGGCAATGCATAATGCGGTGTATTCACCAAGTGATAACCCCGCAATGAAATCCGGAACTGCCGGCAACTTCTTTTCCGCACCAAGCGTTTGATAAATCGCCATACTGGTGACAAAAATTCCCACTTGCGCGTTGTCTGTCGCCTGCAGATCGGCATCCGGACCATTAAAACACAGATCGGAAAGTCGGAATCCCAATAGGGCGTCCGCGGCGTCATACACCGCCTTGGCCTGCGGATACTGATCATAAAAGTCTTTGCCCATACCCATGGCCTGCGCGCCTTGACCGGGACAAAGTAGTGCAAATTTCATAGCCTGCTTCCAAGAGTTACGGGAAACATGTCCCGCCATAAAGTTATTTATAATTTAACCGTAGCCGACGCCCAGGTGAGGCCCGCGCCAAATGCCACCATGATAATCCAATCGCCCGCACCGCAGGCACCGGACCGCAACGCTTCATCCAGCGCCAAAGGCACCGAGGCCGCCGATGTGTTGCCGTACCGGTCGATATTGACAAAAACTTTCTCTTTCGGAAATCCCATTTTCTCCGTGGCACTGTCAATAATGCGCTGGTTGACCTGATGGGGCACGACAAGCTTTACATCCGCTGCAGTGAGTTTACAGGCCTCCATGGCTTTTTTCAGACTGTCCGTCATCTGGTGGACCGCAAATTTATAAATTTCGCGGCCATTCATTTTCAGGTAATGCTGACGGTTGGCAATGGTTTGGGCACTGGCGGGCAGGCGTGATCCGCCGGCCGGTACGTACAGCATTTCACCATCCATGCCGTCAGCACCGAGTTCAAATGCCTGAATTCCCCGCTGTGTATCTTCCGTGGCTGAAAGCACCACGGCTCCGGCTCCGTCGCCAAATAAAATACAAGTTCCCCGATCCGTGTAGTCCACAATTCTGGTCAGCGTTTCCGCACCGACGACAAGAATATTTTTGTACGCGCCGGTTTGAATAAACTGCGCCGCTGTGGCAATGGAATACACAAAACCCGAGCAGGCGGCCCCCATATCAAAGGCACCAATATGCCGCTTAACTCCTAATTTTTCCTGCAACAGGCAGGCGGTGGAAGGCGTAATTAACTCGGGCGTCAGCGTGGCGACAATGATCAGATCCAGATCATCAGCGGAAATTTTGGCGCTTTCCAAGGCTTTCTGCGCCGCCTGCAGGGCCAGCGTCACCGTGGATTCGCCTTCACTGACAGCGCGGCGTTCCCGGATGCCGGTGCGTTGAACAATCCATTCATCGTTGGTGTCCACCAATTTTTCGAGATCGGCATTGGTTAAACGCCGCTGGGGAACGCAACTTCCGGAACCGGCAATATTGGCTCCAAATCGGGCCATAAATACAACCACTCCTGATGACAGTACCAATCCGCCGCATTACCGAAACAAAGCGGGACCATCCGCGGATTACTGAAATTAGATTAACGCCTTGGCAGGTTTTACGCCACCCGTTCGGACAGCCGGGCGGAAATTCGTTCATTGATGTTATGTACAGTGGCCTGTTTAGCGGCGTGGACTGCATTACGAATCGCCTTATGACCGGCCGATCCATGTACCTTTAGAAACAGCCCCGATACCCCCAGCAACAACGCTCCACCATACTCTTCATGATCATACAGCTTGAACGTTTTTTTAATGATCGGCGCAAGCTCCGCGGCACTTGGTGCCGGCAATTGCGTCATTTGCCCTTTGAGTGTACGCAACAGAGACCCGCCCATTCCTTCAATGACTTTCAGCACCACGTTGCCGGTAAAGCCATCGGTAATCACCACATCGCATCGATCGGTGAAAATATCTCGACCCTCAATATACCCGACAAAATTTAAGCCGCTGTCTTTTTCCAAAAGCAGCCGCGTTTCTTTTACCAGCGCTGTGCCTTTTTCCTCTTCGGTGCCGATGTTCAGCAGCCCTACCCGCGGCGCTGCAACATCATAAAGCGTTTGCGAATACACGGACGCGAGAATGGCGTATTGATGCAGATGAGCGGCTTTGGGCTGTACATTGGCCCCGGCATCGCAAAGCAGAACGCGGTTATAACCATTGGGTATCGGGATGGCGATTCCCGGGCGTTCCACACCCGGAAGGGCATCCAGCATCAGCACGCCTGCCGCCACTAAGGCACCGGTGTTTCCCGCGGATATGATTGCATCCGCTTTGCCGGCGGCCGCGAGTTTTACCATGCGCACAATCGAACTGTCACGCTTCTGCCGCACCGCCTCCACCGGGGAATCATCCATACCGATGACTTGCGATGCCGGTTCTATATGTACGTTGGAATGTCGCGCCATGACCGCGGCCAGCTTTTCGCGCAGCAATTCTTCCGGGCCAACCAGGATGATTGCATCATCGGACGGTAAAAATTCCAATGACTCAATGGCTCCCTGAATGATTTTATCCGGAGAGTGATCGCCACCCATGGCGTCTATCGCGATGCGCATCGCCCGACTTGCCTCAAAAAGTTACACAACGGTCCAACAGCTTACCTTGGAAAAAGCAGGGTACCTCTCGCCGCTATAAGGCGGCCTTGTTTATCTTAACGTCCCACGGCGGTGGACTATTTCTTGGCGGTGGTTTCTTCGAGTTCCAGACTCAGCGAGCGGTTCACATATCCGCAGTTGCTGCACATTCGATGCGGCAGACGGCTTTGCCCACATCCCGGACAGCGCGAACTGGCGACTCCAGTCAGGGCCTGATGGGCCCGGCGCATACCTTTACGGGATTTGCTGGTTCTTGCAACAGGTAACATGTCGTCTACTCCTTAGCATTGCGCCAATCTTGCCGCGCAGAGGCTGTTTTCCATTCCTTTGATGATCGGAGCATCGCTTTTAATGCCGACATGTTCATCCCATGCCACGGCGAGTCGTCGCGAACCTTCCGATCCAACCGGCTTTACATTCCGGATCATTCGAGCTAAACAACTTAAGAAAAAAGCCTGAATATGTCAAGACAACCTCATGCTTAAACGTTTTTGCGAATAATATGGCACCCCGCTAAATAGCCCTCGCGCACCTTGGGCCTTCCGGTCGTTACAGGCAAAATAGGGCCGGAAATCGCCAACTATATAAAGGCGAGCAATTACTGCGCATTGACTAACGGATCATTATTCCCGCGAAGACGGTCTTAATACCCATCAATGTGCTGCGGATTCTACCAGTTCCGGTTGCACCAGCATCATGATCCGGTCTGTCACGTCCTGATGCTTGATACGCCAGCGGATTTGGGCCACTCCGCGTTGCCCGATGGCGCTGGCCCGGATGTCTATCACCGTGGGCCGCGGATTTAGTCCTATGAGATACGGCTGCTCATTGTTCACTGAAACAATTTCAACTTCGCCGGGGCGGATTTGCACGCCTTTCCGTTGCAACACCGGCTGGATCATCGCCGCCTGCATGTCATCGGCAATCATAATTCCGGTGGGACGCGGGGATAGCGCCAAGTACCGGTCCGCAATACTCTCAATGGTCGATTGATCATATTTGAACCAATAGTCCAAGCTTGGTTTTATGACCGTATCGATGCGCGTTACCGTAGCGCCAAGTTGTTCGCCGGCGGCGGCAAAAGCCTGATAGTAAAGTCGAAAAGGCCAATGTTGCGCGTCCATATTCAGAAACACCAGATGTTGATGCCCATGGGAATGCAGGTGCTCTGCCGCCAGGCTGCCGACCTCGTAATGATTCGGCATGACCTGATCACCCCATGTCGGGCGCTGATGATTACCCATTAGCCATACTGCGGGAATTTTTCCGAATTTATCCTGAACCTCGGGGCTGGGAATTTCCCCGTGCAGCAGCAGTCCGTGCACGGCGCTATCCAGCAGGCGATCCGGCGGCCGGGCGGAATCCTGGTGATGGAATATGGCCAAGCCCATCGAACTTTTATTAACCGCTTCAGATACGCCGCGGACAAGCTGTTCAAATCCCGGCGTATTACCGTGTTGGGAGGTGCCAAAAATAATAAAAGCCACTGTAGGTTTAGCCGGCACAGCGCGGTGCAGGGGTTTTGGGCCGGGGCGATTATCGGATGGCACATAGCCCAGTTCAGCCATTACTTTCCGCACGGCGCGAGCCGTTTCCGTGGCCACGCGCGGGTGATCATTCATGACGCGTGAAACCGTGGAAGGTGACACGCCCGCTTTTTGAGCAACCTCAATAATTGACATAAAAAGCCATCCATTTCGGCAGAAAAGTAGTGTAAAATCGAGCTTAACAGGCGTTCATACACTGCCCGCCTGCAAAAGTGTAGCAGCGCGGCAAGTCCAATGCAATATTATTTACCATTAATTTGCATTGCCGCTATACTCTTCCGCCATGACGCTGAAATTTGAAATTATTGCCAGAGATTCCTCCACCAAGGCCCGCCTGGGGCGCGTGCATACGCCGCATGGAAGCTTTGACACACCCGCCTTCATGGCCGTGGGAACCCGCGGTACGGTCAAAGGCCTTACTCCTGATATGCTCCATCAGGCCGGATGCCAGATTATCCTGGGAAATACCTATCATCTTATGCTGCGCCCGGGATCCGAGGTGGTGCGTGACTTGGGGGGCTTGCAGAAATTTTCCGGCTTCAACGGGCCTATGCTTACAGATTCCGGCGGGTTTCAGGTTTTTTCCCTCGCGGATTTGCGTCATTTTGACCGCGATCATGTGGTGTTTAAATCGCACATTGACGGCTCGGCCATTCGCCTGGGGCCGGTGGAATCCATGAAAATACAGCATGACCTCGGGGCGGATATAGCCATGGCCTTTGATGATTGCCCCCCCGCGGATTGTCCGCCGGAACGCCTGGCCGAGTCGATGGATCGGACGATTCGCTGGGCCGGTATATGCCGTGAGGAACATGAAAAGCTTGACCCGGAAAACCGGCAGGCGTTATTTGGCATTGTGCAGGGCGGAACCGATCCGCAGCAGCGGTTGCGTTGTGCAGAGGCGCTAACTGCCATGGATTTTGACGGCTACGCCTTGGGTGGCTTGGCGGTGGGGGAGGGGCACGACCGCATGATTGCCACTATTGACCACGCCGCGCCCCTGTTGCCGGAAGACCGGCCGCGATATTTAATGGGCGTGGGATATCCCCTGGATATTTTGGAAGCGGTTAAAAGAGGTGTGGATATGTTCGACTGCGTATTGCCCACGCGTAATGGCCGCAATGCGTTGGCATTTACCTCCACCGGCCCGATCCGCCTGCGCAACAGTAAGTATATTCGTGACATCAGTCCGCTAGATGCTTCATGCGATTGTATGTGTTGTCGGCATTTTTCCCGCGGTTACCTGCGGCACTTATTCGCGGTCGGGGAAATGCTGGGGCCAACGCTGATCTCGCTGCACAACCTCCGATTCTTCCAACGCTGGATGCTGGACATTCGACAGGCGATACGCGACAATCACGGATCTATGCTCGTTGCGCCGGGCACGGCGGAGTAAGTAACCTCCGGAACTTTGGAGTTTGGAGTTTGGAAACGAGTCGGCGGGATAGGGCGGCCTTGGCCGTTTGCAACACAATGTTACGGAAGTATTCGGTTTTGGATGTTATGTGAATTTGGGATATGAAAAGTTAGCAGGTTGAACAAGAATGGCGGGTAGATTGTGAACCATTCTAACTCTAACTCCTTAGTTCTCGTCCCTTTTGGAGATTTTCCATGAAGTCATGGATCGTATTAGCTTTGTTTTGTCTGTCCTGCGCATTTTTTGGCGCGCCATCGTTTACCAGGGCTGCCGCGCAGCCGGCCATTGCCACGGCCAAGCCCGTCGCGGGAACCGGGAATGCCGCCGCACCCACAGCCGCCACCCCGGCTCCGACTGCCGCTCCGACAGCGGCACTGCCAACTGCATCCACGACCGGCGCAGCGCCGGCCAGCGCAGCGGCGGGCGGTTCCAGCGCCACCGCCCCCGCCAGTCAGCCGGCCCAGCCGCCGGAAACATTAACCAGTGAAATTATGAGTTTCGCGCCGCTGGCGTTGATGCTCATTGTGGTGTTTTTCTTCATGAGTTCCGGACGTAAACGCGAACAGAAGAAGCGCGATCAAATGTACAACGCCATGAAGCGCGGGTCACGTGTGGTCACGGCGGGTGGCTTGATCGCTTCGGTCGTGGAAGTTCGAGATGATGAAGTGGTCTTGAAAGTTGATGAGGCCAACAACATCAAAGAGCGCTATACCAAATCAGCAATTATTAAGGTGCTGGATGAAGGTGACGCGGCTCCGGATAAAAGCTGACCGAGATATTTTGGTTAAAGCCCGGTAGCGCCGGGGGGTACACAAAGGCGGGCCGCCGCGGCGGCCGGAGAATTCTGGAAACACAATGAAATCCAATCTGCTTTCCCGGTTTATTCTGATCTTCGGTGCCATTGCTTTGGCGCTGTTCTGTATTTTTTCCAATGGCCTTAAGGGCGGAATTGATCTATCGGGTGGAACCGATTTAATCTATCAGCTCAATGTGCCGCCCGGGTACAAGGGAGATCCCAATATCCTCGCCCAGCAGGTAATTTCCGTGTTGCGCCGACGCGTGGATCCGGGGAATGTGCATAATCTGGTCTGGCGGGTTCTCGCCGGTGAACGTATTGAAATCCAGATGCCTCTGGCCAGCGCCGAATCACGACAGGCCCAAAGCCATTACCAGAACCTCGTTGATAAACTCCTGGCGGATAATATCATGCCCTCCCAGATCGGCGCGGCGATGGCATTATCGGGAAACCAGCGGCAGGCCCAGATAAAAATTCTCGCCCAGGGCAATCCCGCACGTTTAGCCCTGCTGAAAACGCTGGCAACCCGCTATGACGCTTTGGCTGCCGCCCGCAAAGTCGCAGCCAAATTTGCCAACGATCCGCAAAATATGCCGGCCCATGATATTGCCTTGTTAAATAATACTACTGCCGCCTACCAGAACACCCTGCAAAAAGTGCTTGCCTTTAATGTCAATGTGCAGCATCTGGCGAATCTGCTTTCGTCAACCTATGGCCGAAAAAATCCGCAAGCGCAGGCCGCCTTAAGTGATCTGATCAAACGCCATTCCGATCGGAAAAATTTAATTCTCCAAATTCAGGCCGCCTACAAGCAGGTCCGCCTGCACAGCGCCGGCCTGGACAGCCCGCAGGAACTTGAACGCATGTTGCGCGGTGCGGGCGTTTTGGACTTCCGCATTACCGTTACTCCGCAAAATACCGGTGCCCAGCGAGCGCTGGCCCAATTGGCCACCAAGGGGCCGCATAATGGATACACCCCCGCCGGCACTGCCTGGTTTGAAGTTGATCCGCGCGATGGCAAAGATATTTTGCGATCGCGCGAACTATATGTCGTGGGGGAGTATGAGGGGCAACATTACATCCTGCTTTACACCAACAGTGCCCGCGCTTTAACCCATAGTGCCAACCGCGCGCACTGGCAGGTCAGCAATGCCCAATTACAAACCGATCCGCAAACCGGCGAATTGGCGGTGGGATTTAATTTGGATACCGTCGGCGCTGCGTTCATGCGGCAGCTTACCAGCCATAATATAGGTCGCGATATGGCCATTTTGCTGGATGGCAAAGCCATCACCGCTCCGACTATCCAAAGCACCATCGCCGGTTCGGGGCAAATTACCCTGGGAATGCCGTCCGCCCGCAACCCCGCCAAGGATATTCAGCAGGAAGGGCAGTTGCTGGTGCAAACCCTCAATGCCGGTTCATTGCCGGCCACGCTGCAATCGCAACCGATCTCCGTGCAGACGATTGGTGCCACGCTGGGTGCCGACAATCTCAAGGCCGGTTTACGCAGTGCCATCATCGCGGTGATTGTGGTTCTGGGATTCATGTTTGTTTATTACACCATCACCGGCTTGTTTGCTGATGTGGCGTTAATGTTGAATTTGCTTTTGACGCTGGGCGTCATGGCTCTCTTACATGCCACGTTCACCCTGCCCGGAATCGCCGGTGTGGTATTGACCCTGGGTATGGCGGTGGATGCCAACATCCTTATTAATGAACGTATCCGTGAGGAAATTCATAAAGGGGCGTCGCTTTGGCTGGCGGTTAAACAAGGGTATGACCGCGTATTCTGGACAATTTTTGATGCCAATTTAACCACATCTCTGACCAGCATCGTGCTGATATTCATGGGGTCGGAAGATGTTAAAGGTTTCGGTATTACGCTGTTAATCGGTTTGGCTGTGCACATGTTCACGGCCCTGTTTGTTACCCGCACGCTGATGATTGCGGCCATCCGGGCCGGCATCATGCGGAAAATTGATGATCTTTCCATCCAGGAATATTTCCGCGATCTGTTTACCTTTACCTGGCTTAAAGGCCGCTGGCCGTTTATGCGGGTTTTTACCGTTACCAATTTTGACTGGATCGGCAAGCGGCGGATTTTCTGGGTCATTTCCGCCATCATCATGATTTCCGGCATCATCACCTTTATTGCCCGCGGCAACAAAAAATATGACACCGAATTTAACGGCGGCACCCAGGTTACCCTGCAATTGCGCCCGGGCTTGCAAATGTCCGTATCCGCGGTGCGAAAACGTGTACAGGATATTGGCCGGCATGATACAGCTCTTAAGGCCTTGCGCCATGCCACGGTTTATTCCGTGGGCACGCATCACGATGAATTTGTGATTATCACCAGTATCGTCAACCCGCCGCAAAATAAGCCGGTCGCGCCAACCGCGGTTTCCACCGCGCCATCCGATGTGCCGGTCCAGCAGCTTACGCACGCGTTGGAATCGCAATTCGCCGATTCCATTAAGGTAACGCGAAAGCTGAAATTTATGCACGTGGCCGTTCGATCCCGGCATATTCAGGATCTGCTGGATGATCATACCGTCATGCCTATTACGCATGCCAACCTCACCAACATGGGTCCCGGACTGCCCAGTGTGGACATTGGTGATTTCCGCGGGGGTGTGGCGATTTTCCTGCGGCACATCAGCCCGGCGCAAAGCGCTTCGGAAATTGAATCGCGCATTCGGGCTATGAGTCAGGAGCCGGATTTTGCCTCTCTGCAATACCGCCCATTTAGAGTTATTGCGCTGGCGTATGCACCCGCGGTGCCGGGCCACAAGCCAGCAGCCACCGATGCGGTGGTGGTCGCTTTGGACCCCAGTTTGCTTTATAAAGCGGATAACACCGGCTTAGTTGCGCAGTGGAAATCAGAAGTTGCCGCCCCGGAATGGCGCATCGTTCGTACCGCTTTGACGACCTCCGGCGGATTGGCTGGTGTGACAAGTTTTGCCCCGCAGGTGGCCAGCGAGGCGCGGCTTAATGCCGTGATGTCGGTTCTGGTATCCCTACTGCTGATTGTGGCTTATGTGTGGATCCGATTCGGCGGTGTGCGTTACGGCTTTGGCGTCATATTCTCATTGCTGCACGACGCCATTGTCGCGGTTGCCGCAACGGTTTTGGCGGTTTACATCCACCGGACCTGGTTCGGTCATTTTATGCTCGTGGATAATTTTAAGATCAATATGACGATGATCGCCGCGTATCTGACCATTATTGGTTACAGCGTTAATGATACCATCGTAATTTTTGACCGCGTGCGTGAAAACCGCGGCCGGTCCCGTCAACCGCTGACCGCCAAACTTGTTAATGACTCCATCAATCAATGCTTTGGCCGAACCGTTTGGACCACGTTCACCGTATTTTCAGTGGTGCTGATTCTGTATATCTGGGGCGGTCAGGGGGTGCACGGCTTTGCGTACGCCATGCTGATCGGCGTGATCACGGGTGCCTATAGCACTTTAGCTATTGCCTCACCGATGCTGCTGCACATGAAAGACGCCCCGGTAAAAAAAGCGATTCCGGATAATCCGTATAAAGGTGGCGACTAGTGCCCTGTTCCGGCCGTAATTATGGCCGGAACAGGGCACTAGCAACTTACAACAGGAAACTAAGGTCAATTTGCGGATCGGGATTCTAGTGCTCTGTCACGCCTAAATATTAGGATTGACGGAGGGCCAGGGGGCTGTGGGCGCGAAGCGAGGAGGATTGTGTATGGGAACATACATTGACGACGAGCGACAAAGCCCACAGCCCCGTGGCCCCCGCCCCGCGGGGTTGGCCGCAAACGCCCCATCTGCGGCGTCGCAGCAGCTCAAGGGGTCTATGGACCCGGTTTTCGCCGCTGCTTCTTGCATCTGGGGCGTTTGCGGCCAATCAATCCTAATATTTAGGTGTGACAGAACACTAGGGAGTCTTAATGACACGTGAATATCGACTAACCTGTCAACTTTGGCTTCCCTTGCCGTTGGAAAAGGTTTTTCCATTTTTCGCCGATGCGGGAAATCTTTCCCGCATAACCCCGCCTTGGTTGAATTTTACCATCAGCACGCCCGGCGATATCCTCATGCGGGATGGCACACTCATCGACTACACCATCAAATGGATGCGCCTGCCGATCCGTTGGAAAACGCGCATTGCCATGTACAATCCGCCTCGGCAATTCCGTGATGAACAGCTTCAGGGGCCTTATCTCAAATGGGTGCATACACACCGCTTCTGGCCCGAAGATCAGGGGACCGTTATTTTTGATGAGGTGCTTTATCGGCTGCCGTTGGGGGCCTTGGGCGTTCTGATGCACCGAATCCTGATCCGCCGGCAGCTTACTGAGATATTTACCTTCCGCCAGCGTGTCATTCCCGAACTGCTTCTGGGTAAACAAAGTGGCACCGCCCGGCAAATCGAACCGGTGACCATTCACCGGCAGGGGTGACGCCCGCAAGGATGTGGTTGAGTTTTCAATTTTCAACGTGCCGTCGGCACCGCCAATGCCCGCAATGGATTTTTCTGCACACGCACCGCAAGGGGCATTGAATTAAGCTGTGAACATAAATCAATATCATCCTCTAAGCCGCTCTCAATGATATTGATCCCGCCGGCCCCCAGTCGCAATGCCGCTCCCAGCCGCTCCCGCACGGAGGCAAAGCAGTGGTAGGCCATCCAGGCGGTGTCGGTGTACGGCAGATCAATGCGATACGTTCCACCGAGCAGATGCCACAAAACCGCCCCGGCCCCGATGACATCTTCCTGGGATATCCGGCCATCGGTTCCCGCAAGTACCATCAGTGTATGCAGATGATCCAGTTGTCCGTTTAACGCTTCCGCGGTCGCCTGGGCGTTAAGCAGTGAGCCGATGAAAATGTCAGCCGCGGCCTGTGCGGCCACGACAGCGCGTGTGCCATTGGTGGTGCTTAACAGCACGGATGCCCCGCCCACCCGGTGCGTCTGATATTCCGCCGGAGAATTGCCCAGATCGAAGCCCGGCACCATGACGCAGCCGCGTTCGCCTGCGGAAAGCACAGGCGGAGGCACGTGGCTGCGGGCGTGGAGAACCGCGTCCACATCGGAAAATAACCGTACTTCCCTTGCTCCGTTGTGTAGCGCGGTGACAATGGTGCTGCTGGCGCGTAAAACATCAAAAACCACAACCTGACTTTGCGGCAGGAGCATCTCGTTGAGCATGGCAGGTAGTAATACAACATCAATCATCGGCATCCTCATCCAAAAACAGAAGATATCATACCGCATCCGCAATTTAACCGGTCAACTTGACTTTGCCATTCAATCGGATATACTTCCTCCAACGATTGTGGAGAAGGCCCGACGACCGTCATTACTGGAAATAGAGGGGCTGATCTTCAATCGGAAATCCGGGTTTCTTCGTGCTTCCATGCGGACAGAAGTAATAATTGACCGGTTTATGAAATTAAGCCGGTTTTTTGTTATTAGTTTGTCCGTCAGTTTGGCGGAGGAGCGAAACGAACCTCGGATGCAGTTGATTTTGAAACTGCCGCCACCGTGTGGGTTCCCACTTTGCCTGCACGAAAGCTGTCGCGCCCCACTCGGCAGCCCGTGGCGGCTTTTTTATAGCCACATTTTCTGACGTTGCACGGGTTACGTAATTCCGAATTTTTCCTATTCAAGGATTTTCCTTTGGCCTTAAAGCCCAATTTAATTCCCGAACCGGCCTTGCTGGTTGTCCCCGATGATGCGGGTCTGCTTTCCTGGCGGGATATTTTTCAAAATGATCATCCCGTGCAAATGGAGATTGGCTCCGGAAAAGGCACGTTCCTTTTGGCTGCTGCCACTGAATTTCCCAGTCATAATTTTATCGGAATTGAGTGGGCGCGAGCCTATTGTGATTTTGCCGCCGACCGAATCCGTCGGCATCAACTTCCCAATGCCCGCATGGTTCGCGCCGATGCCAACTGGTGGATTCGCGCCCACGTTCCGGACCAGTCGATCCACGCGCTGCATGTCTACTTTCCTGATCCGTGGCCCAAAGCTCGCCATCACAAACGCCGACTAATTCAAACGCCGTTCCTTCTCCACGCGCTGCGCATTCTTGTGCCGGGCGGTATCTTGCGCATCGTCACCGATCACGCCGGTTATTTTGAACACATTCGCACGGTATGCTCCGAATTCAAAGCTTTGCGCATCATTGATTTTGTGCCCCCATTGCCCACTGCCGATGGCCTGCTGGTGGGCACCAATTTTGAAAAAAAATACATCCTGCAAAACCGAAGTTTCAACAGCATCGCCCTGAAAAAACCAATAACTCAATGCGGCAGCGTTGAGCCTAACGCGGAGCAGGATTTGCTCTCATAACGTGGTTCGCCTCCGTCGCGGCCGGCCTTTTCAAAATAGCCATGATGGCTTTGAACCAGGTATGGGCCATCAGGCGGTACCCGTAAGAATCCGGATGGCATTTATCCGGCAAGTGCTTCCAGATTGGCTTACCGGCCGGCGTGGAAAAATTGGCATATTGATTCACCGCGGTGACCCGTTCCCCTTTGGCCTGACATGCCGGTACCAACCGCGTTTTCACAAACGCATTAAATTCTCGCACTTCCTTATTCCACAGCGCCGACTTAAGTTTAGAAGACCACCCGCCCAACGGAATGACCTCTGCCACCAGCAGATGAGCCTTGGGGCGCAAGGTTACCAGTTCCTGAACAAGCTGCGTCATGCGGGATTCCATATCGCGCATAAATTGCGATTCGGATTCATTTTTAGCCGGATATTTCGGATCAAAATGCTGAATAATATCATTGGTGGAAATATGCAGCAGGATAAAATTGGGATAGGCGGGACCTTTGAATCGGTAGCCGCTGTGGGCCAGCCATTGTTTAACATGGGAGGCAATCTGATCAATCCGCCAACCGGGCCAGCCATCATGCTGTGTCGCATGATGGCGCTTCAGAGTTCTTGTGGCGTTGCGGGTATTGGACCCGACAAAATGCACGGTGTAGCCGGCATGGGTCAAAAGCGTATAAAGTTCCGCCCGAAAGCCTCCCGGTATGCGGTGATCCTTGGTCACGCGGCTCCAGCCAAACGTGATGGAATCCCCAAGCGGATAAATCGTGACGGTTTTACCGACGGCCGCGGCCGGCACATTTCCACTACCGATCATCGCCAGCAATGCTGCGGCGATCAGGCCATAAAATAAACGCATGGACATAATAAAACCCATCGAAAAATATCAACCGGACACGCAAGGCGGGATCGTATCATATCCCGTGCGTGAGATCAATATTTTTGGGCCAAACGGCATCCCAGGTCCATCCTTCAATCCGTGCCAGCTTCCGCAAAAGTCGCCGCCGTTCGGTCTGGCCTTCCAGCGCTTTGGCATAGGTCGCATCATCCACCACGGGCAGGCCGATTTCCCGCAACGGTGCCAGCGAGGGCACAGGAGGGTCGCCGTCATCGTAAACGAGCATCAACACTGGCTTGAGTGTCACAATGTATTCGCTGATCGCCTCACGCACCGCGCCCAGGGATGGCAAATCCAGACTGCATCCCTTTTCCAGACCGCATTCCATGATGGTAATGGCCTCATCCAGAATGGCGATGTTCGCTCCAACCCCGGCCGAGCGCTTGGAGGAATGAAAAAAGTGCAGCACCGGGTACGTGAGATGATTTTCCCCCAGGCCCAGGAGCATGGCGGTCAACGCGATGAAGTGCGGCTGCAAAGCGGTGGTATCGGCACCGTTCCACGCCCGGAAAATAACATCGGCGGGATTTTTCCCCAGCGACCATATATACACACCCACCTGCCGCTTTTGCGTAGCCGCGGAAATCACCGGAACTAAATACGCAATCGCCGCCCCGAAAAGGAAAAAGCCGCTGGCGCAGCACACATCTGTAAGAATCTGAAATAGCCCGCCCCGCGGGACAAAATCGCCCAGGCCCAGCGTAAAGAGGTTGTATCCCGTAAAGTAAATTCGCTGGACAACATCGGCGGGATGACCGGTACTGGCGGCAACCACCGCGGTGGGCCATGAGCAGAAAATCAGCGTCCATCCGGTCCAGATTAACAGCGTCCACGTGGCCAGCGATGCCATGACCACCAGTAGCCCGCCCCATGCCATCAGGCGGCGTGTTTTCCCATGCAGCACCGAATAGCGTAATAACTTACCCACCAGCAACGCCACACGCAGGCTCATCGGCCCGACACCCTCAACAAAGGTCGTCCACAGAAGATCAATGCTGGTTAAGATCAGAACCAGCAAACCCAGAATTCCCAGAAGAATGGTCATCGTTGCGGTGACTCCTTAGTCTTTTTATTTATGGGCCATTGTGTCGGCAATTGGCCAGGCTCATCGTGTCGGCTTGCCTTCCGCAGCCCGGTTTCACGTCGGCGGGTTCTGCCCGGCGGAGGCCGTTGATTTCTCGGCTATTGCTTGCAGCAGGGCGGTAGTCAGGGTTCGCTTATCAAACCCGCCATTATGCCGCCGGCCATTGATATAAAACGTGGGCGTGGTATTAACGCCGCTGCGCAGGCCACTGGCAATGTGTCGGCGAATAAGCTCCCCGTAGCGGTTTTCATCCCATGCCGCTATGACTGTTTGTGGATCAATTTGCACTTGCCGAGCGTATTGTAGAAGATTTTCCCGCGATAATTTGCCGGGATCGGTAAATAGCAGATTGTGCATGTGCCAGAATTTATCTCCGCACGCTTCCGCCGCCATTGCGGCATTTCGCGCATCAGGGTGAATTTTGCTTAACGGAAAGTGCCGCCAGCCAAAGCGCAGTTGTCCCGCAAATTCCTCAATCAGCGACTGGGTGATCGGGTGGGCGGTATGACAATGCGGGCACTGATAATCCCCATAGGCCACAAGTTCCACAACCGCGTCCGCCGGCCCGTAAATATGGTCTTCCGGCCCCAACGGCGGAGCAAGGGCCGGACGCGGCGGTTCTGGTCGCATAGGATACTCCATTTATGCCTGAACATGATTGATGGTAAGCGATTCCAGTGCATGTAAAATGCCATCGGCACCGGGATTAATTTCAATCGGTGAAACATAGCGCCAGCGGATGACGCCCGCCGCGTCCAGCACAAAAATGGCACGTTCGCAAAAGCCATCATCATTGCGGTATACGCCATAGCGCCGCGCCACCATTCCCTTGGGTTCAAAGTCCGCCAGAAGCGGAAATTCCAGCTTGCGGCTCTGACTATACGCCTTGTGGCACCAGGTGCCATCCACGGATATTCCCACCAGTAAGGCATTAAAGCGTCTGAACTCTTCAAGCAGTTCATTGTAAATGGTAAGTTGATCACTGCACACCGGGCTGAAGTCTGCCGGGTAAAACACCAGCACGCGCGGCCGACCCAGCGTCTGGCTAAGCGTCCAATTCTTTCCCGGCGCTTCCAGCAGCGTAAAATCCGGTGCCACAAACCCAACCTGTGAACCCTGGTTCGTATTTTTCATCCTGCAACCCCTTGCTTATTATATTTCGCGCACATGTCCTGCACGCCACATTAGTTTACGCCCAAAACCTTGAAATGTCCTGCACCTCCCAAAGAACCAAAGAACCATGGCAACGCAAACCATGCGCAAGCCGCTGATGGTGAACACGATCACGCAACTTCAATAGGCCTGCGGCTCATGAGCCGCCGAAAGCTGACGGACGATTTTAATCGTCCAGAACTATTAGAAGTGTGTGGAAGATTTGAAATTTGAAATTTGAGAGGTGAGAGGTGAAATTGACAGGTGAGATTTAAGATTTGATTTGTGATATGTGAAATTTGAAATCTCAAATTTGAAATTGAGCAGTGAGATCTGAAATTTCCAATAAACGCTCTCACGCCCGGTCGGGCGTATTCTCGGGAGTCGGGGGAATTTGCCGCATGGATCGTTGAATATTTTCTTCTGTCACACGCCGGATATGGGCGTCAAGGTCCATGGCCCGCTGTGCCTGGTGGTATTGCTGTTTGCTTTCGGCGGTAAGATGCCGCTGGTCGCGAATATCCCCATCCTTCAGACTTTGCGCCCAGGCGCGGATTTGCCGCGAGACGGATTCACATGCAGTCACGCAATGCGCAATTTGCGACGGCATATCGGTGGTGTCGCATTTGACGCCCTCTTCCAGCAGCAGAGCGCAGATTCGGCAGCCGTTGCGAGCTTCACCGGCCGAACCTCGGGCGATATAAAGGAACATCAGCAGTTCTGATGTGGTGCCGCGCTCAAATCCCTCGGCAATATTATTGGAAACCGAAAGTGCCGCCCGGCGCATCTGGTCGCGCACATCCGCCTTATCCGCAAACCAGCGCGGATTGGTCAGGCGATAGACCTCAACCCCAAGTTTTATAGCGGCCTGCCAGACCGGCAAGTCCTCAAATCGTTGATAAGTCACACCCAATCTCCCCCAAAAATCTCAAATTTCAAATGAGGAATCTGATATTTCAGATTCCAAGTCTCAAACCCGAAGGTCCAAATCTGAAATCTGATACTTCAAATTTTTGAATTGGTGTCCCGCCGTCACCCAAAAATGTCAAATCCGCACGCGGAAATCTGAAATCTGAAATCTCAAATCCCAACCGCAACCGCGGCACAAACCCCCAACCTACAATGCCGCCCGGCACCAATGGTGATGGGGCCGGGGACGCGGGTTTGGAATGTCAGACGGGCGTGAACCAAAGTGAATTTTTCCAAGTGGTTCGGCCGGAAGTAACCGATATGACGGCCGTGCCGATCATGTTTATATGCGGGCAGGCAGTGCGGGAAATTAGGCACGGCACTCCAAGTGAATTCACAGGGCTGTTCAATACAGCTTTGTCGTAATGCGGTTTCCAGCAGTTTTTTAGTTTTGGCTGGCTTATGATCGTCATGGCCGGGAAGGATGATGGGAGTAACCGTTGCCCAAACCTTGGATTGCTTGATGTATTGCGCGGTTACACCGTCGCCGCGCAAGCGGCGGAGGACCGGGGCGAGGCCGCCACCCTCGCGTTTCAGCGGTTGGCCGTCAAGCTGTTCGGCCATGTAACATTGCCATGTAACATGGCATTGCCATGCGTTTCTGGCTTGCACAACTAAGTATAGCGGTATTATGTGCTTTGAGATGCTATTATTCTTTTATGAGCTAAGTTAATTCATTGGCTCAAATTCCGCAGACAGGATGCGGGACGGCTGCGGGCCGGGGTGGAGTTTCACTCGCCAACGTTGAGGTGTTTCATCAATGGTTACAATGACCTCACCAGTGCGCTCGCATTCGGATAGCGTAACGGGGGCATCGAAAATCAGTTGTCCACCCCCAGCCTGCGCGACGGGCAGACATCGGCTGGCAACATGCAGATCAATGCGAACTTTGGCGGAGAAGGAATCTGGCGACGAGGCTTGAATCATGACTGTATCTCCGCAAGTTTCAGACGCACGCGCCGGTATTTTTGCCGGCCAACGTGGCTTGCTTATCACCGCACAGTTGGGCCGTGGAATTCACGGCAGCGTACACCTAACCAGTGCGATGACGGCGGTTAAGGCACATAAAGTGCATCAATCATACCGCCGCGAGTGTGATTGTTACAACCGGCTGCGTGAGCGGAATATTACCGAGATTTGCGGTCACCATGTTCCGCAATACATTGGTTGTGATGATACGTTGTGGGTCATTGAGATGACCATTGTCACCCCGCCGTTTTTGTTGGATTTCGCCGGCGCTTATCTGGATTGGCCGCCGGAATTTTCACCGGAGGCAATAGAGTATTGGCACAACGACAAGCAGGAACAATTCGGCACACGCTGGAAGGAGGTGCAAAATATTTTGGCCATGCTCAGTGAGCAGGCTGAAATATATATGCTGGATGTAAATCCAGGCAATATTATGTTCCAAGTTGAACGTTAAAATGATCGCCCATGTTCCGTTTCGGCATGCCGAAGCGGCCCCATTGAAGCATTATCTTGGGCGGTTATTCCATGCTCGCAAGGGCATTTTCCACGGCGGCTGCGATTTTTCGCAGCCGCCGTGGCCCCATTGAAAGGAAACCCCATCCTTACCGATGGCGTTGGCCGCCGACTCCTTGCATCTGGCCGGTTTAAGGCCAATCAACCCGTAATTATGGCCGGAACAGGGCATTAGGAAGGAAACGGCGTGCGGCGTTGGTGATCGGTCTGAGAATACACAGCCAAAATAGCGAAGGTGATCCGCATAAGTGAAAAAGTGGTGCCGCAGGGTGCGGCATAGCGCTTGGCGGGGATGGTGCGGGCGGGTATGATTTCGTGGCGGCAAGGCTGTAGGTTTATGACGTGCGAGCCTGTGAATAATGACTGCCGGAAGAGCCGCTCGCGTGGTATTCTGGTGTGCGGCTATAATTTTACTCTCTTGGCCAAAAAAATGCGGGCCGGAAAGGAACTCATGGGCGTCCCAATTTCACAAATGTGGACTGTTGCTACATATGTTTTGTCGCAGCGATTAAAAGGTCGCAAGCGCTATCCTTTGGTTTTAATGCTTGAACCGCTGTTCCGTTGCAATCTGGCCTGCGCGGGGTGCGGGAAAATTCAGTATCCGGCGCATATTCTTAAGTCGCAACTCACGCCGGAGCAATGTTTTGACGCCGTTGAGCAATGCGGTGCTCCGATGGTCAGCATCCCCGGTGGTGAGCCGTTGCTGCATCCGCAAATTAAAGAAATTGTGGAGGGGTTAATCGCCCGTAAGAAATATATCTATCTGTGCACGAATGCCTTGCTGCTTAAGCAGAAAATTGATCTGTTCAAACCCTCGAAATATCTGACATTCAGCGTGCATCTGGACGGCCAGAAGGAACACCATGATTTTTCAGTGTGTCGGGAAGGCGGTTATGACATTGCCGTTGAAGGCATTAAGGAAGCGGTGAAGCGCGGTTTTCGGGTCACCACCAATACCACATTGTTTGATGGAGCCGATCCGGCGAGTGTGCGGAGCTTTTTTGACGAAATGATGCAACTGGGGGTGGAAGGCATGATGCTTTCACCCGGTTACAGCTACGACAAAGCACCGGATCAGCAGCACTTTCTGGGGCGGGCAAAGACCCGGCGGCTTTTCAGCACGATTCTCAGCAATCGGGATAAAAAGTGGCGATTTAACCAAAGCCCGTTGTTTTTGGAATTTCTCATGGGGAAGCGGTCGTATGCCTGCACGCCATGGGGCATGCCCACGTACAACGTCTTTGGTTGGCAGAAACCGTGTTACCTGCTGCAGGACGGCTATGCCGACACATTCAGCGAGTTGCTGGAAACCACCAGTTGGGACCATTACGGGGCGGAATCGGGTAATCCGCGCTGCGCCAACTGCATGGTTCACAGCGGGTATGAAGCCAGTGCGGTCAATGACACCTTTGGATCTTTGCGGGGCCTGCTGGCCACGGCGCGGGCAACCCTGTTCGGGGGCAGTTATGTGAACCGTGAGGCCCTTGACGCATTGCGGCAACCGGTGGAAAACACGCGCCATCATTTCATTCCCTTAAGCGTCAGCGCCGGTAAAACGGCATCCACCGAAAATCACGAAGCGCGATCGACGCAACGGGCCAATGATGAGGTCAAGGTTTAACTCAAGACCGCCGCTTATAGCTTATAATGGATTGAAATTTTTATATGACAACACAAGAACATATCTCTAAATCGCCATCTCTGGCCGATAGCCCCGCGGATGGCCCTTTGGTGACGGAACATGAAAATCTTGAGGGGTACAATCCCCGGCTTGATTCCCTGCCGATGGTTCGGGATGTCGTGGAAAAAGCTTTCAGCTACCGCGGGGATGTGACGATTGTTAACCGCAAGGGCGATGCGGTTGAAGGCTATATCTTTGATCGGCAGGCGGAATCATCGGATACCGCCCAATGGATTCTTCGGATGATCATCAAAGATTCCACCGACCGCGTAACGATTCGTTACGACGATATCGTCTCCATTCATTTCACAGGTAAAGACCCGGCGGCGGGCAAGAGCTTTCAGACCTGGCTGAAAAAATATCAGGAAAAAAAGGCGGCCGGCGAAAAAAATATCCGCATTGATCCTGAACCGCTATAACGTGATCCGCCATTCGATCATAAGCGAGGCTTTGCCGGTCAGTTCTCCGGCAACGGGTGGAAGCCGCCTGAAAGACGAAAAAACCGTTGATTTTATTGAGCATTATCGCTGGGAAAGCCGGCGGATTTTGCCGCAACATCCGTTAAAGAATTCGATTGGGCTGGGAACAGCAGGGGCGTGGCGATTTTTCCGCGCCGGCGGCAAAATCGAAGGCGTAAATCTCGGCGCTAAGAGAATAACGGTTGGTCTGGGAAACTCGCACCGCAGGGGCCTGCCCGGATTTCTTGCCACGCCCGAAACCGGGATAATGCGAATCCAGATAGTGCGAATCCATGCTCGCCGGAATCCGTGCTTCACGTTATTATGCCCATCCGAGGAAACAGGCGGTTATTCGGAGACGAATCGTTATGCGGGATCAGCGGTATATTGCGGTGGACCTGGGAGCTGAGTCAGGCCGCGTGATGCTCGCAACCGTCAGTAAGGCGGGCATTGCCTTATCGGAAATGCACCGCTTTCCCAATGGGCCGGTGCGGTTGGGAAATGTTCTTCACTGGGATATTCTTCGGTTGTGGGGGGAAATTCAAACGGGTATAGGCCGGGCCGTTGCCGAGGCGGCATCCGCGGGAAAAACAATTTCCGGCATCGGGGTCGATACCTGGGGTGTGGATTTTGGTCTGCTGGATAACAATGGGGAATTGCTGTCCAATCCGATTCATTACCGCGACAGTCGCACGGTGGGTATGCCGGAAAAATTTTTCTCCCGGATGCCGTGGGAACGGGCGTATACCATCAGCGGCATACAAACCATGAACTTCAACACGTTGTTTCAACTCTGTGCTCTGGCGGAGCATCGTCCGGACCATTTGGATCGGGCCCGACATTTATTATATATTCCGGATCTGCTGGTGTACTGGCTTTGCGGTCGCATTGCCAATGAATATACCATTGCCAGCACTTCTCAAATGCTCGACGCCCAAAGGCGTGAATATTCCAGGGAGATTTTGGCGTGCATACCCGTTCATCCGCCGATCTTGCCGGACTTGGTGATGCCCGGAAGTTTACTGGGGCATGTATCTGGTTCGGCGGCCGAGGTAACGCAGGCGCATGGCATACCGGTTTTGGCGGTGGGATCGCACGACACCGCAAGTGCCGTGGCGGCGGTGCCGGCTGGTACGGAAAACTGGCTGTTTTTATCCAGCGGCACGTGGAGTCTGCTGGGGGCGGAAATAGATCAACCGATTTTAACCCCGGATGCCATGAATTTTAATCTTACCAATGAAGGTGGAGTGGGAGGGAAAATCCGCCTGCTGAAAAATATCGCCGGCCTGTGGCTTTTGCAGGAATGCCGCCGGGCCTGGGCGCGCGACGGCAAGGATTTTGATTACCGTACGCTGGTCCAACTGGCCCGCGAGGTGCCGCCGCGCGGCGCGCATCTGGACCTTGATGATCCACAGATGCTCGCTCCCGGAGATATGCCGCTGAAAATTATGGCACAGTGCCGTCGAATGGGACAGAAAGTTCCCGAAACGCCGGGAGAATTTACCCGGGTCATTCTTGAATCGCTGGCCGCCACGTACGCGCGCGCCCGGGATACGATTGAAAAAGTAACCGGGAAAACATACACCCATCTACATATTGTTGGGGGCGGCTCGCAAAATGATTTGCTGAATCAGTTGGCCGCAGACGCCACGGGTCTGCATGTTCTTGCCGGACCGGTGGAAGCCACTGCGCTGGGCAATGTCATGGTCCAGGCCATGGCCTGCGGGGAACTGGATTCTTTAACTGCGGGCCGTGAACTGGTTGCCAAATCCTCGCAACTGCGTGAATTTATCCCGCATGAAAAAAGCAAGAAATCATAGCTGTTTTACGGAGTATCGGTATGCTTAAAACACCGCTGTTGCACCCGCAGATTCTTTCGGCTCTTGGGCGGGGCGGCCATAGCAGCAAAGTGCTGATCGCTGATGGGAATTATCCCGCCTGGACGCGCCGCGGACCCAATGCGGAAGTGGTAAATTTGAATCTGGCCGCGGATTTGCTCAAAGCGACGGATGTGCTGAATCTGATTTTGCAAAGCATTCCGGTGGAGGCCGCGGTGGTCATGGCTCCAAACAAAACCGGCCCGTATAAACTTACGCGCGATCCGCCGATATTTGCCGAATATCAGACGCTGTTGGATACGTGGGCGGCCGGCAATAAATTGAAAAAAGTTGAACGCTTCGCCTTTTATGATGCCGCCTCCACACCGGATGTATGTCTGGCCATTGCCACGGGCGAAAGCCGGATCTATGCCAATATTCTTTTGACCATCGGTGTGGTGCGCTAGTGCCCTGTTCCAGCCATAATTGCGGGTTGACGGAGGGCCAAGGGGTTGTGGGCGCGAAGCGAGGAGGATTGCGTATAAATGCATACGTTGACGACGAGCGACAAAGCCCACGGCCCCTTGGCCCCCGCCCGAAGGGTTGGCCTTAAACCGGCCATCTGCGGCGTCGCGTCGGCTCAAGGGGTTTACGAACCCGGTTCTCGCCGCCGGCTCCTTGCATCTGGCCGGTTTAAGGCCAATCAACCCGTAATTATGGCTGGAACAGGGCACTAGACCAGCTTTACCGATGCGTGGGTGGGGCGCTCAATGCGACGGTATCGAGGATGTTTAGATTGTTGCGGGGGAGGAGCATTACGGCTGACTGTCGCTTTTTTTTGAGGGGGCAAAAGGATTTTATGAATATCGTTCTTATCGGTTATCGGGGCGTGGGGAAATCCACCATCGGCAAACAACTGGCCGGCCGCATGGGTATGAATTTTGTGGATACCGATGAGCTGATTATGCAACGGGCGGACAAGACCATTCGGGAAATATTCCAGCAGGGCGGCGAGGCGTTATTTCGCGATCTGGAGTCCGCAGTCGTTGATGATTTGGCGGAAACGGATAATACCGTCATTGCCGCGGGCGGGGGAGTTGTGCTGCGAAAATCCAACGTCGAAAAATTGCAGGCCAACGGGCGAATTGTCTGGCTGCAAGCGCCGGCGGAAGTATTATGGGAACGAATCCGCGCCGATACGCTCACCGCCGCCAATCGGCCGAATCTTACCAGTGCCGGTGGTTTGGAAGAAATTTTGCGACTGTTGCAGATACGCGCCCCGCTTTATGCCGCCGCTGCGGACATCGCATTGGATGTTGCCAATATGCACCCGGATCAGATTGTGCGTTATCTGGCGGAAATGGCTTAAGGTCGGTGCGGTGGGGCCTAATCGGCCTCAATTTGAAAGCCCTGCGTGGCGGATTGGATATAACGGCTTGGCGACGCATTCCCCTGCGCAGCGGCGGCAGGCGGCAATTCAGGGCTGCTTGGGGGCCGGGTGTCCGGCGGTGCGGTGCGGCGTTTATGGCGTTTGCCCGACGTGGCTTTGCCAGGATTGTTCGCGGCACCGGATGCACAGTAATCTTCCGCGGGACTGCGTCGGGGTGTGGGGGTAATTTTCCAAATCGCGGGATGCAGGCTGGTAATGTGTTCGCGTGCGACAATGCGCTTGGCATGACGCGGATTCAACGGACAAAGTTGCACATGGCCGGAATCGCTTTGTGGATTTCCCTGTGCGTCCACAAAGTAAATGCGTTTGAAAGTTGTGGCAAAATTGTCCTGCTCATCAAGACGAACCAAACAGTCATCCCCATCCGATGGCGTATCAACGCTCGAGAGCACAATAATATCTCCCGGCAAATACTGCGGCGACATGGAATCGCCCTCTACGCGCAATGCGAACATGCCGGCGTAAGGATCGGCGCTTTGCGGGCTTGTTTCCGCCGGGGCCTTAGTCGGCGGCGGAGCCGGAACGTATTGATCGGCAATGCCCGCGGGATAATCCAAATCTGTAAATTCCGCCGGCGTTCCGGCCGCAACACGATTAATTAATGGTACATGAATCAAAGCGGGAAATCGGAAATCATCATCCGTAGGATTCACGGATTTTGCGGTGCCGGACTTCTCATTTGTCCGCACCGGACCGCTGCGGCGCAGCCATTCATCAAGATCCACCGCGCCGCTGCCCAGGCGGGGCAACGCGGAATTGTTCGTTTCCGGCATGAGTTGCCGGATACTTTCCGGCGTGCGCAGCCAATCCGCCAATCGGACTAACTCACCGGTGGCGAAGGTCAACGCTTTTTCAATGTGCGCCAATTTTTCAGAGGATGGCGGCCCGACAAGCCGAGCGGTTTCAATATTGGACAAATACGGCTTGCTGATGCCCGTGGCAGCGGCGAGCTCATCAAGTGTCATGCTCATTTTTTGGCGTTGCAGCCGAATTCGCCGGCCCATCTCAGCAAGCGTGGCAGGGGAAACTGGCGTGTCCAAGTCCTCAATTTTATCATCAGAAACAGGCAATTTCATTGTACGACTTCCTTTTAATATGTTTGTTAAATAACAAACATACAATGTTGTTGAGAAAATTGCAAATGCCGTTGCTTGGGCCGCTTCCGCGAACCTGCAATTATTTTGGCCGCGTGTTACACTCTTTCTATGAAGAAAAAAACGCCGCCCGTGAATCGTTATGCCAAATCCGAGGCGCTTTTTGCCAAAGCGCGTGATCTCATGCCCGGAGGCGTCTCCTCACCTGTGCGATCATTCAAAAGCGTGGGGCGTGATGCATTGTTTATTAAATCCGGGGAAGGCTCGGCAATAACGGATGTGGATGGCAACTCCTACATTGATTATGTCATGAGTTACGGCCCACTGATTCTGGGGCATGCTCATCCGGCAATACGGGCGGCAGTGGCCCGGCAGATTAGCCGCGGCAGCAGCTTCGGCTGCTGCACCGCCTCGGAACTCGAATTGGCGGCAATGATCCAAAAGGCCATGCCCGCGGTGGAAATGATTCGTTTCGTCAACAGCGGTACGGAAGCGGTGACCAGCGCCCTGCGACTGGCGCGGGGATTTACCGGGCGGTCGCTGATTGTCAAAATGGCCGGCGGATATCATGGCCATGTTGATTCTCTGCTGGTTCAGGCCGGCAGCGGCGCTACCACGCATGGTCATCCCAGCAGTCCAGGCATACCCGAAAGCGTCACCGCCAATACGCTGGTCATCGCTTTTAATGATTGGCCGGCGGCGCAGGAGGTTTTCACAAAATTCGGCCCGCAGATCGCGGCGGTTATTACCGAACCGATCATGGGCAATATTGGTGTGGTGATGCCGCAGGCTGGTTATCTGGACGCATTGCGGAAACTATGCGACGCGGCCGGGGCACTGCTGATTTTTGATGAAGTCATGACCGGTTTTCGCGTGCATCCTTCGGGTGCCCAGGGGTTGTTGGGGGTGACGCCGGATTTAACCTGTCTGGGGAAAATCATCGGCGGCGGATTGCCGGTGGGCGCGTATGGCGGGCGGCGGGATATTATGAATCGGGTATCTCCGGCCGGGCCGGTGTATCAGGCGGGAACCCTTTCGGGCAATCCATTGGCCATGCAGGCGGGAATCACCACATTGCGGCTTCTACAAGAGACCGACATATATCAACGTCTTGAAGTATCAGGCAAGCTGCTGGAAGACGGCCTGCGACAAAGCGCTATAGCCGCCTCCTGCCCGGTATCGGTGCAACGGTGCGGCAGCATGATCACGCCATTTTTCTCTCCCGGCGGCACACGCGTCCAAAATTACGCCGACGCGCTGACCTGTGATCAGACGGCATTTGCAAAATTCTTCCAGGTACTTCTGGATGGTGGCGTATTAATTCCGCCCTCCCAGTTTGAAGCCTGGTTTGTCAGCGCCGCCCACACGGAAAGAGACCTTGAAAATACGATCGCACTGGCCGAACAAGCCCTGCGAGCTGTCCGGGAAAAATAACCCCGCTGGCGCTAAGACGCTTTATTGATCATCGGAATTGAATGATCATCGTTCGGGCTCGTTCGGGCCTTGACACAACCCGCCAAGTCAAGATAGGGTCATGGTATGGGCCAAGGGTCGCGGTGCCCAATGGCTTGCGTGTGGCTTTGCCGGAGGTGATTTTAAATGGATTCCGAAATAAGCAGCCTTTTTGATAGCCTTGCTCAAACGGCGGAGCCGGGTAAATTAACAACGATCGCCAAGCTCGCCATCATCGATCATTCCACCGGCGAATTGGAAATCACCATCGGTGATGTGACGCATCGGCGTTTTGCAAAACCCCTGAAAGAATTATACGGCCCCGGTATTAACGCGCCGAGCCTGGATGTGACCTCCGAAGAGTACCGTCCACTGTTAATGGAGATTGAACGCAGCATCACCGCGTTTGACCAGCGGCGTTCCCGCCTGACCGACGCCATGGTGGCTTCCGCCCTGAATCGCATGGGCATCAACCCGGAGATGGATCCCGGCAAGGATGAATTGGTTCGGAGTTTGCAAATGGATTTGCGCGTGCTTTTAAGCCTCAACGATTATTCGCGCCAGGATTTAATTCAGGCCATCCGCAAAATCAATAAATCCGTCGCCCGACATACCCGCGCCGACGGCCCGCGCGGCTATTTGGATTTCATCTCTAAATATGTCGCGAGTTAATCATAAAAGTGGGTGATCGCCATTGTTGGCGGGGCGGCCACCTTTGGCTTTCAGTTCCGCCCATGAGTCGAGTATCGTGCGTGGCGGCGCGTTTTCCGGCGCACAGATGTTCCATACCTGATTCTGAATTTCCCTGTACCGCAAGCCTTACTCGCCATGGTCCTGGGAAAGAATCTTGGAGTGAGCGGCAATAAATCCGGGCGGGCCTCCGCGATGCGAGTTTCCAAGGCCGAGCATTCTCCTAGCGCCGGCATTTATGCCGTCGATTTCGCCGTATGCCCCAGAAAATCGGCGCACCCGAATTGAACGATTCTCGTTCGGGCCTGTCAGCCATTAATCTGTCATTAATCTTGCATACGGGGGTATTCAGTGTTATAAGACGATTAATTCGTCTAATGCAGATACTGGGTTGTGTGGTATGAAACCAGCCGCGACAACTTTTCCTGATGTGCGTCCGATGGTGGATTCCCTGATCGCCCGTGCCTTGGATCGCCGCGCTTCGGATATTTATATCGAACCGGTTGCGGACGGATTTCAGATTCGCTTTCGTATTGACGGGCTGCTGGAAACCATTGAGCAACTCCCCAGTGAGACGGGAGAATCCATTGTTAATCGACTGATGGTCATGGGGCATTTACTGACGTATCGTCGGGATATTCCGCAAGAGGGGCGGATGACGGTAGAGACTCCACGCCGACTGGATGTGCGATTGTCGGTTATACCCACGCTCCACGGTCTGCGGGCCGCGGTTCGTATGCCCGCGGAATTATTTGCGCCCCATCAACTCTCGGATTTATTTCTGCCCCGTCATACGTTGGATTTTCTCATGGAATTCTGCCGCTCGGACTGCGGCATGTTGGCGGTCATCGGTCCGGCCGGGGCGGGCAAAACCACGACAATTTATGCCCTGCTGGATCACCTGGCCCGCACGCAGCCGGGTATCAGCATTGTTTCGCTGGAAGACCCCATTGAGCGCGGTATTGCGGGCGTAACCCAAATTGAGGTCAGTCCGTTTGGCGAGTTGGATTACCAACGCGCTTTGCGCAGCATGTTGCGGCAAGATCCGCAGGTATTGTCCATGGGTGAAATTCGCGATAACGCCACAGCCTCTCTGGCGGTGCAGGCGGCGTTGACGGGACACCGTCTGGTGTGCACCATGCACGCAGGATCAGCGGCCGGGGCGATCAGCCGAATGTTGGAAATGGGTATTCAGCGCTATCAGATTACCAGCAGCCTCTTTGGCATATTGAATCAGCGCCTGGTACGGAGAAAGACGGATACCGGATATTCCGGACGCCTGCCGATTGCCCAGTGTGTCCGTATGGATCAAACCGTGCGTTCGGCGCTGCTGGATCAAAGCGATTCCGCCGTCCTGGAAGCGGCGATGCGCAAATCAGCGGCGTATCATGGGCTGGATGATGCGGCACGGGATTTAACCGCCCGCGGTGTCACCGATCAAGCCGAAGTGGATCGGATTCTGGGTCCGCAGGTTGATAGCGCGGCAGTTGCATCACCGATGCTCTGACCAGATATCGCGCAACAGCGTACACTGATTCCCGTGAAAATCGCGGGCGCATCACGGTGGAAGTAAGGAGTGAACCATGGATGGCAGTTTTGGCTATCGAGCCCAATTGGATTCCGGTCGCGAACTTTCCGGCACGCTTAACGCGCCGGATCAAGCCGCCGCGCTTTCGGCGCTAAACGCATTGCAGTTGAAAGTACTGGAACTTTGGCCCGCCGGTGCCCCTACGCGCACGCGGCCGCTGGGCGCTGAGGATTTTAAGAGTTTTAATCAGCAGTTGGCGTTGCTGATAAAGTCCGGCTTGCCGCTGGAGACGGGATTGCAATTATTGTCGGCCGATGCGCCGCGCGGTCGGCGTTCAAGCGTTCTGTCGGCGATCAGCGCGGATTTACAGGCAGGCCTTACGCTGCCGCAGGCGGTGGCAAAACATCGCAGCGAATTTCCTCCGGATTATGCCCTGCTGCTGGATGCGGGCATCCGTACCAGTAATCTTTCCGAGGTGCTGGTGAATTTGGGCAATCATCTGGATTTGCGGCAAAAGCTCAGGGAGAGTATTTCCCGCGCGGTGGCGTACCCGATATGTGTGATCGCTGCGATGCTGGCGGTACTGATGTTTTTGGGATTAAAAGTATTTCCCTATTATCAGAACTTTATTCAGCGGTGGATGACCCCCAGCCGGGAGCACATCTTCTACGGCATGTACAATTTTCACACGCCGCTGATTACGAAAGTGATTCTGTATTGCGGTGCGCGTACTCCGATCTTTGCGGCCTTGATTGGGACCCTTGTCGTGTTGATGTTGGGATTCTGGCTGATATTCCGCAAACGCCCGGTGATGTTGCACGTGCAGGACTGGGTGGCTTTGCACATCCCGGTGTTGGGGCCAACGTTGCGGGCGGGGTTTGTGGCCCGCTGGTGTGATGCGTTGCGCATTGGCGTTGTCAGCGGGCTGGATTTGCCGCAGGCCGTCGAACTGGCCAATTCCGTTACGGGTTCGCCCGCTTTAACTGCCGACGGTGTGCAGATGAATCAGGCAATGGCGCGAGGGCTACCGCTGAACCAGATTACCCCCGGACAGATGTTGCCGGCCTCGGTTGCCGCGACGATTCAAAGCGGCATTGCGGGGAATAATTTGCCGGAAACATTAACCGTGCTGTCAGAAGCTTATACCCGTGAGGCCCAAACGCGAATGAGCATTGCTCCGGCGGTGGTGACGCCTGTGTCACTGCTGCTGATCGGAGTGGTGGTCTTTCTAGTCATATACTCCATGGAACAGCCGTTTGCGTACCTTCTGCGCGGCTTGGCCGGTCCGGGATAAGCGCAACGGGAATAGTTTCCTCTAATGCCTGACAAGGTGAGTATGCTTAAAAACTTGAGAATCCGGATGGCTCGACGGCGCATCGCCCGGCGGCAGCGCCAGCGCGGCGTTCTGGAATTTCTCGGAACTTGGCTGCCGGTGTGGTGTTTTACCGCGGTATTGCTGTTTTTGGTCAGTGGATTGGGTGACGTGCTCCTGCTGATGATTCCGGTTTGGGTCATCGGGAGATATTTTATAGCCCGGCGACGCAGTGACATTGTTATTCAGAAAATTTACGGCATTATTCGCCTGAATCATCAACTGCCTGAAAATTTACTGTCTGCGGCAAATTGCGACGCGGGGGCCGTAGGAGTGCGGCTCCATATCTTATCCGAGTTATTACAACAGGGGCTGCCCCTTGCGGAAGCATTGCGCCTGGCACTGCCGGAATTACCAGCCGCCGCCTGTGCGTCAATTGACGAAGCCGATAGATCCGGCCGCCTGCGGCAGGAACTTGAGCGATTAAACGCCCGAGGGAAGCGGTGGCCTTTCACCAGTGAGTTGGACGGGAGCTATTGGTTCTATGTTATTGCAACGTTCGGCTTTTTTATCTTCGCAGCCGCGGGATTCGCAAACTTAGTGGCACCGAAGTTGCGGAAAATGTTCCACGCGTATGGAATTCCTTTTGAGAATCAGTGGTTATCGCAAGTGATTTTTAGGGTGCCAAAGTGGTGGTGGATGCCCATATTGGCCTTCGTGGCTGTGGTTGCCGTCGGTGCGGCCGGCGCGGCGCTTCGCCGGCTGGTCATGCCGTTTTTCCGCACGGGAACGGTGACCATATATATTCGCGACAGGGTCGCATGGTGGTTGCCAATCCTGGGACCCCTGATTCGTTGGCGAGCCTGGTCCGATGGTACGCGGATACTGGCTCAAGGCATCGCCGCGGGTCAGCCGCTGCCTGAGGTTTCGCAATCCGCTGCCATGGCTGTTTGCAGCCGGGTTGCGCGGCGGCGATTCCGGCAATGGCGCGAAAGAATGTTGGCGGGAATGTCGGCGGATTCCGCAGCAAGAAAATCCGGCCTGCCACGAATAGTATGCCGTGCCTTGGCCCAACCATTGGGTTCAACCGGCTCTGCGCTGGCATTGGTGGCGGGCTATTACGATCTCAAATATCGCCGCAGGGTGGAATTCATTCGCGCTGTGAGTATTCCTCTGGCGGTGCTGTGCATGGGAACGCTGGTTCTGATGGTGTGTTTGGCGCTGTATGTTCCCTACGTTGAGTTGCTGCAGGTTATCGGCGGAGGCGGTGGATAATGGCTCGCCGACGCGGATTTTTCTTATTTGATTTAACCTTGGTGATTGCAGTGCTCCCCGTCGCGGCGTTCGCGCGGATTGTTGCAGAGGGTAGGCGGTCCAAGATAATTGTAAGCGGAACTTGTGTTGGAGATCGGTGGGCAAAGTGATGCGTAAAAGCTTACAACTTTGGCTGGCGCGCAAGCGCATTGCACGATGGAAGCGAAAACGCGGGGTGCTGGCGTTTCTTGGAACTTGGCTGCCGGCGTGGTGCCTAATAGCCAGTCTTGTCCTTCCCCCGATTCCGCCCATCATACTTGCGGCCATTTTTTCTCTACCAGTGATGGTGATTGCCCGGTATTTCATCGCCCGGCAGCGAGCCCAAGTTGTGCTGCAGAAAATATACGACGCTATGCGACTCAATCATCCGCTTTACGACAACCTGCTTCTAGCTGGTGGGGGCGAGCCGGGGATTCTGGGAGTGCGGCTACAAACGCTCGCCGAGGAATTACACCGCGGGATGCCGCTTGCGGGGGCTCTACGATTGGCGGTGCCGGAGGTGGCGGCGGCGGACTTGGCATCGATCGAGGAAGCCGAGAAATCTGGATTCCTGTTGAACGAACTTCATCGCATTTGTGATCGCCGCAGGAGTTGGCCCAGCACCTCGGAACTTGATGTGGACTTCCTGGCTTATTTTATCTGCCTTTTGATCACGTTCGCTCTGGCTCTGATGGTGTTCCGTTCGATGATCGCGCCTCACCTTTATCGGGGAATGGGCCCCGGCTCTTTTCCATTCTCGCGGCCGATTATGGAAGCCACGTCCTTCCTCAGCTACCGCTTGGTCAAACACATCGCCATCGGCTTCCTCGTCGGATTGCCCTTCGCGATCCTCATCATTGCGGCCATCCTGCTTCGTCGGCTTGCGATTCCTTTTTTCAGGCGGGGAACTGTCTCGATTTATATCCGCGATGCCGTGGCGTGGCATCTGCCTATCATGGGTTCCCTGATTCGCTGTCGATCTTGGTCCGACGGTGCGCGGATATTGGCTCAAGGCATCGCCGCGGGCCAGCCGTTGCCGGAGGTTTCGCAATCCGCAGTAGAAGCTGCGGGTAGCCGTGTCGCAAAGCGGCGACTGCGGCGATGGCGAGAAATGGTGCTGACGGGAACGTCGGCGGACCGGGCGGCGCGGCAGTGCGGGCTGCCGAGACTGTTGTGCGGCGCTCTGGCCCAACCGCTGGGTTCAACAGGTTCGGCATTGGGGCTGGTGGCGGGCTATTACGATCTCAAATATCGCAGCAAGGTGGACCTGCTCCGTGCATGCAGCATTCCCATTGCCGTATTGTGTATGGGAATTTTGGTGCTGCTATTGTGTTTGGCATTATATGTGCCATACGTTCATATTTTGCGGATGATCAGTGGAGGCGCTGGATCATGAATCGAAGTCGTGGCTTTTTTATGTTCGATCTGACGCTTGCCATTGCGCTGCTTTTGGTGCTGGCGTCGGCGTTCGTGCATGTGGTGTGGCTGTATAACCGGGACTGCTCGCGCTTGGCGGCGATTCGTAATGCGGCCCGCAATGAGCAGACCATGCTGTATCGTGCCACGATGCAGCCGCGGGAGGTCGCTGCCAAACCATGGGTCATCGGGCCGGCCAAAATGCCGAGACGCGGCAGTCAGACGTTGCCCGGCGGCAGCCACTGGGTTGCCATTCATGTTGCTGACCATTCCGCCGGGCAGACGCTGTATGCGTTGGCTCCGGCAGCGCGGGCAAAACCCACGGGAGGCAAAAAATGAAACTAAAAATGCTTACAAGGACTTGCCGTTGCAAAGGGGGATTTACCCTCATGGAGTGCATGGTAATGCTACCGGTCATGGCTGTTTTTTTAATGATGGCCGGGCAATTTTTTGTGGTGTGCCTCCACACCTTCAGCAAGGCTGATATGCGGGCCGCGCATTTGTCACAGCGCGGGCAACTGATGCGTGAACTGCGGCAGGATATCACCACCGCACCGGATGTGCAGTTGCAGGGATCGCATGGTTTGATCTGCCGATATGGAAAACAGCAGGAGATTCTCTGGCTGGCGAATTCCAATGGCACCGTGGCGCGGATTTGGCAAAACGGAAAAATTTCTCCGCCGCCGCAATATTGGCCCGCATTGTTGCCCGACTTGCATTTTGCACAATTCAGTCCCGGCTATCTATTAGTCTCCTGGATGCGGGGAAAACAACAGGTGACACAAACATTCGTATCCTTGCCGGCTGAACTTCATGCCGGAAAGCATGGTGGGCTATGAATCATAAATTTCTATCCCATGCGCGTAAGGTCACGCCCCGCCGGTGCCCCCGCGGTTTTGCCATCATTACCGTGGTGGCGATGATGGCTCTGGCTGTGGCGTGTTTTGTGGTGGTGGGTGAGGTGTTTTCCTATCAGTTAAAACTTACAAATCACACCATCGCACGGCTCCAAATGGATCTTCTGCTCAATGCCGGCGAAGCCTGCGCAATAAATGAACTGGCCGATGGGAAAGCTCTGGCAGGTCCATGGACAGTGCCGTTGCCGAAGGCACTGCTAAAAAAAGGGGGGCGGCTTGTGCTTACCGAGCGCCGAAAGGGCGGCAACATCATATTGTTTACGGTGCAGGCGACGTTTGCCGGCCTGCACAGTCGGCGAGCGCTGGCATTCCAGCAAATCGCAGGGCATTGGCGATTAACCGAAGTAACCATTCCCGGATCGCTCTTTGGACAAGCGAGTTTTCAAGATCATCACGCAGTCGTATCAGCCAATCGCAAACGCGCGAAGCTATTGAATTAACCATCACTGGAACACCCAGAGAAACTCCCAGTTACTCAATGCCAGTGCTGGGGAAATTGGTGCCGATTCGCCAAGGATTGCTCCCGATAAGGCCCAGCCGGCTAGATGGCTAACGGATCATTCCATCATGAACTCCTTTGAGTTCATAAGACACAAATGGTTTCACTGGCGCACCTCCCCAGCACAGCAATAAAATCTGTGGATCGAGCCGGTTGCGTTGTAAGGATTCCAGAGAGGCATGATATTTAGAAGTGTTGATATGGCTATGAGTTTGTGGATGAATTTCCACCGCCTCCAGCCATATTGGCGTGCGGAAGGTCCAATATCGGCT
>JAKAEZ010000070.1 GCA_021819825.1 Planctomycetota bacterium
GAGCCTGCTTGGAAACTCCGCGGGCAGCGCCTTGGGGCGGCAAACGGCCGTCTGCGGCGTCCTCGATTGTCAACATATTCCGGAAGATGCTTCATATCTGCGTGCTTGCATCCATCCATTTGCCAGGCCAATGAACCCGCATCGGACTTTTCAAACAGGCTCTGCGCGGCCTCAAGGCCGTTTAACGCACGCAAGCGCGTCGCCCTGGCGTGCCGGATAGGGTGCATATCTCAGTTGCGAAATTCCCGCCCATTCACAGTTCGTATAGAATCTAGCGGATGATATTTCGACTTTCGCAGCGACTGAACAACAAAATTAAGGCTGGTCCTTTATCGGCCGCGCCAATGCAGACCAACCCTTACGCCGACTGGTCGGCCCGAATCTTCACCGCTAATCGCGCCCAATACATTCTGCTCAGCAATACCCCATCGCTCTATTCGGTCGTTATGTTGGGGCGCGATATAACCAACGGCCGCCTGTTCGTCAGCCGTGCCCTGAAGAGCATCCACGAATTCCTGTCCGCGGACGGCATGAGCCTGATCTACGAGAACTTTCTGGCTCCTGCCGCAACTTCGGTGCGTTGCTGCAAACCACTGAACAGATCGGTCACCGGTTGCATGAATGAATTGGAGTTCATGGCAAAGTATTGCCTTGAGTCGGGAGAATGCGCACCAGTCAGCATGGCACTCAGGCTCAATGGCCTCCCGCTTTCGGCTCTCCGCACTCCGGCCTCGGGAAACTACGCCACGCCGAGCGAAGCCTTTCGGCGGTTGGCAATTCAGCCGCGCATAGATGGTATCAACGGCTGTTCCGACCACTGACCAACAACAGATGTTTCCGATGCCTCCATGCGGGTCTGCGAACCCAACTGGGGTTTTAACTGGAAATACCAGCGTGGGTTGGCCACCTTCATCTGGGGTTATCCGGGACAGGTGCGGGTAATTGGCCAGAGCAGCACCGGCAATAGTCAAGGCCGGGGCGGATATCAACCCAATGTCATTGCAAACTGTGACGGAGCTTGCGGTCCATGGTCACCGCCGATCCGAACATGAAGTCATTTCTCCAATGCCCTCCGGACCGATCAATGCCCTGAAAATCCGAAGGGCATGCAACGCAATACATGCTTACTCGGTGCTGCAGCCGCATCGGTGTGTGTTGTGATCAGGCGTACGCCGTATGCAAATCCAGGCCGCATTGGCAGGCGCATCGATTCAATTTTATTTATCGGACCAATTGCCTGGCGCAGCGGAAGCTGATTCCAAATACTTTTTTAACAAATGTGTTTGCAAGAATTTCATGGACCGTATATTCTCCTTGGAGTCTTACCCGCTGTGGGTAAGACCGGGTGAAATGCTGCTAAGGCTTATTATTATTTGGAAGGAGAGAGTCGCGATGGCCCTCTTGACTGTCAACAACAAAAAGCTGAAATTTAAAACAACGTACAATGTCGCCGGCATCCTTGCCGCGTGCACGGCGGGAGCCGTTGGCGGGCTGCCGGGATTGGCCCACGCATCTCTTCTCTCGCCGATGCAGCAGTACAACCTCATCGTCCTTGGGAACTACGGTGGAAGCGGAAGTGACGTACAAGGAACGGCGTTCGTCGCCGGAAACCTCTCCGGCACCGAGACCTTTGGAACCGGGCTTCAAAACAATTCCGTCACTGTCCTGACGGTGGGCGGTGAAATCACCGGTGCCAGCTCGGGAGCCATTCAGGCCGATGGAAACATTATCCTTGGCGGGACCAATCCAACTGGAGTCACCGCTAACGATAGCGGAACCGTTTCAAGCGGCCAAAGCATCGACACCGCGGCGGTGGAAAACGCAATCTCGCAAGAGTCTACAAGCTGGGCAAACGCCGCGCCCTCGGGTGTGACCGTCACCCAGCCCACCTCCAGCGTCCAATATTTGAATTTCGCCGTCAACTCAACCGCCGCTACTGCGGTAGTTGATATTGCGTCCTCCGTACTCAACAATTTGGCGAACTGCCAAGTTGAATTCAGCGGTTTAACCACCGGGCAGCAGGTTGTTGTAAACGTCGATAGCAGCGGCACGCACGGTGCCGTCAGCCTGGCGAGCAGCGTTCAATTTGATCCAATCGTGAATGCCGGCCAAACCGCGAATATACTCTGGAACTTCTATAACGCGACCAAGATTTCATTTTCGACTGAGTTTTACGGATCCGTATTAGCCCCGTTGGCAACGGTAGGCTCATCAAGCCCCATCGACGGAAGCGTCGCTGTGGGCGCATTCACTTCCACCAGCGAGGTGCACCTGCCGCTTAACACCGTGCCGCTTAACACCGTGCCCGCGGGCGGACCGTTGCCGATCCCGGCATCCTTCGGCCTGGTTGGCATCGGATCGCTGGGCTTGCTGGCGGGTGCCGGTATGAGAAAACGGGTGCGAATGTAACGGTGCACCAACCCCGCTGCCGGCAGATTTGCTGCAATATCCAGCTTTATTATCTGGGATGAGAGCAGACATTGGCATGTTGGTTGGCTGGCGTCTCATTTGGGCGTTGACTGGCGTGCCGGGCAACGATATATTTTCCGTCCCGGCGGCGTAGCTGGGATTAGTAACTTCAGTTGTACTCTACCTTCAAAGAGGGCTCGATGTTGAAAACATTTGGAATTGGAACGCTGGCTGTTGTGGGATCGATGCTTATTGGCAGCACGGCCTTTGCCAGTACCGTAACGCAATATACCGACTCTTCGAGTTTTTCCTCGGCCATGGGCGTTCCACTTTCTGTGGAAGATTTCACCAACCAGGTCCATTATCCGATCTTGAGCGGGACGCTTAATTCGGCCACCAACACCACGGTGGCGAATGGCACACCAATCACGCCGGGGATGATTCTGCCCGGCGTAACCTACTCCACGCCGATCGGCACGGGAAATTTCTTCAACATTGATGAAGGTTTGTACTTCACCGGAGGATTCCTCGATCGCACCAGTGGCA
>JAKAEZ010000071.1 GCA_021819825.1 Planctomycetota bacterium
CCGGCTGGGTTGTTCCAGCCGGCCGGCCATGGAAATCCATTTGGTTGGATGAGCAGGCCGCATGGCCGAACATTTCCTGCGCCATGCCGTGCCCGCTCGGAAGCAAAGGAGACTGCAATGAGTGGTAAAATCGGAAAGTTCACAATCGGCATGGCCGGAGCAGTGGCATGTGTCGGGTTGCTGTCGGCGGGGACTCCGGCGGCGCGGGCGGCAACGTATTCAAATGACTTCAGCAGCGGGACAGGCGATTGGGCCCCCTTTGCCGCTAGTGGCGGCACCGCCAGCACTACATTCACGAACGATAGCAATGGGCACCTCCAAATCAATAACGGCGGCTCAACCACCAGCGGCGGCTATAGCCTCTTTGGTGGAGTCAGACCGCTCTTTTCATCGGCCAGAGACTCCTTGGACGTGTACATCAATCCGAGCGTGGCTACCAACGGCGGTTACTCATATCAATGGGACCTTTCGACCGCCCTTTTCGGGAGCCAAGATTTCATATTTCACGCGGACGGCAGCGGCAGCAACGTGGATGTGTGGACAAGCAACGGTTCAAGCGACGGCCCGACAAGTCCGGGCCCAGCGGTTGGGCAGCCGAGCTACGCGATCAGCCAATCGGGCTGGTACACCTTTGAGTGGAACTTCGTAATCGACGGAAGCGGCAACCTGCAGGCGACCATGGGCCTGCTCGCCCAAGGAGCGAGCACCCCCCTGCAAACGTGGGCGTTCAACAACTCGAACGACAAGTATTTGAAGGACCAGAATGCCTCGCAAACGTTTGCGGCTGGAGGCCAACCCAACTACCTCTGGTTCACCTACCTGACGCCGAACAGCCTTCTCGTCGACAACGAGCAACTTACCACCACGCCGACGCCACTGCCATCAAGCGTTGGCCTGGCCGGCGTTGGGGCATTGACGCTCATCGGCGGGCTGGCCTTGCGGCGGCGGATGGCGGCGAAGCTTTAAGAGCAGAGCCTTCGTGTGCCGCAGGTGCACCGTGCGGCACGCGAATGGCATCATTTGACCCACCAGCGGCAACAGGTGCGGTGCCAATCGCGGCACCGCACCTGTTTGATTATTCCCGATCCAGGTGCGTACCGGTTAGCGTCTGCGGCTATTGCCGACGCAGCCGACGGCGCGCATTGCCAACACAACAACGCGTTATCCTCCGCCGGCCACAACCGTCCATGGACCGCCACAATCCGGGCCACAGCAAATCTGTAGATAATCAACTGGCGGAATGCGGGATTAAATTTACCGAAACGCTTTATCCGGTGCGGTCACAGCGAATGGCGAGGCGTCCCGGATTAATCCAGGGACATCCAGAATGCCGTCAACGAATTCCGGGCCTCCAATTTCTCCGAAGCAGTAGATCAGCAGGCCCCCCCGATGTCCCCGGATTCTCCTGCTCACCCACTCTACCCGCACCGGTTCCACCCTCACCTGTTCCGCGGCCGCAGCCGCCGTTGCAGTGCAGGCATAGGATGCCTTTGATGCAGGCATGAAAAGAAGGCACTCCGCCGCCGGCCGACAATACACCATTCGCAGCGTGCCGCTGCGGGTGGATAGGGCATTACCCCATTACGCACAATCGCACGGAAAAAGCATCAATCAGGCGGCGGTGGATATCCTCGCCACGGGCCTGGGATTGTCGCACCGGAAAATCCGCCACCACGATCTGGATTTTATGGCAAATACGTGGAAGGAAGATTCCGATTTTGATGCCGCCATAGCCGCGCAGGATCAGGTTGATCCGGAAATGTGGCGGTGAAGGCGTGCGAATAGCCCTGGACACTTTACCCGCGACGAACATTTCACCGCCCTTCCCCAATTCACAATATGCTGACAAAAAAAATCAGCCACCGCGCTGCTACGGCAAGATCAGCGGCCATTCGTCCAACTGGAACCTCAGGCACTGAAATTGAATAGTCCAGGCAACCCCAGGGGAATTTGGCCTGCGGACAGCTTGGGCAGCGGATCGCAGGCGAATTTTATATCTTCCACGGCGGCGGAGTTGGACACCATCTCGAAACGCCAGTGCCCTCTCGTTCTACTGCTCTGCCACTCAGCTGCTCCAAACACCGCGCATTTGCTGAGTCACCGGGGTGATTCTGTGTGCAAGATTGTGATGGCCGTTACGCGCAGGATGGTCTGTTCGATCCGGGCCATGTTGACAGAATACACCAGCTTGATCATGGGGTCAGGTTGCCTATTTTAAGCAAGTCGGATGGCTCCGCCCGCCTTAGCCGCCCCCGGCTCAACATCCCCTCCCGCTCCATCATCATGGTCGGGACCGCTCGGTTCAGCAGACCAGACGTCCTCGTGTCTCTCAATCAGAGCCCAGATCGGTAACCTCAGGCACATTCCCGAACGTCTCCTGCCACTCCTGTCCTTCCGGTCTCAACTCGCGGGTGTTCGCACCGTGGTCCAACGGCATGGTTCGGTATTTACGCAAGGAGGTGATCCACTATGAATCAAAACGCCAGGCGTGATTTGCATGCGCCTGGTTTGACATAAAACTCTCTCTCTACCCACACCCCGCCCCGGCGATACAAGTCCCCCGGCGCGGAGTTTTTTGGCAGGCGCAACGGCTCGTGAGCGGTTTCAGTTTCCCCAGTGCGGCCTTATACTTATCAGAGTGATCGAACCTTTTGCGCGGGCACGCATTGGCCCGGTAGCCAAACAAGCCGCTGGCCATGCGTAAGGCTATTTTGGTGCGGGGTAAACCGGATGGAATGGAACTTGGACAAACTGGGCATCGGAGTTGTTGCGGCACTGTCGATCCTCGCTTGCCAGTGCCCGGCGACGGCGGATAATTTGGCGGCGGCGCGGCTGCAACGCATTGCGGCGGCGAGGGCGACGCTGGCCAAGAACAAGGAGTTGGCTTGGCAGGGCGTCATTACCGCTGACCGTAACGAACTT
>JAKAEZ010000037.1 GCA_021819825.1 Planctomycetota bacterium
CCGAAAATTCCGCCAACCACGGTACCTGCGGTGGGAACCAAAAGGGGTGCCGGCAAATGATACGACGACATTCTCTTCTGTTCTGGGTGGCGCTTGCTGTTGCCGCAACTTCTGCCGGAGCTTGGATAGCGCGGGCAATGTGGCCGGTTCCGGCGGCGGAATTCCTAATTGGCCAGCCGAGAAAGGTTGCGGCGGTGGCGATCAATTTTGGCAAGGTCTATCTACTACGGCGAGCGGGCAACCCGCGAGCTGGCGGTTGTGAATTCCTCCAGGCACCACCTCACGTTGGGTGAAAAGACGGGATGTGGATGCACGCAGGTCGGGATACCCGTGCCCACCCTGAACGTGCCGACGAATATCCCCAACTTTACCGCAGCAATATGCACGGGTGGCTGAATACTGCTTCGGTACTAGGGCGGCCGCTGCCGCCGAGGTGCGGTTTCGGAGGCCGAAAAGGCTGCCCGCAACCCGCCCACTAATTTTAATCCGGCAGAGGTCTGCCCAACTGGAGGTACCAAGAATGGAACACCATAAAGGTTCATTTAAGTATATGCCGCATCGGGCCGGCTCCGTCTCACGGCCATCATGGGTGGTCGTTTCTCTTGCTCTCATCTTGTGCATGGCTAAGCGCACCGCCCTCGCCACGGCACCGGCCTACCAACCGCCCCCGCCCGCGGGCGGCGACCCCGTCCACCTTACTGATGCACAATGGCACACGCTGTTCAGCGCTGCCGGAAAGCGGATCGTTACGCTCCACTTTGAGGCCGTCATTCGCCAGAAATTCTATGTAACCCCCGCCCTGGCCACACAGATCACGAAAGGTGTCAGGCAGATGTTTCCCCAGCAAACCGGGAAATACACGGCATCTGCGGGAAAGGTGGCGCATACGCGGTTGGTCCGCGTCGACTGGAATATCCCCGCCGCACTGCTTGATGCGCGGAGCATCCAGATCGGGGGGGAGGTAGACGTGGGACCGCGTGGAAAACTACACAAGGGGCTTGCGCACGCGGGAATTTGGATTTTCGGGCACCGGAACGTCTGGAACTCGTTTCCGGGCGGCGGTCGTTGGAATTCTAGCGTTGCGTTGCGGAGCAGCAGTTGGTCTGCGCTCGCCTGGAAGGGAGAATTCCAAAACTTCGGCCTTGCCGAGATAGCATTATTTTGGACGCCCTTCGGCACACCCTATGTGCCGCCCGTCGGACACACGAGCATCCCATGGACATATCGGTTGCTCGCACAGACACATAACCCGGCAACCAAGCTGGCGACGCTGACCTACCTCCAACTTTACAAGGGCAAGCCAGAAACGAATTCCACTTGGGGCAAATTTGAGTACCGCTACGTGGTACGGCGGGCGGGCGGGCTGCGCGTCTACCGCCAAATCCTTGAGGCGGTTGGGGGGAGGAAAGGGACGGTACGATTCTTTCAAGCCGACTATAAAAAGTTTGTTAAGACCGGTGGAATATGGTTCCCGACGTTGATTCACTATCGCAACTGGCCCCCTGGCGGCGGACACGCCTTCCCCGATGAAACGATAACGATTAAGCACGTCGTGGTTAACGGCACCTTCCCGCCGCGCACGTTCCATTTTACCCCCCCGTTCGGCGCGATGGTGACGGATATGAGGACCAATCCGGCAAGCATTTATTTCGTCGGGTCGAAAAATCCTAAGTTTCCTCCGACAACAACGCCCGCAGTTCGTAAAGAAGGGAGCGGCAAGAAATGAGGCGACAGTATTATTTTCTAAATTTTCTACCGCTCTCGGTGCCGGTGAAACTCGCGGGCGCCTGGCTGGCTCGCGCGGTGTGGCCTGGCCCGAAAGAAGAATTCCCGATCGGCCGGCATCGGAAGGTTCCGATGGTGGCGGTTGATTTTGGAGAAGTGTACTACGGCCGAACGGCAACCCGCAGGCTGACGTTGGTGAACACCTCAGAGCGAAGCATTTTACTGGGTGAAAAGACGGGCTGCGGATGCACGCGGATTAAGATACTCAATCCGGCCATTCCGCCCGGCGGCCGGTCGGCGGTGCGGGTAAGCTATACTGGGATAGACCCAGGGCGGACCGGACCGGCGAGCCAGCAATTCCTGATTTTCAACACTTGCAGTGCGCTGGCCCCCGAACTCCGTGGAGTTGTGCGGGCCGTGCTCTTTCAATCGCTGCGCTTTAACCGCACCGAAGTCCGTTGGCGTCACGTTCCGGGCGAGCCTGCGCGTGGCGGCAAAACCGTGATTGCCGAGAATGTTGCGGGGGACCCGATGATCGCTGCGGTAAATGAAAGTCAGACTTGAAAGGAGATAATAAGATGGGAAATTCAGGCAGGTTGGATAAGATCATTGCAGCAGGATTATCAAGGCATTCCCGCTTCGTCAGCCGCAGGGCGTTTCTCTCGCGCCTCGCCAGAGGAGTGATGGCCATAGCGGGCGTTTCGGTCGCCGCGACAGTTGGCCTCTACGAGGTGCCATCTGCCAACGCGTTCGAGCCACCGCCCGCGTGGGAGCAATGTGGCCTGCACGGGTATTATTGCTCTCCCACTTGCGGTGGCGGCACCAGCAACCCAGGACACGGGTGGGTCCAATGTTGTGAAAATCCAAAGACGCAGCAGTGGTATTGCTGTACCTATTCGGACCAATGCAGCACCGCCGAACCACCCGCTACCAGGCCTGGCTGCAGTGGCACGACACCGTGTGGGCCGATGTGGTGTGCACAACCGGCTCCGGGCCAACCGCCAGTGTACTACATCTGCACCAACATCTCGTGTGGCTCGACCGGCTACGCTTCCGACGCCGATTGCACAGCGGGATGTAACTTCACTCAATATGAGGGCGACGACTGCAACAAAGAGGGCTGTTAGGGGTGGCACCCCTGAAATTGCGACCGATGTTGTCTATTTTCCTTACCCTGTGTGCAGGAGATAACCGATGAAACACATCACGAATATCACCCGATCCGTGGCGACAGCGCTGCTCTCTGTCTTGGTTGGTACGCCAAGCAACGCCATATACGCGCATTCGTGCCAACTGCTCCTCGGGGGCTCGAAAGGCTGGGGGTTGGTTGCGATCAAGGGTACTGCCGTATCGCCAAGGGTCCACTATTTCGGAGGGCAGATACTTTCCTATGGCGTCGCTGGAAACAGACTGGCGGTTGTGGCAAGCGTCTTTCCCGCCACACGCCGGTATCCGCATTCGCTGCGGTTCTCGCTTTGGGATACGCGCAATGAAAGGCTCCTTGGAGCCTCGAATTTAAGCGTTGTGAAATTGCGTCCCCCGCCACCAATGGAAGGGCTTATTGAGGGGGTGGCCCTCTTCGGCCATCATACCGCTTACTTCCAGGCTTGGGAGTTTATTCACCATGGCGGTACCCAGATACTGTCGTCGTCGGACAATTGGCTAGCCCGCGTGAACCTTCAGACTGGTACCATGAGCCGCAATATTTTGATTCCGCTCCCCAGGGGTGCTGCCCCACTCCTAAAGGCCATTCCGGCGCGTCGTGGCGTGGTTCTGTTTTGTCCACGCTGTGGTGAACGCACAAATGCGTGGCGGTACGCCGCTTCCACGGGGCGACTTTCCCGGCTCGCGGGCTTGGTTCCCAAACGAGGCGGGCTGGTCTTTGTGAGGGACTACGGCTTGGTGGCGTGGGGAGCCTCCGGGAAGTTGCAACGACTTACCACCTCCAACATGTCCAGTGGTTTGTTCCCCGCGCTGTCGTTACCGCACGGCATCGTGAACATGCATGTTATCTACCGTGGAAAAAAAACCTTGTTGGCCTGCTTGGCCTGGTCAAATGAGCAAGGCGGCCCAAGTTCCAAACCAACGCGCTCCGTGCTTTATATTTACGACCTGCTGCAGCACAAAGTGCTCTGGCACAAGGCGTTCAAGTTTCCGAACAGCGTATTGAGTCCTTCCTTCCGTGTCTCCCCGAACGGCGAGGTCTGCGCTTTCATCAATTGGTGGAGTTCACAGGTGTTATTTTACAGCCATCGTAGCGGGAGCGTAACCAATGTTAAATTGCCGCCGGGATACGCTGGATGGGGCGTGCGGGCCGGCCGGGTCGTCGCCGTCAAGTAGGGCGTGGTTTCGGTGGCTATGGAGGCGCTGAAAGTGTCGTACCTCAAACGGGCAATACTAAGCTGCGGTGTGACTGCGTGTGCAGCGCTTGCCGTTCTCGGAGCCATACTTGCTAGTGGCAGCTTCGTGGGGACGCTTTCGTTCCTTTACGCCAAGAACACCACGGACATGAGCATGGCAGATGGACGACCATCTCCCATCTATCGATTCGACCCGCGCGCGGACCAACTGATAAGGGTATTTTTCCCATCCATGATAAAACCTCAGCAGGTACTCCGTGCCTATGTATTACGGAAGAAGGGCCTGAAATTCAAGACGCCCGACCAAGTGTTGCGAGACTACAACTTTCAAACACGTTTAGCACCAGGATACGACACGCGGTTGGATGTCGGCGACGACAACATGGAAAGTTTCTGGCTGGTCAGCGGAACCCTTCCCTCTGCGGCGCGGCGAGCGGCGATTGTATGTTTTGCCGTTTTTGGCACTTATGTCTTATATGAAGCTCTTGCCGGCAAAGCTGATTGCGGGTGCTTCGGACAGGTGCATGTGAATCCATGGTATACGTTTGTTCTGGATGCAGCAATTGTGCTGGCGCTGGCGTATCTGGCCAAACCAGCGAGGGACACGGAAAAATGGTCGCGACCGTCAAAGCACAAATGGCCGGTATTGGCCGCGGCATCAGGGATTGGGTTGGCCGGCGGGATCGGCGCTGCAATATTACATCCCAAACCGGCGGCTTCGCCCAACGGTCTCTTCTCCGCTGATGGTGGAAAGATTGTAATTCTGGAACCACAGAAATGGATCCGGCGGCAACTGCCAGTACTGACACACATCATGACCACAAAGAGTGATAAGCCATTGGCCGGAAAGCTTGCCCACGGCCAATGGGCGATGTTGTTTTATCACGCAAATTGCCATCAATGCCAGAGGGCGATTCCCGTTTACGAGCGTGCTGCAGCGCAATGGGAGGCGAAAGGCAATCCGCTGCGTATGGTATTTATCCGAGTTCCCTCGGATTTGGACGTGGTGGCACCGAAGGGCTTATTTCATTCTGATGCACCCATACATGGAACATTGGATGCAAGCCATGAGTGGTTCGCCACCACCCCGGCCGTTGTGGAATTGAGAAACGGGATGGTAAACCGTGCCGCCACCGATATGGCGGCGATGAATTTAAAATGGATGAAGTGACAGCCGCACCGCGTAGGGCGGCTACGCTCCAGGAATTTCTCTTTTTTGGGAGGTGCTTTATGCACAGGTCACAATTAGCGGGGTTGATTCTCGGGGGGATGCTGGTGATCGGGTTAACCGGCGCGGCACAGGCGGTGCAACCGGCGTCGAACGCAGATCTGCGCGGCTGTTTGGGCCTTTATGTTGGCAATTTCTGCACCCAGGTTGGTACTTGCAATCCGGCAACCGGTACCACCCCGTGCGGGCCGAGCAACTATAACGGGGCGTGCGTTAGCGACTACAACGGGATGGAAACAGACAATACCTGTGGATCGCCCGCCGTTGTGAACGGTTGCACCGGGGTAAGGGCATACAACTACTGCTCCTATGTATATTTTGGCAACTGCCACTTTAGCCAGACCGCGGGGTACACCTGTATCATTCAGCCAGGGGCAGTGAGGATGGGAACGGGTCAATATTCCGTATGCTGGTATGGTTTCTGACCGGGGGCCAAGAGGATCAACGGATTTCCCTTCAGGTATGCCGCTGGACCTGTGCAGAAACAGGGCGCACATGGTATTGGAAGGAATTAGGCGAACGTCTTAATAACGAGGTATTTCATGGCAAAGTCAAAATTGAAAACGTGGCCGCTTGTTACAGCGCTGGCCGCTGCCGGAGTATATATACCGCATATCGCGTCTGCGGGGCCGGCGGTATCTCCGTTGCGTTCCAGCGCGCTGCTTCAGCGAATTGAAGCAGGGCTGCGTCAGCAGGAACACGTGTTGCGCAATGTGAAAGTCACGGCGAAGAGCACTTCATGGGGGTGGAACCCGGCTAAACGTTCTCTTCAAGAAACCGGTACCACCCAACTCACCGCAGTATGGTGTCCGGGAGGAATCTTTCGGGCTGACGTACGCAGCATTTTCGGCGGATATAATCCAATTGCCCGGCGCTCCTTTTCATGGGGTGAAATGACTTACTCCGTGGCGTACAACGGACGCGTGGGCACTACCTACCACGGAAAATCGGGGCGGCTGGGGCTGGCTCGTGCCTCTCGCACGGGGGCCATCTCCGGTCACTGTCCACGGATGGGTCAGGGGCTCACCTGGGACAGCGGATGGTGCTACTCAATCTGGGGGCTTCCAGAGATGTTCGATTGGGCCAGCCGTGATCCGCAGCACGGGCAATACATCCATGCTACGCTGCTGCAATTTTTGGAGCATCCGCCGCACGGTGCCGCTATCTCGGCGAAATTGACCCCCGGCTACGGTTCCCGGCAGGCGGTTCTGCTGACCGTCGTGTGGGAGTCCAAGGATGTGGTCCGGCTCGACCCTAATCGCAATTTCGCTGTGGTCGGGGACCAGCAATTCTTCGCTGTGCCACCTAAGCACCCCGGTTTGAAGGCAAGCTGGGAAACCCGGCCCGAGGATACGATTACCGTGAAACGGTTCTGGCAACCTGCCCCGGGCGTTTATTATCCAAAGCGCGTGGTCGGCGTTACGTACCTCCCCTCGCTGAGCTGGACAATACCCGCTATGAAGGCGATCATGAATATCACCCGAGTACACCTAAATGATCCGAAAGTCAGTGCGAGCACCTTCGTTGTGCATTTCCCCCGGGGCGCAACGGTAATGGACGGATCCACTGGCCAGGAAATTCAAATTGCCGGCACGCCGCAGCAGCAAATGCGTGCAATTGAGAAAGCCGTGGCATCAGCCCGCAAGGAGGTCGCGACGCAACCGGCTGTGAAAGGACGGGGAAAATGATTACGCGAACGGTGAAACGTTCGATTCCGCGTTTTTTGGCAGGGTGCCCGTCACAAGCCAAGCTCTGGCTTGTAATGGCTTTGCTTATTGGGGCGACAATCCCGAGTTGGTCGACTTCGGGCGGCTGCGCCAGCGGCAGCGTGCCGACGTTGCCTGGTGAGGTGCGTGGAAATGATATAGCAGCCAACTGTGGCGTAAACGTTACCGCCTTCGCCCTGAAGTTCTTCCGCAAGCCCTGCAATTTGCCGCAGGTGGCCTCACAGCTCCATGTTGGCGGCGACTGGGAACAGGCCGTGGACATGCTGCGGATCAAACAGGCGTTGCTCGAGGCGGGAATGCGCGTAGCCGCATACAAGGGTGCTGGGTTCACGGATATCTCCACCGAACTTGCCAAGCACCCGCGGAGATCTCTTGCGATCATTTTCCTAAAAAATGATATCGGTCGGGGAATTTTCGGCCACTACATGGTGCTCCTTGACGGTGGGGCGAAGGGATTATTCGTGGTCGACATCGGTGGCAGCATCGGTTGGGTAAGCCTGACGGATCTGCACAATCGGCTCGGTCCGATCTTCAGCGGGCTGGTGATGTTCGTCCGCCCCGGCGGGGCCCCGGCTGCCACGCATGTGTATCCATTGGATTCAAAGCAGATTGTCCTCAATGCCGGCGAAATAGCGAGCGGCCCGGGGATGCTGCATATTCCATTCCTGCTTAAGAACACGCTCCCAAAGCCAATCGGCATCAGCTCGGCACGGGGGACCTGTTACTGTTTTCGCGGCGCGTCGGTTGACACGCCGGATCACAAAATCGCACCCGGTAAAACCGGTAAGATCACGCTAAAATTCAAACGCGATGTCATCGGCATCGGCAACATTGAACGCGAAGTGCTGTTCCAGTTCACCAATGATCCGGGTCAGGCGCTCAGGGTGGTAATCCATGCGCACATCACAGCAACGCATCCGCCGATCCAGTTGACTTGGTATCCCAGCCAGATTGACATCGGAACCGTTCGGCACCGTAAGGAGCTTGCCGGTGAAGAGTTCACGGTGCTGACCCCGAAAGGTGAAACCTTGGGATTACCGGTTTCATCGTCCAAGGAGGTCTCCGTGATCGCATTGGCCAGCCCGGGCGGAAAACCGGAGTCCGACGATTTCGGCCGCACGGTGCATAACTATGTGATCGACCTGGCCAATCTGCCCAACGGTTTTGTGGATGACAAGATCATTATTAAAACCACCGATAAGCACGTGCCCAAGATCGTGATTCCGATTTCAGGTGAAGTGGAGAAATGAGTTGCTTCAACGCGCGAAGACGAAGGTGAAAGCAATGAGCCTGCTGAGGATTCAAATGCAGAATGTATGGAAAATATCCCTTGTTATGGTCATGGCGTCGCTAAGCGCCGCTTCTGCGCGTGGACTGGATCTCAGCCGGGCGCACCGTCTGATCGATACTGAACTGGCCTCGGCCAACTCAGTCGATACCGCCAAGGCGGTGGACGCAATTGGCGCAATGATCGAACAAGATGGATTCGAATGCCGAGCCATTCTTCGTGATCACTGGCTGCCGGAGCTCATGGCTAAAAAGCAATACTCTGCGGTGGCGCGGTTCACCAAGCGAGAAGTATTGATCATCCCGCGCCGTACTAAAACCGTGCAGCAGCTCCTGGCGCTGCATGTTGAGGCATTGCTGGCAATGAATCGGCCACAGAAGGCTCTGACCTGCTCAAAGAGATTGTTTAATTTTTGCTCCCTGCGTGACACCTCCAACGCCTTGGCCCTGGTGGGGCGTTGCATTGCGGCGGCATCACCGGATGGCCCAGCGGAGGTTCGCGAGCTCAAACGCCAGCAGATCGCCGGGGCCGCCTTTGTACCGCCTGGAACGGCACCGCAGACATGTACGGTACTGGCGGCCATCAGGGCCAACGGGAAGGCGTATACGCACCGGGCTTGGGCCATTACCGGTCAACGCTACGTCAACCTGATTGAGCGCGGGAACCTGTTGCTGCTGGCGGGCCGAATGAGAGAGGCGATGGCGTGCTACCAGGCGGCGTACCTGGCGGCCAGCGCCGCCGGGCAGTGGGCCGAGGCGGCAAGCCGAATCGCGGCTTGCATGAAAGCCGAAGATGGCACTGTGGGCCGGGCCAACACCTGGGCCTGGTCAATCAGGCAGCCGTGATTGGAATCAATAAGCATGGAGCCATGTGCATGAGGCAGGAAGGCCAGGGTCAGCTTGGAACGCGACGCTTCCATAGCTGGCCCATGGCATCCGGATTCCAGATTCTGCCATCTCACCTCGGTCGTTGCTCGTTGAGCTAAATGGCATTCCGCGTTTCGTTGCTCATTGAAGCCATTGTGGCGGTATGGAAAAGGAATTGAATCATGCGAATCAAAACGACTGCAACCCGAACGCTGTCCTGGCCGGCCATCACTTTGTCCGCCGCGTTATTGGCTATGCTGTCACCGGTGGCCGCCCGGCCCAATGCAGCGGAACTTCAGAGACGGGCATGGGCTAAGAGTCTGGTTCCACAATTGGCCGGCGCGGATGCCACCGCCCGGAAAGCGGCGCTGGAGTTAATTGCCAAGCAGTTACAGACCAGGCCGTATCCCGCGGCGTGGCTGGTTTATTGGTACTGGCTTCCGCCATTGATGTCCAGCGGACATTATGCCACCGTGGCTCGCTTGGCACTGCAGGGCGTTCTGGCGGCACCGGCCGGCACGGGCGTCGTTGACCGTCTGCTGGTTTTTCGGATTCAGGCGTTGGCGGCAATGCATAAAGACGCGGCGGCACTCCGCAACGCGAAGAGCCTGTTCAACGTGTGTACAATGGCGGATACCGGTATGGCTCTGCTGGTTCTGGATCAACGCCTTGAGGTGGTCTATCACAAACATCCCAGAATCATGCGGCAGTTTGTGCGCGAGGAACGGCTGGGTGCCCAAATGCCCGCCGATGACGGCGAGCCGATTGAGAGATCCGGCGTGCTGGCGTCGATTCAGGTTCACGCCGGTCCTTATTTGGCGCGACTGAAGAGCATAGGTGCCAATAAGGCTCGGGCGTTGATGGAGCGGGGCAATCTCCTGCTGCTGGCGGATCAACCGGCCAAAGCGCTGCGATGTTTTCAATCCATGGAGGCTTATGCGAAAACGTCGGGGCAGTTGCTGTTGCTGGAGAGATTTATCTGTCGGGCGATCAGGGCGGAGGACGGCACGATTGGCCGGGCCAACGCGCATCTTCTACGGGCGATTCAAGGTGCAACCCACCCGCAATAAATGGGCCTTTGGCAATTCCTGTCAAAGCCTCAGCAAGTTGATACCCGCACGCCACCGCCGGAACAGTGGAGCGTGGCAACAACGGCAAGGCCAACATCCAAACTGCCTGTGCGTCCTACTACACAGGCTCCCCGTTTGCCGCCGAGGATGCTGTGGGCACCGGGTTATTTGCCGTAGGCAAGCGGTGTCATTGCCATCGGCAGTTGAGCCTTGTCGGACTCTTCCCCCGCCGATGAAACTGTTATCACCTCTTTCGCGAGTGTTAGCGGCGGTTTGAGATCAAAAAGTCCCATATTTTCGCATCCGTCGCGACTTGAGGGGGATTTCGTTTTCTGATTGATCATGGCTTATGCATATGGCTTACCGCCAAAAATCCGGGGTAATTCAGCCCCCGGACCAGTGTTAGGTGAACAAGCTTTCCAGCGGTGGTGTATTCTTGAATCTGTCCTTTCGCGCATTGCTCAGCGATAAACAGCCGGCCTCCCAACGTTGCCAATCCAAAGGGATCATGTAATCCGGAAATGAATGCGGCATTCACCACCTGCCCGGAGAGCGTATATTTTCCGATGGTTCCGGCACCGTCGCACGCCAGGAAAAGATTGTCTCCCGCTACGGCAATGCCTTCCGGACCCGGTAACGCTGAAATCAACGCACTGTTTATTACGCGGCCGGACAGGGTGTATTTTCCTACCGTGCCGGCACCAAAATTTACGACGTAAATATCCCGGCCCACCACAGCAAGGCCTTCCGGACCCGCCAGACCTGAAATAAGCGCCGCATTAATAACGCGTCCGGAAGTGGTATATTCGCCGATCGAATCCGACCGATAATTGGCAACAAATATCCGGTTTCCGGTAATCGCAATTCCGGCTGGACCGTGCAGGCCGGAAATCAGCGATGCGTTAAGTGCTTTTCCGGTGATGGAGTATTTCCCGATCACACCGGAATCTTCATTGGCCACGTAAATATCGTTTTTGGAGATAGCAACACCAAAGGTAAGTTTTAACCCGGAAATAAGCGAGCGGTTCAAGACCTTGTCGGATGTGGTGTATTGAGCAACAGCATTTTTGTCGCCGATAAAAAGCTCCGCCGCCGGCAGTTGTAATGGGTAACAAAACGCGGCCAGTGCGGCAAAACTAAGCCAAAGATAAAACCTGATATGGGCATATTGGAAGGTCATAACAACCTCCTGCTTTTCCGCGGAAAGATCCAAGTTATTTTTCCCGGTCATTAACGGCCTGAAACCATTCCATTTCAGAACCGGGAAGCAAGCAGCATGATACCGTATAATTTCCATCGCACAAAGATTTGCTCAACAACAGCGCAGCGGCCGTAGTTTCGTCAATTTGGCGCGGGGCGCGGTTTATCCACAGCGACCGCACGGCAAGTGTATTGTGCCAATTCGCCTGTTGTACCGGCGGCGCGGTTGCGCCGTACGGTACCCATCAGCGGCATGCCGGCGCATGCTGCAACATCCGTTGAGCAACAACGACGATCGCAATCGGACATGCGGGCGATTTCCGGTTATTTTGCCATGCGCCGCAGCACGGTGTGCAGGATACCGCCGTTGCGGTAGTATTCCACTTCCACCGGCGTATCAATGCGGCAGGTGGTTACGAATTCAATTTTTCCGCCGTCCTCTTTCACTGCGGTAACCTTCACATCCTGTCGTGGAGTCAGATCATCGGTCAGATGAATTTCAAATGTTTCCCGGCCCGTCAGTCCGAGGCTGGCCGCGGTTTGCCCCTTCTTAAACGTCAGCGGCAGCACGCCCATGCCCACGAGATTGCTGCGATGAATGCGCTCAAACGATTCCGCAATCACCGTCCGCACGCCAAGCAGAAATGTCCCCTTGGCCGCCCAGTCCCGGCTGGATCCCATGCCATAATCTTTTCCCGCCAGCACAATCAGCGGAACTCCAGTCTGCTTATAATGCGTGCTGGCATCAAAGATAGGTTTAACCTGCCCGTCCAGCAGATCGGTGGTAACGCCGCCCTCTGTTCCCGGTGCCAGCTTATTTTTCACCCGGATATTGGCAAATGTTCCCCGCGTCATAATGCGGTCGTTGCCGCGCCGCGATCCATAGCTGTTAAACATATTCGGCTCAACGCCATTTTCCGTGAGGAATTTACCGGCCGGACTGGCTTTTTTGATCGATCCCGCCGGGCTGATGTGATCGGTGGTAATGGAATCTCCCAGAAAGGCGAGGCATCTTGCCGCTTTGATGGGTTTAATTGCCTCCACCTGGGGCTTGATACCAACAAAGAACGGAGGTTCCTGAATGTAGGTGCTCTTCGGATCCCATTCAAATTGATCTCCGGTGCCGGTATTTATCGCCTTCCATTCCTCTGAACCGGCAAACACGTTGGCGTATTCACGTTTGAACTGCGAACTCAGTACAGACTTGGCCACAGCCTCGGCGATTTCCTTCTGGCTCGGCCAGATATCTCGCAAATAGACCGCCTGTCCCGATTTATCCGTGCCGATCGGCTCATTATTCAAATCAATATCCACCGTACCGGCCAGTGCGTATGCCACCACCAGCGGCGGCGAGGCCAGATAATTGGCTTTCACATCCGGGCTGATGCGCCCTTCAAAATTCCGATTGCCGGAAAGCACCGCCGCCGCCACCAGATCATGGGCGTTAATGGCTTTGCTGATGGGTTCCGGCAGCGGACCGGAGTTTCCAATACATGTTGTGCAGCCGAACCCGACAAGATAAAACCCGCAGGATTCCAACGCCGTCATGAGATTGGCCGCCGTTAAATATTCCACGACCACTTTGGAACCGGGGGCCAGAGATGTTTTCACCCATGGCTTGCGCGTTAAGCCGCGCGCCGCCGCCTTTTGTGCCACCAGTCCGGCGGCAACCATCACGCTTGGATTACTGGTATTGGTGCAACTGGTAATCGCGGCGATTACCACGGCACCATGCTTGAGGCGGAATTCCTGACCATCATATTCCACCGGCACGCCATCAAGTCCGGCATCAGCCGTGGCAGGTGCCCGCAGCGTTGCCAGGTTTCCGCCTTCATCCTGCCAGCTTTCCAGATTGGAGCCTTTTGTTGCTCCATTTTTTCCGTAGGTTACGGACAAATCCTGTCGCCACTGCGACTTCATCGCGGTCAGCGCGATGCGATCCTGGGGGCGGCGCGGGCCGGCCAGTGATGGCTCAACCTGACTGAGATCCAGTTCCAGCGTACTGGAGTACACAATCTTGTGACTTTCGTCCCGCCACAGCCCCTGGGCTTTGGCGTATTGCTCAACCGTTCTGACAAGA
>JAKAEZ010000015.1 GCA_021819825.1 Planctomycetota bacterium
GCCAGGGGGCTGTGGGCGCGAAGCGAGGAGGATTGTGTATGGGAACATACATTGACGACGAGCGACAAAGCCCACGGCCCCCTGGCCCCCGCCCCGCGGGGTTGGCCGCAAACGCCCCATCTGCGGCCTCGCAGCAGCTCAAGGGGTCTACGGACCCGGTTTTCGCCGCTGCTTCTTGCATCTGGGGCCTTTGCGGCCAATCAATCCTAATATTTAGGCGTGACAGAGCACTAGCCGCAGCGCTACTGGTCTGCCCTGTCTGATGGTGGCGATGATGGTAAGATGTAAGCATGCTGGAATTGCAATATCCATACATGCTTCTGGGCCTATTGATCGTTGTCCCTTTCGGGGTTGCTCTGCTTTTCTTTACTAAATCGCAGACAAAAGTTTGGACACTATATACCGTGGTACTACCTCTGCTTGCCGCGGTATTCGCGATTCTGGCGGCAACGGGACCGGCGGTACGTTTTGCGTCATCGGCCAAGCGGATCATCGTGGCTCTGGATGATTCGCCGGCGGCGGTTACCGCTCCCTGGCGTAAGGAGCGTTGGCTCCGCGGATTTCTTACAGCGCATTCGCCCCGCGGGGTGCCTATTACCCTTGTGACATTTGCATCACGACCGCATGTCTTGGCAACCCAACTGCTGCCGCAGAATGTGCCGGATTGGCCGATTGCGCGAAATGAGGTATCGCGCCGGCGCGCCTCCACCAAACGCCTGCTGGCATTTTCCGGATCAACACCCGTTTGGATCTTTACCACCGGACTGCTGGACTGGCACGTACCATCGCCAGGGCCTGTGCCGCAAGCGGCTCTCGCGGCTACCGTGATTCCGCCCACATCGACCGATGTCGGCATTACTGGTTTACGGTGGGTATTTGGTGGCGGGCACACTTTGCAGTCGCCGCGATTACAGGTAACGCTGCGATCCACCGGCCCCGGTTTAGTCCGCCTGATGGAAATGTGCGGCTCGGAGGTGCTGGCCCAGTTGCCGGTGCGATTCCACAATTCGGGGGAAAAGATGGTGCTGCTGCCGCCGCTAGATCGTGATCTTCTTCACGGGCATCAAACCTTCACGGTCAAATTATTGAATCATGATTTGTGGCCGGGGGATAACAGTGCTGAAATTCTCCTTCCTGAACCAGCCCTGCCGCGGGTACTAATTATTACCCCTAAGCAGTCAGGAAAAACCGGTCAGGTTCCTGGATGGATTTCCCAGATATTGCCGCCGGGGCAATTTCCGGTTTCGCCGGCTACGCTGGAACGCTATCAGGCTGTGGTACTGGACAATGTCCCGGTTACGGATTTGCGGCCGCAGACACAAAAACGCTTGTCGGCTTACGTTACAAACATCGGCGGCGGCCTGTTGATCGCCGGTACACGCAATGCTTTTGGCCCCGGTGGCTACGGCTTACCCCTGGGGGCGGGTAACATGCCATCGATTCTTGAAACCCTTTCGCCGCTATCCAGCGTGCCGCCCCACCCGCGACCGCTGCATGTCCTATTTTTGATGGACGTAAGTGGGTCGTTAGGCAACGCGACCGCATCCGGCGTAACGCGATTCGCCCTGGCGGCGCACGCAGTTTGCGCTGCGGTGCAGCTACTTAGGCCCAAGGATCACATCACCATCTTATTATTTTCCGGCCAGACTCGAAGCCTCATCACGGGCGAGGTACAAACTGTGCGTCCCGTGCTGGCGAAGTTACTGGCGAAAATTGTTCCCAATGGCCCCACGCGCCCGAATTCGGCGCTGCCAATATTACGCAGATTGCTGACAAAAAAGGCCCTTCTGATTGTTGTTACGGACGGCCGTATACCGCACTTAAACGTACCGGCGTGGAACGACTTATTGGAGCGCCACGCCGTAGAATTCGCCGTGGCTGCCCCGGGCCACAGTAGTCGTGCAACCGAGCAGCTTATTGCGGCAACCGGGACCGCGCGACTTCCGATGCAACGCTTAAGCCAATGGGGCCGCGTTTTGCGAATGTTGATCCAACGAAGAATTCAGGGAACACCCAACAGAGTGGAGATTGCATGGAAGTCCCGGGTGTTCGGCCTTCAGAGCCGAACTAATTTGTGGGACCGCGTTTATCTTAAGCGACGAGCGACGCTTGTGGCACACGGTGGGCAATATCCGCTGGCGGCACTTTGGCGGCGCGGTTTGGGGCAAGTGGGGGCGATTTGCTTTTCCGACAATTCCACTCCGGCACGTATTCTATATACCTCCTTGCTTAACATGGTCAAGGCTCCGCGTGGCAATCCGGATTTTCATATTACCGCTCAGCGCAGAAATGGCCGCTGGTTTCTCGCGGTACGCGCCGCCAGCCGAGGGAAATTCCGCAATCAGCTTCACTTAAATGCCACGGCAATACAACAGAACGGAAAACTTCTAATTCTTCCGTTGCCGCAAATTGCGCCAGGACAGTATGGTGCAGGATTGCCACGACATGTTCACGCTTTTTCCGCCACCGTCTCGCAGTTGGCAAGCCATTCGGCACGGCAACGCGAGACCATCATCGGCCGCATCCAGGCACCCGGGCTACCGAATGAATACTTCCCGGCAACGGGCCGGATTAAGCCATGCCCATGGCCTGCGGCAATTCTAATTCCCGGTAATGCTCCATCCGCAGTGCGTTGGCAACCCATGCAGAGCACTCAAAGTTTTCACTTTGCGGTAGTGCTGTGGATATTAGCGTTGTTGTCCGCCTTGACGACAATATTTTTTGCCGCCCGGCAGAGCCAAACCGCTTTTTGAAGCATAACTGTAGATATTTTCCTTTATGGCCTGTCGCGTGAAACCGCGACGCTTCCGCGTGGGGCCGGGCTATGCGGTTATCTGAAAGTGCGTTTGCCGCATTGGGGTATGGATTGTTGCCGGGACGGCGTTCCGCATCGAACCGCGACGCTTCCGCGTCGGGCTAAGGGGCGGCTTTCGTGCCGGTATTGGGCGTGTGCTACCAGGTTAATTTGGCAGCGTTGAGCTGACCGCGAAATGCGGACTGCCACACGGCACGCTCCGAGCCATCGCGATTAGCTGGGCACATGCCTCGTTCGTGAGTTGGCCGCGCCAATTCTCTGACCCGGCAAAAGGTTATCCATGATGATGGGACATAATATCAAGGCCTACCACCATCAGATCGTAGCCGGCGTGTGTAGCGACATCAATACCGAAGCCGCGGAAAATAAAAATCCCGGCAAAATAGATGCCGGCAATGGTTCGGATGACAAAGGCCCCCCAGGTTGGCTGCTCATTTCCCAGAAAATGATAGAGTGAAAATAAAACTGCCGATGCAATAATAATGACGGGAATGGCTTTTGCCACCGAAAGCCCGAACAAGTCGACAAGAATTATATTTAACACCGTGATTAAAACCAGGCGAAACAGTAGTTCTTCATATATTCCCGCGCCAATGGACAAGACAACCTGAGATTGCCAGGAGAGTCGGGTCATGGCGTGTTCCACGGGATGCGTAAGCGCCTGCATGGCGACACCGTGCGCCACGGCTACAAACAAAATGACCAGCGCTACCGCCCAGAGGAAGCTTTCCGCCGCCATGGCCACATAAAGCCCCGGCTCAAATTTTAACGGATCCTTACGGGCGACATGCCAGCCCAGCAGAATAGCCGCCACGGCCAGGGGCGGCAAATAATTTCCCACCGCTCCAAACAGAGAGAAGAAATTCAGCATCAGTTCAAAGGCGATAATATTATGGGATTGGCTGTGCGCCGGACTCCATGGGTGCAGCACCGCCCCAATCTGATAGATAACCAGCAGCGGCGCAATAAAAATAAGGCATTGCAGGGGCCGATGGCTGCGGTCGAAATATCCTTCACCGGAGCCAAATCGCAACCACTGCGGTTCCTTTCTTGCTTTGCTCATACCAAAACGCCTCGGACCAAACCGGGCGAATCATATACGCCTGCGGCGGTTAGTGTAAATCAATGTCGGGGAAAATCCTTTTGCGCTGTGTAAAATTATTATTCAAATGCCGCACGGACTTGCCGCAATTCCTCGTCGGTAAGTTCAAACGTCATTGCCGCGGCATTGTGGCTTGCCTGCTGTGGATTGCGGGCACCTACAATCGCGGCCGTCAGTCCCGGCTGCCGGATGGTCCAGTTAATCGAGATCTGCGCAAAACTTTTGCCATATTTGTCGGCAATCGGCCTGATTTTTTCCAGGGAGGCGAGCACTTTTTTACGCGTCTGCGCCTCAAATAATTTATGCTTGGAGCGATGATCCCCGATGGGAAACGTTCGATCCGGGGTAACGGTCCCGGTAAGTAGGCCGCGCTCCAGAGGCGAATAGGCCAGCACCGCGATCTCGTGTTCCCGGCAAAACGGAAGAATGTCCTTTTCAATATCCCGCCGCAGCAGGCTGTAGGGCGGTTGCACACTGGCCAACGTGCCCGCAGCCACCTTTGTCAAAAGGTCGATATTGAAATTGCTTACGCCCACAGCCCTAATTTTACCCGCACGCCGCAACGCGTCCATTGCTGCGAGAGATTGCTCAATGGGAGTCGAAGCATCCGGCCAGTGTATCTGGTAAAGGTCGATGTAGGACGTACCCAATCTTTTGAGGCTCTCTTCACATTCATAAATGATACTCTCCGGCTTGGAATTGCTGCGAATGGTAATGGGCTGACCGTTGCGATCCACCGTTTCCGTGGGGTTGGAACCCTGCTGTGCTGGATCATCCCACCGTCGCCCGCATTTCGTGGCCAGCACGACCCGATCCCGCGGAATATCTCTTATCGCTTTTCCAACCAGCTCTTCGCTGTAGCCCTGCGCATATATGGCTGCCGTATCAATGCAGTTAATACCCGAATCCAGAGCCGTTCGAACAGCGCTAATGGCCTGCTGTTCATCGCTGCCGCCCCACATCCAACCCCCGATCGCCCAAGTGCCTAAGATCAGAGGTGTGATGTTAATTCCTGATTTTCCAAGTGGACGTAAATTCATTATCGTTCCAATCTTTAGCTTCTTAAATGGTACGGCATTTTCAGCCCCTGATGTCTGTTATCGCTCGCCTTTGATCATCGATTGGGCCAGCGCCGCATCGGCCCGGTCTTTCAGTCTGGCAATCGCTTCCATAATTTGTCGTGTAATGTCGGCCAACAAAGCGGGATTTTCGCGTGGCTCGGCCAAACCGCTAAAAACAAGTGGAGCGCCATAAAACACCCGGACTTTCGCCGAACGCAACCAATCTTTTTTACCACTCTCATGCGGCCGTGTACCGGTAATATATACCGGAATGACGGGAGCACCAGTGCGCAAGGCCAGGATCGCCGCCCCATTGTGCCCGCTAGGCAAGCTATTGCCGTCGCCCATGGTTCCTTCAGGGAATATTCCAACTACATGCCCCTGTTTTAACTGCTGCATTGCCGCATCAATGCCCGTGCTTTCCCGTTCAGACAGATCAACGGGGATAAAGCCTAAGGCGGAAAAAAAGTTTTTCAGTATCGGCAAATTGTACGTTTCCCGCGCAATGAGAAACCGCACCAGACGTCGCCGACTTCCAATCCCCACGGCCAGCGGATCCAATGAACTGTTATGATTCGCCGCGACGATGGCCGGTCCGGTTACCGGAATGCGGCACGCATTGCCCCGCCGCCACCTATGAAACAATTCCATGTAAACCGCAGCCAGTCGCCGCGCGATCGCCGAGCCAACCGGAAGTGGCTGCCGACGGTAATAAATGATCAGCAGCCCAACGCCCAGTATGGCGATTACCACGCCAGTGCCAATAATGATATTCATGATATAGGAATCGACATTTCTCCAGAATGCAATGGGCACGGTAGGCACAAGCAAACCGAAAGTTGTAATCAAATCTCGCGCCCCCATGACTCGTCCGCGGATGTAATCCGGTACCACGCGCTGCAGCAGGGTATCAACTGTGATGAACATGATAGCCCCGAACATCGCCGCGACGGTCAGCCAGACCAGAAATGTTTCCCAATGAGCGGCCCAAGCCGCCATCAGCAGTCCAACGCCGATCGCTACGGTAGACCAGCCAATTCCAATTTCTTTCGGAATTCCATTGCGTGCTCTACTGACCAAGGCTGCCCCGACAATCATGCCGATCCCGGCAACGCCTAGAAAATAGGCAAAATCGCTATTGGAGAGCCCAAAGCGCGCCGTAACAATGGCGGGCATACAGTTGAGTATCACTGCGCTGGCGGTAGTAAACGCCAATTCCAGCAAAATAGCCTGAAGCGGATGTTTGTGGACTTTGAGATAGCCCAAAGCTGTTTTTAGTTCCTTAAGGAGACTGTTGTGTTTACCACCACGCACTGGTTCAGGCCGATCCATCCCCGGGCGCATACGCATTGAAAATACCGCTAACGCCGACAGGCAGTATGTGCCGGCATCGACGTACATGGCTATTTCCAGCCCGAATTTCAGCAATAATCCACCAAGGATAAAGCCCAAAAGTGTGGAAATAGTCCCGGCAACCGAAAGAAAAGAATTGGCCTGCAATAGCTCCTTTGGATGCACCAGATTCGGCACAATGGCGGCGCGGGCCGGCGAAAACATTTCTCCAAAACAGGAAAGAATAATCTCTGATCCAAAAAGCATGACCAGAAGTGCCGGCGTGGAAAGCGAGCTATGATATGCCGCTACCAGCAGCACGGTTCGGGCGATAATGACAATGATACTGCGCACCAGATCGCAGGAAATCATGACCCACCGGCGCGGCAACCGATCGGAAATTGCCCCACCCAGGGGTGCCAGAAGTAAAAACGGTAAAAACATGGCTAAGTTAAGCTGCGCCGCGTGCTGTGCGGATTCCACATGGCGTTTGAGCACCACGTAGCAAAGCAGTTCCAGCATCACGAGGAAATGTACCCGATCTCCGATGACGGAAACCACGTAGCCACTCATTAATAGAAAGAAATTACGGTTGCGCAGCAGGGGCGGAAATTCCTGCAGCAGCGGTGTATCCGCCGAGATACTTTGAACTGCGTTTTGCGACATTACCTCTCCGCGCTTGCAGGAAAACGCCTGCACTGCACATTATCAATTCCTGATTGTGGACTCTACCGCCCGCCGGTGCAAGGCCACCGCCATAGTTAGCCAAACGCACCGCAGCCATAGATGATGCGGGCAAAAGCAAATTATGACAAATATACGAGCGATATCTGTCCAGAAAGTGATGTGGTTCATGCCAATGCCAAGCTCCCATTCGTCGCGACCGCCGGCATGTCGTTGGGTGTTGTCGGGAGCAAATTGGCGGTAAATATGTAATAGGTTATCCTCCATCGTGATAAAAGCACTGAGAGGTTGCGGAACCCCGTCAGTTCGAGATAAGTCGGCCGTTGCGGAGTTTTAACCCCCATCGCGGCATGTGGCCGGAAATATTTCGGTTCCTCCATGCGCGAATCTCCGTGGTATCAGTGGCCGCACAATCGGGTAAAAATCTGTCAGCTTAACCGTCGATGAGCTGACAGTAGATCGGTCCGGGTAATCACGCCGATTACGTGAGCCGGATTCTCAGTTTCGGTAACGATCAGGTGGCCTATGTTATAGCGCGACATAAGATCATCCGCCAGCCGCAACGGGCTATCCGGCTCAATAATCACGGCTTGGCGTTTGATTAAATCCCGCACCCGCTGTGCGGGATTCACGCGCGTGTCGAGAATTTCACGGTAAGACAGCACGCCGATGAGTTTTTTATTGTCGTCGATAATAGGAAATTCGTGGTGCTGCAATACAGACCATTTCGCATAAATAATCTCGCGCGTTTCCGCCACAGTTTTTGAGGCGTCAAGGCATACAGCCTGCCGGGTATAAGCATCGCGCACGAAAAGACGGTCCAGAAAATCGGTGGAATATTCCGTCTGAACGCGGATGCCCCGGCGGGCGATTTTTTCGGTCATGATGGTATCACGCATCAGCAGGCAGGAGACCAGAAACGCCGTGGTGCAACCGGCCAGCAACGGGAGCAATCCGTGCGGTTGCATGGTGGTTTCAAAAGCAAAAACGATGGAGGTAAGCAAAGCCCTGGACGCACCGGTGAACAAGGCGGCCATACCTACTAAGGCGGCCACACGGACATCCACGCCCGCATCAGGAAATAGATGCGTCGCCGCCATGCCCAACAACAGCCCCAGAGCACTGCCCAGCGTGAACAACGGTGCCAAGGTACCGCCTGACGTGCCACTGCCCAAGGCCACGGTCCAAGAAATCCATTTCAGAATTAAAAGCATCAGAATCGCTTTGAGAGCCATGCCACCGGTCAGCAGGTGCGAGATATTGTCATATCCCACACCCATGGTGTGATTATCAAAGTATCCGCAAATACCCACAACGACGGCACCCATCGCGGGCCACCACATCCAATGGACGTGGCTATATTTCTCAAAGCCATCTTCCACCAGATACAACAGTCGCGTGACGCCGGCCGCGGCCACACCGGCAAATAAACCAATGATCGCATAAATCACCAGCGACCCGTGTTCCGCCGGGCCTACATTGGGCATCGCAAAAATGGGTTTATCACCCATAAATATAATCCGCAAACCCGCGGCGGTGGCACTGGCTAAAGCCACGGGCACCAAGGATCGTGCGCGAAATTCAAATAACAGCAATTCCACCGCCAGCAGAACGGCCGATACCGGGGACCCGAATGTTGCCGCCATGCCCGCAGCCGCACCGGCAGAAAGCAGAATTTTGCGTTCATCGGCTGTGGTATGCAGAATCTGCCCCACCAGCGATCCAAAGGCCCCGCCGGTTGCAATAATAGGTCCCTCGGCACCGAACGGTCCGCCGGTTCCAATGCTGATGGCGGCAGAAAGAGGTTTTAACAAGGTGATGCGCTTGGGAATGCGGCTTTGATTGGTCAGAATGGTTTCCATGGCTTCGGGAATGCCATGGCCGCGGATACCGGCGTGACCGAAACGCGCCATAAATCCCACCACGATGGCACCGGCAATCGGTACGGCGATAATCCAAATTCCCAGGTGGGCGGATGTCGGGTCAGCGAAGGAGAAGGAGAACCGCCCATAAAAGCAAAGATTGGTCAGCAGGCCGATCAAACGCAATAACGCGATGGCAGCCATGGCAGCCACAGCCCCGATCAGGATTGCCAACCCCGCCAGCCGCCACACTTCGCGCCCGAAAAGCGTGGCGTGGGCGGTCATTTGTTCATATTCCATAACCGGGCCAAGCGAGGGTGATACCCCGACACCTTCGGTGGTAGACCCACGATTTTCTGGTGATTTCACAGCTTGAAATACCTCCGACAAATATTACATTCACACGGTACTTTCACCGTCTCATGCCGCTGGAAAATGCCTCCTATTTTCCGGCGGCACTGGCGTGCATAGGCCCGTGCTCCATCCTGCCGGGACGTTTAAAAACGGCCCGATTATCCCGCCGAATCGGTCAGCAGATTATGCTGCTTCATGGCGGCATCCAATACGCCATTAATAAAAGCGGAACTATCTTCCGTGGAATATTCTTTGGCCATGTTGATTGCCTCATCCACTACCACCTTGCCAGGTGTTTCGGACTCGTGCGTGAGTTCCCACAGCGCCAATCGCAGAATATTGCGATCCACCGCCGCCAGACGGGTAATTGTCCAGCGAGGAATTAACCGCGACGCCCATTGATCCGCGTCGTTGCGATAGTCCCAAGCTCCGCAGGCCATGCGGGTGGCAAGTTGTCGCACATCATTGTCATCGGTAGCCTGATTGATAAACGTCGGCAGCATCTGCGCGATAAAAGCATCGCCTTGCACCTCCGCCTGGTAAATTGCTTGAAGGGCAATGCGACGGGATGTAGATCGCTTTTGATTGATTGTATTCACATTATTTCCTGTTATACGTTCTTTGCCGGGGGTAACTGCTGCATCACACCGGCCATTTCCATGGCAGCGCATGCGGCGTTCCAGCCGGCGTTACCCATTTTTAATCCAGCGCGATCCATGGCTTGTTCGACAGTATCGGCGGTGATGATGCCGAAAATGGTGGGTATTCCAGTGGCGGGGCCAATTTCCGCGATGCCACGGGCGACCTGTTGGGCGACGTGGTCAAAATGAGCGGTTTGGCCGCGGATGATGCAGCCCAGGCAAATAACAGAGATAAATTTCCCACTTTTAGCCAGCCGGGAGGCGACTGTTGGAATTTCAAAACTGCCCGGAACAGAGATTTTAGTAATCTGTTTTTCGGTTGCGCCATGGCGTAAAAGTGCTTCGACCGCGCCATCCGTAAGTCGCGCGGTGATTAAGCCGTTGAATTCAGCGGTGATAATAGCATAATGTTGCTGCGGTTGAACAGACAGTTGACCATGCACTTCAGAAATCATTGAAACAACTCCACCAAAACAAGTCAGTTAGTGTAGCGATTTAGCAAAAGACAGTCCAATTCAAGATCAGACCACCGGCTAAAACAGTAAGATATGGCGGATGGCGTATGCAAATCCGGCTAAAACGGCCTTTTCGGAGCCCCCCCCAAAAAAAAATCGATTTTTTTTGGTTTTTATTTGACAATTAACATTGGCCGAGTTATAGTCGATAAATGGAGTAGGTCTGATGAAGGTGAGGGTTTAGCAGCAAAGATCTGTAGGGCCCTTAAAAAGACAATAACGTTGCAAATATAGCGGAAACCGAACGACGTTTGGTTTTTGCGATGGTTTGTGTATTGTTAGTATTTCTCAGGCAGGAGCGTGCAGATTGTTGTTGTCAACAAACCGCTTCTGATCTGGCTTGTCATTATTTTTTTATGGGAGACCTCACTATGAAGACCGCAACATTATTCGGGATCGCCGCAATGGGAATGGCTGCCGTTGGAGCCACCAACGCATTTGCCACCCCCGTAATCCAAGTTACTGTTGGCAACCACACGGCCACGCCAACCGTAACGGCACTTGGGTCTGGCACGTACTACTTCGCTGCCAGCACAACGCCGGTAGGTGGTTTTTCTTGGGGTGGCGGTTTGGCGCTTGTAAATGCCACGACGAATCAATTTACAGTTGACCTGACCACCGTAACAAATGGTAACAGCGGTAACTCCAATGCATCCATATCATTTGTTGGCGAAGAAAGCATCTCCGATCCGAATGCTATGTCCATGCAGGCCGCCGGTGCTACGATTGCCACGGGCGCGACATCCAATCAGACTGTTGACTTTAACAGTTCAGTCGTGTCGCAAATTCCCAGCACGTTGGCGTTTCAGGATTCAGGCGCACTGGGATTGAATTCCATGACTTCACCGGTATCACCATCTTCTTCTATTTCCTATAATTCGGTTGGTGCCAACCTCGCAGCTTTCAGCGGACAATTAACCATTATCAACACAATTACACTCTCGATTAATCCCGGTTCGTCGCTGAATTCTGGCAGCTTGGTTACCAATATCAGCGATACCGCCGTCACCACTCCCGAACCGGCAACCCTGGCGCTGTTTGCGGTTGGCGGATTGGCGTTACTGACAGTTGGACGTCGCAATAAATCGCGATCCTGATATAACAGCGCAAGATCACGATTAAGTTAATAGGCCGTAATGATAATTCTTTACGGCCTTTTTTTATGCGTAGCGTCCGTTAAGTATTTTAACGTAAATACGAATTTCATTTATAATAAAGCATCCATAGTTGTCTCAAAAAAACTTTAACATTTTGTTAATTATTTCTTGACATGCCACTGTTATAGGATTATACTCTACGTAGTTCTTGAAGACGCTTGAACGAAAATTGATTTTCGGCTTGTTTCTGTCAAGGCGGCGATGTAGATGATTGTCAGTCTATCGCATGTAGAAGCAAAAATGTGATCATAGGTATATAGCCCATTGTAGTTCGATGAGCGGCCAATGATCTGAAGTTATTATCTTAATCTTTTTATTTGGAGATGGCTATGAGAAAGTCAGCATTGTTCGGAATCGCGGCACTGGGTATGGCGGCAGTGGGTGTCCCTCATGCATTCGCTACCATTGAAGTAACCCTCAATGGTCACGTCATCGGATTAGCCTCCCCCAACTCCTTTGCCAGCTCAAGCAGCTACGGCGGATTTTCCTGGAGCGGATTGAATGCTACCGAATCCGTCACCAGTTCGGGGGCGTACCAATTCAGCTTTACGATCACCGGCCTGACCAGCTCCAATTCAGGTACGACTACCGCGAACATTCAGGCATGGGATGACAACATTACGCTTCCAACGCACATGGGTATAAATCAAATCCAGGGAGATGTCACTGCGAATATCACCAACGGGACATCTTCGGAATCAGTAACGTCTGGTGGTCAGTTGAATCCGGCGACCAGCGGCGGCTCAACAATGCTTCCGACGATCAACTTCGTTAACAATTCAGGATTGGAGGGCTACAGCGGAACAGGCCCAGTGGTGGCAACCTCGGCCGCCAATAATATGGGAACCATTGAATTGCTGACTTCTGACTCGGTTACACTGGCACCATCAACAATGGTCAACAGTATTAACTCCGTCATTATCGCTTCGACAACTGCGGTGACGACGCCGGAACCGGCCACACTGGCTCTTTTTGCTCTTGGTGGCTTAGCCCTGCTTGTCAGCACTCGCCGGCGCAGCAATAAGGCTTAAATCGCTCTGCCCCAGTGAAAGTTACTAAAACCAAAAAGACCGCCGCATGATTACGGCGGTCTTTTCTTTCGTACCATGCATAGCCTTTATCGAATGGCGGACTTCATTAATCTTCTGTGCCAACGTCGCGCGGAGGCTCAATAGCCGATAATCCAACTTCATCCAAATTGCGGTGCCCAACCACGGTGCCGTCATCAAGCGCGTTGCGCTGCACAATTTTGAGCCGGGCAAAGAGCTTTTTCAAATCAAGAATACTGCCCCAGGTAAACCAAACGGTAACGGTAACACCGATGAAAAATTCAATGAACACATAGCCCACATAACTGAAATTCACCCACCAATGTGTAGGCCACGGATGCACAATATTCCATATCACAATAACTACAAATGCCACGAACCAGCCAAAGCGATAGATAAACAGACTCCAGGAGATGGCCAGATCACTGGTTGTGAAATCCTGTGTGATGCCCATCAGGGCTTTTATGGATATCTTCCGGGGAATTAAAGCCTTCGCCGCAGCCTCTTCCGGGCTGGCATATTCCCCCCGGTGCAGCATCTGATCAAGGTTAAACGGCTGCCGATACGTCAGGACCGACAATCCCAGATAAAATCCGATGGCGGTTAGAATTGAAAAAAACCAGATCCAATTACTGTTAAACGGAAAGCGATCCGGGCGTATACTCCAATTTAACTGCGGCACATGCGAGGAAATGGCGCCCAGCACGCCGCTAATGCCATGGAGAAATTGCGGGTGATCGTGAAGCAACCACGGGTACAAAAACGGCTGCCATGATCGCTGGAGAATAAATCCGCCGATGGTTATCAGCAAACCGCTGACCATGGCTCCCCAGGCCCCGGCCGCGGTTCCGCGCTTCCAGTAAAAGCCGCCGATGATAGTGGCTCCCGCTCCGGAAAAAATGGCCGCAGCCAGGGCCAGAAACATCATGATATATTGCGTTTGGGGGAAAAATGCGCTAAATAGAAATGCGAAAACCGCCACCCCCACCACAGCTGTGCGCAAGACAAACAGATGCTGCCGAGTTTCCATTGGGCGTTTGCGCAGCGGCACGACAACATCCTGAATAAAGATGCTGCCCCAAGACTGCATCATGGTGATGTCCGTGGAGATCTGCGCAAAGAGCATGATCGCCGCGAACATCCCTTTTACTCCGATCGGCAGCATCAGGCTCAACGCCACCGGCCCGACGAGCTGTGCACGAATGGCGGGATTATGCACAGAGTGCAGGATGGCCAATACCTTTCCCGCGCCCGCCGAATACAGTGAATAATGCAGGAAACAGAAGGCGCACATGGCGGTGACGGTCAGCAACAAGGTGCGAGCCTCATTGCGCCAAGGCCCCAGAATGGCCCCCATTTTCTGTTCATGGGCATTAATCGCGGCGGAGCGAAAGCCGTAGCCCGCCTGCTGACTCTGCCAGCCGTAGGCAAAACCAAAAATTTGAATCGCCATGTACCAGAAATTGAAGCTGCCAATCTTTGATTCATCAAACGGATTGAACATGGATTCGCCGGCGGGTCGCTGCAACATGCTATGGGCTACATTCGACCAATGGAAAGTCATTAACAGAACCACCACAACCACGATATAAAATATCATGGAAATAAACCCCGCAAGGCTGTCAACGACCATGGCGGTGAGTTGCCCCCCCATGGCTGTCAATACGACGCCGGGAGTCAATAGAACGACCATCATAAATAAAAAGCTGGGAATTGCGTGGCCCAAAATATGCACCACCGGCGGCAATCCGCAATAATATATAAAGAAGCGAGCCCCCACCGCCGGATAAATTCCGTAGGCCACAATCCCGGATAGAAAAGCCAATGAACCGGCGAACACTCGAAATGATTTGGAGTAGCGGATTTCAAAAAACTGGCCCAGGGTCATAACCCGGCTTTCACGGTAGCGGTAAATAATAAATCCTGACAACAGGATAAAAAGCCAAACCGCGTTGTTTGCTAAAATCCAAAAGTTATAAGCCGCAAAGCCGGATACGAAGAATATCTCGAATTGCCCGATGACATTGGTAATTCCAAAAACAGCCTCATTGCTGGCGGTAGCAACCAGATATCGCCCGGCCACGCGACTGGCCGACATGAAATCGGCAACGCTACGCGTATATTTCTGGGTTTTAACGCCGATGATTGCGGTAATCAATACCGGCACGGCCAGCATGATCCAGTCCAGCATTGACATACCCATCACCTCGAAGCGCAAAATTGGCGTTACTGTTCGCCCAATTACAGCGACAAATTTACAAAACCGCCTTAAGAATATGAATCTTTAACACACCGTGCCAATTATTGCAATAAACTTTCAGAAAATTATTGTGCAAGCTTTTCCGGCGCTAGTCGCGGCCGCCATGTTGAACCGGTTGGCGTGTCTTTAACTTCCACTCCCAGTGACATGAGTTGTTTCCTTAGTAGATCGGCAGCGCTAAAATCTTTTTGCTGCCGGGCCGCCATGCGCTTCTGCATAAGTTGCGAAACTTGGCGTTTTGTGTCCTCAGGCACTTCCTGCAATTCAACAAAAATAACTCCCAGCACATGATCCACCTTTTTAAGACTCTGTAATGCCGACCGTGCCTGCGGGTAAGCGAGTTTTTTTTGTTTATGTAAACCGTTGGTCCAAGTGAACAACGCGGCCAACGCGCCGGAAACGTTCAGATCATCGTCCATCGCGGAATTAAATTCCGCCAGCATTTGCCGATCACCGGGTTCCAGCGATGGATCATGGGCCGCCTCGGCGGGGGCACCGGGCGCGGCAAAATCCCCGTCGCCGGCGGCTTCATCCACTGCGGCTACCGCGGAAGTCAATTTTTCGGCAAAATCCCGCAGCGTGGTGATCGCCGCGGCAGCCTCATAAAGACTTTGTATCGTGAAATTTAACGGCTCCCTATAGCGCGTACTGATAAGCCCCCATCGGATCACCACGGGGTCAAATCCCTTGGCCATAAGATCACGAATGGTAAAAAAATTCCCTTTGGACTTGGACATTTTTTCGCCATTGACCATTAAATGGCGCGTGTGCATCCAATATTTTACAAACGGCTTTCCTGTAGCCCCTTCCGATTGCGCGATTTCGCATTCATGGTGTGGATGAATATTGTCTTCTCCACCCGTGTGCAGATCAAACGACGGCCCGAGAGCACGCATTGACATTGAGCTGCATTCAATATGCCAGCCGGGATACCCCTCGCCCCATGGGCTGGGCCATCGCATGATGTGATGCGTATCGGGCTTCCAGAGGAAAAAATCCGCGGGGTGTTTCTTAGCGGCCTGCTCATTGGTTCTGCCACCAGCTCCGTGTGATAGCTGTTCCAGCGAATTACCGGAAAGTTCACCATACGCCGGGAAGCTGTGAATATCGTAATAAACGACTCCGTCGGCACCGACATAGGCATGCCCGCGGTTGATTAACAACTGGATCATGTCAATAAATTCCGGTATATGCCGGGTGGGCCGCGGAATAATTTTCTCTTTGGATTCCGCAGTGGTGGCGGCGTCATAATCCGCAACGACCCCCAGGCCCAGCAGGCGGGCGTCGTGCAGAAACGCCTGCGCGAAATAATCCGCCACAGCAAAGGGATCATTGGGATTTTCAATCAGGGCTTTACCGGCCTTTTTATTTTCTTTCATTTTCTCCACGGCCACTTCAAGCTTGTCGCGGCCCGCACCGTCGGCGAGTTGGTCGTCGGTCATGTGGCCGACATCGGTCATGTTCATCACATGGGTTACCTGCGCACCCCGCAATTCAAGATAGCGCCGCAGCACGTCGGCAAATAGAAAGGCTCGAAAATTACCGATGTGCGCGTAGTCATAGACCGTTGGACCACAGCTATAAATGCCGACATGGCTGCCGGAAATCGGATTTGCCAGGTCAGGGCCGGGATGCAGTGGAAGAAAATCTTCAAGCCGATGATGCAATGTGTTATATAAGCGGGTGGGCATAGATCTGTAACGTTCCTTTCGCCGACAAAAGCGTAATCCTGCAAGGCATTCTATGCGGTTGTTAGGTATTTAGAAAATCCATACACGCCCACGCGAAGCCGGTCTGACGAATCCAAGGGCGAGACGGCCATCCGTTCCGCTTAACTGCCATTTCAACGCCCCCCCGGCGGAGCGGGCTGGGTATGGCTCGCAGCCTTCAACGCCTGTGCCAGGAGTTTATCCGCCGATTTATGGTTGGGGATTAACGCAATAACCGTGCGAAACTGCTGGGCGGCCTGCCTGGGGTGGCCATGATTCAATAAATCAAGGCCGTAAAAATAATGGGCCTGGGCCAGTTGAGGATTAAGCTCCAACGCCTGCCGGTAGAGAGCGACGGCCTGATGCCAATGTCCGGATTTGTCCAGCAGCACCCCCAAATTATATCGCGCGTCGGCATTGTGGGGATTGCAGGCAATGGCATCACGGTATGCCTTGTTGGCAAGGGTGGTATTACCTAAATGGCTTTGCGCCACGCCGTATGCCAGATACAGTCTGCTAGAGCGGGGCATCAACTCTATTCCCCGGCGCAAATCCTTGACCGCCATGGCCCAGTTTCCCTGCTGCTCATAGCAATAAGCCAATTTGGCAATTGCTTTGGACTGATAAGAATCCACTTGGAGTGACGCTCGCAGATAGGGCATAGCCGAGTTAATGTCGTGCCGTTTCTCCAGATACAGCGATCCCAACAAATAATTCGCCAGAGGATCTTTGCCGCGTGTCAATTTCAGGGCGGTCTGACAATTGACAAATTCCTGTTGGAAGTGCCCGTAGGTTTTGTCATGTAACGCCAATATTTCATACGCTTTAAAGCATTGTTTGTCATACCGCAATTCATGCACCCATATTTCAATAGGCGGAATGTAATACAAACATTGGGAATAACTCACCGCGCCAAGCCCCAGCAGCACAACTGCGGAGGTTCCAATGGCCAATGGGTTTTTATAACCGGCGACTACGGCCTGTGAAGCCGTCGGCTGCATGATGCCCGACTCACCGGTTTTCCCAACCGATGGCATGCGTTCTAACGCTATCGCCCCCACCTGTGTCACCAGCACAATTAAGCTGATACAACCAAGATAAAAATAATGATCCGCCACAAACGTGATGGCCATGCCGGCAAAAGGAACGAATCCCAGGGAAGGGGAAATCATGATGCTGTAAATGGCAACGGCCGCGAACAATCCGCGTCCGCATCGCTTTTGTAGAGCGAAACAGGCCGCCGCCACCAGAACAGCGGTGACGGGATACAAAACATCCACGGTGGTAAAGCCGTGCACATGCCAACGCGGATAGACCATTAAAATCGGGTGCGGCCACAACAGTTTTCCGGCGTAGAACCAAATATCCTTGCCCGCAATGACCAGATGTTGGAACACTGTAAAATGATACGCCTTGCCATGCGCTCCGGCACCGTAGCGCTCCCGCCACGCCGCCATCCACCCCGCACCGGCGGTAATGATAAATAATGGTACGCTGGCTAAAAGATGCTTACGGGTAACGCGCCCGAGTTTCCACCATGTCAATACCAGTATCGCGGCCGGCAACGCGCAGACAAACGTTTTTGCGCACACCGCCAGAAAATAAAACAGCACCGTCAAGCCGTAAAATTTCCAGCGATATACGGGTTCCGCGGATTCTAATGCATCATCCGGACGGTCCAGTGAGGCAAAGCGTATCCAAGCCCACACGGTTGCCAGCACGGCTATTCCGGAAATAAGATTCTTCTGCTCCACCACCCAAGCGACAGATACGACAACCAACGGATTGATCGCAAAAATCGCCGCCGCCAACCACGCGGCTCGCAGATGCAGCCGCAACAGAATTCGCCACAGTAACACCGCACAAATGACCTGAAGGAGTATGCTCACGATGTGATAACCTAAAGCGTTGACACCCCATATCTGATACTGCAGAAAATACGCCGTCACCGATAATGGGTAATATTGCAGGAAGGTCATCGGATTAAACCAGATCACCGCCAGATCCCGCCAATGATGCATGGTGGGATTATTTAAAATCCAGTAACCGTCATCCCAGATAAAGCCGGCGGCATGTAACGGATAGTAAACCACCAGACATAAAATCAGCATTCCCAACGCCGGAAACATTGCGATCCCGGTAAATTTTGACCGGGTGCCAGCCCGACCGGCAGCCAATGGGGAATCGGAATTCTGCTCTGTCCGTTGCGGGTTGTTGTCCCCCGGTTGACTCTTTAAGGGTTGTAAATCTTCCGCCATGGCACACAATTTAACCCCAATAGGGCAATATTTCATCCCCGCCCGGCACATTTTCCGCAATTAACATTCCGCGCGCCCTCGGGGGAACTTCTGGTGATATTCCATGGGGCGTGTACCGCTTTTACTGCCGAACCTTCGCCCGGTAATAGAAACGAAACGGCGGCGCACAATCGCCATTGAGGTAAAAATCGGTCCAGCGGCCATTCTGCCGGATGTTGTCGGCCCATTTGAAGTGAATTTCATTGGGCATAAAACCAGCAATCCCCAGAGCGGTGCGCGGAATCGCCATTTGCATCTGATTTCCCTGGATATGGATTTTCGCCTGACCAACCGGCTGCCATCGGTACTTTCCATTAACATTTTTTTCTATAACAGAGGTGTGCGCCGTAACCACACGCCGATCAATGACATAATTATAACCCATCCATTTCCTGCTGCCCGGATGGGGAACATGCAGGAATAGCAGCATCCAGGATTTATCCTTCCAAGAGGTCAGCGGCTTACGGGTCTTTACCCAGAAATAGAGGTTCTTGAGATCGTAAGTAAATTTACTGGCGACAATATCATTGCGGCCCGTGTTATTAACATAGCGCCGATTTCCCCAGCCCTGCGAATTGCGGTGCACCGCCAGTCCGACATTATTAACAAATAGCGGGCCGATGTTTTTCCATTGTGCAAACGAGCCATCTACAGCAATGGTGGAGGGATGCACAAATGGCAACGGATTAACGCCCTTATACCGGCGAATGTAAGAAATCATCTGGTAGTAATAATTATCCCCAAATCCACCGTACAAGCCTCCCTTGTCATCGCGCATCGGTTCGGCATCGCGGCTGTATTCGGGGCTGTATTCATCAACAAAAATTGGAGCACCCTTATTGACCCAATGCCCCGCGAAATATTGGTGGCCCGGCTCAGGCCAGCAGCCGGCGGTCCATTCATTCCAGCCCGTAATAAACACAAATGGCGGGTTGACTTTCAGCACATGCTGCCACTGCTGAGAAAAACAGATTCCAAGGCCCGGGCGCTGTTCATCAAGGGGCGGTTCATGGCCGTTGAAATAGCTTCTCCCTGTCGTGTTATTGGCCCAGCCGGCAACAGAGGCGGGCATTTCCTCGGGGATATGTGGATTATTGTGCCAGGCATAGAGCCATGGATTGGCTGAGACATTATCCCAACCCCATTTATCTTTGCCCCCCGTCCAAGCCCAGCAATAGCGCAGGGTAAAAAAATGCTTGATGGCGGCAGGTAGCGTATGCATATTGCCGTGAATGAGCATTAGCGGTTTGCCATCCCAGTAAAACCATAGTTTTTTGGCCAAGCCGGGTTCATAAATGTTTTTGTAATCCGTGTTCCATGCCCCATGGCCCGCGAAACAAGTAAAATCCGGCACCGGGTTGCCCAGAGTTTTCATGCGTAACCAGATTTTAAAAAGCGATTTCTGAACACTATTGAAATACGTTGGCCCATTGGTGTTATCGAAAATCACGGTGTTGATCCCCGCATCACCCAGCATGGCGGCATGTTCCCGCAGTACGAACGGATCGGAACTGATGTAAAAGCCAAACAGCGGCTTACCCCACCAATGCTGGGAATACAGCGGGCCAATAATCGCGCTGGGATCCTTCGCCAAAATAGCCGCATTATTAAGAATTTTATGTCCCGGCTCATTGTTGGCCGTGAAATAAAATATCCCAACCGTTTTGTTTGGCTTAGGTGCCCCCACATCACGATAATCGGGCAACACCCGGTCCAAGGCATCGACTGCGCCCCACGTGTCCGGGCCGGCTATCGGCACAGCAACCTGTCGAGCCAGTGGCGTTTGCGTGCCAGCCACATGCGATGGAGCGGACAAAAAACTCGCACCGAGTACCACGCCCGCGACAAATATTTTTTCCAACCAAGGGTGCGGGAAAGCCTTATGGCCCATTATCCTTTACTCCGTCGGTTAGGGCTTATCAGTCAACACGGATCGGAATCGGTAATTCCCGGATTCCAGCATATAAATGGCTCGGCCATTGACATACGCCACGAATTGAATCCAAGGCTTGTTGGTGATCTTATGGCCATCAAGTGTGACGGCGTTGGCCGTGGCGGCAGGAACTTCCACGGTCGCAAAGCTATTGGCCGGGACCTGCACCTGCCAACGGAATATACCCTTGGATGTGATTTTCCAGTTGCTGATAATTCTGCCATACGGGGAACGGTGCCAGGTATTTACGTATGTCAGTCCGTTTAAAAAATGTGGCTTCATCATAATGTGCTCAAAGCCGGGACTGCGAGGATCGCTTTGAATGCCCCCGACATATTGAAACAGCCAGGTGAGCATGTCTCCAATGAACATGACATGATCCTGTGAATTCATTGCTGGGTTGGCGGTATTACCATTCCAGAGTTCCCAGATGGTTGTGGCCCCATGTTTAACCATATAGCCCCATCCCGGGTACGTAGTCTGGTTAAGCATTTTCCAAGCCAGGTTGGCCTGCCCATAACGGGCCATGACATTAAATATCCATTGCATGCCGATAACGCCGACACCGACGTGATCATCCTGTCGTTCGTTCATTCGCCACAGCAGACGCTTGATCACACGCGAGCGCCGACTTTGAGGCACAATCCCCGCAGCCAGCGGTAACACGCAGGCGGTATCCGAGCCATTGCCATAGTAGCCGCCCTTGGCATTCCATAAACGCTTATTAAAGCCCACATAAAGTTTATGCGCTTCGGCCAACCAATGTCTTTGTCCAGCGGGCTTATGCAGAACTTTGGCATACATGGCCATAAGTTGCAGATCTTTGTACAGGGTTGCCGTAGCCAGCAGTGGCCCGGGAGTGGCACGATTGGGATCTTTGGAGTGGATATTGTGGGGCGAGCGCGGTGGTGAGCACCAGTCGCCGTACTGATCTTGATTACTGATTCCATGGTGTACCTTGGCCAACTGGTAATTGATCCATTTGCTCATCGCGGCATAGTGATCGCGAATGGGGGAGACCTGCCCATATTGCAAATATAAGGTACCCGGCAGGTAAATAAATGTACTGGGCCAAGTGACATCTTTGGTGTAGACGGCCCAGTACGGGGGATTTACATCGGATACATCGCCGCTAGGGCGTTGGGCATCCTGAATATCCCAAAGCCATTTGTCATGGAACCGTTGGGTGTTAAACAGGAATGATTCACTGCGTGATTCCATGCCGCGATCACCCATCCAGCCTTGGCGCTCATCGCGTTGCGGGCAGTCGGTGGGAATGGAGCGATAGTTGTTTTGGATGCCCCACCGGGCGTTATGAACAATTTGATTGACCAATTTATCTGAACAGGCGAATCCACCGATGACCGGTAATGCGTCGTGGACTTCCTGGCCTTCAATGGTGGAAAGTGTCGGGGTGCCGGGATAACCTGTCAATTCTACAAAGCGGAACCCGTGATAGGTGAAAATTGGGTGCCATGTGATGGCACCTTTACCATTTAGAATGACCGTATCGGTCTGCCTGGCCGTTCGCAGGTTGGCCACATACAGATGGATTCGGCCTTTCCCGGCGGTATTTAAATCCACGGTTTGCCGGCCATTACGCACGAGGCTTTCTCCGTGCCGCAACACCACCTTGGTTCCAGCCGGGCCGTTGGGTATATGAATCTGGCACCAGCCCACCATATTTTGCCCCATATCAAACATCCACTTGCCTGGGGCAATTTCTGCAATTTTAACGGGATGAAGTATCTGTGTGACACGGATCGGCTGTTGAAATTCCGCCACCAGCCGACCGCCGGCGGAACGCACGGGAATTGCGGATTTCCAGCCTTTGGCCGCAAAGCCAACCTGATTCCAGCCCGGCATGCGCATCGCGACGTTATACGTTTCGCCGTTGTATTCATTGTTCATGCGAATAGGGCCTCTATCGGTCATTTTCCAGTGCGCGTTGCTGGTAATAATAGCTGTTGAGCCATCTCGATAAGTGATGTGCAGCATGAGTATCATGCGTGGGGAAATATGGATCGTATACGGCGCGACACCGCCCATACCATACATCCGGCCGTCACCGAGAATAACGCCCAAGGCATTGTTTCCCTGTCGCAGCAGTTTTGTGACATTGCGGGCGACGTAATAACATCGTTTCGGATACCAGCTTAATGCCGGTGAAAGTTGCGTATCGCTGGTGCGTTTTCCATTGATATACATGCGTCCCAAACCTAAACCGCTGAAATACGCCACGGCACGTTTCACAGGTTTGGACACATTGAATTGGTCACGCAGATAAATCGCGGGCAATGGGTGTTTGATGCCCATTTTTGGAGCCGGCTTCCAGCCGATCCATTGGGCATGATGCCATTGGCCAATTGCGAGCAGTCCCTCCTGCCATTGGGCGGTTTGGCTCCAATGACTGGCTTCACCGACCTGATTCCAAACCCGCACCTTCCAGAAGCAGCGTTCGCGCGATTTCAGTGCTGCACCCGCATAACGAATGTTAATGGATTGTCCTGACATGACCTTGCCGGAATTCCAGATATCGCTGCGGTTCTGTGCCAGAAGCTGTGGCGACGATGCCACGAGAACCTCATAAGCGCTTTGGAACTCTCCGCGACCTTTCCACGGCAACACCCAGCCCAGGCGCGGGTGAATGGAATTAATGGCCAGTGGATTTTCGCGTAGCTGCGTCTGCAGGTGCGTTGGTGCCGCCGTGGCGTCCAATTGCGCTGCAGTGCTGTTTTGCATTGCACATCCCCCGAGCGCCAGCGCCATCAGTGCTACCGCGCCAAAACCGACGCGTTGACAAGTCCCGGAACTTATTCTCAAGAGACGCATAGTGGGAAATCCATTCATTTTTTTCTCCAACAAAATAAATATGCGTGAGGCACGCGTTCTGTTGAACCAACAACCAGTAAGATAGCGGTTATCGCAATATTCAACAATCAATCCGACGATTTTTGCCAAGACCCTTTCCCAGGCCACTGCTGGCCATCGCCACATCACCGGTCTTTCAGCAAAGACGTAAAGTGATAGCTTCCCGACATAACAGAAAATATTGCGTATGAACCGTCCATTCGCACGAATTGGACATGCTGGTTCCGCGACGCAACGGGCCGTCCATCTTCCCTGACATCGACACGACGACGCGCGGGAATAGCCACTTCCGCGCTGGTATTGGGTGGAATTGTGATGCTCCATGCAAACTTTGCCCCCTCTCTCCGCCATTGGCTGCGGATAACGCCATACATACTTTGATAATTGGCCCGTACCGATGTCAATTGTTGGAAATTGTGCGGTCGCAGCAGGAATCGCTTAAATCCCGGTGCTACTTCAAGCGGCCGAATCCCGGCGACGCTCTCATGAAACCAGGCGGCGAAGCCACTCTGCATAGCGTGGTTGTAGGAACATCCGATCTGCACTTGATTTAACGGCGTATCATATTGCACTTCCGGCCAGGTGGTGTCACCACGGGAAAGCATAAATCCATAACTGGGATAATCCAACTTTTTCATCATGCGATAGGTTAATTCATCGTAACCGTGGTCGTTGAGCACCGTATATAGCGGACGGGAGCCTAAAACTCCGGTATCCGCATGATCGTGCTCGGCATGAATTTCAGCGGCCAGTGCGGCCGCGACGGATTTCTCCGTATCTTCCGGAGCCAAGCCGAATCGCAGGACCACAGCATTGGCGGTTTGCGAACCATATCCGCCGGTCTTAGGATCATAGAATGTACGATGAAAGGCCGCTTTGACCATGGCGGCTTGGCGCTTAAACCATTTTTCATCGGCACTGCGGCCCAGTAATGCGGCTGTTTTGGCCATGATATTCAGACTGGAATATTGCAACGCGGTGGAAGTCAATGGCACCGGGCACTTGGGGTTGGCACCGCCGATACCGGGTGGGCACCAATCACCATAACCATATTGCACAATACCATTCTTACTGACCGCAGCCGAGGCTACATAACGCACCCAGCGTTTCATGTGCGGATACTGCCGAATCAGCGTGGAGACATCACCGTAGTAAACATAAATGAACCAGGGTATGGCCACGAGTGCAGCTCCCCAATCCGGATTGGCTTGATCACAAAGCCTGCGCCCGGTGGCAATGTTACAAGGCAACCCAGGCGACGCCGGGGTGTTCCATGGGGTGACTCCCCCCCGCCCCAGCGTGGTGTCCATATCGCCGGCCAGCTTGTTATACAGCGGAGCCATGTTGAGACTGAATATGGCAGCCTGGGCGGATATTTCCATATCTCCCAGCCAGGAACACTTTTCCCGTTGCGGGCAATCCTCCGTAACGCTGTGCATGTTGCTTTCAAGCGTCCAAAGCGAGGTTTGGTAAATGCGATTGAGTTGCGCATCAGAGCAGACAAAATCCCCCCTCTTTTCAGCGCCGGTGCGCAGTTGGATGCCTTCCATAAAACTTAGCGGCGGTTTGCGTTTTAATCCGGTGACCTCCACAAATCGGAATCCATGATAGGTAAAGCGAGGACGCCATTGTTCGCCGCCGCCTTTACACACATATATTTCCGTCTGCACCACGCCGGTGGCGTAAACACCCGTCGTGGAAGGATCAATTTCCACACCATCGGGTGCCAGTATCTCAGCCATACGCAGTGTGACTTGTGTGCCCGCCGGTTCATTGAGCGTTAAACGTACACATCCGGCGAAATTCTGCCCCAGATCAACAATCCATTTGCCGCCGGGGGACACAATGATGCGCTTTGGTTTGATGATGCGGGCATCTTGAATGGGCTGAATCATCTGGCTTTGCAGTTTCACAGTGGGTGACTTGGCAACGCGGGCCGATTGCCAATGTTTATCGTCGAGGCCATGCTCCGCCCATCTGGGAATCTCCAGTCTGGCGTCATACGTTTCACCGGCATACACGTTGTCAAAAAGCACCGGTCCGGTAGTAGCACGCCAACTCTCATCGGTGACAATCGTTTCAAAGCTGCCATCGGTATATTCGATAACACATTTAGCCAGCAGCACTGGCGGCCCCCAAGCCATAGCCGGGGTCCACACGATATTTTGACCGTAAAAGCCGTTACCCAGCATTACCCCGATGGCGTTGCCGCCTTGTCGCAGCGCCGTGGTCACATCATGCGCTACATACATGGCGCGGGCGTCGTAGGTGGTCATGCCGGGATCCAACTGCTGATCTCCCATCCGCCTGCCATTGATAAATAGTTCATAATACCCCAGGCCACAGATATACATCCGTGCCCGGGTGACTGTTTTGTTGATTGAAAAAGTTTTGCGAAGCAACGGCGATGCAAAGGACTTCTTCATCGCGGGGGTCCGCACGGCCGCAGTTTGTATCGGCCGCGCCGCAAGTTCAGAGGTCCTGGTATCTTCCGCCAATTCTATCCATTGCGCGGGTTGCCAATCGGTGGTTTTGAGCATTCCCATCTCCCAGACGGCCGCAGGTGCCCAATCGCTGGCATTGCCAAAAGCATTCCACACCCGAACTGTCCAGAAATAACGCGCTGCCGATTTTAGCGAAGGCCCGGCGTAAGGAACTAAAATGCTCCGATCTGACGCGACACGCCCGGAGTCCCACACATCCGCCTTATCCGGACGCAGGAGCGACACTTCCCGTGCCACCAGAATTTGATAAGCCGTTTGACGGGTGCCTTTAAGATCGGAGTTGATCATCCAACTCAATCGCGGATGCGCGGCATCCACCGTCAACGGATTAACAAGATGTTCGCACGTAAGCCCGGTCGGCGGCGAAAGAACCTGTCTCGCGTTCGAGGCTTGAATTCGGCTAGCTCCCGCAGCAACCGCTACCGCGGATGCTTTCAGCACATCGCGACGCGAAGCCGTGGCCATGGAAGATTGAGTCAGTGATATTGCCATTTGGTTTTTCATCAGTACACGCCGTCTTTCAGAATAAGCTGCTGCGTTATTTCACTATGCTACGGCGGCTTGATCGGTCACGCCAACAGCATCGCCGCTTGGGAGCAATTGGCAATCACCACACCACCGCTTTATCTAATGGCTCATTGTGGCTGGACGTTCCCACGGCCACGCGATAGGCCCCCGGGGGAACAATCCAGGAATTTTCACAGGTGTCAAACGTGGCAAAAGCCTTCCAGTTCAGCCGCATGGTTACCGTTTTGCTTTGACTGGGATTCAAGGTTACTCGCTCAAAGCCCTCCAATTTTTGTACGACGCGGCGGGGCAAGTCGCCAAGCGGCGGATGCACATATAATTGCACCACCGTCGCCCCGGCGCGGTGGCCGGTGTTGGTCACTGTTACATGCGCGATAATTAGCCGTTGTCGGCTATCACCGCTTGAGGACACCTTCAGATGACTTAGCGCAAATGTCGTGTAGGAAAGCCCGAAACCAAAGGGGAACAGTGGACGAATATGTTTGTAGTTGTACCAGCGATATCCAACGTGAATGCCTTCCACAAATTTGCAGCGCGCTCCGACGCCGCTGGGGAAGCCCGCATAAGCCGGCTCGGCCTGCCAGCGATGATTAAACACGCCCGGATAACCCGGAAAATGATGGTACGCCGCTTCATTGCGCCAATACCGGCTGAAGGTGTCCGGTAAATGACCGCTGGGATCAATTTGTCCGAAAATGATTTTGGCGATGCTGATATTGCCGGTTTGGCCGGGATACCATCCCCATAACAGGCCCGCCACATGATGGATCCATTTTTCCATGCCTACGCCGGCCCCGGCATAGACCACGGCGATAGTATGCGGGTTCATCATCGCGGCATCCCGTAGATATTCATTTTGCGGCCCAGTAAGGTTGTATGGGCGGTCCGCCTGCTCCCGCTGAATAGTCTGATTGAATCCCATGCAGGCGATCACCGCATTGGCACCACGAATCAGGTTTTGCTCGCGCGGCGTGAAAAGATGAACCTTTTTCCGCGGTAGCCAGCCAAAGCCAATGACGGCGGGCTTATTGGCAAAACTGCGATACACCACACGCACCTGATATGTTTCTCGGCCATGCAGGCGCACGGTGGTTAACGCACCCTTGAGCGGATGTGCGGGGTTTTGCCAGAACGGCAGCCACAAATCAATGATCCGTCGACCATCAAGATAAACTTCGCCCGATCCATTAACCGCGCAGATAAAACTGTATTTCCCGTCGGTCGTTGGGTGAATCGCCGCTTTCCATATCACGCTGATGGGGGCTTTACCAAGGGCGGCCTGGTTGTTTGCCGCGGTAATCGCCTTCATTAAATTGACAGAGCGAGCATTGTCCACGGCAACTGATTTTCCGTTCAATTCTGAAGTCGCATCCAGAGAAATATTCCGCTGGGTAATCTGCGTCGGCCTTCCGCCAAAACCACCATCGGCAAAGTAATCAGCCACCACGCCCGGCTTGCCACCGGGCGTGGTCAAAATCCCCTGACCCCAATATTGCTTATACGTGTCGTTCCATGGCACGGCTGCAAGATGCACCCCCGGTCCGGCTACTTGTTTTACCGCATTCATCAGTGTCAGCGGTGTTACAGCCGGTGTGACGTGGGAACTTCCGCCGCCACCTGTGACAACCCGCGTGGCCCATGGCCCAATAAACACGACGTTGAGCCGCCGTGCCGGATTGAGAGGCAAAATATGATTATGGTTTTTCAATAATACCATACCTTCCGCCGCCACCCGATTTACCACAGCGGCGTCCGAGGCGGTATTAGCGGGGCGATGTTTGAAGGGATTGTGCGGATCATTAAAGCCCATGGCCACAATTAAGCGAAGAATTTCACGCACCCGTTGATTGATCAAGGCGATAGATATCTTGTGCTGATTCAAAAGGCTTGTGATCTTGGGTAATGCATAGGCGTGCGCAGTCGGCATTTCCAGGTTTAGTCCCGCTTTCAGGCTGTGGAGCGTGTTATACACCCCACACCAGTCCGTCATGACCATTCCCTTAAATCCCCAGTGCTTTCGCAAAACCGTCGTGAGATCAAATGCGCTGGCTCCGGCGTAATGGCCATTAACCCAATTGGCCGCGGTCATCAACGACCAGGCATGTCCCTGGCGCACCGCCGCCCGGAACGGGGGCAGATAAATTTCCTCCAAGGCCCGCCGACTTATCATGCAGTTAATCCACGGTCGCATGGTTTCAATTTCATTTCCCACAAAGTGTTTACAGCACGCCGCCACATCCTCCGATTGCAGGCCATGAATGTAAGGCACGACCATCTGGGAAGCCAGAAATGGATCCTCGCCTCCAATGTATTCCATGCTGCGACCATTCTGCGGTTGGCGGAGAATGTTCAACCCCGGCCCCAGCAAAATCCCCACATGCTTAGCGCGTGCGTCGATGCCGATGTGCTGACCTTCCAAGCGGGCCAACTTGCGATTCCACGAAGCCGTTAGGCAGGGTGCCGCCGGGTACGCGGTGGACGGCCCCCACTCCACAAGACCCACCGTAGCATCGCTGACTCGGATGGAAGGAATTCCAACAGCTTTAATTGAGTGCAGTGCTTCATGGCTGTTGCCGGAAAGCAGCCGCACTTTTTCCGCCAGCGTCATACGCCGCAACAATATGTTCGCCCGTCTATTAATTTGTTCCGCGGTCAAACCTATTGGGGAATATTCAAAAGCCGCTGGTGCGGATGCGGATTTTTTTTCCTGCGCAGGTGTCACCAACGTCACATTTGAAACATCCACCGTGCCACCGGCTAAAGCCGAGGCAGGATTCGCATTGATAAATTCAATGCGTGTGGAGGCTGATGGAGCTGTGAAGGATACAGCAAACATCTTAAATGCCGCCCGCGTGATTGGCGGGGATGCTGACGCGATAGTCTGACCATTGAAAGCGTTGACAATGCGGACCCGCAACGTATCGCGATTGGTTGGCACATCGCTACCGCGCGCTGCCGCTGCATAGGAAAGAACGTAGGCCTTACCAGGCGCGGTGACCACGGTTTGGGATAAGGTTGTTCCCGCGCTTTGTAGGAATGCGAAGTCGCGCACGCCGGTGATCCGATCCGGAGCAAAAGGCATGAGGGGATGTGTGGAATCGCCGTTGACGATACCGCCGACACCGCCAACATGCGGGGAACCAGATGCCGGTCGCAATTGCGTATCATAACCGTTGATACCAACGAGCGCATTGGAAGCACTTTTCCAATCCGCAGGTGCCGCGGGGTTGGGTGCCGTGGAATAGCCGGGCAAGTGGGTATAAAGCAATGAATTGGCGGAAAAATCGCCATTGGCAATAAGATTTGCCGATGCCGCATTATAGGAATTGAAACTCAAGGCCCTAAGGCTGCGGCCGCAACACGCCAAGAGTAAGACCGCTGCAAGAGTTACAAAACGCGCCCTAATTTGCAAGGGATAAAACTGTTGAAAAATCATCGTTGGAATACCTCTGATTAACAGAACCGGTCCATTTTTTTAGGATGCAAGCCAATGGGGTGTGTTGGGTTGCTCGGCGAGAAACGTATGAATGGCTTTGGCTACGTTACTGTCGTTTAATGGAAACGTTTTTCCAACTCTGTCTTGATGCCACCAACCGGGGAATAAGACATGGCAGCCATTAAAAACAAACTTCCGAAGGTCTTTTAGCGTAACCTTATAAAGTGCGGGACTATCGGGGGGTTGATTCGGTGCCGGGTGCCATTCAAAAATCCCCCAGTCATGGCTGTACTGCGTAACTAACAACGGGTTTAGATTGCCAAACCGGGTAATGCCCACATGTCCATTCTGCGGTAAATACCCGGACCAGATGGTTGATGCGGATGACAAGGCTCGCCGGGCTCCCGCTGGCGCATCTCCCAGCAATTCAGCGGGAATCTGATGTGCGTAAAGTAATTCCTTCGGCAAGCCTTCCGCTATAAGTAAGCTCGCGACATCCCGAACAAAATGCGCCACTTCACATTCACGGAAACCATACGCCGGATGTGCGGGATTGCCCGGTGGAAAGGAATTGTTGTTGCCCTGATAGGTCCAATTCCAAGCTTTCCACCATCGCGAATGATTTCTGACACGCGGTGCGTCAAAGCCGCCCGCCGTAAACCCTTTCCCGCTTTTAGGTGATGGATTAAAGTGCGGGTCGGTAATGGGATCAGGATATTTTTCCAGATCCCAATAAGCTAAGTCCCATGATTTAAAATCTGTGCCGAAAGTCGCGTTAAACGTCCGGCCAGTTCCATTGGAATTATCGGGGGTGGGATCATCATAAAACGGACTTACCTCAATGCCATCCATTGAAATAAAGGGTCCCGTGATAACCTCCGGTGCGCCCTGTCCGGCATACTGGGCACCCGGCGCATAAAGTCCGCGGTGTCGCAGCCAGTCCCGGAATTCCGCAATGGCAAAGGGGCTGTAGTCGCCGAGATATTCATCGCTGGTCGCGCCGCCAATGGCCAATTCTTCCTCAATGGAAAAATTAATGACGGTTATGACTCCAGGATATGCCCGCATGGCTGTTTTAATCTCTCCTGCCCAGCGTTTAGCCTTGCGGCGCATTTCTTCCCGGATTGCCGGAGCGTAACGGGACGGGGTGACAACCAAAGTGTCTCTCCCCTGGACGGGGCCAGGCATTCCACGCCATGTTTTCCCATTAAGCCGCCATTGGTAATTCCGCAGATCACCGTTGGGATTGGTCAGCCCACCGTCATGGGTTTGCATGGCGAAAATCACACCGCGATGAATACCGTGCGTTTGAAAAATTTTGAGCTGCCGTAAAAGTAATGGTAGATTTCCGGCCGTATAAATGGAAGCAAATCCCAATTTATTGTAATCATTGCCCGGACCGAATTCCTGTTTCATTTTCGCAATCTGCTGTCGATACTCATCATCCGTCGTATCCGAACGATCCAGGGCACCCTCCCAAATGGGCATTATGTAAAAGGTATTGCTGTGGTCCGGCTTGGGTCGGGCATGAGCGGAGGCACCGCCATTATTTTCCCCCGCCATGATTGCGGTTACGGAATCGGCCGCTGCGCTGACTCCCGAAGCCAATATTGCCCCGGCGGAGGCCGCTAGAACATGGCGGCGCGTAAGCCTCTGCCGCCCTGGACCGCTTTTCAAGTTTTCCATGTTGTCGGTCATCATTAACCATTCCCTTTCTGAAATGTTTCGAACCATGTATCAGCGCTACGACCGCCATCGATTCCCAGTCTATCCAATCGCTGGGGATATTACCCGCCGCTGCAAACCACCCTATAACGACCGGGCGTGTGAAGCACAAAGCTTCCGCGTTTTCCCGACAGGCGGTTTACTTTCACGGTCTTCCCGTTGACCATCGCCTTGGTACCGTGAATAACAACCGTTGCCTGCACTGCGGCAGGTAGCGTCAGAACAAGCGATTCACCACCGGACATTTTATTTACTTTCACAGCAATGACGCCGTGCGGTGTAGGAACTCGCCCCACCACCCAGCTAAGACCGCACAGGTGCGGAGCGATGATAACCCGCGAAAATCCACCGCCTTCGGGCCGCACGCCCAAGGTATACTCTGTAAGCCAATTCGTTACGCCTGAAGACCAGCCGTGGCACAAACTAATGAGATAATTCCAGCCCGGATTTGGCTCGGGCGTGCCGTTGTTATCCAGATAAAGGTGAAAATGCTTTTTGGGCCAGGAAGGATCATATTTTTCCCAGAAGGTGGTGGCCCCCTCATGAATCATGCCGCCCCAATAATATCGAATGAAGTTCAGCGCCTGCCGGTAATGCCCAAGATGACTTAGCGCGAAAATCACAAAATTATTGTAATAGGGTGTGGCCACCTGCTTCCATGACGGGCAGGTCGGCCCCAGTATGTGGGCATAAATGGCCCGTCGTTGTTGCGCATCAGCAACGCGCGAATCGATAGCCATGGCGTTGACCTGACGAATGTTTGTGAACGTATGGGTCTTGGGATTGGCCAGATATTTACGGGCGGCGGCGATAAGGTGCCGATCCCACGCGGCGTATCTCGCGGCATTGGTCATGTCATTCATGGCTTTGAGCAAAAAGACCGCCCGTCGCACACCCCAACAAGTGTACAGATCGGTTGCCATATTCGCCTGAGGGGTATCCGGCGCAGCGATAAGGTGGGGTGCCCAATCCACAAAATTCCAGCGTGCCTTGAGTTTATTGACAAAGATATTCTTTTTGTTAAATCCCAATTTCATATAGCGCAACATGGATAGCAGGAGTTGATGCTGCGACTTGATATACTTCAAGTCGCCCGTGTGCCGATAAAAGTCGGCCAACGTGCAAATCCAGGCGTTGGAATAACCGGGCAATTTATTGACATAACTGACCGGCAAGTCGTTCGCGGGCCTTCCACCTTGGGCTTGCTGACGTACCTTGGTCATACTCAATAACATCAAAAAGTGATCGAGAAACACGTTGTTGATGGTCTGGCCGGAAATTTGCAAATCGCCGATCCACAGAGCGCGATCGCGCTTGGGGCCATCCCAAATTTGTTCCTGCATGCACAGATGCGCGGTATAGGCTCCCGTATACCAGATTTTGGTCAACAACGGATCGGAACAGGCAAACGCACCGCGATATTTAACTGGGTAATACTTAAAATCCAAACGCAGGCGATTGAGATGAATCGGCCCATGGCCCTGGAACTGAACCGTCGCATAGCGAAAGGCACTGTATGGGGTTGATTCAGTGCGGCCGGATTTCAGCGTCAGAGGATGCACACCGCCCCAAGGGCAATGAAGAGCTTCACCGCGCGATTCGCCGGTACCAATAATCACCGTACCACCGCTGCCGCGCACCTGGATGCGTCCCGCAACCTCCTGGCCAAAACTCAGCAGCAGCTCCGGAGCTTTACCACCACCCTCGACGACCAGAATGGGCTGATTAATAACATTTTTAGCGTGCAAGATTTGCAGAGCATTAACTCCCGGATGAATTACTAATCGAATCTGGCGAGCCGGAGCCAACTTTGAACACCCCAAATAACCAGGCCGCAGTGTCGCGGTATCTTGCGCTGTGAGAATCCGTGCCACCGTATGCAGGCCGGAAAAAGCTCCGGCCCCGCGAATGACAGTAACATGCTCGGGCTGGAAATAAAGATGAAACAGGTAATGGTGAATATTAACAGCCACCTTAGGCAGCGGCAGACCATAGGTTGGATCAATGCTGTAGCGTCCGAAATACTTGGCATGCCCAGTGGTGATCGCTGATGCCACGCCAGCAACGGACAGGGCACATATCAGGGCAAGCATTAATATCCCAGTGGGGTTCATCGAACCATATTGTTTTTTTTGCGCCATTGCGTTTTCCTTTCCAGCTTTGCTTCGAGGGAAAATACCGTGTCGAATCACAAACCATCTTACTGTCGAAACTTCGCCCGGTCATAGAAACGGAACGACGGAGTGTTATGTAACAGCAATTTATATGAAAGTCTGCATTTCCGTTCATTGGACAGGCACTCCCGGGCAAGTGTCTTTTTGCCCGTTCCATTTGCCCCGCAAAAATTCCGTTTTTTCAAACCCGTAATTACGCTACGAACTTGGCAATAGTTTTACCATTCCGACACAGGCTATCGTTTCGCAAGACGGGGACGAAGCTTCGGGCACCATTGACGATTGTCATTGAGACGGATTCCGGGGCGTCGGCGAGCGCCGTTGGCCCTTAATTATGGGCTGTAGCAGCCTATCACGTTCTTAGCGCAAAGCTTTGAGTGTCCAAATATTCATCGCATAGCATTCGGCCATGGACTTGTGTAGAGAAATTGGTTTTTCATCACTTTCGGCCGATCCTGGTGCGGTTGTGAGTGCGAAGACTGACCGCGACTTTCTCGGTCGTAACAGCCTGCTTTCCGAACAGAACTGGAATAGCGCAACGATTGCCTTGGGCGGTGGACCGTTCTTTCTGCCGCTGCGGAATAATAGTCCGCAACCCTCATTAGACGCGGTGATTATTTCGGACATTCACCTGGGTTGCGATAATTGTCAGGCCAAGCTGGTGATTCGCTTTTTGGAGGATATTTTGGCAGGGCGTATCAGCACGCGCCGGCTGATTATCAACGGCGACGTGTTTGATTCCATCGACTTTCGGCGATTAAAAAAAACGCATTGGAAAGTCCTGTCCATGATTCGCCACCTATCGGATAAAATGGAAGTCATCTGGACCTGCGGCAACCACGACGGCCCGGCGGAAATAATATCGCATTTACTGGGCGTGCAGGTGCTCAATGAATTTATCTTCACCTCCGGACAACGGCGCATGCTGGTGCTGCATGGGCATATTTTTGATGATTTTATCGACGATCACCCGGTTCTCACCTGGATCGGCGATCTGATTTACAACACGCTTCAGCAAATTGATCGCCGCCATTACATCGCTCGCCTGGCCAAGGCACGGTCCAAAATTTTTCTGCATTGTCTGGATAAGGTGCAGCGGAAGTCCATCGCCCATGCGCGCCGGCTCGGATGCGATGCGGTATTGTGCGGTCATACGCACCACTGCGCAGCGGCCAGCGAGGACGGCATTGATTACTTCAACAGCGGCTGCTGGACCGAATTACCCGCAACCTGGCTGGCGGTGGATTCCGGAAAAGTCACCGTGTGCCGCTACAGCCCGGAACAACTCTCCCCGGAACCCGACCGTCTCGCTGCTATCGCTTCCGCAGCGGCAGAGTAAATCCCTCTAAGCCGGCACCCCTGACGCGGCGAGCTACGGGAATCATCCGCTTCCCGCGCGGAAAATCGGATCGCAGGCTCATTGAACAGGCATTGGCGGAGAGATATCGCCGGTGAGAGCAACTGAGCAATGCCATAATCAGCCACTCTACTCGCAGAAAATTCCACAAGATGCTATAACATTTTCAGCCAAATAGACAAATTTACCTCCCGGCGGCGATATATGGTTAAGGAGAAGTATTATGAATGTGTCCAGCGTAACGCCGAAGCCCGCCCCCGGCAAAAAGTGGTTGCGGATCATGGCAATGTTCGTAGTGCTTCTCCTGGCTTCGCTGGCGGCGGACATGATATGGGTGCGGGCATGGCGGCATATTCCGATAGGATATGCCACAACTCGCCTTACGGGGCCATTGCGATCGGACGGGCTGGTCAATTATGCTGCGGCATTGGATTCCAAATATAGCAGGGGCGTCACGGCAGAAAATAATGCCGTGCCTTTACTGATACAAGCGACGGGCGTGCCGGCGACGTATCACGCTGCACTGTCTAAAGCATATCAGAAACAACTATTTTCCAGATTACACATTATAATGCCTGTCCCACAATCGGGTTTTCACAGCTACTATCAATGGGTGAGCTTAAAGTTGGGTAACAATTTAAGCAACGCCCAGTGGAATACGGAAATTACGCATGTCGATCCGGCATTCAGGCTCCATCCCTGGACAGAGAAGGAATTTCCGCTGGCGGCAAAATGGATTCACGCCAACGCCCGCGCGTTTCGCATCTTGCATGAAGCGGTGGAACGCCCTCGCTACTATTTCCCGTTGGTGCGCTTTCACTACATTAATGCGGAAACTCCATTCCTTGCGAATTTCCGTGCCGCTGCCAGTGCACTTGCCGCCCGAGCCATGTTCCGTTTAGGACACGGCAATATCCGTGGTGCAACGGCGGATATCGACAATGCCCTGCGACTTGCGACGCTCATGAGCCAATCCCCTTCGCTGATGGCGCGCCTCAGCGCCGAATCGGTGGACATCTTGGTGTTACAGGCCGAAGGCACTGCGGTCGGAACCGGTCTGCTTACACGCGGTGAATTGCAAGATATTTCGCGCCATACAGTACCGCACAGCGCGATCCTTCCGCTGACTGCGCAATTGAACTTCCAGCGCTATGACGGCTTGGCGTTTCTGGAACGGGCCAGCCGCTATGGCATACGCACGCTGATCGCTGATTTTAATGTCAAAAGTCCAAATGGACCGCCGCTGCCGCCCCCATTGTCAGCAAAGATTTTGGATGCCATGATCCCGATTAACTTTGCCGCCACCATGCGACGGAAGAACCAGTTTTATGATCAGTCGCTCATGGCCATGAATCACAAATCCTACCTGCAGCGTAAAATAGCGCTGCATCATCTGTATCAATATGTGATCCGCAGCACATCCGGGCATCCATTGCGCCAATGGATCAACCCTGTTGATGCACAATTGCCAATCCTGGCGCGGTCAATGCCCTCATTTTTTAATACGTTTCCGGAAGAACTTTTGATGCGGCGCAGAATAACGCTTCTCGCGGTGGCGCTGGCGATTTACAAACTTGCTCATGGCCAGTACCCGCAGCGGCTTTCAGCGCTGGCACCACACTATATCAAAACAATCCCCGTCGACGGCTTCACGGGCAATCCGCTTAAATACCATCTGCTCAATCATGGTCAATCGTTTCTGCTTTACAGTGTGGGTCCCAATGGCGTGGACAACGGCGGAACGGGTGCGGGGATGCACAATGATAGTATCGTAGTACGCGGCGGCGCCGCGGTGGTAGAATAATACGGATGAAAAGACCCTGCGTACGCCCGGTGCGGAGACTATTTTGGGCATCCGTCGCATTTTCGCCGTTGGCCGTTGCGATTGCCTCCGTCGTTTTCGGCACAGACAAGCCCAAGCACGCGAATTTCTTTGGGATCGGCTTTGTGGCAGTGGGGGCATTGGTTGCGGCAATTAATTTTTACTTAAGCTTCATTCGATTTCCTTTGTATATAGCGCGGCACCATTCAAAGAAGGGCTTTCAGTTTGTATCGGGAATTCCCATGATCGGTAGCATATGTATAATTAGCGGCGTGCTTTCTGCCTTCGGATCAGTCGATATCGCACTGGTCGGCGTGGCAGCTTTTGTGTTAGATACCGGCGGCTCTGGATGGTTCATCGTTAGCACCTGGCGTGACGGATCTTTGTGGAGCTAATAGCCCTGGAGAATCGCCTCCGTTTCCCAAATGCTCAGTTGGCAATGGAAAGCGCCCTATGCGGAACTGAGGTTGCGATCGGTTCGACGGCGAACTCGGTGGCTGCGGTTCGAGATTCGGGCTGCTCATGTCATCCGTATCGTAGTTGCTGCAGCTCGTCCGACGTTTTTAAGCGCTCGTGCTATCTCCGTGTTTTCCGGCAACCAAATCCAAACAAAATTCCAATATCGATTTGTCGAATCATAAACAGCGTGGACATCGGTAGCCAGCCACGAGAATAAATTGAAAGCTCGCATTTGATCTATGCATGCTCCCGGTTTCTGGGTTTAGGGGCGGGCAAACAAAGAAGGGCGGAATCCTTGTCATACAAAGGCTGTCGTGGAGGGGCATGAGATCGCCACGTTCATTATTGGGTCATGTTCAATATTACTGAACTTGACCCAATAATGAGTATTCTGCCCCGAATAATTTCCGAGGACCCATCCTTACCGCTTCGCCAAGCGCCGTAGTATCGGGACATCAGCGAGTTCCGGCACTTGCAGCCAGCGCATCAGCAGGCCGTAAATCAGGGCGGCGGTTGGCACAAGAATTAGCAGTTCACTCAGTGACGCCAGCCAGCGCGGCAGGGAGTTTAGCAAGCTGCTGTGTTCCATAAATATCAGCAACACCGCCCCACCTGCCAGCATGATTCCTGCACCCACTAATGACTTTGCCGCCATGCTCGCCACTTGACCGAGCTTTTCAAGTTTCATACGCCGCCGCAGAATCAACAGGAGAATTCCGCATTGCACCATCGCGGAGATGCTGGTGCTGGCGGCAATTCCGCCTTCCTGCATAAACCAGATCAGCGATAAATTCAATGTGATGTTCAACAACACCATACCCACGGCTACCTTCATGGGCGTGATGGCATCTCGCCAGGCGTAAAAAACCCGCACCAGAATCATTTGCATCTCAAACGCCCAGATCCCTATGCAGAACCACCGGGCCGTCCACACCGCCTGTGCCACATCCGCCGCATTGACTTTTCCACCGAGGTAAATTGCGGAAATCAGCGGCTGAGAAATCAGCAGCATACCCAGTGTTGTCGGCAGGCTGATAAATAAACTGCGGCGTAATCCAAGTCGCAGCAATTCGCCGGTGCGGGAAGCATCCTGATGGGCACCGGCATCAGAAAGGCGAGGAAAAATGACGGTGGCCGTGGCAACGCCGAATACACCCACCGGCAGCAGATAGATTCTCTGCGCCACGGACAACTTCCCCAATGCCCCGGCGAGCATCGGAACGTGCACGAGCATACCCGCGATGGTAAATGTGCTTCGTCCCCCATGGCCATCCGGTGAAAACCACCAGGCAATCTGAGAATCCAGAAACGTGTTAAGCTGCACCGCAGATAAGCCCAGAATCATCGGGGCCATTTTTTTAACAATTTCCCGCACGCCCTCCCCGCGCAGCGCCAACGCTCCGCGAAAGCGGAAACCCGTTCGGCGCACGGCTGCAACTAACAGCATGACCTGCAATATGCCGGAAATCACCACAGCTCCGGCCACCCAGTAAATCCGCTGGTTTAAAGCGAGATGCCGCGTCCAAAGCCAGACCGGAACTGCCGCGCCCAACGTCATTGCGACATTGGTAATAATCGGCGCTGCGGCCTGCGCCGCAAAGCGGTCGAATGCGGTGGCCACCGCCGCCAGTAGTGCCACCACGCATACCGCAATGGAAAAGGGCAGCATGACCGCGATCATCCCAGCCGCCAGACGGTTCGCGGGAAGAACGGTATGGGACATGGCGATAGGAATTACAATGGCTTCGCCGATAATGGTAATAGTGCTTAGCGTGACAACCAGCAGGCTGATCACTGAGCGTGCCAGTTGGTCCGCTGCGGCCTGTCCCTGTTCTTTGGCGATACGTTTGTAGACCGGCAGGAATACCGCGGTTAAAGCTCCTTCGCCAAAAATTCTCCTGAAAAGGTTCGGAAATTGGAATCCCATCCAGAAAGCCGACCACGTGGTGCCGACGCCTAGAAAATAACTGCAAGCCTTATCCCTAAGCAAGCCGAAGAATCGCGATAAAAGTGTAAGTCCGGAAAATAGGTTCGCATGGCGCGTTAGTGCGGCTTTGTGCCTGGCAGTCGAGGGTGCCCCGTCGGCCTGTGCCGAAGTGTCAGCGACAGAATCGGAATTGCTTTCAGGCATGGGGCGCACCACGCTTGGCCGGGATATCAACATTTACTTCCTGCGCAGCCGGGGCTTGGGCAAGTATTTCGCGCAGGCGCTTACATACTGCCTCCGGATCATCGCTGGAAATCACGGCCGAGCTTACCGCAATGGCCTTAACTCCGGCGGCCACAAGCTCCGGCAGGTTATCAAGGGAGATACCGCCAATGGCGATGGTTGGCAGTGCAAATTCCGACTGTGCCAGTTCTTTAAGATATGCAGGCCCGGCGAGGCGCGGTTTTATTTTGGTGGTCGTGGAAAACATCGGACCGGCACCAATATAGCTGGCACCGTCGCGTGCCGCAGCCTGAGCCTGCTGAATGCTTTCAGTTGATACCCCGATAACCAACTCTGATCCCGCGAGTTTCCGGGCGTAGTGACAGGGCATATCGTCCTGTCCCAAATGCACGCCCGACGCCCCCGCCGCCAGGGCAATATCTGTTCGATCATTGATGATCGACATGCGGCCAAGGGCGTGACACTCCTGGGCCACAATGCAAGCCCGATTAAACAAACCACTATCAGTTAATTGCTTTTCCCGCAGTTGCACCACATCCGCGCCGCCAGCCAGTATGGCCGCAAGTGTTTCCCGCCACGTGCGGCGACACAACGATTCTGTCAGCAGCACGTGCAGGCCCGCGCGGGGCATTGTGTTCCGCTGGGCCGCTTGCCGCAGGATGGATTGCTCCAGGCTATAAGATTGATAACGCATGGATTCAAGTCGCGCCGCCACAGCGGGCGATTGCAATTTGGCGAGTTCCTCCAGCACGCGAAGCGCTTCGGTCAGCCGCTTGGCACCAGCCATGGCGATGCTCTGGGTGGTACCGCGGCTAAGTTCATCGGTGGTTTTAATGGTGACACCCACATCGCCCGGCGTGTCGCGGTACAGCACCGCCGCATCCGCCGCCAGAGCGTTCATTTGGGTACAAAGTTCATGGCGCAGAGTTTTACAGGTGCCGGAAAGCGCTCCGTCATTAAGCACAAAGCGGCAATAATCTTCCAATGTACGCAGAGCTTCCCGGGCGCGGTTGAAATTGGCATCCAGCATTCGCATTGCGGCTTTATCCATCACAACTGCACCTGCCAAAGGGTACTCGACGACGCCCGGGTCATGACCGGTGGTCGAATTACTCATCACTAGCGACGGGATCCATCTGCCGCGACTGCCGCTCTGACCAGGGTTTGAAGCGAGCTATTCCGCGTTTGGAATTAGCCACAAACTCGGCAAATTCCCGAACTTCCGGGACCGCCCGCAGTTCCGTCGGCAGCAACGTGATATTTTTATTGAGTGATAATCCGCGATTATCCCGGAATAATATTTTAAACATCTGGCGAAGGGCATTGATATTTTCACGACTGATTCCTGATCGTCGCAATCCCACCGCGTTTAATTGTGTGATCATATTGATGTCCATGGCAATACAGAATGGTGGAATGTCCACGTTATGCGCCGAGTTATTGCTGATCATGGCCAAGCGGCCCACGCGGCAAAATTGATGCACCGCACAGAGTCCGCCGATAATCGCCCGATCAAATACCTGCACATGGCCGCCGATCACCGCGCCATTGACCATCGTTACGCCATCGCCCACCCGACAGTTATGCCCCACATGGGACCCCACCATGAAAAAGCCATTCGAGCCAATGATCGTGTCGCCGCCGGTGCCACGATGCACCGTGACATGTTCGCGGAAAATATTATTTTCTCCGATGAGTACCCGGCTGGGCTGGTCGCGATATTTTAAATCCTGCGGCGCATCGCCCAATACCGCAAAACTGTGAACTTTATTGCCCGCCCCCATATCCAGCGGCCCGATGAGTTTAACCTGTGACGCAATAGCGCAATTTGGTCCAAGGTTCACCGGGCCTTCAATAATACTGTAGGCCCCGATGCGGACAGAGGGGTCAATACGGGCTTGGGGATCGATTATTGCCGTGGGGTCAATCAATGAATTCATCAGTTCATGCACCTGTACTGCTGGGACTTTGTACGCTTAATTTTACGCCTGTGTGGGTGCCCGTCTGGCGGCCCGGCACCGGGGCTGCTGCCGGAGTAATTTCCGAAGCGCTGTAACGCAATTGCCTTTTTTTCATCCAGCGGACGGCCAAGAGATCAATAAAGGCTCGTATTACCCGGCTGCCGAATTTGTATTTGGTTACGCCATGGAGCCGGGGATTGTGGCTCACCGGCACTTCAATAACTTGGTATCCCCGCATTTTTACCAGCGTGGGAAAAAAGCGGTGCATGCCTTTATAAAGGGTCAAGCCTTCCAGACATTCCCGCTTGTATACTTTTAACGAGCAGGCCGAATCCTGAATATTCTCTTCGCTGATCCAGTTGCGAATACCATTGGCTATTTTGGTTTGTATTAAGCGCAGGGCATTGTCGCTGCGCTTTTTCCGCCAGCCGTTGACCATGTCCACATTATCGCTCAGCATCGCCATAAGGCGGGGAATTTCCCCCGGGTCATTTTGCATATCGGCATCCACGGTGCCCCAAACCTCGCCGCGCGCCGCACGAAAGCCCGCGTCCATCGCCGCGGTCTGACCACTGTTTTTCGCCAGGGTCACCACCCGCAGCCAGGGATATTGACCGGCCAATTCAAGCAGCTTTTCCCGCGTGCCATCGGTACTGGCGTCATCGACGATGATGGCTTCAAACCTCAGATTCAGCGGCCCAAATACTTGGCCAATACGCTCTACCAGAGGCTGAACATTGTCCACCTCATTATACGCCGGCGCGATAACTGATAATTGCAGGTTTTCCATAACCCATTCCCCCGGAAAAATCCGGGCACTCCAAATCCGCCACTCACGCTCCGCCGCAGCCTGTTCCGCGATACCGCCGGAACTATCAGCAAAACCAAGCGCCAAAAATTATAACCCGATTCGCCGGAAATTGTAGACCTTCGTTCGCGCGAGCCGGAAAGCATACATTACACCAATTTTCGTCCGCAATCTGGCCGAGCAGTTTTCCTCATTGGGCCACGTAACAGGTCTGCTCGGGCGATGGCCGCGCGGATTGAACGCAACCTCCGGCGCAGCGACGGCGTCGTGAGGCCCCTGAAGCTTTTTTCCAACGCCGACCGGGACGCATCACCGGAGGCAATCAGTTGCTTTACGGCGTTTTCCCGTGTGGCTGCATCGGGGCTGGTCAAGCTGTGTATCCATACCGATAAACGCGCTGGTTCGGGTACGGCAGCACTGGGTGGTGCGGGCATAATAATTCGCAACTTGGCCTTCGGCCGGTTGCCATAGGCATAATACAGACTCACTGATAATAGAATTGCCAGTCCCAGCATCACGGCTACGCGATACTTCCAGGCAGCGGGCCGCAGGCGATTTGCGCTATCTGGCATGGCAGCAGCCTCCCCAGCTATGGTATTAGCAAACGGCGTTGCGATTCTGCAACGGGATCGTTTCAATGATATTATGCGTCGGACTTGACAGTATTGCAAAGCTGGCAGCAAGTGCCTCAAACGGGGAACGCGCAACCTATCGGTAGCCGGTACTGCATCGATCTGCGCGGGAATTCATTACGTTTTTTTTGCTGCGGGCCGCCTGCGAGTTGGCCTCTCGATAATGGCTGGTACCTTAGAATTTCTTGATGAATCGCGTAATTTGCTCGAGGCGGGTGGCCTGCCCTTGGGTACGGCGATGCCCAACTGGTCGACGGGTAAGCCGGATTTAATGGCGTGCAATAAAATTTTGGCACAGGCCTCGGCGTCCGATTCGGCTTGATGGTGATTCAGTGAGATTTTCAGATACCGGCATACAGTATCCAGAGTGTGGCGCGGCAGGTGCGGCCAGACGCTTCGCGAGAGTTTTACCGTGCAGGCAAACGTATAGGGTGCCGACTCAATGCCATAATAGCCGCAGCAGGACATCAGAACGCCGCGGTCAAAACTTGCATTGTGCGCGGCCAGAAACGGGGCGGCGTTGCAGAATTTCTGGATCTGCGGCCATACCTGCTCAAATGTTTTTGCCTCCCGCACGGTGTGATGGGAGATGCCATGAATATAAGTGAATATGAACTCTCCGGGCGGCGGTTTAATGAGTGTGCTGAATCGGTCAACTACCTGACCATTCTTCACACGCACCAACGCGACAGCGCAGGCGCTGTGCCGCGCCTGATTGGCAGTTTCAAAATCAATGGCGGTAAATTCCATCACAAGGCCTCCATGCGGGATTCATCAATCCGTCGAATCAGTTCCCTCGCTCCTTGATAACAAGCCCCATATTACCCTGTCGATGGGCAAGGTAACAACGCGGGTTCGGGCAAAGTGGGAATTGTTACTTGGAATTCGGCACCGCCGCCGTCGCGGTTGCGGGCGGTGATGGTGCCGTGGTGGAGGTGGAGAATAGCGCGGCAGATTGCCAGGCCCAGGCCCAAGCCGGGGCGATGCGGGGAGGAGGTTCCCCGAAAGAACTTTTCGAATATTCTTTGCGTGTCGTGAATGGGAAGTCCGGGGCCACGGTCCATCACGCGGATAAGTACGGAATCAGGCCGGGCCATGGCGGTGATTTCAATGGGGTTGGATGCCGGCGCATGGGTGATCGCATTTTCCAGCAGATTGGATAGAACCTGTTCCAGCAGAACGGGGTCGCCTTGAACTAAAGGCAGCGACTCAGGAATATTAATTTGAAATAGGCGATTCTGGTCATTGTTTCGCCAGCGAGCAACTGCGGAAATGATGACCTCTCCGATATCGACACTCATCGTTTGAATCGACGGATTCCCCGATTCCAACCGAGTCATTTCCAAAAGCTTTTCGATAAGGCCTTCCAGGCGCTGCGATTCTTGGGAGATGGTTGTCAGCAATTCTTCACGGGTTTCGGCGGACATGGATGAACCGGCTTCAAGAATGCTGCTAGCCGAACCCGTGATGGCCGCCAGGGGCGTGCGCAGGTCGTGCGATACGGCGGATAAGAGCGTATTTCGGAGCACTTCAAGCTCGGTGCGTTCCCAGGCGCGTTGGGATTCTTCGGAAAGCATCATGCGCTCCAAAGCCACGGCAATCTGAGCGGTGAAGGCTTCAAGCGTGCGTAATTCATCGGGGTGGTTGAAGCGTTGAAGGTCCGATGGAATGATACAAAGGGAACCAAGTGTAGATTTAACGCCTTTTAACGGCAGATAAATAGCTTTGGCCGACGGCAGCGTGGAGGTGCCGGCACCCGCTTTTTCTCCGTGGCGGATGACCCAATCCGCAACTGACAATTCCTTGTTATCAAGCGTTATCTCATTGGAACTGTGGGTCAATACTGGAATGCCGGATGCATCGGGCAGTATCACGGCAGCCGGAGAATTGAAGAACTCGGCGACATGCCCGAGGGAAACCTGCAACAGGGCGTTATGATCCCGACAGAGAATTAATTCCCGGCTTAATCGTAAAAGCGATTCGGTACGCTGTTCACGCGATCGAGAAAGGTGTTCCTGATTGCGCAGTCGGGCGGTAAGCGTGCTGATATAAATGCCCGTGACCAGCATGGCGGCAAACGTCAGTAAATACTGGGTATCGGATATAGCGAACGAATAATAGGGCGGTACCACCGTAAAATCGAACGCCGCGACGCTAAGGACAGCGGTTAAAATGCCGGCAAATCGGCTGTGGCGGGCGGAAATCCAGATCACGCCCAGAAGATAAAACATGATGACATTGATATCCGACAACCCGAGCGTGTGATAAAGAAAAATACCCCACGCCGTATTAAACGCCACGACCCCCGCGGCCCAGGCAATTCCCAGCCTGTCCCAGTTTTTTTTCCGACGCACAGGGGCCGACGAATGGCTTTCGGCATCTTCACGGATTAATTCAAGATGAATGTCGCCGCTGCGCATAATCAGGCGGTCCACAAACGATCTCCGCAGTATGCGTCGCCAGCCGCGACCGGCGGGTTTCCCCACGATAATACGCGCCACATGGCGACTTTTTGCGTAGGCGATAATCTCCTGATCCGGATGCAGGCCGGAAAGCGTTACCGCTTGGCCGCCGAGTTGCTCGGCCAAAGCAAGTGTGCGTGCCACACGCTGCCGATCGGCTTCGGATAAGCCCAGAGATTTAGCCGTTTCAACATAGACCGCAATCCAGGGAGCTTTCCAGGCGGCGGCCATACGAGCCGCGGTTCTTACCAGATTGGCCGAAAACGGGCTGGGACCGACGCATACTAAAATGCGTTCAGAAACAGCCGCCGTCCGGTCGTTGGCACTCCCCTGCCGCAGGGCATCAATATCCTGGTTAATGCGATCAGCCGTGCGCCGCAGGGCCAATTCCCGAAGGGTCAGGAGATTTCCGATACTGAAGAAATGTTGCAAGGCGGCGGCGGTGCGATCGGGTGTGTAAATTTTCCCTTCCTGCAACCGTTCAATGAGCTTTTCCGGAGGCAGGTCCACAAGTTGCACTTCATCGGCAGTTTGAAACACCGAATCCGGCAACGTTTCGCGGACTTTTACGCCGGTGGCCCGTTCCACGATATCGTTGACGGACTCCAGATGCTGAACATTGAGTGTTGTGTATACGTCAATACCCGCAGCCAGAAGTTCGGCTATGTCCTGCCAGCGTTTGGCGTGCCGCATTCCCGGGGCATTGGTGTGGGCCAGTTCATCCACCAGGATAAGTTCCGGGGCTTTGCTTAAGGCTGCATCAAGATCCAATTCCTTGAGAACGGCTCCGCGGTATTCCACAAGTTTATAAGGAAGAATATCCAGTCCCAGGAGCAACGCTTCGGTTTCCGGGCGGATGTGCGGCTCCGCATAACCGACCAGCACCCGTACGCCATCAATAGCCCGCCGCTGCGCTTCCTCCAGCATCGTATAAGTTTTACCAACACCGGCCGACGCACCGAAAAATATCTTGAGCTTACCACGGCGCAGCGATTCCTCCTGCTTGGTAAGAAGCCGAAGCAGTTCATCAGGATTGGGTCTTTGCGTTTGTTCCATATTATTCACCGATTGAGGCCCAGGCGATTTAAAACTTCCTGGAATTATCATGTGCATGCAGGCCTAACGGCCGCGGGTTTCCACCGCGCGGCTGCGCGAAGCGGCAAAGCAATTTTACCGAGGCCCCTGGCTTGCCGCGCGTTGGATAGATGATAATCGATCCAATGCTAAATTAAGCTCCAACACATTGACTCTTGGTGCGCCGAGAACCCCGAAATCACGTCCCTGGCAGAGATGTTCCACAAGTTTTTTTACGACCGAAACTGCTAAGCCGCGGGCCGCCGCTACGCGCTGTACCTGGTAAAATGCGGCCGCCGGGCTGATGTCCGGATCTAACCCACTGGCGCTGGAGGTTACCAGATCCACGGGAACAGTTCCTTTTTCCGTGGGATCAGCGACGCGAAGGCGTTTGATCCGGCGTTGTACCGAAGCGAACAGCTTGGGGTTCGTCGGGCCTGTATTGGAAGCTGATCCGCAATCCCCCAACGGGCCGTTGTAGGCGGTATAAGGCACCGGTGAAGTGGCAGAGGGCCGAGGCCAAAAGTATTTTGGTTCGGAAAAGTATTGGCCTATCAGGCGTGATCCGACAGGTTTTCCGGCACTATTTGTCAACACGCTGCCATTGGCCTGCCACGGAAATACCACTGCGGCAATTCCGGTAACGAGCAAGGGATACGCCAAACCGGTGACGGCGGACAAGATCACGAACACTGCTATTGCCGGACGACATTGGGACCACATTATTTAAATCCTTTCGAACAGGGTTACTTACGCCAAGTGCATGGCCACGAGAACCATGTTAATAAGTTTGATTCCGATGAACGGCACGATAAGTCCTCCGACGCCGTAAAGCAGAATATTCTGCAAAAGCAGCTTTCCGGCGAGCATGGGGCGATATTTTACACCGCGCAGTGCCAGCGGAATCAGCACAATGATAATCAGCGCGTTGAAAATCACGGCGGACATAATGGCGCTTCCCGGTGTGGCCAGATGCATGATATTCAACCGCCCCATCGCGGGATAAATGCCCACAAATATGGCCGGGATGATGGCAAAATATTTACTGACATCATTGGCAATGGAGAACGTGGTTAATGAACCGCGCGTCATCAAAAGTTGTTTGCCGCTTTCAATAACCTCAATGAGTTTGGTGGGGTTGGAATCAAGATCCACCATGTTGCCAGCCTCTTTGGCGGCCTGCGTGCCGGAGTTCATGGCCACGGCCACGTCTGCCTGAGCCAGGGCGGGCGCATCATTGGTGCCGTCACCGGTCATCGCGACCAGCCGGCCGCCCTGCTGATATTCACGGATGAGCTTTAATTTTGTTTCCGGGGTGGCCTGGGCAAGAAAATCATCCACACCGGCCTCGGCGGCGATGGCCGCAGCGGTAAGAGGATTATCGCCCGTAATCATTACCGTTTTGATGCCCATTCGGCGGAGCTGCAAGAAACGCTCTTTGATGCCGCCTTTGACAATATCTTTGAGTTCAATAACGCCTAACACCTTGGGGCCATCCGCAACAGCCAGAGGTGTTCCTCCACGGCGGGATATTTCGTCCACCGCGGTCTTAACCGATGCTCCCATCTCGCCGCCCAGTTCGGTCACATACGCGGCAATGGCATCAGCAGCTCCCTTGCGTATTTTTCTCCCGTCGAAATCCACACCACTCATCCGGGATTGGGCGGTAAAGGGTATGAACTCGGCGTGGAGGGAACTTAATTCTCTGCCACGCAACTTGTAGCGTTCCTTAGCCAGCACCACAATGCTGCGGCCCTCCGGCGTTTCATCCGCCAGAGAAGATAGCTGCGCTGCGTCGGCGAGTTGTTCAACCGTTACACCCTTAGCCGGGATGAAACTTACCGCCTGACGGTTGCCAAGCGTAATGGTTCCGGTTTTATCTAACAGCAACACATCCACATTGCCCGCGGCTTCCACCGCGCGGCCGGAAGTGGCAATGACATTTTTTTGAATCATGCGGTCCATGCCCGCAATGCCGATGGCGGATAACAGGCCGCCGATAGTCGTCGGGATCAGGCAGATCAAAAGTGCGACCAGCACCGTGAGGGTGACGGGAGCGCCGTGGCCGGCGGCGTTCACCGCGTATATGGAAAACGGCAGCAATGTGGCCGTGGCCAACAGAAAGATAATTGTCAGTTTGGCCAGGAGAATATTCAATGCGATTTCATTGGGGGTTTTCTGCCGCTTGGCCCCTTCCACCATGGCTATCATGCGATCCAGAAATGTTTCTCCGGGATTGCAGGCCACGCGAATAATCAGCCAGTCGGAAAGCACACGTGTTCCACCGGTAACACTGGAGCGATCACCACCGGATTCCCGGATGACCGGGGCTGATTCGCCGGTTATGGCCGAGTCGTCCACGGATGCTACGCCCTCAATGACCTCACCGTCGGCGGGAATTAAATCACCGGCTTCCGCCAGAATGATGTCGTCTTTTCGCAAAGTGGTGGCGGAGACGGTTTGAACCGGGGCGTCGCGGCGGGCTTGGGTCAGCTTTTTAGCGGGGGTATCGCGCCGCGCGCGGCGAAGCGTATCCGCCTGGGCCTTTCCGCGCCCTTCGGCCATGGCTTCGGCAAAATTGGCGAAGAGCACGGTGAACCAGAGCCACAGGCTGACCCCAAGAATAAATCCGGGCCGGGCTTCGCCATGCCCAAAGAGCGCCTGGATAAATAAGACGCTGGTTAACATACTGCCGATATAGACAACAAACATGACGGGATTGCGCACCTGGATTCGCGGGTCAAGCTTTTTAAAGGACTCAAGAACAGCGCGCCGCGCAATGGCACCGTTGAAAAGAGAATTTGATTTCGCTGCCATGATTATTGCAACTCCAATTTGTGTTTATGATCAAAGGAATACCGTCACGTCAATGCCAAAGATGCAAAGATTCAACTATCGGGCCTAAGGCCAAGGCGGGCAGGAACGTCAAAGCGCCAATGAGCACCACCATGGCGACCAGCCACGCGGTAAACAGGGCGTCATGCGTTGGAAGCGTTCCGCTGGAAACAGGTATCTGCTTTTTTTTCGCCAGGGAGCCTGCTAACGCCAGCGTCGGCACAATTAGAAAATAGCGTGATACCCACATAAGAAGGCCGCCGGCGATGTTGTAGAATGGCGTATTGGTGCCCAATCCGGCGAAAGCGCTACCGTTGTTATTCCCTACGGAACTTGCCCAGTAGAGAATTTCTGAAAAGCCGTGGGCACCGGGGTTCTCTATGGCACTTTTGCCCATGACAGTGACGCAAGCGATGCCTGCGGTCACCAGCACCAGCGCCGGTGGAACCAGCACGCAAATCGTCGCCATTTTCATTTCAAAGGCTTCAATTTTCTTGCCCAGATATTCCGGCGTGCGGCCCACCATCAGCCCGGCGATGAAGACTGCCACAATGACAAACATCAACATGCCGTACAGGCCCGACCCCACACCGCCAAAAATCACTTCGCCCAGTTCCATCAGCCACATCGGCACTAATCCCCCCAGCGGCGTAAACGAATCGTGCATGGAGTTCACTGAGCCGTTGGAAGCGGCGGTGGTGACGGTGGCCCAAATGGCGGAATCGGTAACGCCGAAACGCGTTTCCTTTCCTTCCATATTGCCGCCGGACATCAGGGCAGACGGACTTTGATTCACCCCCAGAGCCGCCAATTTTGGATTCCCGGCATGTTCGGCCCAAACACAGCCGACCATCAGAGGCACGAATATGATCAACATAGCCGCAAAGATCGCCCAGCCCTGGCGCGTGTCCCCCACCATGCGGCCAAAGGTGTAACACAGTGATGCGGGGATCAGCAATATCGCCAGAACTTCCAGAAAATTACTTAAGGGGTTGGGATTTTCAAATGGATGGGCGGAATTTACGCCAAAGAATCCGCCGCCATTAGTGCCCAGTTGTTTGATTGCAATTTGGGAGGCCGCCGGGCCTAAGGGCAATACCTGGTGTTTAACCCATACGGTCTTATTATTCGTTTTGCCCGCTGCGCTGATGGTGGATTGCACGTAGCTGACCGGCTGAAGCAGCGGAACTTTCTTATACGGTGAAAACGTCTGCACCACGCCCTGCGAAACCAGAAGCAGGGCCAGCACAAACGATAGCGGCAGGAGAATATAAAGCGTACTGCGCACCAGATCGACCCAGAAATTTCCGAGGTTGTCGGTCTGTTTTCCGCGGATACCGCGGATCAGCGCCACCAGCACCGCCATGCCGGTGGCCGCTGAGACAAAATTTTGCACAGTCAGGGCCAACATCTGCGTCAAGTAGCTCATCGTGGTTTCGCCGTTGTAGCTCTGCCAGTTGGTATTGCTGATAAAGCTGATCGCGGTATTCCACGCCAGATCGGGCGATACGGCACCAAGATGTTCCGGATTCAAGGGTAACAATCCCTGCAAACGCTGCAGCGCATAAACCGCCACTCCGCCGAGCAGATTAAACAGCAGCAACGCCACGGCATAGGTTTTCCAAGTCATCGGCTGATCGGGCTTGATACCCGCTGCACGGTAGGTCAGTTGCTCCAACGATCCCAGCGGCTTATCAAGCCCGCATGGCTGGCCTTCATAGACCCGGGCCATAAAAGCGCCCAGCGGCTTGACCAGTGCAACAAGCACGAGCACAAAAAGTCCCATTTGAATCCACGCATTGGGAGTCATTAGAATTTCTCCGGAAAAAGCATTGCGATAATCAGGTAAATCAGGATCGCTCCGGCCAGCACCAGACCGATGAAATCCATCATACTCATCTTGGATCTCCTAAATATTCACATAGCTTCACCAGTAACCAGGTAAGAATGCCCAGCACAATCATGGCTCCGACATATAAAGTGTCCATAGGAACACTCCTTTCAAAGCACGCGCATTGCGCGTTGCACAGCTATAGTTCTATCCAGAGTGATATCAAGATGCTGTAAAAATATAGATCAGAGATGTAAATATTTTGTAAAAATTTATGGCACGCCGCACCCGAAAATGGGGGGGGCGCGGGCTTTTTTTTAATGCAGGGTGCGGACAATTTGGATGATGACAATAATCAGCATCGCAATCACATAAATTCGCAACGCCCAGAGCAGAATCTTCATCCCGGGCGAAAATTTGCGTCGCCCGAAGCGCGTGCGCTGCTTGAAGGCGACCAACTGATCTTCTTCCAGGAGCGAGCGCACCACATCATGGCGTTGAGAAAGTTCCGTACTTTTCACGTTATGGTCATCAGGTTTTAAATCAGTGTTCATGATGTCGGATCCCTAGGAGAGCAATTTCGGAAACACCGTGGTTACGGCATAACCCAACCCGGCGATAATCAGCAGCACCGTTACCGTGATGCCGGCGATATTCAGCCATAAGCCATTGACGCTTTCTCCCATCACTTCACGGTCATTGACCAGCAGCAGCAGAAACAGCAGTGCCGGCGGCATGGCCAGTACCGCAATAACGTTGACAATCAGTACAACAAACTCCAAGGGGGCATGGGGGATTAAGACGATGGCCCCCGCGGCGATCGCCGAGCCAAGCAGTGTGAGATAAAACGGCCACGCCTCTTTGATGCTGCGATTGAGACTATGGGCATGATGCATAACTTCACCAAACGCATAACCGGATGACGTGGAGATGCTGATAGCCGCCACCAGCCCCGCTTCCACAAGGCCCAAGGCAAAGAGACTGGAACCAAGTTTGCCGACGTAAGGCTGCAAGGCTTGGGCAAATTGAGCTCCCTGATAATTCTCCGTGCTAATCCCGTGCGTATAAAGCGGGACTGTGGCCAGCACCACCGCTATGCCGAATATGGCCGCCAGAAGTGTGCCAATGGAGGTGTCCCAGCGGCCAAATCCCACATCCGCCGGCTGCATACCTTTATCGGTGGTGGCCCCCTGCTGAAAAAACAGCATCCACGGCGTGACGGTAGCACCGATATCAGCCATCATCAGAAGAATATTTTGCGAACCCAGGCCACCGGGTAGCGGGCCAAAGGTAATAAATGCATGCCCCACCGCGGGCCAATCGGGATGCGTCATAAGCGCTACTGGAATAAACAGGCCATTAAACATAGCCAGCCCCAGTAAGATGCGTTCCCAAGTCCAATAGCGACGCGTCATGGTTACCGCCAGAATAAGCGCGATGGCCCCTCCCACTGCCACCAGCGGCGGCACTCCAAAGTAGCTTAACCCGGCACGGATTCCGATGAATTCTGTCACCAGCGTGAGAAAATTCCCCAGCATGAGATCCGCCATGGAAAAAAAGCCCCAAAAGGGACCGAATCGATCAAATATTAGTTCGGCATGACCCCGGTGCGTCACTGAACCCAGGCGAACGGTCATTTCCTGGACGATCCATGCGGCCAGAAATGTCGCAAGAATAAAGGGCAGAAAAAATCCAATGCCAAATTGCGATCCGGTGGCGGCGTAGGACAACATGCTCGGGGCGTCGTTTTCGCCCAGGAAAACCAAAACACCAGGGCCGGCCAGCAGCCATAAAAGCCGCATCCAGCGCCAAGGCTTATGGGGTTGCGCGATGCCGCGGGCCTTGGCCACCGCCAGGCGATCGCGCGCACGGGAAATATCCTCCCCCGTCAGCGGATCGGAGCAATTGCCAGGGTGGGCCGATGAGCTTTCAGCCGCGACAGCCGGAGCGATAAATTCGGATCCACTCGATTCTGAACTTTGATTTATTCCGCTCATAACTTAGAAAGCACTTTCATTCGCTTTTTTCCATCGCGAACTTATTTTAAATCTTCCATCACCGCGCTAATGCAATCTTCATGCACTTCCCGTGTACCGCGTATTACCCCAGGGGCAATTTCGGATGATGAAAAGGCCCTTGGCCCGCAATCCAATGGTGTTACTTTATACGATGCCGCCACGCCAATGTCAAGAGATAGTTTGATCATTCGTGTTAATTACTTTGAATAGTCAAAATATTCTATTTGTGTGATCGGCTTGCTTTTCAGGCGGCAATCATGGATTATGACGGAGGTACCCGAACGAGCGGGATTTTTGGAGTTATGGACTTCCACGCATGGCCAGCAGAACCATCGAAAATTATCTTAAGCAACTGTGGCTGCAGCAGCAGGAGTCGCGCGGCAAATATGTGCCCATGGGGAAGCTTGCGGCCCTGGTCGGGGTGACTGCGGGAACCGCTACCACCATGGTCAAAGCCATTGCCGATTCCGGCCTGGCGAAATATGCCCCGCGGGCCGGCGTTCGGCTCACAAGAGCCGGTGAGCAACTGGCGCTGCACGTATTGCGCCGTCACCGTTTGCTGGAACTATTCCTCGTTGAGATTCTGGGCATTGACTGGTCGGATGCGCATGGCGAAGCCGAGGAACTTGAACACGTCATTTCTGAAACGGTTCTGGCGCGAATTGATTTATTACTGGGGCACCCTTCGGTAGATCCCCACGGTGATCCTATTCCGTCGTCTTCCGGAACAGTGGAAGCACCGGAATTATGCAGTCTGGCGGAATTACAGGCCGGCAGTAAAACGGCGATTGTAAGGATTATGGATCAAAGCGCTGAATTTTTGCGATTTGCGCAAACCAGCGGATTGGTACCCAAGGCCGCCGTGGTCATTGAACACAACAACCCCCAGGCCGGTGCCATTTCCGCCCGGCCGGATGGTAAACCACCCGTGATACTTTCCATGGCGGCGGCGGCAAAATTTTTGGTACGGCCCTGTCCGACAGCTGGCAAGCAGCGCCGAAAAAGATCCTGAACCGCCACGACGTGTTATTAGCTCAATGCGGCAGCGTTGAGTTTGACGCGAGATGCGCTTTGATTGCCCCATTTACTGTACCCCGGCACGATTCGCCCGGTACCTGCCGCGTTGCCGCGCGGGCTTTTTGGTGACGGCGTTCCGGATCCAACCGTGACGCTGCCGCATCAGGCTACTATGTGGGTTGCTTACCCGCCCATTACTGCTGCGTAATGGATGGCCGATACAGGCTGGTGCTGAAGGCTTTTTTATATTCCGTCCAGGTGGAATCTTCGGTTGGGGCGGCGACCGCATCCAGAGCCATTTGTGTTTTAGCATCCAGGTTGTCAATGAGATTGACCAGAATGGCTTCCGGGGTTTTTGGCAGAACCGCGGCACCAAACTCCGGCAACCCATGATGAGAAAGAATAATGTGCTGCAGTACCATCAGCAGGTCCTGCCGAAACGGCCTTCCCTGTTTTTCCGATAGCACCGCCGCCCGCTGACTGATCCACAGCGTTCCCAAGGCAATATGGCCCACGAGTTTCCCCATATCGGTGTAATCAAACATGAACTCATAAGAAAGTTCCGCGGTTTTTCCAATGTCATGCAGGAATAATCCCGCCAGAACCAGGTCCTGGTCAATATCCGGATAGCGTGGGCATATCACCACTGAAAGTTCCAGCAAGCTTAGCGTATGTTCCAGCAAACCGCCCAGCCATGCGTGGTGCATGGATTGCGCCGCCGGGGCCAGGCTGAACCGCGTCATAAATTCTTTATCATCAAGAAAACTGTTCACCAGTGCCGAAAGGTCTTTGTCTTTTATGGCGGATAATATCTCCCGAAGTCGCGCCGCCATGGCCGGAATATTTTTCTGGGTTTTTTTAATAAAGTGACCCAGGTCCAGCTTGTTGGTATCCGTGACCGGGACAAGGGTTTCAGCTACCAGTTGCAGGTGGCCCTGATAACTTTCCACGCGTCCACGAACGTGAACAAATCCTTTGGCGGGAAGTTTTTCGTAAACGTCCTTAGTTATATTCCACATCCGGCAATGCACTTCGCCGGTGGCGTCCGCGCACGTGGCCTTCAGGTACAGCTTATTGCTGACGGTATTACCCATTTGTTTGCCGGAGATCAGAAAAGGCTGATCAATAACATCTCCCTCACGCATTTGTGCTACACCAATTCTGGCCATAATATTTTCAACTCCTGCGGAACACTTCCATTAACACAAGCAAGAAGGTAAGCGATTTACGGATCATAAACAACTCGCCGACGGCAAAAAATACCGGTATTTGTCCCAGGCAGACTGGTGCGGTTATTCTGGGCAATATGTACAAGGACGATATTGACCGCATTCTGCTAACGCATACCGCTATCGCACGACGCGTTGGAACACTCGCTCGCGACATTGCCGCCGCGTATGCGGACCGCGAAGTTGTCATTGTGCCGGTATTGACCGGCTCCATGATTTTCATGGCTGATCTTATACGCCACCTGCCGCTGAAAATGCGCATTGACGTGGTGGCGGTTTCAAGCTATCCCAATCGGAGCACAACAAGCCGCGGTGCGTCGATCACGTTTCGCGGGTCTCTGCCGATCAGAGGTCGCGAGATACTGATTATCGATGACATATTGGAAAGCGGCCAGAGTCTGGCAGCCGTAGCGCAGTTGATGCGGCGGCGTGGAGCTAAATCTGTAAAGACCTGCGCCCTGCTGCGCAAACCGCAGGCAATTAAAAAGGGCCTGGCGGCCGATTTCATGGGCTTTGACATCCCGGATGAATTTGTCGTCGGTTATGGCATGGACTATAACCACTACTATCGCAATCTTCCGTATATCGCGGTGCTGAAAGCAAAAATATTTTCCGCTCCAACGTCATTGTAAGCTCATGTAATTAAAGGGCTTATAATATAATTTAGAAGTTAAAAATATGGCATTTTCAGATTCTCCTTGACTTTTTATCGGAGCCGACGTATATATATCCTTGGCATTTCGGGAGCAGCTCAGCACCGGAGAGGCCAGAACGTCGGATAAGCTTAAAAGCTCACCGGCTTTTAGACTCATGTCTCGAAGTTCTAGAATCGTGTAGTTGTGAAAAATTGAATAGCTGTTCGACTGACCGCAGGGATGGGGTCATGTTTTCGCGTTGCGCGAAACCATGGAACAGGAGATTTGTGAACAGGTGATCAGGAGAGCACAGAAGAGAAATGGTGAATTTGCGTTTTATGGTGCGGGTTTTTGATGGTCCAATGGGTGATCACACCGCGGGGGAAGCGCGAAGAATTCTATTATGGGAGTGGCACGTATGTGCAAGATTAAATCTTATCGTGGCAGTGGGCTGGCAGCGGGGGCGGCGCAGACAGTGGTTGCTTGGGTAGCCGCACCTCTGGCCTGTTCAGTCGCCATCTCTTTAACCGCAGTTGGGCGCACGCACGCGGCAACACTGCTGGTGGACTCAGTAACGGGGGTTGTGATAAACACAATCCCCGCTCCCGGGACTTTAGCTAACAAAATTGGCCGCTACACCCTCTCAACCACCACAAGGGACAGTAATGGGGTTCCGCAAATCGTGTCTACGGGCCCGAAAACCGCCGCGTATCCGGCTAACAACGTCAAAGATTTCGTGGGTGGTGCGGGGGCGACTGGGTTGATTTTTTCAACTGCCGCTGGCGCAAGTATAAACTATACTGCCGCCACTTCAACATTCGACTCAACTGGCAGAGCCGCTTGCGCTGTTAAGTTCATATTGAATTGAAGCATATAGGATTGAGTGCGGAAAACAGCGTTACCCCAGATTCTGCGGAGGGCACTGGCCTTGGCATTGCGGCAAGGCCCTTCGGAGAAAAT
>JAKAEZ010000038.1 GCA_021819825.1 Planctomycetota bacterium
AACGCGTTTTGCCGCACTTTCAAAGTTATGCTTCCAGTGCGACTTCCATGGATATACATGACAATCATACACAATATTTTTCCCGGCGATAGCATAACCATGCGTTACGCCGAATTCGTCATAGGCCGTCGCGATAACCGAGGGACGAAGCGCATTCGGCGCGAGATATGTGGTTGACACAATAACCGCGGCTGTGGCTGGTTTTTCCTTAGTCAGCAGCAAATTCAGCGTCGGCAGAAACCAACAGACATCTCGTTGTTGTTCCGATGTCTGCGGCCCCGGCGAGTTGGCGTCCCGAATTTGGAGTCGATCCGCAACGGCATTGTGTAGGTTGAATGACCGCCGGAGCAGGCATGTCCAATCCCCCCTTGATCGGATCCTTTTGACAATATCTTTCGACCAAAGCCTTACGGTCCGCTTGCCGCCGTGGCGAAACCCAATTTGAAGATCGTGGCACCACTCAGCGGTTCGAATCGAATGACACCATCGAGTAATATCGTCTAAAATTGTGTTCACTCGATTGCCTAAGCAACCGACGCCCCCCTTTTCATTTGTAGCAATTGGATTATGTTCTACAAAAGAAAAGCCAGCCAGCCCTACATCGCCATCGAACGAAAAGCACCCCGTATTTTCCCAATCCGGACGACTTGCTGTCGCATGGCGCTTTCGACTGCGGCAGTCGCCCCATTTATCAGCCTGATTAAATCCTTCGTACATGTTGCATCCTATCCAAGTGGCCCGTTGACCGGCGGTGTCTAATTAGCCCTTTCAGCATTCCATGTACTGTCTTGGCGATCAATGTGATCGGCGGCACTCGGTGCATCAATTCACTGATTGCGGCGGTTATCTGTCCCAGTTTCTTGGGGCCACCATGGCGAGGGAATTTGCCTGTGATCCCGCAGATACACTGCCGCAGAATTGCCCATTGAGAACCGCTTTTGGGAACGAGAGGTAGTTGGAAACACGAATTCCCGTTCGGCCGTTGCAAGCGCGGACAACAGTCCTCCTTCGTTAAAATCATTAAGAGCCGGTTACACACCAGAGAAACAAGCATTTATTTTGCCTTCCCGCTTCATCTAAGCAGCCCCATTTTGTCCATCCAGCGGACGCAGTCCTTTGGCCATTGCGTCGAGTCCGTTCCCTTTACTCCCATTCCAAATCCATGTCCGCCTTTTTGGAAGACGATCATCTTGGCGGCGACACCGTTACGTCGGAGAGCACTGTAGAAGCTTTTTTCATTCTCGTGCGGAACAATTTTGTCATTTCGAGCATAAAAAATAAATGACGGCGGGGTCAGCGCATTAACATTCAGTTGGCTCGAAAAATACTTTTGAACGTCCATCGGTGAGTGCCGGCCGAGCAGCAGAAACGCATCATGCTGCTTACCGATGGGCAATAACGAGATCAGCGGATAGCCCAAGATTAAAAAATCGGGCCGGCTACTGAACCGATCAAGTGGATTTTTTGCTTCGGGATTTCCCGGTAACCAGTGCACACCCGCGAGCGAGGCCACCGACCCCCCAGCGGAAAAGCCCATTATGCCAATTCGATGTGGATCAATGTGCCACCGTTTGGCATTCGACCGTAAGATCTGGACAGCCCGGCGCACGTCGAGTAACGGCATTGGCACTCCAGATGGAGGAATGTCTGTTTCCGGAATCCGATACTTGAGAACAAAACAACGAACGCCGCGTTGGCTAAAATAGCGAGCCTCGCGGTATCCCTCCGAGGACATGGACTCAAAGATATAAGCTCCACCCGGGCAAATAATCATTGCGCAACCATTAGCCTTCGCAGCAAGTGGGCTAAATTCTGTCAGCGTTGGCCATCGCACCGGGCCATAGACAACCTGACCCACGCCCGCCCATGGGTTTTCCTTCACCTTATCGCGCTTTTGCGCAGCGGTGAGCCTTAAATGGGGAAAAACAGGAATCACCACCGGACCATTAGCGCGTGCTATCGACACCGAAAACAGGACAATCACGACCATTGCGAAAAAATGACGCATCCTTTTAACCCCTTTCCAACCGATTTTATTTCATAGCAAATCCAGCAAGCCCAGTTCGCAATTTCAAGGGTCATAGGCGACCGCCACACGATCAATATACATTTTCCCATAGCTGTCCGGCGCGTGAAGCAGGGTCAAGATATTATTGCCCGTCGCCAGGCGGATACTTCTGGACACATTTACCCATTGAGTGCCAGCTTTTCGGCCGCGAAGCCTGAGTTCACCCTGACGCTGGCCGTTTATGTACACACCCAAGGTACTGGCCCCCGCGGCTCCATTCGCATTTGCTGCCAGAATTCGCAGCCTGTAATTTCCAGATGTTCGACGTTGCACATAACAGGTGACCGCCGCCCCTGGTACGTCAAGGCCCGCTATAAAACCGGTCCCGCGATAGCCCGGATAACTGGTAACAACCTCAGCCCGTCCCGTTGAGGACGTCCCCCATAATATAAGATTTCCTGCCTCAAATGTCTCTTCCGTTGGAAGATTAATATTTTGTCCAGATCGATGAATAACCAAGTTTTGGGAGGTTTTAAGCCGTGCTGGCACCCGCACCAGCGTCGTAGCGCCAAATACACCCTGAGACACACTCCATGCATAGTCGCGGTCCAACCAGGCCATAGAGGCCGGGTTCTTTTCAAATTTCAGTGATTCACCATTGAGCGTTACATTCGTTCCGGCCCGACCATGTACGCGGATTACGAAATGGCGAATCGTGGAATCGTAGTTTCCGGCGATCGCACCAAGGTTAATCTCACAACGCTGGGCGGCGTCGCGCATTGTCACCATCTGACGGGAGAAAATGCCACGCTCGCAGGCGTAACTTTCACAATCATCGTCATAGATAGTGGCATTAGTCGCTGCGTCGCCGGGGAACATGTCAAGGTAAACCAGTTGCGGCGGATTACTGCCGAGTGACGCGACCGGTGCCATAGTTGGGATAATTGAGCCAGCCCGAACAAATAGGGGCAGGTCCGTCCATGTGTTGGAGTTGAGGCGGTATTGGATTCTCCGGTTTCCCGAATATTGGTTCCCCCGAAAGAAATCTATCCACCGCCCTTTTGGTAAATACACGCTACGTGTGCTGGTTTCGTTCTCGCTTCGACCAGTTGGAGCCAAGACGGGTGCGGCTAACAATGATGGACCGAACATCCACTGGTCGACAACATCCACACACTGCGGATCATCAGGAAAGGCCATCATCATTGGACGCACGATACCCACTCCGCAATCATATAGGGCTCGCTCCTGCGCGTAAATGTACGGAGCAAAGCTGTAGCGCAGCCTTATAGCGTGAGTTGCAACCTCCTGCGCCGGAAGACCAAATAGCCAAGGCTGAAGCCGCGTACCCTTATGAGGTGCGTGAACACGGCAAATCGGCACCAACGCGGCGAACTGAAGCCAGCGAGCGTAGGCTTCAGGCGTAGGTGGCCCCCAATTTCCCGCGTCCATACTCCACTTGGCCTGCCCCAGCGAAACCATCGACAACATTCGCAGCGCCTGGTGTGCCATGGAAACAAACCCCGGCGCGATATCACCGGACCACGTTCCATAGGCGTACCGTTGTGAACCCAAATAAAAATTGCGGTTCAGCGACCACACCCGCGAGTCAGAACGCTCCCGCTGGCCTTCATATAAGGATTGCTGCATGTGCATAAAAAAGAAATTATTGAAGCCATCGGCCTCATCATTCCAAAATCCGCTTAGGCCGCCGTCCATTGCACCGTGCCGCCGGGTTTGCTCCCAGTACCATTTCCGGCCCGCCGGTATATTGAAGTTAATAAGAACAGCGTATTGCTGGGCCACGTAGTCGACCATCCGAGTCTTCCCCGGATACCATACACCGGCCTTCAACGCCGACCGGGCCTGATCCGTCATTGGTATGAGCTTGCCTGGTGCCGTGCATCGGATGATGCGTGGCTTCATGATGCCCGTCAGTTTTATTTGACGGCGATCCATGATGTTTTTCAAATTCTCCGGATCCGTTGGCGGCAGCAGGGCGGCGGCGAATTTTTTCTCGTTCCATCTGAATTCGCCGAAATTATTTTCACCCCAGGCCTTCCAGTCGAAATCAATGGCAAAATTGTCGATCGGAATATTGCGGGCGCGATAACCATTGACAACATCGATTAGTTCGGTCTGATCAATCCCCCACTGGCTGTTGGTAAATCCAACCGCCCACCTGGGAAACATCTTGGACCGCCCGGTAATCTCCGTCAGAGATTGAAAAATATTCTCCGGTGATCCAACCATCAGAAAATAAGTCAGGCTGTTGCGGCGGGGGTAAACGCAAGGGTAGGCGGCATTCTTTCGCCATGCGTAGCCCGCCGTTGACACACTTTTTTTCGAACTTTGCCGCTCGGTTTCCGTCTCAACAGGATGCCCAGGGAAGCCGTAGGAAAAATCCAAGCGATCATCACCCATGGCGAAAAAGCCGCCGTCGGAATCCACCAATAAGCCATAGCCGCGCGTCGTCCATGTGAAAGGTGCCCCTCCCGCGCCGCCCCAACTCGCATCACACTGGTAAACGCATGGACGGCCACCACGGCCACCACGTAGTAATGAGGTATCGTGGCTCTCCGGCCCCAGGGAAGGGTACGCCTTGATGCCGTAAAAGTGCTCGCCCGGCGCGTGGGAGAACCGCAATCCGCCCGCCTGCGGAATCGTCGGATCAATATACAATCCGCCCGCGTCCGGTTCCGCCAGCATCCTTTTCCCTTCGGAATCACGCAGTTCCACCCGGCATGGGTTAAGCGCGATTCTGAGTTGCAAGTGAGGAGTCTGAATTAAGATGGCACCGGCCTCATGCCTGATGGACACCTCAGTGCGGTTCAGCCACTGCGCGGTGGAATCCAAGATTGGCGTAGGGGGATCCGCTTTCCCGCGGCGGTTGTAATCAACCCGGATAAGCTGCGGAGAAAGCACACGGCATATCAACTGGCCGGCCCCAATAGAACATGTGATTGCTTCTCCAGCAATACTGTATTCGGTTACGTTTCCCAACCCGGCTGGCTCAACGCCTCGGACTCGCGGTGCCTTCGTTGGCTCGGTCGTGGCGGCATTCGTGCCAACACCTGCCGCAAGTGCTCCAGTCACAGCCGAATAAATAAGAAACTGCCTCCGGTCAATGCTTGTCACGTTTTCCTCCCTGTTTTGCCACTACCGCCGCCGCTTGGATGCCGACGCTGGCGTATTTCCGGTGCTTAACCCCTGTTAAGTCGACACTTGCTCGCACTGTCAGAACGTCACCCACAGCACCGTGCACATCCAGCTTCAACACCGCGTAGCCATGCCCGCTTCCGGTGCCGTCCCCGTCCTTCTGCGGATCGTAGTAGTCGCCCAATACAACACCACGCTTCCTAAAGAGGACCTTGGTGCCCAGCCGTGCGGATAAATCAACCTTTGCGTCGAAGCTCGTCAGATAAACCCTCACCCATTCGTGTGGGGCCAAGAGCGTATGCCTGAATCCAATTGTTCGGTGAATGCCACCTGCGTAGGCGAAGCTCCGTAAGCAATGGAGGGCCTGGTTCGGTGCCCCATCGGAAAAGCCGATATAATCATGACTGTCGGTACTCGTGCGCGGCGGTTGGCCTGATCCGAGTCGCGAAGGATCGATCGAATGCGGACCTTTCATCTTTTGCTCAAAGGTACCGTGGTGATGGGCAAAATAGTCAAAATACGCCCAATCAGCGACACCATTGCTTAGATCAATGGGATGTTCCGTCGAGGAAGGCGGCGGCGTAGTGACGCTGCCGATTACGCGTCCCGGTTCCGGCGGTTGGGCAGACTGAGCAAATACAACACCATTGGGGACCTTCAGCCGAATTGAAAATCCCCATGCCCCTTTAATCTGGTCAGTTTGCGCCACAAATTGATTCCACCCCGCATGGAGATGAACCCGAATAATGTCGGCTGGATCCGACATGCTGCTGGCCGCGGGCATGTTCATCAGCCGCCGTTGGTTCACCCAAAGGCTCATCCCATCGTCGTGGTGCTCGCTTAGTTGGCAGGTAACAGGGGCGGAGGCTCGAATCCAAGTTACCGCCAAAGCGCTGGCACCGTTCACCGGGTACAATCGTCGAACGTTTATCCACCGCTTCTGGCTGTACTGCGTCGGATGCCGGACGGCCCGCTGTGCCGATATCCATGGTACGAGCTTTCCACTCTTACCGACAAAACACTCGCCCAGGGTCGCGGGAGTGATCTGCGTGTTGCCTAGTTTGGGGGCCTTTCCTGGTGCAAAAGGACCGACAATACGCCACTGATCCAGCGTCCAGCGGTCAAAGCGAATGCTTCGATTGGCGGATACCTGCGGGTTGATTCGCAGCACCAGCCTTCCAGAGAAACTATAAAGCGGATGGTCGTTTGCCGGCAAAATGGGCAGAAAAACATAATGAGATCGTCGGCTCTTGGACAAGGTAAAATCACGGTGTGCCAGACCCGGAATATTGACTAAAAGATGAGTCTGCCCCGCCGCAGCCGGCACAAGGGCATGCAGCAGCAATCCGGCCTGATAATGGTCGATGTTGTTGACACCGTCGTAAGTCTTGTAGTCACGGTGTCGGTTGTGCGGCAATTCCCCGGTGCCCGCGTCGCGTAGCTTTCTTGCCGCGCTTAGGAATATGTTGGAAAGTGCGAACTCTGCGGCTTGCGACTGTGCGCTTTGGTGTTGCGCGAGGCTGCCCTGAATACTGGCCAATTCTCCGGTGGCCCGTGCCAGATCAGAACGAACCGTAACGCCGGTCGCAGGACCGAAAACCTGCGCCGCAGTCGATCGTAAAGTCTGGAGGTGAAAAAGCAACCGATCAAGTTTGAATTTCCATCCGATTCGTTTCTGGCCGGCACCCGCCAACGCCCTCTGCACTGCGGCAATCCGATTGAGCACATTCGGCAGAAGCGCTTGGACTGACCGCGATGCGGAAAATTCAACGGTGACAACCACCATTTTACGTATCGATCGGTCTGGCAGACGCACCTCGGTAGTTACGGTAGCAGGATTGTAGGAGTATCCGGGTGTAGCGGTCACTGACTTGGCCACGGCCTTGCCGTCAACGAGTACTTGCTTGGGAACGGTCGTCACCGGCAGCCTGACGATAACCCTTCGAGTCCGTGGCTGGTCGGAATAGCTTCCTACCGTCGGACCAACGGTGACACGAACGCTTTTGGTGCCGAGATTCCAATATTTAAGGCGGGTTATCGCATACGCTCCGTGCAGGTAATCCGGCGATACGCCATCATCCTCATAGAGTGTAGATTTCCCATTGGGTCCGGGATAAACACAAACCACCAATGGGTTAGCCGGCTTCTCGGTCATTCGAAGGGAGAATTGCTGCATGGGCAACGGAACGCCGCCCCTCGCAAAAATGGGGATTTCATCCGCAGACGCCAGGACAGGCCGATCTCCAGATCGATCAACACGCTCGTTTGTTAGAATGTTCCACCACGTTCCACGCGGAAACCACATATCCGTCGCGCCAAGCCAGGCTTTTCCCACCCCGCGACTAACTATTGGCGAGACCAGAAGACTAGGACCGAACTGATACTCCTCCGGGTGTGTATACGCCTCCTTTGCCGCCGGGTGGCCCAAATACAGAGGCCTCACTAACGGCAAGGAGTCCTTCCAACAATCATATGCGCACGTGTAGACATACGGGAAAAGACGGGACCGAAGATCATATCCAACCCGAGCCGAAGCCAAGGTCCGCCTACCGTCATACCACGGTACGCGGTGCTCGCCATATCCGCCCTCGCTATGGGTGCGGAATATGGGACTTAGCGCCCCAAACTGTACCCACCGTGCGTATAACTCAGGGCTGGGAATGAAGACTGCAAAACCACCTACGTCATTGGACCAATAATCCGCGCCGACATTTCCGCCCGTAGCGACAAATGGCACCTCAAACCGCAATACCCTCCATCGCGATCTCGTATCGCCGGAAAAGGAAATTGGATAGCGCTGATCTCCCCATCCGCCCCAGCGGCCGAAAGAAGCGCCACGACGCCCAGTTGAGGGACGCCCAATATTCCAAAAATCCAGCGCATTTACCCATCCAAGGTACTGTGAGTCCCAATCTAACCACCAGAAGTCGACACCTTGCTTTTCCATTGGATTAAGCAAGAGCTTGTAAAAATTGTGCATGGAATTTCGGTTTGCGGGATCAAATGGAACGCGCCTCGTGACCGCGGGACTAAGCGCCATACGATGGCAGAATTCCTTGAATTGGCTATCCCATGGCCCCACACCACTCTGAGGGTGCAGGTTTAACGTGACATGCAATCCTTGTCCGTGCAACCACGCCAGTAATTTTCGCGGATGCGGGATCAGTTTCCTGTTCCAGTTATAAGACCCCCAGTGCGGTGTGGTATGCCACCCCATGTCCATGACCATTACATCCAAAGGAATTTGGTGCGCATCGTACTCAACCACGAACTGTCGAAACTGTTTCGCAGTGAAACTGTGATAACGCGACCGCCACGACCCCAGCATGAAACGGGGAGGAATCGGGACATGTCCACTAATGATTGCCAAGTCTCGCAGGGCGGTTCGGTAGCGGTCGATCCCGTACCCGAAGAAATACCAGTCCGCAACTTCAGAGGCTGGACGAGGTTGAATCCATGGATGCGCCCCGTTGGTGATCAATTTCGTATTATCTGGGAATAGAAACCAGCCATCACGAGAAAGCACACCAGTGGATAAAGGTTCCGGACCATTACAGCCATCCAACGAATTTAAAGTCCCACCAAGATTTCCAGTTTGCAGGGTTCCGGGAGTCCACGTTTTCCATTTGTTTGCTCCGTCACGAAACCGAATTGAGAGGTTTTGCGGTGTAAACCCGCTACCGCCGCCACGCCAGGTCAGTTCCATTCGCGCCGTTTTAATCACCAGGGAACCGCCATGTTTTCTAACCAGAAAATCGGGCGGCTTGATCCCGCGATGCCACGCAAAATAGGAACGGCTATTAACAAACCGGTTGTCCAGACTATATTCCATTCGAATCAAGGTCGGGGTAATCACAGTGAAACGAGCATGGCGATCAATAACCGAGGCCTTGGAATGTTCAGAAGTCAATTGAGCGCCGCAGGTGGCTGTGTTTACGACACCCAGCAAGGTGAACGCCAGCAGCGCCACGATGATGTACACCACGGTGGGATTAGAACGTCCGTAATCGCAAGGAATTGCGAGTCCAAGCCGCGTGAGCACGGCACAATATTTTCCGCACATATCTGATTGAAATTTCGCCGCCAGCCCGGCGCAACTAGGTAACGTGATGCGCATGCCCGTATAACTCAATGTATTTAGGGAAAAAAATCAAGGAACAAAACAAGCCAGCCACCCCATCTTTGCATGTGGGTGGCTGGCGTTGGGAAGGCCGTTCAGGATCATGGATTGCCGATTTGGCCGGTGTTAACACGTTTCCGTCGGCACAAAAGCAGACTGGCGATGCCGGCAATGCCAAGCAAGGCCGCCGGAGCGGGCTCCGGTGTTGCAATCGGTGCCACATCCGCCCATGTCGTACCGACGCGAATTTCGCCAAAAGATATTGTTGCACCGGCATTCATTGCAATTTGGTTGAATTGAAAGTTGACGCCGTTGTTAATCGTAGCATCAGGCACCGCCGGTGCGGTTGGTCCCAGCAATGGATTTTGCCAAAGGTTAATTACGGCGCTCCCACCGGCTACACTATTGTATGATGCACCTCCCAGGATAACCTCAGCAACCAGAAAGGCCTTGTTCGTAAATGTCTGATCTGTAACTTTAGCAGAGACACTACCGTTGTTGTTCGATATCCCCCAAACTGGAACAGTGCCAGTTTGCCCAATGAATAATCCCTGCTTGTTGCCATTTGCTTGGTCAACGAATTCAACGCCACCAAAGTTATAGCCGGACGTGGCCTCAGACGATGGCACTTGGGCGATAAAACTGATCCACAAAGTTTGCGGTGGAGTAACGGCATACCCACTTGCCGAGCTTGCCCCGTTATTTCCAATTTCCCCGGCCAAGTTTCGGTAAGAGGCCTCATTGGTAGTACCGCTACGGCTGGTACTCACATTTATTGAAGCAGAATTACCCGATACAGCCAGCGAATTGCCGTTGGCGTCTGTATAGGTCAGAGTTGGACCGACGGTGTTGATGTTCGAGGGAGCGGTCGGGGTGCCAGGATAACCCAACCATATCCCCCCCCCGTACGTACCACTTCCAAAACCGACATCGCTGGCGTTGCTCTGGCCATCAAGGGGCGAGCCGACCGTATAATTAAAGGGCGAATCAACAAGTACCGTTGCCTGCGACGCCTGCACGCCCAGCCCGATTAAGCCGATCAGTGACACCCCTGTGGACAACATCAGAACATTTGAAGCTTTCTTCACCATAAACACACTCCTAAAAGTTGCCTTAATTTCGGCACTTTTCCTCCCTCTTCCCCGGCACTACGCAGTACCGTCAAGAGAGAACAATATCATCAGTCCTTCATACCGCTCCGACAGTATTCTAGCGCGAGCACTGTGTCTACATGCTAGGATAAGTACGCCAGCTACAAGCATCACCTCCATTTCTCACCGCAATCGTTTCAGTCCGTCGGATAGATCAAATCTATCCGCCATTAACGCTCTATTTAGGTTCCACTACCCGGAGCCGTTGGCAGCCAATCTCCTTTGGGGCAGTTGCTGACGGGCGGGTTGGTAAGATCGACGGCTGGGCCATTCGAGGTATATTGAAAGGAACCGCAGTGATCGTCGCCAAAGACGACGTTCATCTGATGTTCGTTGCCGTAGCCGTGGCGCCAACGACACCAGTATGTGTTAGACCAAGTTCCCATCCCATTGTATGCCACATCAGACCCCATATAGTCAGGACCGGGAATAATTCCTTGTGTGGGATCAATCGCGGGATTCGTTCCGAAATAAACCGAGGTTTCACCGCTGGGATTGGGCTCCATACCGTTCCCGTCGAACACCCCCCACTTGTCCGTCGGCTGGCACGAGCCGAACGAGGAATCTCGCAAACCGTCGGTAAACATAATTACATTGGATCCGCGCCCCCCTAGATTGGCCAATCGGTAATATTGTTCGTAAGGCCAATTGTTATCGCCAACCGCCGCAGCCTTCATGCTGATCTCAAGGGGAAACAACATCTCGTTCGCTTGATAATCGCATTGCCCCTGTACGGGCCAAGTTCCCGTGAAGGTCGCCGCCGGATCCCGGAAGACGGGAGATGTGACTACGGTATCGGAACCCCCACCGAGCACTCCCGCCGGATAAGTCTTTGGCAAGAGGTATTCATTGTACTCCTGCGCGATTGGCACATTTGTCTCTACGTAGGTATTCAATATGGTCCACCATGTCGCGTAGGCATCGCCCGAGTCGTAGAAATTGGCAGTAGGATAGAGCGTATTCGCGGGATTTCCTCGGTGCCCCGCAGGAAAAGAAAAGCTGGGCGGGGCCATTTGTCCGATTGGGAGCACGCCCTCGTTTTCTTGGGCGTACATCGTCGCCAACAGGCCGATTTGTCGAAGATTTGAAAGGCACGCCACGGAATTCGCCGCCGCCTTGGCCCGTGCAAGAGCTGGCAACAACAACGCGATCAACAACGCGATGATGGATATCACCACTAGAAGTTCAATGAGTGTGAAGCCATCTCTCCTGCGATACGGTGAGTGACCGATCATAATGCATTCCCTTTCTTTTCAGCCCCTCGGATAAAACGGGGCACACGCGTGAACATGAAAGCTATACCCTAATCAGGACGGCGAATTCATACCCGTGCCGCTGACGTAACCAAGCTCTAACCAGTGCAAGTATAGCCACAGAGATATCCGACACAAGAATGGTTAGCGCAAAAATATTTATCGTTTGCGCAATTCCGTGCCGCGAATCTAATCCGCCGGTACAATGCCGCACATGAAGACAAAAAGCCGAGAAAAAAGCCACGCCGGCAAACCGCCGGGCCGCGGCAATAAAGGCCGCTCGAACCGCTGCAAGCTGCGCGTGGCATATTTATCGCGGGAGATCGGCGTTTACAGCGAACAGGTGGCCATGGAAATCGCCCGGTTCGCCACGGAAATTGGCAACTGGCGCACACTGATTGCGACATTGGGGGAGGTCGGCCCGCAGGATATCGCCGCCGGGCGAATTGATGGAGCCA
>JAKAEZ010000039.1 GCA_021819825.1 Planctomycetota bacterium
CGGGTTGGGCAAGCATAGTGCGTGCCCTGCCGCAGCACGGCGGCAATCTGCCGCACTGCACTCGCCCGCTGTGCCGCATTCCCCGAAGCCAAGGCGGCATTGATTTTCGCATACACCGGATTCATGTTCGCGGCATGAAGTGCCGGAACGGCGAAGGATGCAAGGAGCACCGCCGCTGTCGCGTAAGCTAAGGTGAGAGTTGATCCGCGTGCCATAAAATATTCTCCAAATGACCGGTTTTGAGGCCCTGCCGTATCGTTGCGGTGATACCGCCGGGTGTCGATCATGCCCGGAAATACATCTACACCGTCAGGGCTGCCGTGGTTCCATCCATTGTACACCCATTGCGGCGCGTCCTGAAGCTTCCGCAACCACTCTGCCGCTTCGCAGTTGCACGGCAATTGGCGTGGTGGCGAACCAGTCATGCGTTGCGTCCAAGGTTCCATGCAGGGCAATGTTGGAATGGAACAGGCCGCGCGTGGAAACACCGGAGCCGGATGGCACCCGGACAAACGCCACATGCGGCGTTTTGCCGGCCAGCATTTCGCGCTGTGCCAGTTGCTCATAAACCGGGATCGTGCGGCGGCACTCATCGCAGCTTGCATGGTAGAACATGATGACCCAGTTGCCGGTCGCCAATTGCCGGCCCATTGGCCTGTTGCGGCGCTGGCTTACGATATGTTTCAGCACCGGCAGGCGATGGTGCAGCCATTGGTGCGGCTCCAGAATGACAATTCCGCCATTGTCTGCGGAAGCCAGGCCGTTGGCGGCGGCAACAACTCTCGGATGCAGCATGGCCACGGTAACACCGGCCGCCAGGCCAATTGCCGCCGCAGCGGCCACCGGCCATTTCTGCTGCGCCCATCGGGAATTCCCCGCCTTGCCGGCGCCTGGCTTACTAAGAAAGGTCAGCGCCAGTACAATTGAAACATCAAGGATAAATGTCAACCACGGGTTCACATGCACCTGCCCAAAGCAACCGCAATCAGCCTTGCCGGCAAGCGCTTCATAAAAGGTATAACAAGCAAACACGCTGAAACACCCGATTGCAACCCGCCGTGCCGCACGCGGCAGCGCGCCACTGATCAACCAGAGGCCGAGGAATATTTCCCAGGCTACGAGCGCCGCTGCAAGGCCCCGAAGGCCGCGGAGGCCAGATTCCGGCGTCGGTGAGTGGATGGCCTGCAGCGCACCGAGAGTTGCTGCGAACAGCATAAGTCCGCCGATCAGCCGCAGGAACACGCTGGATAGGGCACGCACCCTTCCGTCCGAATGGGCCGCTGGTTTCATGGCGGTTTGCATTTATGGTGCACTCCTGATGCTAATGGCCCACCCTGTTGCCCCACACGCTGCGCCGCTGGTGACGCGTGCCAGTCTACCTGCGTCTTCCTGCGCCTTCCGCGCTGGCTGGTTGTGTGGAGCTATTTCCGCGGACGATCTTAAAGATTGGGCTCGCTTCGCCAAATCTTTCATCGATTAATACGTATTTTCTCGGCAACTTTACTCGCAGGTCCTTCTCCGTTATTTTGCCGCTCCAGTTGTTGATTAAGAAGATTGCGCCGCCAAGTTTTGCCCGCTTCGCTACGGGGTAGTTGCACAATAGCACTGAGTCTACTATGTACCCATTGCGACTTGTCTTATGGCAGTGAAAAAGTATCTCAGATGTCCTCTTTCCGTTGGTCGTCCCGTTTATCCGGATCGGGGCAAATCCCCTTGCCGCATCAAATTCGCAGGCCTCGTCCGAGCTACCACCCCCGGGCATCCGATCATTATATGAGATAGACCAAATGCCACCTCGGGCATTAACAGCTATCGTCTGATTTGCGAGGGGCGGGCTCTCCAACGCCAGATGCCACGGTGCAAGCGAGATGTCAAGAGACATAATGGTGGGATAATTCAACCCGAGCGAAATTCCGGATTTGATAAGTGTCTTATTATTCTCCAGTCTCAGCAACGTCTTACCGTCGTAGCCTACATCCTCGCTTGTGTTCAGTATGACGTTGACTTTCTTGGCGGATGCACGTTTGGGAAATTTTCTGGCGGCCAAATGCTTGAGGTCTTCGACGCTAAGACCATACCCCTTGATATTCTTCTTAACGAGCCGCCATTTCTTCCCCTCCGCCGTGTAGTACATGGTGCCCCGGTAGGCGGTCACACGGTGGATAGAGGGTCCGTACAACAGGGCACGGAGGCCATTCTCCCGCGCCTTGATTGATGCACCCGCAGCATTTTGATCGAACGCGTCTTTGATCTTGCGAAAATCACCGGAGGTGCACTTGAACTTGTAATACTCATACTGAATGGTTCCATGCCCCAATTGTGCCAGCCGCCCATCGAGAGCATGGACCAATACCTGAAGATTTGCAGCCGCGGCCGGTCTGGGCGAGGCGAAAAGTGTGAACAGGCTAAAGAACGGGAGACAAATGTAAAATTTGCGGCGCGTCATAAATCCTACCTCCGCGTTTATTGTTTGGAAGAAATTACCAACACCACGAACACCTTTTTGGCATAGGTACGCGTTGCAGACACGATTGTTACTTGTGCGACTGCGGAATCGACCGTCCTATTGCAAAATACGTCAAGCGCGAGACTGCCATCATTGTTCCTGCGCTTTAGGACGGAGACCCCCTTGTCCGGGCAGTCGACGCGAAAAGCCCGCACCGAGTCGTAATTGACCTTATTATTAAGTTTAACCCGCGTCCCAACACGCGTGTTTGGAACGACATTTCGAATAACATGGAGTTCGCTCTTACTGAGCGAGTCACGAATGAATGCTGACACGGGTATAATTGCTCTCTTCAACTCACCCGCTACCTTATATTTAACGTGCACCGCGCCGGTGAACCTGCCTGCCATTGCTCCGCTTGGCGTGAATGCAACGTTGAGGAAGTATTCCTCTACATCCAAGTAAGGGTCAATTGACTGGGTCACGCTTGTCCTAAGCCCCTTTGTCACCTTCACATCAACTATGGGGCTGTTATGGCCGGTGCCGCTCTCCAGAAAGCCGATCGATTCACATTTCCGGTGGCCCAGAACAACGTTACCGAAAGCAACCTGGTGGGGAAAGAAATCTGTCGCGGGCCGGACATATCCCGAAAGTATAAAAACGGCGGGGCCCTTGTCGGTCTCAACCACACAGGTCCAGTCGCCGCACCCCCATTTCCACCTGGAATTGAATTCGACGGAGAACTCCCGGTTCCCACCTGGCACAAGCGGACCCAGTTTTCCGTGCATGACGGTGCAGCCGCAAGAGGTCTGCATACCCAAGAGTGCCACCTTCCGATCTGTCGGATTCCGTAGGTCGAAGCCAGTCCTAACGATTGCTCCGGCTTCGACCGTACCAAAGTCGCGCAGTTGGGGGGTAACTGTTAGGGGGGAGCGCCCCAGCTTCCGAGTCGGCACCGTACGAACTGAAATTACTGGAGCTGGCCAGTTGTTAACCATTGATTTTTCAAATTTTACAGGATCGAGCGGGTATTCGAAGGCGAGCAGCCGATGGCCTTTGCGCTCGGTTACAAGCAGGTGCCCCTGCTTGTCTTGAATAAGGTGGATCCGGCTACCACTTAACAGGGTTCCATAGGCAACGCGCTTGGCGGCGGTGGTGAACCCAAGCCGTTTGAGCACGCCAGCCGCCCCGGCCATACCCGAGCGGTGGGGACGCGCGGCCGCCTCGATTTCACTATAGAAAATTGGAAAATTGGTGAGAACGCAGACCTGATACGGAGCAGCGACATAATCCGGCAGTGCAAACGCACTGCCGGCGAGCGCTCTCGTGCCATAACAAACACATAGGCCAAACATGAGGGCCAAGGTGGCAAGTCTGTTCATTGGGCGCTCCTCGCAAAGACCGCCTCACGGTGCCGCCCGTCGGGGTCGGGGCAGACCACTGAAGCATGGTGGAGTCACTGGCAGTCGGTGGCTTGTGTCCACGCACTGGAGCCGTTTGGATCATCGGTACACATGCACGCACACATATTATAGGAAATCCATGTGCAAGTACCAACGCAGCCACTGGCGATGCTAGGCTGTTGGTAAATTAGGTAACACGTTGAGTTTGGTTGGTTGTTACAACTCCAAACCACCTGCCATTGGCACCCACTATTCGCCTGACAGCCGGTGTCTCCACACGGGAGTGCACCGTGCGGCGCGCACCCACCGGCACCGGGTGCGAGCCCTTGGCAGTAAGCGTTGCTAACGCACACCTTGGCCAATTCGCTCACCGTCTGGGGGTTCGGCCCGCCCACCTGCGCAAGAGCCACGCCGCCCGCGACGCCGGCAACCACCGCTGCAGCGCAGACGGCTGCGGCCGCAGCCATTCTCGTTTTTCCACCTCTCCAGCCGAACCTGTTGTGATTTTGACCGAACATGACGGTTCTCCTCAATTGCAACCAACAACCTCATCAATTCCGGAACACCCGGAATCCGAAGCTTCCTTATTACTCCGCAGCGCCGCGCCGCCGCCTGATCCCGGTGCCGCCAAGGCTCCAGCAGGCCGCAGGGGCGTTGCTAAAGGCCTTTGACGCATCATTTGCCCACTCCGACAAATGTCACCTTCACCGGTTTGCTCCACTGCTTAAATCGCAGGTAGAGTTTGGCCGAAATAAACCCCTTTCCCGTCGGCAGCGCCTCGACGACGAGCGCCGGTTTTCCGTCCATGAGCTTTTTGGACGGTCGCACCGAAACGATCCGGATTCCAGCGGATTGGATTTTATAGCTCCGCAACGTAGCGGTCTTGGCAAAAGCTGGCCGGACCATCAAACGATACTCTTTCTGCCCGGGCATAAGCAAAACGCTATGTGGCCAAGCATCTACGATTGGCCGTAAATTAATTCTGATCGGCACCCGCAAAACATCATTGTTTTTTTCACCGCGAAGGTAGACTTGTTCCTGAGTTAGCCCCGTCCGCATAGGCGGAACAATCCTTACCCTATATACCAATTGCTTGGCATTGCTGCGATGGCTGTCTTTTCGTAAAGTGACCCAGCTGGCGGACGTGGTCGCTTTGAGCCGACCTACGGTTCCCCCCTCATTTCTTTCAACGCGAAGTGTTTGGAATCTGGCAACGCCGGGAAGAGCACGGCCAAGCTCAATCGTGCGAGGAGTTGCGATCAGGTTGGCGCGGGACGTAGTGAAATAGCCAGAGAGAAGAATCCTCCATCCGGCCGTCCTCTTCCCCGCTGGCACAAGCAAAACCGTCTCGCTGAACGGCCCCGAAAGGAGGGGTGCGTTCACGCGAACCCGCACCTCATCCCTACTGCGTGGGCCGATTCGTCAACTGGCAAGTTTCGCAGTTGTGCATCCACAAGACGTCATCACTTTCCTAATAACAACGGGGAACGCAGAGGAATTGGGCACCGGTACCGTTACCTGCACCCTGGTGCCGACAGGGTGGTGTCCCAAGTTGACCGGGATGTTGGTGATGGGCCGGCCTAGCGCATTTCTGGCGCAAAAAAGTAGGACAGCCAGGGCGACCAATCTTGTGGTTGATCCGAATGAACATTGCATAATTCGCATTTCTCTAAAACTCCACAAAAGCGATGTTAACACCCCATTTGTCGCCTGCGAACTCGGCCGTCCCCCTTAAAATCGCCAAAATCGCTGTATCATCCTTGCTTCGCATTCCCCGTAATATCGTTTTCACCGACCGCTGTCCGTTCGCTTGTCACCTTCGCTTGCCTACCCGGTAGACTTTTCCCCTGATAGTGTCGTACATGACAGCGCCCCTGGGAAAGTCCAATCGGAAATCGCTATTGGATAAAGACACATTGACTTTGACATCTGGCCCGACGGTGGATTTATCGATTGCCTCGCCTGGGGCGATGGTCGCGACCTCCAAAGGAAGCCAGAGATTTTTTCCTACCCGCCTCCAATGGCTGAACCGTTGCGAGAGAAATAGTTTCCCCCCCGTGAACTCGTTTCGCCTGGTCACAACAAAGCCCCGCGTGGGATCCACCCAGGTCTGGTAACGAGCGGGTTTGCGCCAAACCCTTAGCGTCTCTTGGAGTATATATTCGTGTGATTTTGGATCCCAATCGACTTTGCTGTTTTTATCGGTGACTCCCGCACCAAGCGCCCTGCACCAAATGGTGTCCACAAGCGAACCGTAAATCGCTATCCGACCACCGTTACTCACCTGGCAGATGACAGCAGTGTTTCCAAGGGTTTTGCTCGCGCCCCAAGTCTTCATGCTCCAAATGAACCTTTTATCCGAGCACCACCATTCCGAATAGCGTTTTGCGGTTGCGTATCCGCCGTGAATCGTATTCCGCTGAAAACAATACAGGCGCCAAGGCTGCCACCGCCAGACGTCGCTTGAAATAACGTTCGGCTTTTTCGCCACTTTGTTACCTGCGTGTACGTAGGGGAATGATTTAACGGAAAGGCGATACGACAACGACCAGTACCGCTCCCTCGCAGCATCGAGTAGCTGGATTAGTTGTGTAGGCCGCAATTTTACTGGCGGATCCGCAGATGCGCCCTCGGGTACATGGCCCAAGAGGGCTGTTACAGTAAATGCACATACTACGCAGTCTCTTGAAAGTTTCCATCGCATAAACGAGCCCTTCCAACGACAGTCCATCGGGAAACGCGATCGCGTGTTTATCATTATAATATTCCTCCGGCGTGATGCGACAACCCGCAGCAACATCAGTTCTTATTGGGACCCGGTGCAGTCGGGGTAATAAGCCTTCCCACATTTTCCTTCGATAGAGGTGTAATTGCAGGTTCCACCGCTGCACGTACCATCGTAAATGATTGGTACGTTGCATTGGAACGATGGCAGGGACGTGCATTGCTGGCTTGACGTCCCCACGTTACATATGGCGGAACTTTCATCGTCGAAGCAGCCGTGTGTGTTCGGTGGTGGACACGGAACTGCCATACTGCACCCGATGTCATCCAAACAGGGAAAGCCGAGGCCCTTGCAATATTCGCCATTCTCTGTGGTTGCCCCGGGGTTTCCTCCCTGTAGTTGGGCCATCGCAATTCTACAACCGACCCCAGCGCCAAGCACCGCGACGCAGATTACCGCGAAGGTGGCGGTGCTGCCTTCCGAGACGCGCAGCCCGCTCCTCTCCAAGGCGAGCCTAATAGCTTTCCTAGGGGCCCGCGAGGCCCACGCCGGGCCCACACCAAGCGAAGTGGCCAGCTTCGGCAGTTGGAAGGGCTTGCGAAAATAGGCCAGGGTAAAGGCTGTGATGTCGAGCCGGCGATTAATCGCCATTTGGCTGCCGTGCACCTCGCCAAAGAGCGTTGGAACAGCCGCCCGGAGCGGCCCTGTGAAACCGTAGGACGCTGCAAAGGAAATTGCAACAACCACAATTGCTGGCAGCCAGCTTCGTTTATATCTATTCATTGGTATCCCGCTCCAAGAAAACAGCCGCGCTCCGCACCCGACCCCTAAATAAACCTTCGCGGGCATTACCGCGCCGCCCGTACCGCCCGCTCGATTTCCCGAAGCTGCTGCTGTGTCGTGCCACCAATCTGCAGCGACTGGCCGGTATCCATATCGTGCACCACAGCCCCGCGTGGAAACGCAATCACGTATGTGTCCCCCGTCACTGCCGGACCATTCACCTGTACGTGCGAGAACGCCACCGACCATTTTGCAACCTCCGTCACCTTTCCTCCCTGACGCGCAAACGCAGCAAAATTCACCGCGTGCGGAAAGAACACACCTGGAACGGGCTGATAGAAGCCATCGACGCTAAATTTCGCGCCTACAAAAGTTTGCGGCGTGACAACAATTCCCTGGGCCGTCTTCTTTCCCGTCCATCCGATGCTGCGGTAACCGGAGATCGAAAAGCCCTTTCGCGGATCCAGCAGAAATACTTCTGTCCGATAATAGCCAATTCGCACCACCCGAAGGTACCGTTTACGGTGCCAGAGCTTCCACGAGGCCCGTACCGTCGGGACGCGCAAAACGGTACCTTCCCCCTCCACCGGGTATTTCACTCTGACACTCTTCTGCGTCGGGCTAATGTACGTGGAAAACCTCGGGTGTCCGTTGCCGGGGATGTTCGAGGTGAAGCCGAAGATTGACGCGTTCCACCCCGTCTGCCTGTAAAGCCCCAAGGTGGTTGTACGCGGGATTCGACCGCCGACCGCTCCGACCGCGACGGACGCCAAAGCTTTTGCCGTACCCGAGCCAGTCTTAAGAAACGTACTGACGCGGCCGTTGTATGCGGAAGCGTAAATGTTCACAGAAAACGGAGCCGGACCGTCCGTCCAGCGAGCGAGGTCACGTAAGACCTCGATCCGATACCGCCCGCGCGGCAATCCGTCGTACGTCGAGTCCGCATTGAGCTTCTCTGACAGCACCAATCCCGTTTTGCCGGAGTAGGTTCCATACGCACAATAGGCCGACGTGTAGCTGATGTTCCTCACCGCGTCTTCCTGCTTCCTGATTGCCCGGATCGCCGTCGACAACGGCTTGCCGCCCTGGCTGTGGACCGCACCTGCGGCGGCCACCGCGTGTGCCAAATATGGAAAAAAAAGAAGGGCGATGATAACTGAAGTCCTGCTGGTAAACATTTTTTATTAACCTTTCACAGGTAACGGTTGGTTCAGTAGTGACCCGCCGGTGCTCAATCGAGGGAATCCACGGAAAAAAACGTATTACGATCCGGGATTTTCCTGAATACAAAAGGTGTAGTCACCTGTTTGTTTCAAGGTGCTGGCTGAATTCACGTCGCAGTACGGGACTAAACCTATCGTATTTGTGCAATGTGACTGCCAATAAGTAACGCACGGACTGACGGTCCACTGAAAACAGACTGCGCCTTTCTCTGGATAGAGGCTGCTACAACTGTAGTTGTAACTTGGCACGGTATTAACCTGGCTGCACGGGGCACCACCAAAGAATCCGTCAATTGCGTTGGGGCATCCCACATTGTAGTTGGCGGTGGTACAAAGTTGCCCTTGCTCGCACAGCACGTTGTTGACCGTTTGCCCCTCACCAACGGGCGTCGGATTAACCCCGGTCACCTGTGCCAGCGCGGCGGGACCACCGAGCCAAACCCCCAGCCCCACAGCGCATATCGCACCAGCCAGAGCCACCCTCGCCGCTCGACTTTGGAATTTTAACCGATCACGAATATTACCGACCATGAGATTTCTCCTCGAAAAAGCCAAACAACATCGGAACCCCGCAACACCCGGAATCCGAAATTTCTCAACTCCCGTTTTGACCGCACGCCATCCCATCGGGCCCAATTCCCGATAATCGTTCGGCGAAAAGCGGCTTCCATAATATATATGTGCGCTGAGCATTGTTTTGTAACGTAAAATTGCAATACCTGCTTTTGAACACTGCTGTGGTCGTAGTGCCTCCGAGCCCTTGCTCTCTTCGCCGTCCAACCCCTTGCGGATACGCCGAAGCAGCGGCTGGGCCGGCGGCAACTGCGGCAAGAATATATTGTTGCGTCCGTTGGCTCACTGGCGTCCCCAATACCGTCAACAACACTACACTGACCGGCAGCGGACAAAAATGTCCGCCGAAGGTTCATTATTCGTTATTCGTTCCGGCACCGCCGGAAAATATCTAAACTCCCACCCGCTGATCCAGCCTTCCCCATTCCGCAAATTGTGGCGTTGCGACATTCGGGGGACAGCGATCAACGAGGGCATTGTATACTCCACCATCTTCCTTCGCCACTTTGTACAGCGCAAAGATCTATGCGTACCGCGCAAAGCGTATTTTGCCGAAAAACGCCAAACACCTTCCTGCGTTTCATGTTTCTTCTCACTGCCAATCTGTCCCAAATCTAATTTCAAAGCCCGGCCAACCTCAGGCGGCTTAGGTCCTGATTTACTTTGCCGGATACCCGGAGTCGTGCCCCAAAGTCGCGTTTGGATTTTTGTAGCCGTAGCGGTAGTTATGCCCTGGAGTATGCCGATCATCGAAGACGAAGCTTCCGTAGGTCGGCACGTAGATGAAGGTTTTGGTGGAAAACTGGGGGTTCACCCGGACGCGATGTATCCGGATAAGGAACCTCTCCCGGATCTTGCGCGACGACGGTTGCCATGTCTTCCCACGAATCAGCTCCGGGAAAAAGTGCCCATGGCCATCACTGGTGAAGTGCTCCTGTCGGATGTCGTACGCGAGTATCCCGGGAGGCCCCTTGGGTGTCGCAAATATCTGAGTGCGGAGGATTTGCAGGCCTCTGTCCAGCCGGAGTTTTAGCACAACCCGCCCAGATCCTCCCGGAAAGGTTCGAGGGGAGCGGTACACCACCTTGAAAGCGTGGCGGCCCGCGTGCGTAATCGAGACGACGTGGAGCAACGTAATCATGGGGGTTCCCGCCGCATGGCCTGCCACCGGGACAGGGATTCTTCTGGCAACAAAGGGCACCATTGCCTGATGCAAATAAGTCAGTCCGAAGTTGGCACGATAGGTAAAATCGGGTATCTGGTCCCAATTCCCCGTTCTCGTTAACTGAACCGTCCAGGTACGGCCGGTTTCGGGCATTGCGTACCATTCGCTTTTTAGATTACGAACCCACTCAGCGACAAACGGAATCTTCGGAGCGTGTGCATCCCGACTCGGTTCCACCAATTTGGCGCGGACGCAGTTGTTCAACATGTCCCAATCCAGCGAAACTTCGCTGGGCTTAAGGCCCGGGGCGTGGTGCGCCGTGGCCATCCGGTACGAGTACGTATAGGACAGGCGAATACCGCGAATATGCTCCGGCACGGCAGCGAGCAGTTTTGCGATCTGGCTTGCCGTCGGTAGCGGCCGCTTGGGTTGTGTGGCCGGAACTGCGGCAAAAGCCGCAGCGCTTAACGCGAGCAATACCATGCACGCCAGTACTACCACAAATCGCTGTGTCATGCGCGAATCTCCATTATCCTAATCCAGTCTGCGCTATACATTATTTGAACTCCCACCCGCTGATCCAGCCTTCCCCATTCCGCAAATTGTGGCGATGCGACATTCGGGGGACAGCAATCAACGAGGGCATTGTGTACTCCACCATCTTCCTTCGCCACTTTGTACAGCGCAGAGATCTATGCGTACCGCGCAAAGCGTATTTTGCCAAAACACGTCGAAATCCGCCTACTCCGGCCCGCTACCGGGTTCCGCCGATCCTGTCGCACAAACGTTCGGAGTGGCGGCATTCCCACCGATGGCAATATTTTATTTCGGGGTGGGTACTTGGGCCGCCGGGCCGACTCCTAATTTTTTCCCACCGTGCTCGGGGAGAGGCCAGGAAAAAAGATCTGCTTTCCACCGTCTCAACTGGGTTACACCCTGGAATCACAGCAATGTGTCTGCAAGCGGTATCAGTATTATCAGTATTATCAGTATTGGCAGTATTGGCAGTATTATCAATAGTGGCAGTATTGGCGGAATGGGCCGGTGATATCGGCGGCACGGTTGGGCGATGGGGTTGCGCGGTGGAGTGCGCGTGCTGATTTTTCGCGTTCGGCACGATGGATCGCGGTTCAATTGGAAGGGCATCAACGTGTAATGGGGTTTTGCCGGGGCATGTGCGATATGCTTCGCATTACGCATTTGGCGGATACCGTTGAG
>JAKAEZ010000072.1 GCA_021819825.1 Planctomycetota bacterium
ACTCAGTTTTGGTGGCCGTAATTGGGTTGGTAACGGCAGAACTGAAAACCACGGCGTGGCTGGCGTCATAGTGGCCGGTAGTCGGATCTACATACGTTGGTAAACCGGCATTGGTGTAGACGTAAATACTCGAAAAGGGGCCAGCATCGGCTCCGTCCCAGGCATATTGGCCGTCAAACGTGGTCGCGGTGTCAGGCCCTGAGGTTGCGGCCCCATACACCACATCCGCATTCCAGCTTGAGCTGGTCAGCGAGATCGGCGTGTCCTGAACTGCGGCACCGGCATGGTGCGTCAGCGTTGGCAACAGCAGCGTTGCCGCGATTAATGCTCCAGCGATGTTGCGTCCACGGAGCAAATCTAATTGCGTCTTCACAGTACACTTCCTCCAGAAAACCCTACGAACAAACTGGCACAAGGCGCAACACACGCCAGGCGCCTGAAAAGCACGTTTGCGCCACCGGCGCAGAACCTTTTACCTGTCACACGCGCAGAGCAATCCCATCGGTCTGACCGCTCTTGCGCAGGTCAGGCTTTTGCCGTGCCGTGGTCGTCCCTGAATATGTACTTTAGGAAGAAAATCCGATTTCTCCCTCTCCACATGCCGAAAGCTTACCGCAGTTTTTTAAGCAGTCAATAAAAAAATACTGAAAAACATAAAAATATTATTATCGGGCGAAACCTCCCGCGGATCGCACACGCAGCCTTGCATTGTGGTAAGGGCAAGCTATGTTGTTGAAGGTGCAATAAGGGTTATCGGCAGCGGCCACCGGAAAATCGCTGCTCCAGATTCACCCGTTGGTTTTCACAGGAGATACGACTGATGCAATACCGCCATGCTCACCGGCTCGGAACAACGGTGTCGGAAATTGGATTGGGCTGTTGGCAGCTCGGGGCTGCGGATTGGGGCGATGTACCTGAAGCGCAGGCGATGGAGATTCTGCGCTCAGCGGATCAAACCGGCGTGACTTTGTTTGATACAGCCGATGTCTATGGTGCGGGCCGCAGCGAAACGCTCATCGGCAAATATCTGCGTTCGCGGCCGGCGGGTGCCCGGAAGATTTTTATCGCAACCAAACTGGGGCGATTGAAAGGCTATCCGGATGGCTATTCCACAGCGCTTTTTCGCGAATGTACGCTTCGATCCATTGAGCGGCTGGGCGTCACCGCATTGGACTTAACCCAATTGCACTGCGTACCAATGCGGCATTTGCGGTCGGGGGAGGTGTTTGATTCCCTGCGAAAATTAAAAGACGAAAAACTGATCAAACATTTTGGCGCCAGTGTAGAGACCATGGAAGAGGCCAAAATCTGCCTCCAACATGCGGATTGCGATTCCCTGCAGATTATCTTCAATATTTTTCGGCAAAAACCCATTGATGAATTATTCGCCGAGGCCAGACAGAAGGGTGTTGCAATTATCGTGCGGCTTCCGCTTGCCAGCGGCCTGCTTGCCGGTGCTTATAAACGCGATACAACTTTTCCAGCCGCCGATCATCGCAATTACAACCGCAACGGAGAAAAATTTAATGTGGGCGAAACATTTGCGGGTCTGGAATTTGGCCGGGGCGTGGAACTTGCGGAGCGCATAAAAGCCTGGGTGCCAACGGGTCAAACCATGGCGGAATTCGCCATTCGCTGGATTCTGGATCATGACGCGGTGACAAGCGTTATTCCCGGTGCTTCCAAGCCGCAACAAGTTCTCACTAATGCCCGCCCCAGCGATCTTCCTCCGCTGCCTGCTGACGTTCATAAACAATTGCGGGAATTTTATGCAGCCGATATTGCCGCAAGCATTCGCGGACCATATTAATCGCTGATCACTGGCGGTATCGCCGTTGGTTTCAACTGCGAAATGGTCTGGCGGCCCCCTTCGATGCAATGGCCAGGCGGGGCGGCTTGCGAATCGCAAAATCGGGCGACATTTATCGCGGCATGGGAATTACCGCCCCCGGCCCTGCGCGGTGGCCATTAAGGCTAAGCAGGTCAACTTCCATGATCCGCCAATTCCCGGGCCGGGGGTGATCCTGCCAGATAAAACGCCAGGAGGTAATCACCGGACCATAATCACGCGTGCTGGTCCAGATTACGAGTTGCGTTATGGCCTGATCACCTCTTATGCGAACCGTCATGGACCGGATGATATTCCCGGAAATGTGCGCGGATTTCAGCCGTTGGGAAAGCCCGGATTGAATCTGATCATAGTTCCAACTGCCAAAGGTGGCGCGCCGGGAAATATAATGCATGATCTTCGGCACTTGATCATGCGCGGCGGCATTGACAATTGCATCATTGGCGTTTACCAGGCGCTCATACGGTGTTACCACCAGCCACGCCGTGATAACCCACAAAACTGTCACCGCCAGAACCGCCAGCCCTGTATTACGCACCATTGCGCGCTGGGTATTGATTCCGCGCCATAGCGCCGCCAGGGCAACAAGCAACAGTGCCGCCCAGATCGCCCAGTGATTTTCAAATAGGATGCGGCCCGGCGCATTGGGGAATCCCGTACTCAGGCGGATC
>JAKAEZ010000040.1 GCA_021819825.1 Planctomycetota bacterium
TCGCACCAGCTTTATCCAGCGGGAATTAACGCAAACCGCGGCAAAACCGTACTGCACTGCCTGGCTGGTTACCGTACGGATATCCTGTTCACCGGCCTCCGGTTTCAAAACCGTATGATCGATTTGACGGGCAAGTTGGGCGCGATTCAACATTCGGGTGTTACCTTATCACATAAAACACGCATAATGTAGCATGGAATTGAAATTTATACCCGCTGCTGATTGCAACAATTCAACAGCGTTTGCGAACGGTGGAATCAAGCGGTAGCTTTAATTCGTAAAATCGATCGGCACCGCGGCGATGAGCCGAAGGCGGTACCGGCGGGTGGCAAAGCATTTAATACAAAGAGGCGGATGAGGAACAAAGAGGACGGGGGAAGCGCGGGCAGTCCGGCATACAAGTGTGGCTGGCCTCCGGCCCCTCCGTCAAGTTTTTCCCCCGCAGTCACCACAGCCGAGGAACTTTGACCAGCAAGCATTTTCCCCATGAAGCAGTTGCAATCCACGGATCGCGCAAAATGAAGTGAGTTCAATATTTTGTATTTAGCACTCGGAATGGAGCTTTTGCACGATGCACAGGTCCACTTTTTAAAGAAATACCGGCTACACACCTCGTCGTTTCACCCTGCACGACGCTCCAGGCATTCGACGACCTCCTCCAGGATCCGATCGTCGTGGCGCGCCAATCGGTGCCACGCCCGGACCCGTGCATGTATATAGTGCGCCTTCGCAAGGTGCTCCTGGCCTTTAGTCCAGTTCTTCCGCCTGCCCAATCCAATTAGGCGCATGCCGCTCAACTCGGCATGCGCCATAAAATTGCCGCCGCCAGCCGAGCGCTCCAACAAAAGGAAGGCCTTGTCGTAATCACAAGCAACACCGTCCCCATGAAGGTACATCAACCCCATCCTGTATCCGGCATCCAGATCTCCCCTCGCCAGCGCTGCGGCGTACAGCCGCTGGGCGGTTCCCAAATTCCGTTGGAGTAAGTAGCCAAATTGGTGGAACTGGCCAAGCCGCGTGAGCGCGAACGGAAAGCCAGCACGGGCCGAGCTGATGTAAAGATCGAGTGCCGCTCCCAAATCCTGGTCGGTGCCCCAGCCGTAGTGGAGGCATTCGGCCAGCCGGTAGTCCACCCGCGGCAAGCCGGTGCCGACCAGCGACTTCAGGAGGCCATACGCCACAGCCGGATTGCGCCTGACCCCGATACCGAAAAGGTGACTCTCCGCCAACGCACACTTAGCGTGCGGAAGGCTCCGTGCGGCCGTCCTGAACAGGCGCGCGGCCCGCGTTGGCGAGGGGGTCATCGCGGGGCCGGAACGGTAGCACAGGCCAACGGCAAAGGCAGCTTCCGGATCGCCCCGCCGCAGGAGCGGATTCAGGGCGGCGATGGCCGCACCGGGGTGGCGGCCGAGCCGAATTGCGCGTGCCAGACTCCGCAGCGGCGATCCGCGGCCTTCAAGCAGGTCGTGGTCCCGCGCGGCTTCCAAGTGACAGCATCGCCCGATAGCGGGAACAGTTGCACCCTCGGGGGCGGGAAGTATGCGGCGGGACTTCAGTTCTGCCTCAACCAGCCGAGCCAGGTTTTCTTCCCGGCCACATTGGCCACCAAAGTGATCTAATGTGGTTCCAGGCCGCAGCACCTCTAGATAGCGCTCAACATAGGCTTGATCGACTGTCTCCTGGTAGCGGGGTTCCGAAGTGCGACTCTTGTGTTGGCGCGGTGAAAGCGCTCGCCTTGGGTCCCAGAGCCAGATGCAGCGCAGGCCATCATGGGGAGAATAGTAACCTACTTGCAAAACCCCACCAACGGCCATTCTCAGCTCCGGCCGAGCCGAGTCGTATCTTACCAGCATGAGGAGGGTCCCGGGAGGAAGGGGTGGCTTTTTCATTTTGATTCGCCGATCTCGTTTTACACCAATACCGAAGCGCTTCCACACGGCAATGGCGGCCCCAGCCGCTTGAAAAGCTGCCTGCGAGCCTGCCAGTTGCGCTCCGTTGGATCTTTCATAATGCCAATATGATTATAATATATGAAATCCGGCTGAAGCAAAATAATGGCTGCCAACAAGATGCAAACTCCACCTGCGGTCACCTCTCCACCTGCTCGCTGTGCGCTGGGTATTTATTTCGTCGTCCCAATTTCAGCGCGGCACCAACGGCCAGATGGACGGGGCTATCACGCCGCACGGAGCACATGCTCCTCCTCCCCGTCCGCGTGCGTTCCCGAGCCGCCGCCACCGCGCGAAATAATAGGGATTGCGCTGATATACTCTATGCGGGCGTTAATGGTTCATTTAAGCTGGGGCCTTTAGGCCCCAAAATCAGCCTTTTATTGTATGTTCCGTTCCTCATTATGTATCATCAACTGCCGAGTTGAGTATAGTAGTAATCTACCGCTCCAAATCAGAATTGCTCTTGGCGGCAACAAGATCAAAGGATGCCGGTTTTCCAGATGCGGAATCCGAAGATATCCAGACTTCAAAGCGACTCGGCTCGACCAGCCACTTTCCATGCGCGTTGTAGTAGCCCAATTCCGAGTCCCCAAGCGTGAATGTGACGGTCTTCCGCTGGCCTGGTAGCAATCGAATTCGACGGAACCCCACCAACTGCCGGACCGGCCGACACCCCTCTTTAAAATACAGACTGCGGATATAGAGCTGCGCGACTTCAGTCCCGGCACAGTTGCCGACGTTGGCAATGGCCGCACTGGCGTCCAAGGTGCCACCGATTGTCATCTTGTTTTCAGACAATCGCGGTGGGCTGATTTTAAACTTCGTGTAAGAGAGTCCGTACCCAAAACAAAATTCTGGCCGTCGGGACCCATCGATGTACTTACCTCGTGTGGGCCGGCCAGTATTCAAATGGTCATAATAGACGGGTATCTGTCCCACCGACCTTGGGAAATCCATGGTGATTTTACCGGACGGATCGTATTTGCCGAGCAGTATATCCGCAATTGCCGGGGCCGTTTCGGTTCCCAGTTGCCAACATTCCAAGACTGCTTCGGACCTTTTGACCACGTCAGGAATTGCCAAAGGACGGCCGTTGAACAATAACGTTATAATCGGTTTGCCGGTCGCGGCCACCGCGTTAAACAACTGTTGCTGTTTGCCCGGCAGACCAATGCGAACACGGCTCGTATTTTCACCGCTCATCGCGGCTTTTTCCCCGACCATCATAATGATCAGGTCCGAACGCTCGGCCAGCGCCACCGCACTGCGGAACTTACGCGTTTTGGACATGCCGGTACGTATAGCGGAAATGGTAACGTCGGCGGGCGAGACGGCACGAAGGGCATCGGGCAACGAAGCCATTCCCGCCTCGTCCCCCATGCTATGCCAGCATCCCAGAAACTCAGCGCGGCTGTTCGCCAGAGGGCCGATGACGGCAATACGGCGTGGAACATGTACCAAGGGAAGCGTACCCTTCGCATTTTTCAGCAAGACACAGGACTGCTCCGCCGCGCGCAAGGCCAAGCGCTTATAGGCAGGCTTGAGAAAGGCGCGTTGCCAACGCGTGGTACTGGCGTAAGGGTGCTCAAATAATCCACTGCAAAACTTGACTCGCAGAACCCGGCGTACAGCGGCGTTCACTTCGGAAACCGGCACCTTTCCATTGTTAATCTGTCGAACCAGTGTTTTATAGGTATGGCTCGCCATTTCCATATCAACGCCAGCGTACAACGCGCGACGAGCAGCGTCCGCATCATTGTATGCGTAGCCCCATGGCACCAGCTGCTTTACGGACTGCCAGTCGCTGACTACAAATCCCTGAAATCCCCAGTCTTTTTTGAGAATATCGTGTAGCGTGTAGCGATCCGCAGTGCAAGGAGTACCGCCTATCGAGCTAAATGCGCTCATCACGGTAAGCGCACCGGCCCTAACTCCCGCTAAATATGCGGGCAGGTAATAATTCCAGAGGGTAAATCGGGTAATTTCGGCTTGATTATAATCCCTCCCTCCCTGCACGGCCCCGTATCCAACGTAATGTTTAAGACAGGCAATCAAATTGCCCGGCGCGGCTGGATACTTCCCCTGGAAGCCGCGCACCGCTGCCGCAGTGAATGCGGAATTCAGGTATGGGTCTTCGCCAAAACTTTCCGCGACCCTTCCCCACCGCGGATCGTTTGAAATGTTAACCATCGGGGCGAAGGTCCAGTCCACGCCAGCGGCACTAGCCTCGCGAGCCGAAACCCGCTCGCAGCGCTCCACCAGTCGCGGATTCCAAGAGCACGACATGGCCAAGGGAATGGGGAAAATGGTCCTAAAGCCATGCAGCACATTGCTGCCAAAGAGTATCGGAATACCCAGCGAGGTATCCTCAACCGCCATTTTCTGCGCGGAATTGTATTGTGAAACGCGATAACGCCAATAGCTTTTACCAGATAATTTGGGGTGCGGTGGATTGAACCCCAACAGCGAGCTGACCTGACCAGCCCTGATCGCCGGGGCGATAGCAGCCAGTTTCTTATTCCAGTCAATCTGCAATAGCTGGCCCACCTTTTCCGCCAGGGTCATGTGTGCCATTAAATCATAAACCCGTTCGTTCGCAGACAAATGTTGATTCATCCAACCCCGCCGCGAGTTAGCCCTTGGGAATCCGTCTGCTGTGGCCTTAGCGGCACGCGTCGGCATGGCACACCCCACCAAACCAGCCATAGATAGCAGCACGGCAAAGGAATACAACGCCCTTCGCGCGAAATCGTCTGACACCCTGGGCCCACACCTTGCCGCCAACACGGACGACTTCCCCCTCATTCGTCTTGCCAACTGGCGCACAGGTAATGAAAGCGAAAGAGGATCATTGACGTGGAGGACTTTGGTCATAATATCTCCTAGATACTCAACAAATTTTTCCAATCCCACAAAAAGGCCGCCTTGCAGTTTTCCCGATACCACGCTATTGCGGAAAAACCGAGGTGTTCTTTGGCAATTCTTTCTTCGTGGTCATTTTGTGGAAACCGGCCCGACTTAAAGCCCGTTTGGCAACGGGATCCGCCATAAAAGTGCGCCAGACGAACCCCGTGCGGTAATTTTCTGCCATAACCAAAGTTATCCCTTGATCTATACCCCGCATATCGTTGGCCACCCAACCGGTCAGGGGATTGAACGCATCGACGAAACCAAAATGACCGTATATTTTTAATTTACGGTACTTTTCCCGCATGGCCATTAAATCCTCAATGCAGCGCCGTGGCGCGAAAGGTATGCTGCCCCCGGCGGCACATGGAACTAGGGTTCCGTTGATGGCGTCAACGCCCGTCGTTGTCGGCGGTGGCTGGCCCCACACCTTGTAGCCAGAGGGAGAGAGCGAGGCGCTTATCCCCCATGAATTTGGCCCGTAGTCGTGAAAACGCGTCGCCAAGTGGATACACATCGCACGGTTAGCCAGGGTCGCGTAACGCGAATCTCTGAAATAATCAGCGTAATGGTCACACAGCCCGCGCAGATCGAACCAAGCTTGCGGATATTGGTGCGTGAACAAGGGCGCAGGTGCGCTGGCCGTTCCATTCATGAACTTGTAGCCCCCGTAACTCACCACCGGGCCGCGTCGCCACGCGTCCCAGCTTTGCGGTGGAAGCGGATGGCTGTTAGAGCCTATACCGAGGAGGTAAATAAGCGGCCCCTCATTAAATTGGAACCAGTTATAATGGATAAACCCGCTACCGGGCCGCCACCCCATGGCCAACGTTGGCAGGCCATTTGGCGCGAAATTGGAATTCAGCATCCAAGGCCAGTCTACACGGCGGTAGACTGAGGTTGCTAAGCGCGCTGCGGCCGTCCCCGCAAAATGCTCGCGCACCGTTAGCACTCCCGCCATCAGTAGGGCCGTGTCAATCGACGATACCGAGCACTTCCCGTGCCTTCGGCCGCTGCGCATTCCAAGAAAATGGTAGTAAAAGCCATTCACACATTGGGCCTTATAACGGAAGAATCGCAGCGTTCGAAGCACGCGTTTATATATCTCGGCCCGTGGCTTCCAGCGGTGTTCGTCGGCAATGCAAAGGGCGGTCAACCCAAAGCCCGTGGCGGCGATACTCGCGACTGGGGCGGGGCCACCAGCGACCGGCGCTCGGTTCGGCACAAGGCCGTTTCGGTGCCCCATTTGGTCCCAAAAGTAGTTGAAGCATCCGTGCTCAAGGCTGGAGAGAAACCTCCCCTGACGCGGGGAAAGGCGTCCTTTCCCTTGCTCGACACGGGGCGCAATGCCCGCCGGAATCGGCACCGACCGGGCGGACGCTGACGCGAAGGAAAGAAGGAACACGAGCAATGCCGTAATTGAGCCAATCGCGCGTGGCCCAACCATCTTCGGTGGGGCGCTGCGGGCTTTCGACGCCACGGCTCCGGGGTGGCGTCGTAGGGTACGCCGGCTTTCCGCTGCGCTTGGCCACCCTTCCATCAAAAAAGAAAAATGAAACATCCATGTGGGCACCATAACCAACCCCAAGTAATGCAACCGCTCCCCCCGCCAATTCCGGATGGAGAGGCTCTCGTAGAGAACGCTTTATATTTTAGGCGGAGGTCGCTTCCCCAATATGCGAACAAACGCACGCCCAGCAGGGCCCTTTAGCAACCAAGACCACCACACGGGCCCGGAGCGGCCCAGCCCACCCGCCTTCAACCTTTCAACGGAGAACTCCCGCACGACCTATTAGCGGGGCGTGGTTAGACTGCTCCGACGTCTGCACACAAGCGCAAACCCCGCGATCCCCAATGTCATCAGCGCGGCACTCGCTGGTTCGGGCACAGCAGTCAACGAAAAGCTGTCGAAGCGGGTGTATCCGGTATTGGAAGTCGAGAGCGTCAAGCCGCCAATTCCATTTACCACGCCCTGCATTTGAATGATAGCAGTTCCACTCGGTGCAACGAGGTTACTCAGGGAGTATTGGCTATAGGCCTGATCACCCCTGACGGGAGTTGTCTCGTATTGCTGCAGAACGCTGCCCGACGCATTTTGGAACTGCAACTGTAAGAAGGCGTCGCTGTAGCCGTTCGTTACCGCAGTAGAAATCCAGACGCTGGCATCGAACACCCGTCCCGCCGCGTTGGGATCTGCTATATTCTGGTATAATCCGGAGTAGGTAGTCGATGTGGTACCAGCCGCTACGGTCAGGCTATTTACTGCAGCGTACGTCCCAGAATGGACGTCGTCTGGGGTGTCGCTGACATACCAGGTACCGTACGAGTTCCATCCGGTGAAATTACCCGTTTCAAATCCAGGGTTCGTCACCATATTGGCCGGTACCGTGTTGCCCCATGCTACCCCAGCCAAGAGCGTTGCGGCACTGAAAATGGTCACCACTGAGAGGAATTTAGAAAATCTGTCCATAAGGACCTCCTTTAAGTAAGGGCTCGGCTGGCGCGAGAGTCACATCTCCCCGCTGCCATTCGCCTGACTGAAAATTTTCTTCCGATCAACGCCCACAATCCGGAGTTTCCGTCACCACCCCTGGTAAACGATGCCATTCCAGCCGAAGTGCACGCGCACCTTCGGCATTGGCACCCACCTCACCGACCCATCGTTGTACATTTCATGCTCACCGGCGGGTAATGCGCTGCCCACCCCTTGATCGGCATAATTGGAATCTGGCCAATCCGATGGAATACCCCAGAACATGCCGGCCAACCCCTGCGAGGGCGGAACGCCCACGAACGGCGAAGAAAATATGGCATTATCCGTGACCAATAGGGTTCCACCCCCGGATTGTGGATTCAAGGCCGGGGGATGACGCGGATCAAAATTGAAGCGTCCCGGCCAAGGGCCTCCGTTAGTTGGGTTTTGCATAAGCGGCGTGATCCACGCCCCTCCACCCGGCGTGTCCAACGCGTACAGATCATAGGCAGGGCTGTAATTTGTCCCCTCGTCAACCCAATAGCTCAAGCCATAGGTCCCAAAATTCGTACAGTTCCCTTTCCGATCCCAATTCCAGCCGGTACCCGGGGGTAACTCGGTTGCCATAGTGATTCCACTTTCAGTGTCCGGGCTGTAGAGCAGCTTTAAACCGCTGGCTGTGTCCGGAAGAACACCGGACTGCGGATTAGTAATGGGTGAATTGGGGGTCGGGTAACCGTAGGAGGAAACAAAAAGCGATCCCAAGCCCGCCAGAGGCTCACATTCTTGGCCCGCTGGCGAACCTAGGTTGGCGTCCATGAAGTTATATTGGCTCACGCACGCTAGCGGGTATTGCCCCCGGTACTCGCTGGCGTACTCATGTAAAGCGATGCCGACCTGCCGCAGGTTGGAGGCACCCTCCGTTCTCACTGCCAGTTGCTTGGCCCTAGACAAGGCTGGAAGTAGGAGCGCAATCAACAGCGCGATAATGCTGATGACAACAAGCAGTTCGATTAATGTAAATCCGCACGGGCGCTTTCCCCCGATCGGGGCGTGTTTGCCGGGGGCGCACCCCAGTCGCCGCTCACATCCTACCGTCACTGCGTTCATCATTGCAACCTCCTAGTGTACACGCGCCGACCAGCCCGCCGGTCCGTATTCGTCACCACGCCGTATCCTCGATGAGGATGCGAACCTGCGTCCGCCGGATTCGGGCCACACGTACAAGAATAGGAGCCTTGGGCGGCGGAATCAATGCCATTTATTTCCCTTTTGTGTCAGTTTGTTGCACAATGAGTTTACGCGGGTTCCGCGGGAACTGCCGTCGGGCGACGGTGAGAGGCGGCGGGGTGCTTTAGCAGAAAGGAATCACAATGGCCAAGAATGGAACGAATCACAAGATTAAACACATTGCTCTGCTGCTCGGCTGGAACGCCGAAGGCCTGCATCGGGGAGTCGCCAAGTTTGCCCGCGAAAGGGGTTGGGCCCTCGATGTCCTGGGCAATCGCCTGCACCGGTGGGTTCCGGGCTGGCAGCCGGACGGCATTATCTGCCTGCTCGGTTCGGACGCCAACATCGACGCGTATGTCCGCCGGGTCCAAGTGCCAGTAGTCAACATCGGCTACAACAGGGAATTGCCGGTTCCGAGTGTTTCTACTGACAACCGGGATGTCGCTCAAATGGCCGTCAGTTATTTCCAAAGTTGCGGCTTCTCCGATGTGGGTTACTACTATACGAACGGCGGGCCGTGCGATGACGAGCGCTTGCGGTATTTCAGGGAAAGCGCGGCACGTTCGAAACTACGATTGCACATTCTGGATACAAGTGTTCGCAACCGTAGCACCGCCGGTGCCGACGCCCGGTTTGCGTCACTGCGGCGATCCCTGCACCAACTGCGGTTTCCGTTGGGCATGTTCGTGGAAAATGACGACCGCGGAGTAGAGCTAATTACGGCGTGCCTAGAAGAGGGCATTGGTGTGCCCGAACAGGTCGCGGTATTGGCCGTCAACAATGACGTGCTCCAATGCGAGTTCTCCCCGGTCCCCCTGAGCAGCATCGACGAAAACATGCCGGCAGTTGGTTATGCGGCGGCGCAATACTTAGACCGACTTTTTCGGGCGCAGCCCATCCTCGACCCCGATTTGTCAGTTCCGCCATTGCGTGTCGTGGCGCGCCGCAGCACTGATGTTATGGCGATTAATCACCCCGTAGTGCGCGACTTGCTCCAAAGGCTTGCCGCGCAATTTAACACACGTCTTTCGGCCAGAACGGCCGCCTCCTGGGCACCGTTATCAAGGCGCCACCTCCACGCGTTGTTCAAGCGAGAGACCGGCCGCTCGATCGCCCAGTACATCATGCACCTGCGTATAAGTCGGGCTGAGCAGTTGCTCGTCGAGACGGAAATAAAGCAACGGGTGGTCGCGGAACGAGCGGGATTTTCCGACGAGCACCACTTGATCCGCGCCTTCCGCCGGATTCACTGCTGCACGCCATCGCAGTACCGCAGGGCCGCCCGTTGCGGAATTACCCTTCACGGCAGTGACTAGTGCGTAATTGCAATAAAGAGTGATACTACCTATAATGTTGGTCATGGCAAGGAAAGCTAAACCAATTGAATGCGGTGCCGAGGATAGGCAAGTACTGGAACGTTGGTCGCGCAGCCGGACGGAGTCCCGACAGTTGGTCGAGCGTGCCCGTATGGTGCTGGGATGCGTGAAGGGCATCGCGGTGCAGCAGACCGCCCTGGAATGCCACACACGCCCGAACACGGTTATCAAGTGGCGGGATCGGTTTGTCCGGCTGGGGCTGCTGGGATTGCAGGACCGCCCGCGTCCGGGTGCCAGGCGGAAGTACGACGAGGTCTTTCGGAATCGTGTGCTGGAGAAGCTGGAACAAGCGCCGCCATCCGGGCAGGCCAGTTGGGACGGTCCGTCGTTGGCCAGGGAGATAGGCGGTTCAGTCCATGCGGTCTGGCGGATCTTGCGAAAAGAGGGCATTTGCCTGCAACGCCAACGTTCGTGGTGTGTCAGCACCGACAAAGAGTTTGCCGCCAAGGCGGCGGACATTGTGGGGCTGTATCTGGACCCGCCGCAAAACGCGATCGTGCTATCAGTGGATGAGAAGCCCAGTATCCAAGCTCTGGAACGCAAGACCGGCTACGTGGAGACGGACAGCGGCAAGATTGTCCGGGGTTATAAGAGCACCTACAAACGCCATGGAACATTGAATTTGTTTGCCGCCCTGCAGGTGGGCACCGGGCGGGTTCATACGGCGATCACCCAACTCAAGCGTCGGGAAGAGTTCCTGCAATTCATGGATCAGGTGGTGGCGGAGTGTTCCACCGACCAGGAGTTACATGTGATTCTCGACAATTACTGCACGCATAAGAAATGTGATCTGTGGCTGGCGGCCCATCCCAATGTACGGTTTCATTACACGCCCACTTCGGCCAGTTGGCTCAACCAGGTGGAAATTTGGTTTGGGATATTATCCCGCAAAGCGCTGCGGGGTTTAAGCACCACCAGCACGGAAGAACTTCGTGGCGCAATCGAGGCCTTTATCGCCCGATATAGCCAGAACGCCAAGCCGTTCAAATGGCGGAAACGGGAAGTGAAGGGTGCGCAGCTTAGAAATACTATCGTTAATTTATGCAATTAAGCACTAGTATGTAACATCACAAGGCATGTGTCAAGAAAAGCATCAATAATTTGTACGGAATGGCATAATCCACGCCAAACCGCAGAAACTTAAACCGTATATCCCGACTCGTTGCCTTTATTAAAGCCGCCCACTGGGCGCGAAAAGCCGCAATTTTGGCGGCTTGAGACAGTTAGCCCGTAACTGTTTACCGCTCCGCGGCAAATATTCACAATAACGGCACTGGCGCGCTCGGGTAATTGGTGTTATGCTTGATCTCACCATGGATGGTGAAGTGCAAAAACATAGAT
>JAKAEZ010000041.1 GCA_021819825.1 Planctomycetota bacterium
GGGTCAGCGGCAAGGTTATATCACGCAGCGCTTTGTAATTTTGCACATGGAATTGAGTAATCACGATTCAGCCACCTTTTCAAGCGGGACAGGCAAAACGTGCTCGCACGCCGCAAGATTGCGTATGCCTCCAATGTTACCGCACCATCTTCCCCTTGCAAGCATCTCGCAAACCTTGCGCAACACATTGCATCCTCGCTGCACTGCAGCATTACAGCGGTTTGCGATTGCCATAAGTCTGCTTAGCGCTGTTTGCTGTCGGAGCCGCCCAGCGCGCGGCGTTGGCAATAATCTGCAGCACTTCTTTTTGATGATACGCCGGGTACGTTTCATGGCCGGGACGGAAATAAAATATCTTGCCTGCTCCCCGCCGATACGTTACGCCGCTGCGGAATACTTCCCCGCCGGAAAACGAGCTGATCAGCACCGTTTCATCCGGTTCGGGAATATCAAAATGCTCGCCGTACATTTCCTCGCGCGGAATAATAATGTGATCGGATAACCCCTGGACAATCGGATGGCCCGGTGCCGTAAACCAGATAATTTCCCGATCCTCGGCTTCGCGCCATTTCAAATCGCAGCTTGTGCCCATGAGGGCTTTGAAAATTTTGGAAAAATGCGCGGAATGCAGCACCACCAGCCCCATGCCCGCCCATACCCGCTGCTTGACACGCTCTACGATATCATCCCGCACTTCATGATGCGCCATGTGGCCCCACCAGGTCAGCACATCGGTATTGTCCAGAACTTCCGCGGATAAGCCATGTTCCGGCTCATCGAGCGTTGCGGTACGCACAGTAAAGCCGCCAGCAGCGCGTAAGCCTGTCGCAATGGCGTTGTGCATGCCATCGGGATAAACCGCTTTTACTTTGGCATTGGTTTTTTCATGCCGAAATTCATGCCAAACGGTCACGCGAATGTTGCTTTCCATGCCGATCCCCTGTTTTCCGATTCATCAAGTATTCGCCGCCGCCCGGTGCCGCGGCAATATCAAAGCCATTGCCGGCATCATGTACGCCACACATGCGTGTTGCCAACGCCCGCTTTTGACGTTGCGGGCATTATACGCTTCAGCGCGCCAACCGCTATGAAGCGTGTACCGCATGTCTTCGCGAATTTCAAGAAGGGGGCCAAGATGCGCAAGCAAGAATCCGGAATCATATACCACGCCGGAAATTGCGGAAATCACCGTGGGGGAAAGTGATAATCTGGTCTATATCCGCACATCCGGGGCCGTTGGTTTTGATGGCATTCAAAGTCTGGAAGATCACCGCGACAACTGGAACCGATTGCTTGATGCCGCCGGACTGACGCCGGAAGAACGCAAAGAAGCCGTGGCGCTATTTTATTCGCGGGTAGAAACGCTTCCGGGTACGGAAGTTGGGTAGGCGCAGCGGGCGGGGAAGGTCTCGAATGCCGCAACCCGAAATAAAGAAGGCATCCAACCAAGTTGGATGCCTTTGCCGCTATTCCATGCCGTGCCTTGCCGCAGCGCAACGGGATGCACAAAGTGCATCTGCCGCGACCATCCGCTGATCCGCTACCATTCCGATAAGGTTTTATCCTCGGGGTAGCTTGCAAAAACCTGATGCGGCGATCAGGTGCGGACCTAATGCGGCTACGAGGTGGCCCAAAAATTGGGACAAAACGCACCCCGCTTTCAGCCCATTGGTTGGGCTTGGGGCATTGTACCAAAAACGGGCGCCAATGAAATCAGACCGAGGCCCACATTTAATCCGCCGTAGTGGCTTGGACGAACTGTTTATTGGGGTAGAATGTGCGGAGTGACGGTGGTGTATGGTGCCGCTGCATCATCGCTCGCCCGCATCCAAAGCCACTTAAATATGATCGGGACTATCCATATTATCCAGCCAAGGCCGCCTGATGCGGAATAGGGGAGGACAAAAGCGGCGCCTTCTTCCCCCCCATTCTTTATTTTGCATCGGGTTGTGGTTATAACAATCGCATGAGTCTTGTAAAGTCTAAACAACGTATCGCTGACCATGGGGAGGTATTCACCCCGGCGTGGCTAGTTGAGGCCATGCTTGATCTCGTAAGAGGTGAAACGGAGCGCATTGATTCACGCTTCCTTGAGCCTGCGTGCGGGAGCGGAAACTTCTTGGTGCAGATTCTTCGGCGAAAGCTCGCCGCTGTTGAAATAAAGTTTGGCAAGTCTGATTTTGAAAAACGGCACTATGCTTTGCTTGCATTAATGTGTCTGTACGGTATCGAATTATTGCCGGATAATATTGCTGAATGCCGCGCGAACTTGCTTGAGATATTTGCTCAGTATTTGAAGCTTGATCAGTCGGGCGACCTGTATAATGCGGCGTTTTATGTCCTTTCGCAAAATCTCATCCATGGTGATGCTCTGATGATGCGTACCCACGATGCGTTACCGATCACGTTCGCCGAGTGGGGCTATCTTGGCAAAGGCAGATTTCAGCGGCGCGATTTCTGTCTCGCCAGCCTCATCCAGTCATCGGCGCTAAGTGCCGAAGGCTCGCTCTTCGCCCACCTCAAAAAGCATGAGATTTTTAAGCCCATCAAGACCTATCCGCCGATGACGGTAAGTGAGATTGCCGTCACTGCTTTAGGGGTCACCACATGAGCACTCAAGCCAATTTTACATTGCGCGGGCGCAACCCGGACGTGCTGACTTGCATCGCAAATCTATCCAATGATGAGGTATTCACGCCCCCCGAATTGGCCAATAGAATGCTGGATACGCTGGCCGAGTCATGGGCCGCCGCCAATAGCGGCGCAAACATCTGGGCCGATGAGACCGTGAAGTTCCTGGACCCATGCGCGAAATCCGGGGTGTTTCTACGCGAGATCACCAGCCGCCTTATTAAGGGGTTGGAGAAGAAAATCCCTGACCTTCAGAAACGCGTGGATCACATCCTGACAAAACAGGTTTTCGGTATAGCCATCACGCGGATTACGAGTTTACTGGCGCGCCGGAGCGTATATTGTTCAAGACATGCAACTGGCGAGCATTCCATTGTCAAATCATTCGCAAGCGATGACGGAAACATCTGGTTCGAGCGCACGGAGCATAAATGGGGCGACACCAAGTGCGAATTTTGCGGAGCGCCAAGAGCGATCTTGGATCGGGAAGCAGAACGTGAAAACTACGCTTACGCATTCATTCATACCGATAATATCAAGACTCGGCTTTCCGAGATATTCGGAGGAAATATGCAATTTGACGTTATCATCGGCAATCCGCCCTATCAAATGAAGGGAGGAGCAGGTGGCTCAAGCGATTCGTCTATCTACCATTTGTTTATTGAGCAAGCTAAGAAACTCGAACCAAAATTCTTATCGATGGTGGTTCCTTCCCGCTGGCTCGCGGGTGGACGTGGATTGGACGAATTCCGCAAACATATGCTAAGCTCAAGCAGACTCATGAGATTGGTTGACTTCCCGGTCTCAAGCGAAGTTTTTCCGAATGTCGAGGTCAAGGGTGGAATCTGCTACTTCCTCTGGTCGGAATCATATAAAGGCCTATGCGAAGTAACAGTAGCTCGTGGTAATGATCTTTCGACTTCATCGCGCAGGCTTGATGAATTTGACGTGTTCGTTCGGGATCCGAAGGCAATCGGTATCTTGCGCAAGGTATTGAATGCTGGTGAGCGTCCCATTACCGATATATTGACCGCCGATACCCCTTTTGGCATCGCAACCAACTTCGCAGACTTCCATGAGAAAAGGGAGCCAGGGGACCTGATAATCTACTATGTTCGGAGTGGTAGACGCCAGACCGGATATGTCCCACGGAGCTTAATAGATAAAAACGCAAAACTTATCGACAAATGGAAAGTGCTTGTTCCGAAGGCGGGCTCAGATGGTGGCCAAAAAATCCCTGATTCTGTGCTTGGTAAACCTTGGCTGGCTCCGCCGCCATCCGTTGCTACGCAATCATTCCTCGCATTCTTCGCGCCTAGCGAACAGCAAGCGCGAAGCATCGAATCCTACTATCGCACTAAGTTCTTCAGACACTTGGTTTCGCTGCGTAAGCTTACCCAAGATGCACTTAGGCCGATGTATTCATGGGTTCCCGTTCAACGGTGGGATCGACAATGGACAGATGAAGCCCTTTACGACAAATATGGACTTACGAAAGAGGAAATTGACCATGTAGAAGCCGTTATCCGACCGATGGAGCCTAATGGAGCTCCCGAGGATGAGTAAGACCATAGATGAAATTCTTGCGCCTAAACCGGATGCCAGACCGCGCATCTATGCCTACTCAATAGCCGACGAGGCACACATGGGGCTGCTTAAAGTCGGCCAGACAACACGGGATGTGAAGCAGCGCGTGGCCGAGCAGCTCAAAACTGCCGCTATTAAGAACTATAGGATTGAGCTCGACCAGTATGCAGAGCGGGACGACGGCGACGTGTTCACCGACCACGAGGTTCGGGCCGCGCTAGGCAGGAAAGGTTTCGAGAACACCGAATTAGAATGGGTACGCTGTACGCTCGAGGATGTCAAGACCGTAATGACCGAATTGCGTACCGGGCAACGGTTCACCGGCACACACCACCAGACGTTCCCAATGCGGCGGGAGCAAGCCGAAGCCGTCAAAAGAACTTTTAGTTACTTTAACTCAATTTGGGCTGAGAGCAAGAAAGCCGTTCCACGATTCCTATGGAATGCAAAGATGCGCTTTGGCAAAACATTCACGAGTTATCAACTTGTCAAAAGGCTCAAAGCGACGCGCGTGCTGGTCCTGACCTTCAAACCTGCCGTGGAGGACGCATGGCAGGCGGATCTCGAATCTCATGTGGATTTCGACGGCTGGCAATATCTCTCACGCAGTTCCGAATGTGATCCATCTAACGTTCATACCAAGAAACCAATCGTTTATTTTGGCTCTTTTCAGGACATGTTGGGCCGCGACAAGGTGGGAAACATTAAGGCCAAGAACAAATGGCTCCATAAAATGAAGTGGGACCTGGTCATCTTCGATGAATACCATTTCGGTGCGTGGCGTGACACCGCGAAGGAGTTATTTGAAGGTGAAGATGATGCAGTCGCTAAAGAGGAGGCTAAACTCGAATATGCCGCCAGCCTGGAAAGCGTAAACGAGGATCTCAGCGTACTCTCGGCGAAGGAAATTGAATTTCTACCAATTAGAACCAGGGCATACCTATATCTCTCCGGGACGCCGTTCAAGGCTTTGGCAACGGGCGAGTTCATCGAGGAGCAGATATTCAATTGGACCTATACCGACGAACAACGAGCCAAAGAAAAGTTCGCAGAGAAGAATCCGAAAAAGTGGAATCCCTATGGTGCCCTACCGCAGTTGCGGTTGCTTACCTATCAAATGCCGGATGAATTGGTGGCAATAGCAAGCGCCGGGGAGTTCAATGAATTTGATCTAAATGCCTTCTTCGAGGCCTCTGGCACCGGCAAAAATGCGAAGTTTAAGCATAAGAACGATGTGCAGAAGTGGTTGGACATCATCCGTGGTGGATATGCCCCTAAAGCGCTGCAACATCTCAAAACCGGTACGCGGCCACCATTTCCATATTCAGATGTGCGACTGCTTCCGTATCTCCAGCATTCCCTCTGGTTCCTGCCGAATGTCGCAGCCTGTCACGCGATGGCGAATCTGCTGGCCGAGAAAAACAATGTTTTCTGGCGCGAGTACCACGTGATAACCGCAGCTGGTGCCAAAGCGGGAATCGGCCTGGAGGCACTACCGCCCGTGCGCGAGGCCATCGGCAGTGGATTTGGCACCAAGACTATAGCTCTTTCCTGCGGGAAACTCACCACGGGCATCACGGTGCCACAATGGTCGTCGATTCTGATGCTGCGCAACCTGAAGTCGCCGGAGAGTTATTTCCAGGCAGCTTTCCGTGTGCAGTCACCGTGGTCCATCAAGAATCCCAATGGTGACAATCCGAACGAAGAGGAAATCCTAAAGCCACTCTGTTTCGTGTTCGACTTTGCACCCACACGGGCGCTGCGGCAGCTTTCCGAATATGGGATCGGGCTCTCACCGAACGAAAGGAATCCGGAAAATGCGGTCAGGGACCTCGTGTCCTTTTTGCCCGTGTTGGCCTACGATGGCGCGAATATGACGCAGATCGATGCGGGCGGCATTCTCGACATTGCAATGGCCGGAACCTCGGCCACGCTGCTTGCTCGTAAATGGGAAAGCGCATTGCTCGTCAACGTGGATAATGACACTTTACAACGTATCCTTGACAACCCCGAGGCGATGGCCGCTGTGGAGCGCATCGAGGGTTGGCGGTCGCTTGGCGACAACATCATCGAAACGATCATTAACAAGAGCGAAATGGTCAAAAAACTTAAGAATAAGGCAAAAGGTCAGGATTTATCGGCGAAAGAAATGGCGCAGCTCACAGAAGAGGAGAAGGAGTTCAAATCTAAGCGGAAGTTGGTGCAGGAGAAGCTTATCAAATTCGCGACGCGCATTCCGGCATTCATGTATCTGACCGATTTCAGGGAGAACACACTACAAGACGTGATCACTAAGATTGACAAAGCGCTATTCGAGACGGTCACGGGTCTGACGGTAAAGGATTTTCACCTTCTCGTTCGACTCAAGGTATTCAACACAGAACAGATGAATCAGGCCGTATTCGCATTCCGGCGGTATGAAGATGCCTCTTTGCGATACACCGGCATTGACAGCCACGAGGGGCTTAGTCATTACGGTCTTTATGACACTGTGGTAGCGCGCCAATAAGGATTGAGAAGGTATTGATCGCGATCGTGTCGGAGCAGTGCGAGGCGCAAGCCGCAGATGCCGGTGGAAAATCTGGCGGAATCATTACAAGTGGCATTTGATGCCGGAGCCAGCCGAATGCTTTTACCCATCGTCAGCGTTCAGGACATCACCACAGTGCCCGGCGAATTATTCGCCAAGTTCCAAACCAGCTTCTACGCCGCCCCGGCGGATGCAGTATTTAAGGCGTTGGGGGTGATGTGAAGGGGCAGTGTAGGGTCGGTTGAACAGCGGGTAGACGATGGCGTTGTTTTTTATAGGAGGCTCCAATGGGAATAGAAGATCAACCAGGGCGGAATGACAACGTAGTGGGTGAGAGGCCAAAATTTGCAAACAGCGTTGAGGATTTAATTTCGTTTGCCGGAGCAGCCGAAAATGGCTTTCGTCAGGGATTACGCAACATTGAGCCATTACGTAAGCGATTGGACGAAAATGCATGGCCTGACTTTGGCAAACAGATAAAACCTATTCCAGATACATACCCCGTACCGGTTTGGTTCCGTGGCCAGCCGCTGCTTGGAGAGGGCCTAAAGCCCAAGTGTCGGCGCAAGACATATTCGCATGTGGCTCAGGATGAGAACAATTTTCTTGCGCAGTTTATGCGGGAGGCACATGCACGTTCAGCAGAAATGCTTCCCGCCGAACATGATTATGCCGGATGGCTGGCGCTGGCTCAGCACCATGGGCTGCCCACGCGGTTGCTGGATTGGTCAGGCTCGATACTGGTCGCGGCATTTTTCGCGACCGAAGAGTGTAGCGCGGAGGACGGAATTATTTACGCATTATCTCCGGCGTTGTTAAACGCCTACCTCGGAGAACGGATCGGCCCCACCATGCTGATTTTAGAGAACCGGGATGCCACTGTTAACATTCTCCGCGAGCGGTTCGACCTGTTGACCGAGGATGGGAGAGGCAAGGCAATTGCTTACAGTTGGCAATGTCTCAAAGCAAAAACACTCAGCGAGCGGGAATCGGATCGCGTGTGGCCAGTGCTGACGAATGCCGAAACTACAGAGCTGATCGCGGGTGCATTCGGCGTATCAGACCCCACAAATAGTAAGATACTCGCGGTTGCACCAAGGGAAATGACCCGGCGCATCATGCAGCAGTTGGGCTTTTTCACTATCCATGGTGGCGGCAGTGGGCCATTAGAAAAAGCCCCGAACCACAGCGATTTCCTTTTGGAAATTAAAATCCCAGCGACGGAAAAAAGGAACATCCGCAGTCAATTAAGGCTGCTTGGAATCACACGCAGCCATCTTTTCCCTGATTTAGACAATCTCGCCACGGAATTAGTCGATGACTATACAAACATCCGCCCCTCTTAATGGCACTTTTCCCCAGTCAGCGACTATAATCTACCCTGTGGCCAACAGCGAGCGTGATTATGGGCAAAAAGTTTAAGGGAAAAGCCTGTGCATACTGCGGAACTGGGGATGCGGGCACCGCAGACCATGTGTTTGCAAGGGAATTTTTTTTATTGGAAGACAGGAATAGTCTCCCAAAGGTGCCAGCGTGCCCGCGTTGTAACAGGGAGAAATCAAAGCTTGAGCACTATGCCACAGCAGTGCTGCCACTTGCCGGGCGTCATCCCGCGGCCATCCAAAATTGCTTAGAGAATGCTCCAAGGCGGCTGCAGAAGAATGAACCACTGCGCAGCGAACTGGATCGCGGACGAGGCCAAAGGTGGGGCACCTCGCCAGCGGGCTTGATTGTTCCCGAAACAACGTTACCTGTCGATCCGAAACTCCTGACAGGCTTATATTCCTATATAGCCGCAGGATTAAGCTGGTACCACTGGGAGGTTCACGTACTCCCGAACAATCTCGCAGTTCAGTTCCTCACAAGCGAATCGGATCGCTGCCTGCGTTCCACCCTGATTCCGAGACCAGACTGTATCCCTGTCGAGAGGAACCTCGGAAACGGCACAGTTATCTATAATGGGTTCCGCTTATCAAGCAATTTCTTGGGAGTGGCGGTTTGGTTCATTTCGATCTACGGCGTCCACTTTGGAAATGAAAACGCATCTGTCGGTGTGTGTCGTAAGGTCGGTGTCTTTATAACTTTCCTCAATTGATTCAACTGCATCCAGTGGAAAGTTCATTTAAGCCAGGGCCGGAAGCTTTGCCTAACCCCGGTGTCCCCTAATCTTGCAGTCCATCTCCAGCAAGCAACTTCACATCCAACCCCTCAATTTCCTTGAGGCTCTTACCGGCAATGCCCTGCAGGTCGCCGTACATGCCAACGGTGGCCTGCATCACGCGTTCAATTTGTGATTCTCTTTTCGCCCATTGTTTGGTAATCGCCTTTTTCTCTGAATTCAGATCATCCTGCATGGATGTGAATGCTTCTACAATTGCTGCCACACGCTGGCGAAAATGCGGGCCGGTCAAATAATCGTACACCATACCCATTTTGGTCTGCTGGCCTTCGCCAGTTTGCCGGGCGGCGGCAAGTTCCATCAGTGATTGCCGCAGTGCCATGGCCACAGGCAACGCACATGCCGCTGACGTAACCCATACGCCATCAATGAAATCGAATGTTTCCACCCCGTCCGGCAAAACCTTGGAAACGATCACCGCAAGTTCCGCCTTGGCGGCCCGCTGATCATCGCGCAATTTAGCCAGCCAAAGATCACTCCAGTTTTTGGTGCGTTTGGCTTCCCACAAGATTGTGCCGCAGGCTTGGCCACCGGGACTAAAGACACGTTGCAGCACATCGCCGCCGAATTCGCCCTTGGGTACCGGTTCAATGGTGTCGCGCGGGAATTTGCTGCGGAGCGTACTTTCCAATTCCAATTCCTGCACTTCGCCCTGCAATTGCTGGGAACCCTGTTCCGCTTTCTGTTTGAGTTCCTCAATTTTCTGTTGCATGGAAGCAATCGTGTGCTCTTTTTCCGTCAGACTAAGTTTGAGGCTGTCTTCCGCTTCCTTGCGGGCTTTGTCGCGGGCCTGCCCCAAACCCGCCTGAACCTGCTTTTCAATGTTCAGTTCCATTTCCCGTTTGGCATCATCCAACTCTCTTTGCTTGCGGATCAGGTCCGCCTGGGCTTTTTGTGCTTCAGCCAGCTTGGCATCGCGTTCTTTCATCACCGCCTGAAGATTGGTGATTTCATCAGCCTTTTGCCTGAGTTCATTGGACAACAGCAACTTGGCCTTTTTCGCCTCATCAGCGGCAATGGCTGTGCGTTGAGTCTCCAGTTTGGCCGTTACCTGGTCATCAATGGAAGCTCGCGCCGCAGCGACCGCCGCCTCTTTTTCCCGAATGGCAACTTCCCGTTTGGCAACCTCTGAATTATTGCGCGCGATCTTTTCTTCCAGTTCACTGCGCACCGCCGCAACCAACGGCGCAGCCAAGGATTCCGTGAGTTTTATCTCGGTACCACATTTCGGACAGATAATCGTCGGCTCAGCCACAAGAAATTTCCCGCAACAGATTTTCCAACAGTATAATCCGATCTGCCATTAGTGAAAGAGCACCGCAAACTGTCGCGAATATTGAATATCGCACAGTTGCCCGCCGCGTAACCCCCTCGCCCACGACAGCCCCACAACCGGACTACTTTCCCCCACGCACCACTTTCCGCAAGCGCAGCGTTCAATAATGACCAATACTGTAAAACGACCCCTAGGTTCTAGGTTCCAGGTTCTAAATTCTAGGTTCTAGGTTCTAGGTTCTCGTTGTTCGTTGTTCGTTGAGCGCAGCGCCGTTAACCATATTTGCTCCCTGTTGAGGCATGGAAGCCGAAATCCCGATGCCGCAGGAGTCGGCTAATCGGGGTTAACCCGTCACCCGTCACCTGTAACCTAATTTGCTCCGTGATCAGTGAAAATTGTTATCTCCCCCCGCTCCCCCCTATAGCATGTCAACGGCACCGCTTGATTCTGGATTCTCAAGCGACGCCCCACGGCGCTTTCCGAATTTTTGATCTTTGATCTTTGCTCATTGATCATTAAGGCGGCTCGCCGCCGTTTGAAAAGTGAATAATACGCCACCAGTGTGAAACTGGACGATGGATGAAGTTGGAAGACAGAAGCCAATGAAGGAAACTATCCTAATTGGCATCGATATCCCCGCACGCACCCATCTAAAGCATTCGCAGCAACCCTGCGCCTCCGAAAATATTGATCAGTGATAACTGACCAGTGCTTTTTTGAGCGCAGTCCCGATGGCCACCAGGATTGCTCGTTGTAGCGAACCGCCCGCGCCCATTCCGCGCGCTCACCTGTTGAGGCAGGAATCCGAAATCCTCCCGGCGCGCCGGGACAGGAGCCGGATAATCGGGGCTCTACTGTTCACCTGTTCTAAATTCACCTGATCAAG
>JAKAEZ010000042.1 GCA_021819825.1 Planctomycetota bacterium
AAAATTCCGCAGGACAATTTTATGTTGGCAGCACCGCGGACCTGCAGCGGCGATTTCAGCAGCATAATGATCAATCAGCGGATGCCTGCTTCAAATACACGCGAGCCAGAGGGCCGTGGGTGATGCGCTGGTCCGAAGCCCATCCATCACGGGCGGCCGCGGTACGCCGCGAGCGGCAGATCAAAGCCATGAAATCCGCCCGCTGGATCCGCGAGCAACTGCTCAATGGTAGAGTCCCGGCGCGCCGGGATTAACCGATCGGTTGTAGGTTCGAATCCTACCCGCGGAGTTTTGGGTAACACCTGATTCCCGCCCTGGTAAATCGCTATTTTCACCTTTATTTATAGGGGTATTTTCGCTTCCATCATTTTTTTCACGAAGCGCATTATCATGCGAACAAATTCCTAACTGTGCACTGGATTTGGTTGCGCATTTGGTTGCGCCGGTTCGCACGCCAATTGATTCCGATGTATCACCCATGCTGGCAACCAGGGCCTTCCGCTTTTGCGATTGGACTTCCCAACGCGGCAGGCATTCGATCGCTTCCGCTATAGGAAGCATGGTGGCGTCGGTGTACGTCCTGGTTGTAAGGCGCGCATCGGAATGCCTCATCACCTCCATTGCTGTTCGGATCGATATTCCCGCCCGACCAAGGTTCGTCGCCAGCGTATGGCGGAGAGAGTGAAAATCGACAATTCGGTCCAGTTTGTCTTTCTGGACAATATGGGCCGCAGCCAGATCTACCTTGAAGGTGTCTATGTCTGGAACCTCGAATACAGTATCACCAGCCCGCTCCAGAGAGCGTAAGGCGGTGGCAATGTCATCCCGCAGGAAGATAACCGCATCCTTGGCATTCTTGGTAGTCGATGCTCTGGCCGTTAGAAACGGCTTGGGCGCGTCAAGATGAACATCAAGCCAGCGTAGCTGCTCGAGTTCAGCGCGGCGTAGGCCTGTGAGCAGCGCAACCAGATACACGGTACGTCTTGGTTCCGGCGACACGTCTAATAGCCGTTGGGTTTCCGCATCCGACAAGGCCCGGCGCTGACGGCGAATATCTACCGCAGCATTAAGCTTAGCCAGTGAGGCGATAGGATTGATTGGCATGCGCCCGCGCCTGACCATCCAATTGCAGAAGCCGGAAAGAATATCCTGATGCTGATTTAGCGTCACCGGGGAAGGTTTGTCCGCTTTTTCTTGTTGCTTGGAACGCCACTTCTCAAAACCATCCAGAGTTATGTCAGCGGTGTGCTGCCACGGAATATCATTCAATATCCGACGCAATCGCTTGTTGGCTACATAGACATATTTGGCATCACGCCCGGCTCCGGTTAGGCTGGCAATAAACTCGCCAACGTGATCCACCAGTGGCCGTAGCTTGTGTTCAGCATAACGGTCAACTAAGCCAACTTCGCCACGATCGATCTGGGCCTGATGTTGGGACGCTTTTTCATGAGTTGCCCGCTTATCACTATAACCCTTGAACGTGCGCCAGCGATTTGGACCAAGGCGAATCTTGTAACACCAGAACTTCTCGTTGGGTCTACGCCTGAAAATTGTCATGTTTGTGTCCTCTTCAAATGCGCCTGACGTGCCCCTTATCATATGCGTCGGTCGCGATCAGTCCGCGATTCACTAATCGATTCCCAGTAGTTTATCTTCACCTGGCCTCGGTAACGTGATCATAACAATCCCTCGCCATATGCCCAATTCTGAACACTGGCTCTCAGTTGCAGTGTATGGCCGCCACCTTGAGACGTTCGATAAAGGCGTCCAGTACCGACTCCAGTATCCGCGTGCTGCGTAGTCCGACATGCACCACTTGAAGCTGGCCTTCTGAAATCAACTGCCATGTCTTGCGCGGGCTGATGCCGAGCCGCTGGGCGGCTTCCGGCACAGTTAATAATTGGGCGTGCTGTTTTGTTTCAGTGATCGTCTTCATACGCTTGTCCTCATAAGTGGTTCCTGCTTCATTGTGCTTATTATAGCGTATCGGTATAATTAAAGTCAATACAGTCATTCACGTGATGGCCTTGCAGTTTTTCCTGTCTTGGCATAATGTATTGAAATTATGGCAAAACAAAGCAAACCATCGAAACCTTCAAAGCCAATGGAGTCGGCCCGTAAGCCGCCGACGAGTCAGCGTACATACCGGTTCAATACGGAACTCTTCGATTCGTTCGAAGAGGATTGCGCCCGCCATCTGGCCAATCCCAAGCTGGTATTGGAGGCCCTGATCCTCCACTGGCTTGAGCAAAGCGCCGACGGCCGCGGCAGCATTGCCATGCGGCATCGGGAACGCTTTGGCAACGCTGCCGACGAAGAGTAACCGACAAACACGATTGTCGCGGGCCTAAACCGCCCCACGTTTCTTTTTGTCGAATCGCGTGATTTTCGCCGCCACATAGCTCATTCGCACAATGTATTCCTTGGACACGATCATGGGCCTGTAGATCGTGTTGTCGGCTCGCAGTTCCACCCGGCCGTCCTTGAGGTCATAAACGCGCTTGAAGGTGCATTCGCTGTCACGCTCCGGGCTGAAGCGCACATACACCGCATCTCCATCTTCAATGGGCGTGCTGGGAGAACATAAGCATAGTTCCCCCGGCATGAATGCCGGAACCATGGAATCCCCGACAACCTCAAAGGCAAAGACCAACGGATCGTCTATACCCGTGCCCACCACGGAGACATAGTCGCGGCCAATGCCGTTGTCTCCATCTAATTCGGAATAATCCGCGGCATGGCCGGCCGGTGCCCGGTTAATCACCGGCGCTTTACGGTCCAGTGTGGCGCGATACTGTTCGATGCGTGATGCCCGCCAGAGACCGTCAAGCTCTTCCACAGATAAGCCGAACGCTTCGGCGATACGTCGATAGGTTCCCTGCTGGGGCAGGTTCTTCTGGGCTTCCAGGCGTGCCACGTGCTCGCGTGCAATGCCCACCTTCTCGGCAAGGTATTCCTGCTTCCAACCGGCCTTGTGCCGCAATTCTTTGAGGATGTCACCAAATGCTGGCATAACACCTATATTAAAGCACGATATTGTACATAAAGTCAAGCGAGTAATAAATAAAGTGATATTCCATTTGACTCCATCGCACATTGTTCATATTATGTTAGGTATCTGGCCCGCCTGTGGCAAATGGCTTGAATTCGGGTTCAAGGCCATTCTTGCCGCAACAAGTGGAGACGCCCCGCCATGAAAGGAGAATTTTCAATGAATTTGCTGAAGCTGCCGCCCGCGGCCCGTTTGTTCGCTTACGACCAGCCCGGCCAGAGGATTTGCCGGCTTTGCTTTGGCTCGCCGGTTGCCGAACACAAGGTTCAGCATGACGGTTATATCGAAACCATCCATGATTTCTTTGCCACGCAGCGCTTCGGCGTGGTGTGGTGGAACAGACGCGGCGATGGCAGTCAGCATCGGGTTCTGGCCGTGCTGGAAGCATTGAAAACACCCTCGATTGGGGTGAAAGTGCCGGATGTCTCGAACAAGGTGCTGGTACATGCCCTGATCGAGCAGGATGGGCCAGCCGGGGCGGATGGACCGGTGGACGGGTTTCTACAAATTGTCACGGGGCGCTTCAAAACCAGCCACCAAAGGGCGCAATTCAGGGGTTCAAAACCAGCCACTGATTTTCTGTCTTATAACGTCCAATAACCTTTCCTGTCAAGGCCCTTTTTGGACCCATGTCAAGCCAAAGTTAAAATGTCCGGTACTTAACCAAAGTTAAAATGTCCTCCCTGGCGGGACGTGGCGCGGCGGGTTTTCGGGAAGCAATCGGCCGCCCATGCGAAGTTATTGCCCGGCTACTTGAGGGAGGAGAGCTGTAAGTCGCCCCGCCGGCGATAGAGGCGAGCCACTTTGGTCCTTTCCTTATTTTCCAATACCGTGCCCTCATGGCGCGACCTCCGATACCTTGTTTGCTTGGAGTAATTGTTCCATCCCCTGCTTCTGGGGCATCTGGCCCGGTTCCACCTCGGCTTCCCGGGGGGGAAGCGAATGGGCCGTTTCCTGCGGTGATGAATGTTCATTATTGTTCCCCGACGTGCAGGGGGCGGGGACTGATGGAACCTGCCATACGCCAGGGCGTTGCAGGCGATAGCTGCGGCCCGTGATGCGGATGATCTGGGCATGTTGCAGGAAGCGATCCAGTATGGCCGTGGCGGCGGGGGCATCGCCAATGAGTTTGCCCCAGTCTTCCAACGGGCGGTTGCTGGTCATCATGGTCGAACGGTTTTCATGCCGACGCAGGATGATCTCCAGCAGATATTCCCCGCTTTTGCGGGGCAGTTGCTTCATCCCCATATCGTCAATAATCAGCAGATCAGGCTTGAGGTACCGCCCCAGTGTCTTATCCTGCTGCGTTGTGGGCTGTTCCTCCAAAAAGTCTCTGGCCAGATCGAATATCGAACGGTACAGCACGATAAAGCCGCTCTTGATGGCCTGCTGACCGATGGCCTGGGCCAGGAAGCTTTTACCCACCCCCGGCGGGCCAAGGAACAGGACATCGGCCTTTTGGCGAATGAACTGGCCGGTGGCCAGATCATAAATCTGCCGCCGGGGAATGGTTGTGTTGAAGGCGAAGTCGAATTCATCCAGACTCCTGCATTCCCGGAATAACGCGGCGCGGGTTCGACGCTGCACCTGCCGACTCGTGCGTACCGCGATCTCATCGCGTAACACCAGTTCCAGGAATTCCGCGTGATCCAGGCGATTGCCCGTCGCCTCGGCCAAACGCACCTCCAGGCTTGATAACAATCCTGATAAATGTAGCGCTCTTATGCTGTGGGTTAAGGAAGATCGAATCATACTTTCTCCTTGTAAGGGGTGTCCATAGCCGAGGCCTGACCGGTCAGGGCATCGTGCACAAATTTCTGATACTCCGCCACGGGACGGATAATCTCATGATCCTCAATGAAGCCCAGGTGTCCCTGGTGCGGAAGTGGCTCTCCGGCCTGACGCTGGGCTGCCATGCGACGCAGGCTGCGCAGGTGATATTCCCCATGTTCCAACGCTGCCCGGCAGGCCTCGTTAATGGCACCGAGGGTAAAGTAATGCTTCAGGCTCAGCAGCCCCATCAGAACGCGCACACCCTGGATGCCACGGGCTTGCAGCATGTTTTCGGCCCAGCGCTTCGCTTCCGGCCCCAACACCTCGACCTGCCCTAACAGCCAATGGGTACCATGTTCAATACGGCTGATCTTTTCGGGGGCTATATGGGCGTTGTGGGTGGAAAATTGTCCCGGAGGTAATTGGGCATGCGCGGCAATGGCATTCATCCGCTGGTCGAAGATACGCACCATCCGACCATCCCAACGCGCCCAGACGCTCTGGCCCATATATTCCGGCCCCACGGAATAATAAGCCCCCTTCACCTGTACATGCCCATCGCGATGAACGCTCCGCAACGCTTCCTCAAAGAGATCAAAACGTCCCGCCGCCAAGGGCTGTAATGCGGGCTTCTCCACCGTGGTAAATACGCCCAGCACCTGCTGACGCATCGTGCCGTGAATACGGGTATCGGCTACCGTCTGCTCCCATTGCCGAAGATGCCGATTCTCTTCCGCCAGCGTTGAGAATATCCGCGCCTTGAGCGCGTTGTTCTTGACGTAGTTAATGCCGTTTTCAATCTTACCTTTATGGCGGGGCGTATAGGGCTTCGTGGGTAATATCGCCACGCGGTAATGTTCCGCAAAAGACCGCGCCTTGGGACATAATTCCGGATCAAACCAGTCCGCGCGGCTGACCGCGGCCCGCAGATTATCGATCACCAGCGTTTGCGGTACACCGCCAAATTCAAAGAAGGCGTTTTCTATGCACCGCAGAAAGTCGTCGGTGGTCTGCCGCAATACCGCTTCGCTGTATCCCTTGCGGCTATGCGACAGGACAATCCGAAATACCCAGGTGCCGCGCCGGTGCCCCGCAGCATCCACCAGCCACGCGCCTCGACCAAAATCCACCTGCGCTTCCATGCCCGGAGCACTGTGCATCCGACGCACCGGCAGTTCCCTGTGTTCCGAGAGCCTGGCCGCCAGACGCCGGACACTGTAATAGGTGCCGCGATACCCATATTCAGGGGCCGTCAGATCCTGATAAATGCGCTGCGCCTCAAGTCCTTGTTGGAGCTTCTCCCATATCACGTCACGCCAGGGCGCTGCCGCACTGCGGCGGCCCGGACCGACCCCGGCCTGGGAACCCGCTGTGCACGCACGGGCCGTTGGAGCATTCACAGCCCCTGTACCGGCATCAGGATTCCCGAATCCCCTGGAGACTTCGGAGGATTTTGAATCCGCCCCGGCCTGATCCGACCCGCCCGGGCCGGAGGGCGCATTGGCTGGTTTTGAATCCGCTCCACGACCCAACCGGATATATCGGCCCACCGTCTGGCGATCCATCTTCAGTTCACGCGCTATCCGACGGGCCGACCAGCCCTTGGAATGCAACGCCAAAATCGTCTGTGTGTCTGCCATTTTGAGCTGATTGACCATACCGCTTTAACTCCTTCATAAAAATGAAAAAGTCGAGCGTACAGGCCAATCCCTTTCCTCTCAAAGTGGCTGGTTTTGAAGCGCCCCCGACTGGCTGGTTTTGAGCGCCCGTTGACACAAATACTGGATCAGATACGTGATTGTGGCAACGTGCCGGATAAGCTGCCGTCGGTTCTGTTTTCGATGCTTGGGCATCAGATTCAGATTTCCCGGTGTTTCCAGGAGGGTTGCGTCAGGATACCCCGTGGCTGGAGCAAGGCGTGCCTCAACTGAATGCCATCCGAAAATGGACCAGGCCGCTGGGGTTACTGGGCGTCTGGATGGTGATTTCATGGCTGCTGGCGCATCGGCAGATTGTGATCAACACCTCGCCCAGCGTGGCGCCGGGAATTTACCTGCGGGTGGATGAACGGCCTGCGGTAGGAAGGATCGTGGATTTTCGGATCCCGGCCAGGGCATGGCCGTACATCCGGGAACGCACCGGCCACACGGGCCGGAACTGGTATATCCTCAAGCCCATCGCCGCAGGTCCCGGCGATACGGTCAACACCATGGGCCGCTGGCTTTACATCAATGGCCGAAAAATAGCACTGATCTACACGCACGATGAAAAGGGCCGTTTATTGCCGCATTGGCGGGCGGATTGTGTGCTGGGGCCGCATGAATATTTTGTTTATTCGAGCCGGATATGGAACAGTTTTGACAGCCGGTATTATGGGCCGATTCGGCAGAGCCACATTGGGGCGGTGCGATTACCCCTAATTAATTGGAAATAGCACCCCGAATACTCCAAGGTTAAACGGTGTCCACTGGAGGAAATACCGCAAGTAGATGATTGACGTAGGAGCGAATCCGTTGGAAACTTGCACTCCGTAATCTCGGGATAGTCGAGCATCTAAGCGAGATGTAGCTGTTGAAAAGACGTAACATTCAGGAGGTCCTTTGTGGGAAGCGAACTGAAATCATTACAAGAGTTCTTCAATAAGCGGTTGTTCAGAATCCCCGATTATCAACGTGGCTATGCGTGGGAGAAACCACAGCTTGAAGATTTCTGGCAGGACTTGAACCGCGTTCCCGACGGCCGGAACCATTATACCGGTCAGATCACCCTGGAGCCTGTACCGAAAGAATTATGGCAGAAATGGGACGAGGACGTGTGGCTTATAGAAGATTCCAATTACAAACCATTTTACATTGTGGATGGACAGCAGCGTCTAACGACTGCGGTAATTTTATTGAAATGCTTAATCGACAAAGTGCCGGATGAGCAAACTTTGGCTCATATGCAGAAAACGGAATTGATCGGCAGTTACTTATTCAGACAAGCAGGAGTAAGTAAAGCGTATCTCTTCGGCTATGAAAAGGATAATCCCAGCTATGAGTTTCTGAAGACGCAGATACTGGGCCAACCTTCGAATTCTTTTCAAGGAACAGAAACGGTCTACACTGGCAATCTGAGGCAAGCACGCGACTTTTTCAAAAAGCACATGGAAAACCTTGAGCTTTCAGAAGTTGAGGCCTTATTCCGGAGGCTCAGCCAAAGGTTTGTAGTCAATGAATATGAGCTAGACGCGGACCTCGACGTTTTCGTCGCCTTCGAAACAATGAATAACCGCGGCAAGCCACTCTCAAAACTGGAACTCCTGAAAAACCGACTGATTTATCTTTCGACCTTGACACCGGATGAGGGAGATCAACAAAAATGCCTTCGCCGTAATATTAATGATGCATGGAAGACAATTTACGAATATTTGGGAAAGGAAAAAGGTAGCTCGCTAAATGATGATGATTTTCTGTGGGCGCATTGGGTCATGTACTTTGCGTATGCTCGGAACGAAGCGGATCAATATGCTACGTTCCTTTTTGATCAGCACTTCACGCCCAGCCAGATAACCGAAAAGAAGCTTACGGCTATAGACATTCAAGCATTCGTTGACAGCATTCAAAATTCGGTTAAGGCCTGGCATGCGATTCATTTTCCGCAGTGGGCTTCGAATATACCTGATGGAGTGCAGCGTGGAATTGAACGGTGTGGCCGGAGCGGTATGGGTGCCTTTGCTCCCGTCTTCATGGCTGCCCTCCAAGCCAAAGCATCGCCGGAGACTTTGATCGCATTCATCGAAGCGGCCGAACGGTTCGTGTTTTTAGTTGGAAGACTATGTCAACGGAGATCAAATACTGGTGATAGCGAGTTCTATCGTCTGGCGAGCCAGCTGCACCGAAAAGAATACTCCGTACCCCAATCCACTACGCTTGTGCGGAAGCGCACGGAACAACACTTTTCGTTGGAGAAGGCAAAACTGGAGATGGACGAGCTTTTCGATGAAGTTGAAGGATTTTATTCGTGGGCGGGCCGCTATTATTTTCTTTTTGAATACGAACAGTATCTGAAATCGAAAGCCGGTATGCAGACGGCGAAAATAGATTGGAGCGAATTCATAACCTCAAAAAAGGATCAGGTAACCATAGAGCACATTTATCCTCGCTCACCGGTGATGGGTGAGTGGCCAACATTTGAAGCGCGATCTGAGAGGGAGCGACACTTCTTGCGACACTCTCTTGGTAACCTTCTCGCGTTGTCACAAAGCCGAAATTCAAGATTCTCCAACCGAGCATTTGCCTACAAAAGGCAGGATGCTGACGGAGTACGCGGATATTATAACGGGTCTTACAGCGAGATTGCCGTGGCGCAAAATGCAGAATGGACGCCAGAATCCGTGCTGAATCGTGGAATTGAGATGCTGAAATTTCTTGAGGAACGATGGAATATCAATCTTGGTTCACGAGCCGATAAGGTCAGGCTTCTACGACTCGATTTTCTAGAGCCGAGCCCTGTGGCTGCGATCCATGCTCGCGTCTAAGAAGTCTCAGGTACTACCGTAGCTTTGCCTTCGCTGGCTGTCACGGATTTCCGTCCTTTACGACCAATGGCATCGCGGCTCTTGAAACTTTGGAACTGGTGATCCAACTCTATGAAGCGCCGGGCCATTTCGCGGATCAGGTCGGCCTCGGTGACTTCGGCCCCGTAAGCCTGCTTGTAATGCTGGCGGTAAAGCTGTAAATCCTGCCCAAGCCGGTGGTCAACGCGAACCGAAACCTGGGAAGTCGTGGTTACATGGAATGCAGGTAAAGCGATTTCATTCATGGGAAAGTCTCCTTTTCAATGCGGTACTTATTTCATTCCGCACATGACGCTGGTTTTCATGGCTTGTACGGCCGAAGTATCATGTCCTTGTTCACAAGAATCCTGAACGGCCAGCCGGGCCGAATGGTGATCGTGGGTTGAACGTTCAACTGCCGGTTAATGATCCGCTGGCCGACCTGGGAAGCTTCCTGGGAAATGGTGTTGCCGACAACATCCTGATTGGTGCTGGTGCTGTTGGGATTGATGGCCAGGTTGCCGCCGTAGGCGATGGCGGTGCTTAAGCCCGCGGCCTCGGCCAGCTTTCTGAAGTGATAATCGACCTTGTCGTGCAGGCCGGACTGGCCTTCCTGGTCTGTGCCCGGCATGGCATCAAGCACAATGGAATCGCCATTGGGCAGGATCAGACGCTGCCAGGCAATCAGAACACGGTTTTCTCCGTTGCCCACCACACTGCTGTAACGTCCCAACAGGCGCGAGCCTTGGGGAATCAACAGATATTTGCCGGTTACCGAGTCAAAGACATTCTGGGTGACCGTACCGATGATCTGGCCGGGCAGGTCGCTGTTGATGCCGGTAACCAGAGCGCCGGGAATAACGGTTCCCGCCTGAATTTCATATGGGGAGGCGGGTGTAATCAACGGCTGGGACAGATAGGTATCGACGGCACCGGCGCGATTCATAAAATCCCTGTGTTCCTGCTGAATATTTCCGCTCTGCCCACGCCCAGTTGTTGGTAAATTCATCCCGAGAGAACCTTGCTGTCCAAAAGGGAACATTCCAGAAGAGCCGATCAAGCTATTTGCAGCCATATCATCTGTTGCAGCAACATCACCGCCGGAATGTGCCGGCGATAGGGTCGTCTGTTGATTGGCGGCAACATAAGCCAGGCCCGAAAAAACCTCCGGCGAATTCATGGCCTGCCGCCACTGGCGCTGCAATGTTTTTAAATCCGCCAAACGCTGCCGCGCCTGGGCCGCGGCCAGCAATTCCTGGGCGGTGGGAGCAGTGCCATTACTTGATGTGCGGATAGTTGTCGCCGGCCGTGCAGTTGGCCGTGTGCTGCGACTGGCGGGACGGTTATCGCTTTGGGGCCAGGTGTACGTTGGCGGCAGAGTGCTAAGAAGCGGATTGTCGCTGGCTGTTTCGGTGGCCGGCACAGGGGAAGCATCACTGTTCTGTACCGGCTGTGTTCTTGGCACTGATGGCGAAGATCCCAGGCCGATGACCAGCGCCATGCCGACGGCACCGGCGGCGCCCAGCAACAGTAGACCGACCGCCTTGGGCTTGAGTCGTGTGACCGCCGGCCGCGACGGATGCAGTTGCAGTGTCGCGTGCGTTTCGGGTTTATTGCTTTCCTCGGTGGCGGCTTGGCCGCCATGGCTCATTGCGGCATCGGCTGACGCG
>JAKAEZ010000043.1 GCA_021819825.1 Planctomycetota bacterium
GCGAAACTTCCAACGACTCAATGGAGCCGAGCAGATGAAGGATGTTGTCGTCGGAATTATCTACGAGGACGGGATCAAAAAATCAGCCGCCCGAAATTCTTTCGCCCACAACATTTGACAGTAACTCCAGAGAGGAGCACATATAACATGACTGACGCATTCAACCATGCTCGCGTGCTTGCCGTCACGCTCTTGAACCTCCAGCCGTCGAGGACCCCCGAGGTAATCCGTACCCAAGTTGAACTGGCGGTCCAAACGACCCGTGCCACCGGCAAAGGGGACGTCGGTGTCGATGCCCTGATTGCGCAGCTCATGCACGAGGCAAACGTGTACGTTCCCGACGCAACGTTGATGGAGGACCCGACGGATCATATTGAATGGCTGCCCGCCCGGCGTGGCAGCGTCGAGTGGCGTTTCTGGAGCCGCTACAGGGCCTTCCTTGAGCAGGATAAACAGCTGCCTGAGCCGGCCGTGAGTTCCTTGAACAAACTGACAGACGATATTCTTGGCAAACTCGAAGATCCGGGTCGCAGTCCACCTTGGGATTGCCGGGGGATGGTGGTCGGAAGCGTCCAGTCCGGGAAGACGGCCAACTACTGTGGCCTGATCTGCAAGGCTGTGGATGCTGGATATCGGCTGATCGTCGTGCTGGCGGGGATGCACAACAACCTTCGCAGCCAGACCCAGTACCGACTGGACGAAGGCGTCCTTGGCCGCGACAGCCAGAAGGATCGACATCTGGATCAGGCCAGCAGCCTGCTGGGTGTCGGAAGACTGTTCGGTCAACTGCTGCCAATCCACTCCCTGACGAGCAGCCTCGACGACGGCGACTTCCGGGCCCCCAAGGCAGACACGAACGTAACGATCGGTGGTGACCCTGTCGTACTCGTCATCAAGAAGAACGGCAGTGTACTGCGCAATCTCCTCCGTTGGGTGCTGCATGTACGTGGGGAGGGGATTCCCGGCGAGAAGGGCAAGATCATCCGGGGCGTTCCGCTCCTCGTCATTGACGACGAAGCCGACAACGCCTCGATCAACACGAAGGACCGCCGGGGCAAAGCCGTCAGCGAGACCGACGTTACGGCGATCAATGGCCGCATCCGCGAGATGCTCGACGCGTTCGAGAAGAGTGCCTACGTCGGATACACGGCGACACCATTTGCCAACATCTTCATCAACCCCGACGCAGAGACACCGAAGCACGGCGGAGACCTGTTTCCGCGCAGCTTCATTCTTAACGTCTCGCCTCCGTCGAACTACGTGAGTCCGTCGCGCGTGTTCGGACTGGACGGCGACCCCGATTCGGGGATTGAGCCGCAGCAAGGATTGCCGCTGGTCCGCTTGGTGGATGACCACTCCGACGCCTTCCCGCCAAAACACAAGAAAGACTTGAGCGTGGACGAACTGCCTGAGTCGCTCAAGCGTGCGATATACTGCTTTGTGCTCGTATGTGCTGCCCGACGCGCGCGCGGGCAGACGACAGTGCATAATTCAATGCTCGTACATGTTACGCGATTCATTGACGTACAGCACAAGGTCGCGCAGCTGATCCAAACGCACGTCGAGTCTATGCGGTTGCGTCTGACGATCGGCGAAGGCGAGCGGAGCGAGACCTTGCGGGATGAACTCCAAGAGCTGTGGACAACCGACTTTAAGCCGACAACCTCGGCAATCCGCGCCGCCTCTCCTGACGAGAACCTCGTTGATGTGACGTGGGAGCAGGTGGCTGCTGAGCTCACCGAGGCCGCAGCTCGCATTGAGGTCAAGGAGATCAATGGACACGCCACGGATGCCTTAGATTACGTTGCCCATCGTCAGGGCTTTAGTGTCATAGCCGTCGGGGGCGATAAGCTGTCTCGCGGACTCACGCTTGAAGGCCTGTCGGTCAGCTACTTCCTCCGTGCATCGCAGATGTACGACACGCTGATGCAGATGGGGCGCTGGTTCGGATATCGTCCGGGCTATCTTGATCTGTGCCGGCTCTACACGACCGATGACCTGCGCTCATGGTACCGGCATATCGCACTGGCCGAGGTCGAGCTGCGAGGGGAGTTCGACCGCATGAAGGCTGCAGGGCTGACTCCTCGGAGATATGGCCTTCGGGTCCGACAACATCCTGGCGGGTTGCTGGTTACGGCCATGAATAAGATGTCGCACGCGGTAACCCAACGGCTTTCCTACGCTGGGCAGCTGGTTCAGACTGCAGCTTTCGTGACAGCCGTGGAAGTGGTCCGGAGCAATGCTTCTGTCGTCGCACGCTTCCTGGGCGGGCTTGGGGGAAATAGCGGGGCAAGACAGGTCAAGGGTGCATGGCTCTGGAAGGATGTCCCGGCGGATCGTCTTGTGGATGGGTTGCTGCGAGAATATTCGGTCGCATCAGAAGTGTGGCGATTCCAGAAACCGGAGATGAGTGAGTTCATTCGGCACCAAGCTGCGAGTGGCGAACTTGCCTGGTGGACAGTGGCCCTGGTGGACACTGACGGCAGGGCCGGGACCTACGACATTGCGGGGTGCGCGGCGGGCAAAGCCGAACGCACACCCGAAGAGGGGTCGTGGCCGGCCAGCGTAACTCCGTCGCTGTACAGAGCCTCGAACGCAAACATCCAGAGCCCGGCGCATCAGGCGCTGGACCTGGCCGAATTCGTTGTCGATCAGCAGCTCTTCGAGGTGCTCATGGCAAAGCGCATCGACGAGAACGGCGGTCCTCTGTTGAGTCATGATGAGGCTGAACTCCTTCGGCGATGCATCGACGAGGGAGCTACGTTGCGGCAGGCAGCCGAGCGCCTCACTCAGCACCGGAAGCCTTCTGACCCCGACCTCGGCGGCCGGGCACGAATCAATGGCGAGGTGGCACGCCAGCTTCGTCCGAGCACTCACGGGCTTCTACTGATCTACCCGGTGGTGCCCACTGGAGGAAGATGGCCCGATCACGAACCGCCGTTCATGGGCTTGGCGTTCAGTTTCCCATCCAGTCACACCGCTCGCGCTGTCGACTACATGGTCAATCGCGTGTGGCAGGACACATTCCAGGATAGAGATTATGCCGACTGGGATTGAAAACCTCTGGCAGGCGATGGACCACGATATCGCCAACGGTACGGCTGCTTCGGCAGGCTGGCTGCTGCGACTGGCTCGACCAGACACGCAATGCCCGCTGTTTGCAGCCATCGAACTGGCAACCAAACGCCGAGCCGTCCTCCTTCGGCTTCCGGTGGATTCAGTTCCGGCCCGGCGGCGCTGGCCGCGGTGCAAGGGTCTCGACTCGCTTACGCTCAGAATTGACGGCATGGAGCACTTCGGCGTCGCCCTCAGGGAGGAACGATTCGCCGATGTATTTACCTCGCTGGCTGAAGATCTGCTGCGGCGAGTGTCTGAGGCGGCGAATCCGGTTGAGCAGGCCCGCGCATTCTTGGGGCAACTCTCGCGCTGGCAGAAGTTTCTCAGCGCGTCATCCGAAGGGCTGACCGACGAGGAACAGCGCGGCCTGTGGGGCGAACTCAAGTTCCTGCGGGATCACCTGTGCCCCGCCCTCGGAGCGCGTTGTGTCTTCGGCTGGAAAGGCCCCGAACACGCCCATCAGGATTACCAGTTCGACGCCGGCGCAGTCGAGGTAAAGGCCACCCTAGCCAAACAGCCGCAGGTGGTCAGGATCACCAGTGAGCGACAACTGGACGATGCGGCCTGGCCAATCCTGATCCTCTATGTAGTCGCCTTGGAAACCAGAGATAGCGCCGGCGAGACACTGCCTCAGATGGTTGCCGCGATGAGAGCGACGTTGGCGGGGCACCGCGAAGCGCAGGAGCCGTTCGAGGACAAACTACTTCTGGTCGGCTACCATGATGCGCACGCTGTGCGGTACGCGGACCACGGTTATATCGTTCGCACGGAGACGTTCTTGCGGGTTCAGGAAGGCTTCCCTTTGCTGGCGGAGCGCAATCTGCCCCCAGGGGTTGGCGATGTCTCCTACGGCCTCACGGTTGCCGCTTGCGCAGACTTCACGATGGGCGAAGCTGAAGCCAAGCGGGCGCTGGCGCGGATGTCGCGTTCAGAGAAACAATGAGACTGGAGTTCAAATGAGCGAAGCACTCACCCATCTTGGGCAGTTTGCCAACGACCTCCATCAGGAAATCCAGGTGAAGGCCGGGAGCGACACCAATCCGCAAATGCGCGAGGATGCATTCACGGAGCTTGTGCTTGAGTTGCTGAACGAGCACAACGAATCTGATGGTGCGGAGGTGTGCTATCACGCCACGGGATCGCGTGGAAGGATTCCGGCAGCGAAAGTCAATGCATGGTCGCTGTCCGGGGACAATGCGACGCTCGATCTGTTCGTCGTCCTGTACCACGGGACCGGAAGCCCTGAGCCGGTCCTGCGCAGCGCCGTCGTTGAACATTTCAAACTGCTCCGCGGCTTCCTGCGGCGAGCGCGCGATGGTGGTCATGCCCAGATGGAGGAATCTCACGAAGCGTTCGAGGCCGCTCGTCGCATATGCGAAGCGAAGGACACCCTCACGACGGTGCGTTTGTTTCTGCTGACCGACGGTGTCGTTAAGTCGCTGGAGATTGATCAGGAGCAAGTGCCCGGTCTTGATATACGCTATGTTCTCTGGGATCTGGAGAAGCTGAGCCGGCTTCACGTCGGCCACCGTGAGGCCATCTGCCTGGATTTTGTGAATGACTACGGTGGTGCGATTCCGTGCCTCCAGATGGCGGACTTTACCGGTGAATATCGTACATTCCTCGCGTTCTTCAGCGCTACGCTGCTCGCACGGGCTTATGGCGAGCATGGGCAGCGCCTTCTGGAACGCAACGTTCGTGCATTCCTGCAGGCGAAGGGGAAGATCAACAAAGGGTTACAGCAGACTCTTCGGGAAGAGCCCCATCGCTTCTTGGCCTATAACAACGGCCTCTGCTGCACGGCATCTGAAGTGAGGATACAGGCAGGGCGCGACGGGCACACCATGCTCGAGCACGTAAGTGATTTCCAGATCGTAAACGGCGGTCAGACGACAGCATCAATCTTCCACGCCTTGAAGAAGGAAAGGGTGGATGTGTCTCATGTGGTGGTGCAGGTCAAGCTTACCGTGCTGCGCGATCCTCAGAAGGTATCCGAGATCGTGCCGCTAATTTCGAGGTTCGCCAACAGCCAGAATAAGGTGAACGGAGCCGACTTGTCGGCCAGTGGGAGGTTCCATCGCCAGATGGAGAATCTGTCTCGTACCGCCTGGAGTCCGCCAATCTCAGGAATGGACCGCGGATCGCACTGGTATTACGAGCGAGCGCGTGGCTCCTATCTGGACGACAAGACCCGACAGGGGACCCCTGCACGCCGGAAGGAGTGGACATCCAACAATCCGCCGGAGCGAAAGTTCACGAAAACAGACCTGGCCAAGTATGAGCACGCCTGGATCGGCATGCCCCACCTTGTCTGTCGAGGTGCGGAGAAGAACTTCCTCGCCTTTGCCGAGCGCCTTGAGGACGATGGTGAGCCGACGGTAGACCTCAACTATTTCAAGCACACGATCGCCAAAGCCATACTTTTCCGAACGACCGAAAAGTTGTTCACGGCTCTTACGCTGGAAGGCTACCGTGCCAACTCAGTCGCCTACGCGGTTTCATGGCTGGCCCAGCACTCCAACCATAGGATTGATCTCAACCGCATCTGGGAGGCGCAACGGGTGCCACCCCTGACGCAGAAGGCGTTGGCGGCCGTATGCCGAGCGGCCTATACCCATATCACCACAACAAATGGAAATGTCGGCGAGTGGTCAAAGAAGTTGGATTGCTGGGAAAGCTTCAAACGGCAGGATGTGGAGCTCCCAGCTGGGTGGGATTCCGAGTGGGCCGATACACCGTTCCGAACAGAGCATCCCAGCACGGAGGCACTTGAGAGGGACTGGGAGCGAGTTCGAATTTCCTTCATCTCTGACAGTCGGACCCTCGGAGAGCTTGAGGCGCTTACCGGAAGGCAATGGATGGGGAGACACCGTGGCGAACAGGTGCAGAAGTACGCAGGGTTGCCGTGGGCTGATTTGAAGGGGCCGGGAGGTCGGCGGCTCAAGAATATCCGCAACCTCGTTGATCTCCTCTCCGCGGCAGCGAAGCCCGACGGTGGCACCGCGAGCGTGGGCAGTATCGCCGGACACATCGTTGTTGCCGACCAAACGGGCCCGTTAACCAACCTACCGACAGAACAAGTATCGGACGCATAAATGCTAATGTGTGCAAAACACACGCGTGAGGGCGAAGCAATAATTGCGGGCTGGGTACCCTCACTTTTTTATTGCGCATGATCCTACGGCCCATCGGTCATTCCCGCGCCGCCGAGCTTTTCCTGAAATCCTTTTTTCGTCCACTCTTCCCGGTATTGTAGCGTGAATTTGCGCTGCAGTTTCCGCCCTGACCCTATCCGCTGAAGTATTTCCTCAAGTGAAATGCCCTGCTCCGCCCGGCTAAGATTTCCCAGAACACGGAATACGATTTTATCCGCGGAACAGATTTGGCACTCATCGGATTGTCGAAGCAGGTACGCCAGAGATTCCGTCTCGCCGGGGTCAAGTTTTTCAAAATATCCGGGTGAAAATCTGGCGCGAAGGCCGCTGATATCGGTTGGTGTAAGGCTGAACACGTTAATGGCACGGGATTCGGTGAACGCGGACAGATTAATGTCGTGGCGGTTGCCCTCGGCATCTTCGAAGAATTGGGCCTCATCAATGACCGTCTGCGCAAGGTGTATATCACATGCGGCAACGATGCGATCCCACAATCCATGGCGCGATATTTCGATTATGACATTGGCATCAAACAGAAGAAACCTGAACTTCTTCACCGTTCGGAACCTCCTGTTCAATGAAGCGCATGGCTTGCTGCCGTGAAATATTCAGATACTCCGCGAAGCGGCCGATCGCCATTTCGCCGCGGCGCATGGCCCTGACTGCCAGCGCACGGTAGCGTGCCGGCCACGGATGAAGGGGCTTGCGGTCCTCACGATCCTCAAGCAACGGCGACAGTGTTCTGGCCCTTTCGATATCCCGTCTGGTTTGATCGGCGCCGGCGTGCCCATGGCCGTACAAAATATGCATGCGCCACAGGACAGAATCCACTGATACGTCGAACTCGCGCGCAACGTCGTGTAACGACTCAATTGTTATTTTGTCACTATGTGTGCGGGCACTGATGGCGGAGCGGAATGGATCAGCGGGAAGCAAAAGGTTGGCCGCGAAGCATGTGGCCAACTTTTCCTCCCACTCGCGGGTAATTATTTGCTCCCCAGTGGTTGGATGAAATAGCTGCCAGGTCAGCAGATGAAACAGCTCATGCGCCAGATCATGGTTACGTCGCCATCGGGTATTTTGAGAATTCAGCAGAATGGCCGCACCAAGGGAATCCGTGACGGTCGCCGCCGCGGTACCGGAAGGTTCAAAACTCAGGTGAAAAATCTTCACCCCGCAGACTTCCTCAAGCGTAGCCAACAGGGACAGGCCGGGGCGGTCGCCCAGTTGCAATTCACAGCGAACGCGCTTGGCCAATTCTTCGGCTTGTGCGTACGAATAAGTTGCGGGATCGCCGGTGGCACAGGGCAGGCTGATTGGCGCAGATTCGTCACACCATATTTCGAGGTTATGGTATTGCTCACAGAGGCGGAGAAATTGAACCTCAATTTCCGCCGCATTCTTCTCCGGCCGTTCGCGCCACAATACTGTTGGCTGGACTTCCAATGGGCCTTCAGTAAGAAAGAAAGCGACCGAGCGTTTGCAGGCGTCGGCCAATTTGCGCAATTGGCTCAGGCTCGGCTCCCGCTTTCCATTCTCAAATTCCGAAAGCGATGATTCACCAATACCGGTCCTTTCTCTAACCTGCGCCAGCGAAAGGTTGGCTCGTTGTCGTGCGTACTTAATACGGTCGTGAATTGCCATAACCGCTCCTGTGCCTGTCCAATCTTACTTCCATTTCACAGAATAATTATACGCTATAGTTTGTGATATGCAATCATAATATTCTATATTACAGAACATTTTCGATATTACAATCTTTTAATTCGCATTATGCAACTTTACGCAGCGGATCAGGTTCACCTTTCTTACTTCGCCAATGTACCCTGGGCGATGCGTTCCAGACTCAATTGTGGCCAAAAATATCAGCAGGCTTACCGGCCAGGTACTTTGGAATCCAAATCACCGGTAACCGTTGTTGGACTTCTCCGCGGATACACGCTGCGGGGTCAGGTGAATTTTGCCCAGCGGGCGGCCAGGGTGGGCAGGATGATCAGGTTCAGGAGGGTGGACGTAAACAGACCGCCGACGATGACCTGGGCTAACGGTCCTTCGATTTCCCGGCCCGGAGCGCCGGAACCCAGGGCCAGCGGCAGCAGGCCCAGTGCGGCTACCAGTGCGGTCATTAAAATCGCCGGCAGGCGATCGACTGCGCCTTCGATGGATGTTTCAATATTCCAGGTTCTGTTTTCACGCGCTACCAGGTGCTGATAATGGGACAGGAGCATAATGGAATTGCGCAGGGTAATGCCAAAGAGCGTGATAAACCCCACCAGAGCGCCCAGCGACAATACCCCCCCGCTCACGAACGCCGCCAGCACGCCGCCCACCAGTGCCAGCGGCAGGTTGATCAACAGCAGCAGCACGTTGTTGATGTTTCTCAGCACAATAAACAGCAAAAGCAAGATGCCAACCAGCGCAATGCCGGAATGCACCAGCAGGTCGTGTTGCGCTTTGGCCGCGGCCTGAGCCGAGCCGGTGAAATTGACCAGCACTCCGGCGGGAATATGAAGGCTGGCAATGGCGTGCCGGGCCGCTTTGACAAATTGCCCGGCGGTTGCACCTTTGAGATGAATGTTAATGCTCTGCGCACGCTGGCCGTTGATATGGGAAATGCGGTAAAAGCCGCGACCTTCATATATTCGCACCACGTCGGAAAGCGGAATCCAGGTGCCGCCGGGCGTGTGGATAGGAAGTTTGCGGATCAGGGAAACACGATGGGCAAATTGCGGCGTCATGGTAACCACCACGGGCCAGATACGTGTGCCATGATAGATATGTCCCACCGTGCGGCCGCGGATGAGCATGTGGACGCGGGCCAGCACGGCCAGCGGAGATAAACCCCAGCGCCGGAGTTGTCTGCGGCGCAACCGTAACTGAATTTCCGGCGCGTTCCACGCCGTCTGCGGGGCCACGCTGCGCGCACCGGGAAGCTTCCGCAGGCAGGCCGTAATCATGGTTGAGGCTTTTTCAATGGCGGCAAAATGATTGCCGATCACCTGCACCGCCACCGGCGCGCCGGAGCCGGAAAGCGTTTCATTGATGCGCTCGGATAAAACCGTATTGTAATACAGCAACACGCCGGGGAATTTCCTGATCAGCCGTGCCATATCCGCACGAAATTTCCGGGCCTGCCGAGAGGAAAGCGATTTTATGCGAATAAGATATTCACTGTATTGCGGCCCGAGAACATCGCCGGCAAGATTGGATCTGCCGGAGCGCTGTTCCACTTCCTGAATATAGGGAATCCGGCGTAAATCCGCGGTAACACGATTACCAATGGCAATGGATTGACTCAGTGAAGACCCCGCCGTCAGAACCAGGTGCACCACATAATTGCGTTCATTGAGGCGGGGGAAAAATTCAGTTTTCAGGCTCGGCAGAAGCACCAGTCCAGCGAGCGTAACCATTGCCACCAATGCGATAACCGCTTTTCGCCAGCGTTCCACAAAAGTCAGCAGCCGCCGATACGCGGTTTTGATATGGCTGGTCAGCCAGGCGTCGTGGCGGCTTACGGCCACCTGGGGCAATAAAGTCATACACAGCGCGGGAGTCAGTGTCAGGGCCAGAATCAGCGAGGATATGACCGCGGCAATGTAGGCCACACCCAACGGAGCAAAGAACCGCCCCGCCAGACCGCCGAGGCCAAAAATCGGCAGAAACACCAGAATAACGGCAAAGGTGGCGAACACGACAGCGCTTCGCACTTCCAGCGATGCATGCAGGATCACAGCCAGCGCATGGCGCGGCACTTCCGCCAGCGCGTTGATGCGCAGGCGGCGCGTAATGTTTTCCACATCAATGACCGCATCATCAACAACTTCACCAATGGCCACAGCCAATCCGCCCATGGTCATGGTGTTAATCGTATCGCCAAGATGAATCAGAATCGCAATGGCCGCCAGCAGAGAAAGCGGAATGGCCAGGCAGGAAATAAGACTGGTGCGCCAATCGCCAAGAAACAGCGCCAGCACCAGAATAACCAGTCCGGCACCAATCAGCAGCGAATCAATGAGATTGTGCAGGGCAACGGTGATAAAATCGGCGCTTTGCAGAATTTTTCCATGCAGAACAATGCCCTGCTGGGCCAACAGCGGTTGCAGGGAATTCAACGCTTTCGTTACGCCGGCACTTACGCGCAGCAGGTTCGAGCCATACGCCTGTCCGATCATCAGCAGCACGCCGGGCTTTTGCATGATGGAAACCGCGCCAACCTGCGGCAAGTGGCTCAAGCGGATATGGGCCACATCGGCCAGCGTGATAACCTGCGTGCCATGCACCGCCACAGTTGTTTCACCGAGTTGTTTTAACGATTGAATTTGCCCATGCGCCCGCAGGGTCATATCCTGATTGGGTGTGGTAATAAACCCCGCTCCCATCAGGCCGGTGGCCCCGCGCGCCGCGGCAAGCACCTGTTGCACGGTTAAATGGTATTGAATCAACCGGGCCGGAATGACTTCGATGCGGTAATCTTTCTGCAGGCCGCCATAAATAGCCACCTCGGATACGCCGTGTACGGCCAGAAGTCGCGGTTGCATAACCCAATCGGCAACGGTGCGCAAGCGGCGGAGGTCATTGGTTTTGCTGGTAATGCCAACCACCGTAACCCAGCGAACGGAACTGCTCAGCGGCATAAGCACGGGCGTATCAACCGTGGGCGGCAGGGTTCCGGCCACCTGTGCCAGGCGCTGCGAAACCGCCTGTTGATCGCGGTAAATATCTGATCCGCTGGGAAACAGCACCTTAACAATGGATATGCC